>NZ_DAOLHN010000014.1:0-61150 GCF_035329025.1 Sphingorhabdus sp. | reverse complement strand
GCGGCGGCTGAGTTCCTTGGCGAGTTTCACGCGCTGCGCCTCGCCGCCTGACAGCGTCGTTGCCTGCTGGCCGACCTTGACATAGCCGAGCCCGACCTCTGCCAGCATCGCCATCTTGTCGCGGATCGGGGGGACGGCCTTGAATATCTCCACCGCATCCTCGACCGTCATGTCGAGCACGTCGGCGATCGACAGCCCCTTCCACTTCACCTCCAGCGTTTCGCGGTTATAGCGTTTGCCGTGGCATTCCTCGCACGTCACATAGACGTCGGGCAGGAAGTGCATCTCGATCTTGATCAGGCCATCGCCACTGCACGTTTCGCAGCGCCCGCCCTTTACGTTAAAGCTGAACCGGCCGGGCTTGTAGCCGCGCGCCTCTGACTCGGGCAGGCCGGCGAACCAATCGCGGATATTGGTGAAGGCGCCGGTATAGGTGGCGGGGTTGCTGCGCGGGGTGCGGCCGATGGGCGACTGGTCGATGTCGATCACCTTGTCGCAATGCTCAAGGCCCGTCACCTTGTCATGCGCGCCCGCAATCACCCGCGCGCCGTTCAATTGCCGCGCGGCGGCGGCGTAGAGCGTGTCGATGGTAAAGCTCGATTTACCCGACCCCGAAACGCCGGTGATGCAGCAGAATGTTCCCAAGGGGATCGATGCCGTGACATTTTTCAGATTGTTCGCGCGCGCGCCGTGGAGGGTGAGCTTCTTGCCATTGCCCTTGCGCCGCTTCTTCGGAACCGCGATTTCGCGGGTGCCGTTCAAATAATCGGCGGTGAGCGATTGCGCCTTGAGGATCGTCTCCAGCGTCCCCTCCGCCATCACCGTGCCGCCGTGGACGCCAGCCCCTGGGCCGAGATCGACGATCCAGTCGGCGGTGCGGATCGCATCCTCGTCATGCTCGACCACGATCACGGTGTTGCCAAGGTCGCGCAGCCGCTGCAGCGTGGCGAGCAGGCGGTCATTATCCTTCTGGTGCAGGCCGATGCTGGGTTCATCGAGCACATAGAGCACGCCCGACAGGCCGGAGCCGATTTGCGAGGCGAGGCGGATGCGCTGGCTCTCCCCGCCGGAGAGGGTGCCGCTGGTGCGATCGAGGTTCAGATAATCGAGCCCGACATTGTTGAGGAAGCCCAGCCGCTCGTTGATCTCTTTCAGGATCGCCTTGGCGATTTGCGACTGGGTGGGGGTGAGCTGCGCGTCGAGATTGCTGAACCAGACCAGCGCATCCGCCACGCTCATCCGCGTGGGTTCGGAGATGTTGGCACCCGCGATCTTGACCGAAAGCGCCTCGGGCTTGAGGCGCGCGCCGTGGCAGGTCTCGCAGGGCTGGCTGGTCTGGAACTTGCCCAGCTCCTCGCGCATCCACGCGCTGTCGGTCTGCAACATGCGGCGGTTGAGATTGCCGATCACGCCCTCGAACGGTTTGCGCACGGAATATTCCTTGCGCCCGTCCATGAAGGTCAGCTCGACCGGCAGCCCGCCGGTGCCGTGCAGGATGATCATCCGCTGATCGGGCTGCAGCGCGTTCCACGGCGTGGTGAGGTCGAAATCATAGGCCTTCGCCAGGCTCGCCAGCACCTGCATGTAATAGGGGCTGGGCGGGTTTGATTTCGCCCAGGGCACCACCGCCCCCTGCTTCAGGCTCAACCCCTCATTGGGGACGACAAGCTGCGGGTCGAACTCCAGCCGCTCGCCAAGCCCGTCGCAATCGGGGCAGGCCCCCTGCGGCGCGTTGAAGCTGAACAGGCGCGGCTCGATCTCCGCGATGGTGAAGCCCGATACGGGGCAAGCGAATTTTTCGCTGAACACGATGCGGTTGGGGGGCAGGCCGGTGCCTTTGAGGTTCCCCTCCCGCCTGCGGGAGGGGTCAGGGGAGGGTGTGTCGGTTTCGGGCCCTCCCCCGGCCCCTCCCGCAAGCGGGAGGGGGGTAGCACCCTTGAACTCCGCCCGTGCCTCACCGAACGCCGTCGGCACCGCATCCGCACCGCCCATTGCCTCCGCCACCGTGCCGTCCGCCAGATCGACAAAGGCCAGCCCTTCAGCCAGCTTCAACGCCTGCTCAAACGAGTCCGCCAACCGCGTCTGGATGCCGTCTTTCACGACGATTCGGTCGACCACGACCTCGATGTCATGCTTGTACTTCTTGTCGAGCGCGGGGGCTTCCTCGATGGGGTAGAATTCGCCGTCGATGCGCACGCGGGTATAGCCCGCTTTCTGCCATTCGAGCAGTTCCTTGCGATACTCGCCCTTGCGCCCGCGCACCACGGGGGCGAGCAGATAGGCTCGTGTGCCCTCGGGCAGCTGCATGACGCGGTCGACCATCTGCGTCACCGTTTGTGCGGTAATCGGCAGGCCGGTGGCCGGCGAATAGGGAACCCCGACGCGCGCCCACAACAGGCGCATATAGTCGTAGATTTCGGTGACCGTCGCGACCGTCGAACGCGGGTTGCGGCTGGTGGTCTTCTGCTCGATCGAAATCGCCGGGGAAAGCCCCTCGATATGCTCGACATCGGGCTTCTGCATCATCTCGAGGAATTGCCGCGCATAAGCGGAGAGGCTCTCCACATAGCGCCGCTGCCCCTCGGCATAGATGGTATCAAAAGCGAGGCTCGATTTGCCGCTGCCCGACAGGCCGGTGATCACGATCAGCTTGTCGCGCGGCAGATCGATATCGATGCCTTTGAGGTTGTGCTCGCGCGCACCGCGCACGCTGATGTGGGTGAGGCTCATAGACCGCTTGTTCCAGATTTGTTCGCAAAGCGCAAGAGTCGCGCTGTTCCAAAACGAGATGGCTGTCGATGAGGGGTTTTGCAACCCAGCGCTTTTGCTGTAAATTGAACATCATGCAGCGACCTGGGGGCAGATTCGCAGCGTATCGAAACGCTTTGTGCGCGATGCTCGGCATCGTCTCATTGGCTGCACCTGCTGTCGCGCAATCCGAGATTGTCTTCGCCCCCGGCACCGGCGATGCGACCCTGATCACCGCCCAACCCGCCGGCCCCGCATTCAAGCGTTTCTCTTGCAGCGGCTTTCAGGAAGCCAAGGCGAAACTGCTGTCTGTCTATTCGGCCGAGCATCCGGAGGGTCTGGCAACGCCGCAACACCGGCTAGACCGCTCGCTGCTCGACGAAACGCTGGCGAGCTATGAAAAGCATGTCTGCCTTTGGGGCAGCGGCAGCGGGCCGTCGATGATGGTGGTCGTCGATTTCGCCAAGCGCAGCGCGGACCCGCGGCTCTATGTGGTCGATCTGGAAAGCGGGCAGGGGCTTGATAACCCGGTGGTGGTCGCACATGGCATCGGCTCGGATCCCGATGATGATGGCTATGCCGACGCCTTTGGCAATGCCTATGAAAGCTGGATGTCCTCGCTCGGCGCGGCGCGTGGAGGGGAGTTGTATCGCGGGCGCAATGGCCTGTCATTGCGGCTCGACGGGCTCGATCCGTCGAACAGTGCGATGCGCACGCGCGATATTGTCGTGCACAGCTATGCAGCTGAGCGTCGGCGCTATTTCAACTATAGCCTGATGTCGGCGCGCGGCGGCAAGCCGGGGACGAGCGAGGGCTGCTTCGTGGTCGAACCGCATCGGCGTGATTGGCTGTACGACCGGTTGCGCGATGGCGGCTTCCTCTATGCCGGGCTAGGCAAGCAAGGGATGGAGCAACGGGGCAAGCCGGTACCCGTGCAGTCTGCGCCAGCCCAATCCGCTTTCCAGCAGGTCTTGTTCCGTCAGGGGACTGGGACTGAATAAACCGCTTGGCCCTCACCCTTGTGGCGGAGTGGTTCCGGGTTGGGGTGCGAACAATTTCTGCAACATGCGTTTGGCCGCGAACAGCCCCCAGATGGTCAGTGCGAGCAAGACCAGCGCGATGACCGCTGCGATTACCGGATTTGCGAAAGCCAGTGCCAGTAATCCGCCAGTCACGATATCTTCGGCAGTCGAGAGAATGACGTTGCTCACCGGTTCCGGACTGGTGTTGACCGCCGCGCGCGTCGTCGCCTTGGTCGCGTGACTTGCGAGCGCCGCCCCGCCGCCCAGCAGGAAGACGATGACCTGCCAGACCGGATCACCGGCATCGACGACGGCCAGCGCCAGCATCGCTCCGCCCAAAGGCCGGATCAATGTGTTGAGGCCATCCCAGATCGAATCGAGCCAGGCGACCTTGTCGGCGAAAAACTCCGCAATCGCGCCAAGCCCTGCAATGCCGATCACCCAAGGGTTAGCGAGCGCATCGAGCATTTTGAGATTTTCGGGTAAATCGACCACGCCGAAATACATGGCGAGGCCAGTGCCAAAGACCGTCAGGTAAAGCCTCCACCCCGATAGCAAGCTGACACTTGCGGCGAGGCCCAGCAATTCGACGATACCCATCCAGCTTCTCCCCGAGTTGCGCTGCGGATACCGCTATCGTGCCAGCTTGTGGGCACGGTGGCAATGGGGTGACGCCAGAGTTTACGTTGGGCGGGCTTCTCCCCTGCCGCAAGCGGGAGGCAAGTATCGGGCTGGCCGCCCCGTCCGGGTGTGTGATGGACGAACGGGACGGCCAAAGGGAAAGGGAGAGGGGTGCCGCCTTAGCGTTTGCGCTGTTTGCGGGTTACACTGGTGTCGCGGGTGACGTTGCCGTTTGACCGCGAAACCGTGTCGGTGCGGTTATAGATTTCGGAACCATTGCGCGAAGCTGAACGGTTGGCGGTGAAGCCGTTATCGGTGCGGGTCTTTGAACCCGTATAGCTATATTCGCCACCATTGGGCCCGGTGCCGTTGCCAGTCGCCGTCCAGCCATTGTCGGTCTTGGTGCGCTCAACATCATAGGTTGCGGTCTTGCCGTTGAAGCCGGTGCGTGATCCGCTGCCGGTGAAGCCGGTATCGGTACGCTGACGGTCGCGTTCGGTGGTTGCGGTCGCACCGTCGCTTTTGCGGGTCACGATCTTGTCTGAACTGAAAGTGCCTGCGTCCTTGTCGCGGACGGAAGTTTTCGTGCCGCTGGCCTTGGGACCATCAAAGGTCGAGGTGCGGGTTTGCGGTTCTGCTTGTGCGATTCCTGTAAGAAACGCGGCGGAGAGGGTAAACACTATCAGCTTTTTCATGGGCCAAATCCTTTGCAGTCTATTGAAGGCCGTTTTTGACTGCCTTCAGATAGTCAACGCACGACCTCGCCATTCCCTTCGCTTTCGGGTGCAATTTTTTCTGCTTCAGGCGAAGTCGCTGACGCTGATTGCACGATGGCCAGCAATTCGCGGCGGATGGCGCGACGCTCTGCAGGTGCGGCTGTCCGCATCTGCTCGCGCAATTCGCGGACGCGCGCCTGCTGTTCGGGTGGCAATTGACGAAATGCTTCGCGTCGCGCTTCCGCCTTGGCTGGATCAATCCGGGGCTGTCGCAGCTGTTCCCGATTCGCGGCCTTGTCTTCGACAATTATGCCGGTCGCGGCTTCTGTGCGCAGAGCCATTTCGCGGCGCGCCAGCTCGCGTCCGATTTTGCGCCGGATTGCGGGATTTTGCAGCAGCCGATGTTCGGCAAGCGCGCGCCGCAATTCAGGGAGTGTTACCTCACCCTTTTCGAGCATGGTCTCGATTTCTTGCCGCGCGATGGCGAGACGTTCCTGCCTTGGCAGTGCCCGAAACTCGGGATCAGTGCGCAGCCGCTGGTATAGCGCGCGCACCGCCTGGCGTCCGTTCGGGGTGAGTTCGGTTTCCGGTTTAGCTGGAACCATTTCCTTGCTGACGACAGCGGGTTTCGCTTTGGGCTTGGGAATATCCTTTTGGGGCAGTTCTACCAGCTTGGCCTTGGCAAGTGCGTCGCTTACAACGGGGACATAGACGGGTTCCCCGAAAAATCCTGATGCGGCGGCGGTTGCGGTGGCGATACCGAAAGCGGCGACCACCGTGACAATCCGCCCCGAACGGCGCCAGCCAGCGCTGCCAAGACGTCGGCGGGCCGGAGCGAGTGGTGGCGTGATTGAAGAAGATTCGACAGGCAAATCACCCGCTGTGATGCGTGCGGCCAGTCGGTCGCCAAAGCCATGCGGCAAAGGCGGAACCGTCAGCCGGTCGAGCGCGGCGGCGATATGCGGCGGGAAGGCAGGATCGGTCATGCCGTGACCCCTTTGCCTTCGACGCAGTCCCGCAGGCTGGCCCGCGCGCGGAACAGCAGCGATTCAAACGCCTTGATCTGCATGGCCAATATGTCGGCGGCCATCCTGTTTTGCCTTTCCTCATAATAGGTCAGCACAATCGCTGCACGTTGCCGGTCGGGCAGTGCCTCAATGCAGGCGGCAACGGCGGTGCGGACTTCATCTTCTTCGATTGCCTCGTCGGTCAATGGGCTTTCATCGGCGCGTTCGGGCACCGCATCGTCGCCGACAAAGCGACGCCGACGGATTCGATCGAGGCAGGCATTGGTCGATACCCGCGTCAGCCATGCGGCCACGCCGGGGCCGCCTGCCTGCCAACGCTCGGCATATTGCCACAGCCGCAGCAGCGCATCCTGCGCGACATCCTCGGCCTCGGCAGCATCGTTCAACATGCGATAGGCAATCCGCCAGGGGATGTCGGCATGCCGATCGGCGAGCAGGCGTAGCGCAGACGGGTCGCGCGCGGCGACACGCACCATCAGCGCATCATCGCTTTCGGTCGCTATCGCTTGCGCGGTTGTCGCCATTCAGCTCTGGTCCTTCGCTTCACTGCCATTGATGCTATAACGTGCGGGTTACAAAAACCCTTCGCGAAAAAATGATAGCTTGGCAGACGCGTCTTTCCATGCTGCAAAGGGACCGATGTCTGAAGAATTATTGATCCACCCCGTCACCGGCGAAGTCATGCCGCCCGCGACCCCCGCCGCCACCATGGTCATTTTCCGCAACAATCCGGAAGGCGGCCCGCCGCTGATCCTGATGGTCGAGCGGGTGAAGTCGATGGCCTTTGCCGGGGGGATGGTTGTTTTTCCGGGTGGGAAGGTCGACGATCACGACCGCGCTTATGCGGGGATCATCGACCATGGGCTTGATCTGCACGAAGCCGCTGCGCGGTTGGCGGTAATCCGCGAAACGATTGAAGAGGCAGGCCTTGCTCTTGCGCTGGATGGCGTCGTTGATGCAGCCGATTGCGCCGAGGCGCGCGCCGCGCTGCATGACGGCGCGAGCCTGAAGGAAATCTGCGACGATAATGGCTGGACGCCACAACTCGACAGGCTGGTTCCTTGGGCCCGCTGGCGCCCGCCCAATCTGGAGACGCGCGTGTTCGATACCCGCTTCTATCTGCTCAATGCAGGCGATGCGCATTTGCCTGCCGTGGTCGACAACACCGAAAACCGCATGCTCTTCTGGGATAGCGCGCCGGGCATTCTCGACAAGATTGCGCGCAAAGAGGTCAAGGCCATTTTCCCCACGGTGCGCAATCTGGAGCGGCTGGCGCTGTTCGAAAGTTTTGACGATGCTGCTGCGCATGCTGCCGACTATCCGGTGAAGCTGTTGCTTACCTATGTCGAGGAGCGCGATGGCGTGCCGCATATCTGCATCCCCGAAGGCCATGGCTATCCGGTGGTTGCCGAGGCGATGACCACCGCGACCCGCGGCTAGGCGCTTGGCGATTTTTGCACAGCTCCAGGGGCTGTTGGGCGTTGCCCTGATCGTTCTGCTGGCATGGGTATTTTCGGAAAACCGGAAGCAGCTCCCCGGCTGGCGCTGGATTGGCGGAGCATTGCTGCTGCAACTTGCACTCGCGCTGTTTATCGTGCGGGTGCCGTTTGTCTGGGATGCGATTGGCGTTGCTAACCATGCCGTGCAGGCGATCGAGAAAGCGACGCTGGTGGGGTCGAGCTATATGTTCGGCTATCTGGGTGGCGCGCCTTTGCCGTTTCCGGTGGCTGAGGGCAGCCAGCCACCGCTGATCATCGCTTTCCAGATCCTGCCGCTGGTGATCGTCTTTTCCGCGATTTCGGCCTTGCTCTGGCATTGGAAAATCCTGTCGTGGATTGTGCGCGGCCTGAGCTGGGCGTTGCAGCGGACATTGGGCGTCAGCGGTGTGGTCGGTCTTGGTGGCGGAGCGAATATCTTCCTTGGCGTGGTCGAGGCACCGCTCGTGCTGCGCGCCTATTTCGAGCGGATGAGCCGCAGCGAATTGTTCATGGTGATGGTGCTGACCATGTCGACGATATCGGGTGCGATCCTGATCCTCTATGCCACCACGTTGTCAAAGACCGTTCCCCATGCTGTCGGGCACATGATCTCCGCCTCGCTGATCTCGCTGCCCGCAGCCGTGCTGATCGCACGATTGATGGTGCCGGGCGACGGCAAGACTGCGACCGACCCTGACGATACCAGTCTGAAATATTACAGCAGCATCGACGCGATCATCCGCGGGACGATGGACGGGGTGCAACTGTTCCTCGCGGTGATCGGTGTGATCATTGTCGTCTTCGCGTTGGTCGCGCTGGTCGACCAGATGCTCAGCATATTGCCGCTGGTGGGGGGTGAGGAACTGACGTTGCACCGCATGTTCGGCTGGCTGTTCGCGCCGCTAATGTGGGCGATCGGCGTGCCGTGGAACGAGGCACCGACGGCAGGTGCGCTGATGGGTACCAAGGCGATCCTCAACGAATATGTCGCCTATCTCGATTTGGCGGCCTTGCCTGCGGGGGAATTGGCACCGCGCAGCCAGTTGATCGTCACTTATGCGCTGTGCGGCGTCGCCAATCTGGCCAGTGTGGGCCTGCTGGTCTCGACCATCGGCACGCTCTGTCCCGAACGCCGGGGCGAGGCCGCGGCGCTGGGGATGAAAAGCTGGGTTGCCGGAAATCTCGCCTCGGCGATGACCGGCGCGGCCATCGGGTTGGTGACGGCGGTTTGAGCGGAAGTGACGCGACTCCCCGACGCAACTCAAACTCGTCATTCCCGCGAAGGCGGGAATCCATCACCCGTCGATGAAATTTATTCCGCCGGTGATGGACCCCCGCATTCGCGGGGGTGGCGAATATACAAAATGACCTTGAGTGTGTGCTTTCAGTATTGAGGTAAAGTTTGAATCAATCTTCCGGCGCGATGGTGACGACCAGGCCTTCGAGGCTGTCGTTCATCTGGATCTGGCACGACAGGCGCGAGCTTTCGTTGCGGCTGTCGGTCGAATCGAGCAGGTCATTCTCGTCCTCGCTCATTGCCGGAACCTTGTCGGCAAAGGCGCTGTCGACAAAGACGTGGCAGGTCGCGCAGCTGCAGCAGCCGCCGCACAGCGCCAGCAGCTCGTCAAAGCCATTGTCGCGGATCACTTCCATCAGCGACAGGCCATTTTCGGCCTCTACATCGCGCGCTGATCCATTGCGAGAAATGACGGTAATTTTGGGCATGCGGGACTCCCCTGTTCGAAACTGTTTCGCGGGCCTGATAAAAGCGCCCTTACGTTAAGGGAAGCCTCTTTTTGTGGACAAACGATTTGAGGGCCTTGGCCTATGCAAGCGCGCTCCCTATGTCCGCTGCGAATAGCAGCAGGATTCTCTAAATGTCGAACGATCGCCACGCCCCCGTCATCATCATCGGCTCCGGCCCCGCCGGCTATACTGCGGCGGTCTATGCTGCGCGCGCGAACCTGACGCCGATGATCATCACCGGGGTCGAGGTTGGCGGGCAGTTGATGACGACGACCGAGGTCGACAACTGGCCGGGCGACGATGCCGGTGTGATGGGCCCAGAACTGATGGAGCGGATGAAGAAGCACGCCGAACGCTTCGGCACGCGGATCGAGAATGACTTTATCGAAAAGGTCGATTTTTCGAAGCGGCCTTTTACGCTGACCGGCGGCGCTGGCGATTATACCGCCGATGCCGTGATCATCGCGACGGGCGCCAGCGCGCAATATCTGGGGCTACCCAGCGAAACCGCCTTCATGGGCAAGGGCGTTTCGGCCTGCGCGACCTGCGACGGTTTCTTCTATCGCAACAAGCCTGTGGCCGTCATCGGCGGTGGTAATACCGCGGTAGAGGAGGCACTCTACCTTGCCAATATCGCCAGCCATGTGACTTTGGTGCACCGTCGCGACAAGCTGAAAGCCGAAAAGATCCTCCAGGACCGCCTTTTCGCGCGCGAAGCCGAGGGCAAGGTGACGATCAAATGGAACCACACACTCGATGAAGTGCTCGGCGATGCGATGGGCGTCACCGGTATGCGGATCAAATCGACGCAGGATGGCGCGACCGAGGATGTCGAATTGCACGGCGTGTTCGTTGCGATCGGTCACAAGCCCAACACGCAGATTTTCGAAGGCCATCTCGATATGGAGGGCGGCTATATCAAGGTGCGTGGCGGGAACCAGCAACAGTCAACCGAAACCAGCGTGTCCGGCGTTTTTGCCTGTGGCGACGTGATGGACCATGTCTATCGCCAGGCGGTCACGAGCGCGGGCACAGGCTGCATGGCCGCGCTCGATGCCGAGCGGTTTATCGACGCTGGCAGCTAAAAGACTGATGCTACAAAATCCCCCTCCCGCAAGCGGGAGGGGAGGTTATACGGCAACCTAGACTGCAGCTTTTGCCGGCATGAAGTTGCTTTTGCGGAGCAGCGCGGCGCTAATCAATGCAACCAGCATCCCTACAGGTGCAATTTCGGCCAGGGTGATTGCAATGCGGAACAGCGGGTTGGCATATTGTGCCTCGAATGCCTTCATCTCGGCGGTGAATTTGGCGATTTCAGCCGCCGGAGCACCTGCCGCCTGTTTGGCCGCGATTGTGCTGTCTACATAAGCGCGCATGAAGCTGTAATCGGTGGCGTACATATAGATTTCCCAGCCGATCACATAAAATAGCGACGCCACCGCCGCGATGCCCAGCCCGACGCCAACCGCGGGCCAGAAGCGGATCACACCGCCCAATGCCGTGTCGCGATATTTTTTCACGCCGATAAACACCATGCTCAGTGCGAGCAGCATGATGGAGTAGCCAACGAACACATTATGATCGTCGATCTCCGCACCCATCAGCCACCCGACCAGGAAACTGCTGGCAAGCACCAAACCGCTTATAGTGCCGTAAATTCCGATAATCCGTCCCATATCCTGTCTCCTTTTTCTGGACGGGCCGGAGCTAAGCCGCCTCAACGATGCAGGCTATCGCCCAAACGGGTGATTGGCGCACTCTCGTCCATTTTTACGGCAATATATCCAGCGTTCGTGCTTTGTGGATCGCCTCGGTCCGGTTGGCAGCCTCCAGCTTTTCAAACAGCCTTGCGACATGGGTCTTCACGGTATTAGGGGAGATGCCGAGCCGCCGCGCAATCACTTTGTTCGCCGCGCCCGAGGCAAGCAGATCGAGCACCTCGCATTCGCGATCGCTGATGCCGAGCGACCGGATCGCGGCAATATTGCGTTCGAATGCAGGTCCGCGCGGCCGTGCAGTCAGCCGATTGCCAACCCAGATCCCCAAAACCACGAAGAGGACGGCGACGATGCCAACATAAAATTCGGTCGACCAGGCCCGCACCGCATGCTTGTAATCGAGCCATTCGAGCAACAATGCCCCGCCCGCCAGCGCCAATCCATACAGGATCATAACCCTCCACATACGCGCGAATAAACCATTTGGCGCGATGCGAGGCAAGCCACTTGCCTATCTGGGCTGTATGACATAGGCAATACACCATCAGGAGGAAATAGCATGGCATTCAATCCGGCAGCGGAAACCGCGCGTTACATTGACAGTTTGGGGCCAGAGGTGCTGCAGAAGGCGGCGGATTATACCAGCGCGAGCCATTGGATGCTGCTGTGGGGGCTGCTGGCATCTGCCGTGGTGACTTGGATCATTGTCCGGCTGGGCATTCTCGACAAGGTTTCGGCGAAACTCGACACGCGCGGCTGGGGGCTGCGGACATGGCTGGTGGGCGTCACCTATTTCCTCGCTTCAGCCCTTATTGGCTTGCCTTGGGGCATCTATCAGGAATGGGGTTTCGAAAAATCCTATGGCCGTACCAGCCAGCCACTTGGGGACTTTCTAATGCAGAATGCGATCGGAACGTTGCTGTCGAGCCTTCTCGGCGCGTTGTTTTTCCTTGGCATTTATGCGCTGATCCGCAAGGCCGGGAAACGCTGGTGGCTCTGGTCAGGTGGGCTGGCGGCTTTTGCTGGCGCAGCAACGATGATTCTCTCGCCTGTACTGATCGAACCACTGTTCAACGAATATAAGCCGCTTCAGGATGGCCCTGTTAAGGCAGCCCTCGTCGATATGGCGGCGGAGGCGGGCATCCCTGCCGATCGCATCTTTGTTTATGATGGCTCGCGCCAATCGAACAATTTTACGGCCAATGTCTCTGGACTGTTTGGTTCAAAGCGGATCGCGATTTCGGATGTCGCGTTGAAGGGCGCGTCGCTTGACGAGGTGAAGGCGGTGACAGGCCATGAAATCGGCCATTATGTCAGCGGCCATATCTGGCGGATGGTGGGCGTGCTGGTGTTGCTCGCGATGGTGCTGTTTTTCCTTGCCGACCGCCTGTTCCCGCGTTTCGCCCGACTGTTTGGCAGCAACGCACACATTGGCGATCCAGTCGGTTTGCCGATCCTGATTTTCCTGGTCGGCTTTCTGGGCTTGTTCGCCCAGCCAGCCATGAATGCCGTTGTTCGTGCTGGTGAGCGTGAGGCAGACAATTATTCCCTCAAGCACGTGAATCTGCCGGATGCACTAGCCAGTGCCTTGGTTAAAACTGCCGAATACCGCTATCCGCGCCCGAGCGCCTTGCAGGAATCCCTGTTCTACACCCACCCGAGCGTTGAATGGCGGGTGCGCAATTCGATGGAGTGGAAGGCGAAGGGGCTAGGGGCTACCACGAAGAAGTAATAAGGTCATGCCTATCCAACTATTCGTGCCCCACATTCGTCTTTCCCGCGAAGGCGGGAATCCATCACCCGCCGATGAAATTTTTGCCGCCGGTGATGGACCCCCGCCTACGCGGGAGTGACGATATTTTTTATTACGGCATCGGGCTATTATGCCGCCGCCTTCTTCTCCAGCCGGAATTTGTGCAGCAACGGCTCGGTATAGCCGCTGGGCTGGGCAACGCCTTCATAGACCAATGCCCGGGCGGCCTTGAGGGCGATGCTGTTGCCTTCAAGCTTTTCGTACAGCGCATCGCCGGCATTCTGCGCGTCGACCTTGGCGGCCATTTTGGCGAAGGCGGCGTCAACCTGTTCGGGGGTGCAGACGCCGTGAAGCAGCCAGTTGGCGATATGCTGGGAAGAAATGCGCAGCGTGGCGCGGTCTTCCATCAAGCCGATATCGTGGATGTCGGGAACCTTGGAACAGCCAATGCCCTGATCGATCCAGCGCACGACATAGCCTAATATGCCCTGCGCGTTGTTTTCCAGCTCCTGCCGCACTTCCTCGGCAGACCAGTTGTGGCCGCGTGGCACCGCGGGAATGGTGAGCAGTGCGTCGAGCGCAGGCGTTTCCTTGCTCGCCAGTTCCTTCTGCTCTTCGAACACATCGACCATATGATAATGCATCGCGTGCAGGGTCGCGGCGGTGGGTGAGGGGACCCATGCGGTGTTTGCGCCCGATTTGGGATGGCCGATTTTTTGCGTCATCATATCCTTCATCATGTCGGGTGCGGCCCACATGCCTTTGCCGATCTGCGCCTTGCCCGACAGTCCGGCGGCAAGGCCGATCTGCACGTTGCGCGCTTCATAGGCCTGAATCCATGCGCTCGTCTTCATGTCCGCCTTGCGGATCATCGGGCCGGCCTGCATCGCGGTATGCATCTCGTCACCGGTACGATCAAGGAAGCCGGTGTTGATGAAGACGATGCGGTCCTTCACCGCATATATGCACGCCGCAAGGTTCGCGCTGGTGCGGCGTTCCTCGTCCATCACGCCAACCTTGATCGTGTGCCGGTCGAGACCGAGCAGATCTTCGACCGCGTCAAACAGGTCGTTGGTAAAGGCGCATTCTTCGGGGCCATGCTGTTTGGGCTTGACGATATAGATGCTGCCCGCGCGGCTGTTGCGATATTTGCCGAGGCCAAGCAGGTCGTGCATCGCGCAGAGCGATGTGAAGACTGCGTCGAGTATGCCCTCGGGCGCTTCGCTGCCATCGGGCAGCCGTGCCGCCGGGTTGGTCATCAAATGGCCGACATTGCGTACGAACATTACCGAGCGGCCGTGGAGCAGTTCCTCATCCCATTCGCGGTCGTCTTCGAGCGCGCGGGTCATGGTTTTCCCGCCCTTGTCAAAGCTCGCGGTCAGGTCTCCGCGCATCAGGCCGAGCCAGTTGGTGTAACCCTTGACCTTGTCTTCGGCGTCGACCGCCGCGACCGAATCCTCAAGGTCGATAATCGTGGTCAGCGCGGCTTCAAGGATGACGTCCGCAATACCTGCTTTGTCGGTCTTCCCGACCGGATGATTACGGTCGATGACGATTTCGATGCCAAGGCCGTTGTTGCGCAGCAGGATATCGTCACCGCGACGGATGATCGGGATTGCCGGATCGGCAAGCTGCAGGTCGCCGCCATCCCAATCGGCCCAGCTGCCGCTGGCAAGTGGAACTGCGGAGTCGAGGAATTTGCGTGCATAGGCGATCACCGCATCGCCGCGCGCAGTGTCATAGCCACCCGGCCGCGCTGCGGGCGCATCAAGCACGTCGGTGCCGTAAAGCGCATCGTAAAGGCTGCCCCAGCGCGCATTGGCGGCGTTGAGGACGAAGCGGTCGTTAAGCGCAGGCACCACGAGCTGCGGGCCTGCCATGGTCGCGATTTCGGCGTCGACATTCTGCGTACCGATTTTGAAGCCGGTGGGTTCGGGGACCAGATAACCGATTTCAGTCAGATAGGCCTTATAGGCAGCCATGTCCGCAATCGGCCCTGGATTGGCCTTGTGCCACGCATCAAGCTTTGCCTGCAAATCATCACGCTTGGCGAGCAAGGCGCGGTTGACGGGGACGAAGCGCGTGAGAATGTCGGCCAGACCTTGCCAGAGCGCATCGGCCTGCACACCTGTTCCCGGCAGTGCTTTGGCTTCGACAAATTCGGCGAGGGCGGACGCAACCTGCAATCCGGCGCGGTTTACATAGACTGTCATTTTTGGCTCCAGAGTGAACAATGGTGCCCGGGGAGAGTTATATTGTTCGCCGGGCCCTAGCGAGACTTTGCGGATTTCCAAAGCGGAAAGTTGGATAGGATATGGTAAGCTGTTGCTGCTAAAGGGAGTTTCGATGTTTCTGGAACGCCAATTTGTTGAAAAGCCCTGGGGGCGGGATGACCTCCCGCCTGAATTTGGCGCGCTCGGCGGGCAGCGGATCGGCGAAATCTGGTATAATGGCGTCGGGCAAACACCGCTTCCGCTGCTGGTCAAATGGATGTTCACTTCGGAAAAACTGTCGATCCAGGTCCATCCCTCGGAGGCGGATGCAAGGCGGCGAGGATTGCCTTCGGGCAAGGAAGAATGCTGGTATATTGTCGACGCCGAGCCGGGTGCGGTATTGGGCATTGGCACGAAGCGGGTGCTGTCGGCTGACGAATTGAGGGCTGCCTCACTCTCCGGAGAAATCGAAGAGCTTCTCGACTGGAAGACTGTGCGCGCTGGCGACTATTTCTATATCCCGGCGGGCACAGTTCATGCCATTGGCGCAGGCATCACGCTGGTCGAGGTTCAGCAACCTGCGGACATCACCTATCGCCTGTACGATTATGGACGCCCGCGCGAATTGCACCTTGAAGATGGCGTCTCTGTGGCGATTCCGGTGCCTTATAAGGATGCGCGGTCTGGGAATGTTTCGGGCAATCTGAAACTGGCTGAAGGACCACATTTCTGGTTTCACCATATAGTGGATGATGCAGGAAAAGGCACCATTAAAACGAGTGGATCCCATTGGATCGTGCCGATTTCAGGACATTCGATGCTGAATGGAGTGCCAATGAATCGCGGCGATTGCATCATGGTTGATTCGCTAGAACAAATTCACGTGGAGCGAGATTCTTCATTGCTGATTGCGGGCATTGCGAAAGGATGAGTGGTTAACCGTCCACTAGTACAACCTGCGACTTGAAAGTGAATCAGCCTCTGCTAGACACCCCGCTTTACAATTTGCGGAAGGATAACAATCCTCCGCTCAAGAGGGTTTATACGGGATGGAAGACAGGGAATTGATCGCTCTTGGCCTTGTTGCCGTGATGCTGATTATCGGTGCATTTCTGATTGCCCGGAGAATTAGCGCAAAGCGCGCATTTGAGTATCGTCAGTCAGGTCGCGGCAAGTCGATCAACGACTGAAAGCGGTTTCAGACTGGTGGATATTTATCCGCCATATAGGCGAGCGAACGGGCGCACAGCTCTTCCAACACAGCTTCGTCAATATCCGACAGCTTCTTGACATAAAGGCACGACTTGCCGGTTTTGTGCTTTCCAAGGCGCGTCATCAGTTCGGGCTGGCCTTCGAATCCGTCGATCAGATAGAGCACGGTCTGCCCCTTGCGTGGTGAAAAGCCGATGCGGCACATGTCGCCTTCCCGTCCGCTTTCATATTTGTAGTGATAGCTGCCAAATCCGATAATCGACGGACCCCACATCTTTGCAGGCTCGCCCGACAACCGCTCCATCAGAGCGCGGATCTTTTCGGCGTCGGCGCGCTGGTTGGCGTCGGCGACCGCAGCAATAAAGTCGTCGACGCTGACGGCTGTTTCCTTTGTCTTGTTTTCTGCCTTTGCCATGGCTTGCTTCCTCAATCCGACTCTCCTAGAGGCTAGTCCGTCATCTGGGGAGTAGCCAGCCGTTTCGGTTTAGAAGCGGGACATGCATCAACATATTTGGCTGAGAGGCCATGGTGCATGTGGGATCGCTGATTGCGGTTCAAGGCGAGACCAATGGCATCGGCGGTCTGTTCCGGCTGGGCGGGGCTGCTGGTGGCATTGCGTCTGTTTCCTGCCCGGCCCCGGAAGTATTTCATGGAAGCCTTTTTCACTTCTACCGCCATCGTTGCCTTTGCCGAGATTGGCGACAAGACGATGCTGCTCGCCATATTGCTGGCGACGCGTTTTCGTGAGCCGCTGCCCATTATTTTGGGCATATTGGCCGCCACGCTTCTCAACCACGCGCTGGCGGCCTTCGCTGGGCAACAGGTGGCTGGACTCCTCGACGCGCCTTGGTTCCGCTGGGCAGTTGCGTTGGGCTTTGTCGCAATGGCGCTATGGACGTTGGTGCCCGACACGATGGACGAGGATGAAGGTGATATAAGCCACAGGGGCAGTATATTCCTGACGACTGCTATCGCCTTTTTCATCGTCGAGATGGGTGACAAGACCCAGGTTGCAACGGTTGCGTTGGGCGCACAGTATCAATCGGTAATTGCCGTCGCCGCCGGCACCACGCTCGGCATGATGATTGCCAATGTGCCTGCGGTCTATCTGGGTGAAGAGCTGGTGAAGCGTGTGCCGCTGAACGTCATGCGCTGGATCGCAGCCACATTGTTCCTGGCGCTTGGTGTTTGGCAGATATGGGGTCTGGCCGGTTAGGGTAAAAGCGCTTCGATCAATGCAATATGGCGCGGGTGGCCGGTTTTTTCGTCCGCAAAACCGATGAAGTTTCCGTCGATCCGAAGCAGCACATAGCCATGGATAATCGAACAGGCCGCGACCACACGGCTCATGACGCTGATATTCGGCGGATCGCCGAATTCGGTGATCATGTTGGTGACGTGGCCGAACAGCTTTTCTGTCATTTCGGTCAATTTGACGTCAGATGAATCGAGCATATCCTGCCGCCACATCAGGCGATAGCGATTGGGGTTGTTCAGGCCGTAATTGTAGAAAGCGTCGACGAAGGCGAGCATCTTCTCCCGCGCGTCGGACATGTTCCGGATACCGGTTGCGGCGATCGCCTGCTGCAGTTCTTCAAAGCAGAATATCGCGACGCCGGTCAGCAACGCCCTTCGGTCCGCGAAGTGATTGACTGGCGCTGCATGTGAAACGCCTGCCTGCCGTGCAACCGCGCGTATCGTAACCGCTTCGACACCCTCTGAATCGAGCAGATGCAATGCTGCTTCGATCAAAGCCTGCTTCAGAGCGCCATGATGGTGGGCCTTTTTCATTTTTCTATATTGACACCGTCAATAAGATTGGTCAAATTGACAGTGTCAATATTGGAATCTTCATGGCTCGTATTATCCTTCTCGCTCTTTGTCTGTTACCAATAGGTGTTCTCACGCCCATATTGGAAATCGGACCGACGCACGTTTTCAATCCTGATTGGCCCGGACATGCGCGGGTTCACGAAGTTTGGCAACTGATAACAAACGCTTTGCTGGCGGGTCTCGCACTCTGGTTTGCCCTATCGCGTCGTGACATCAACACGGCCAGTTTGCTCGGCTTGCTGGTCAACTCGGCCTTTCTTGCATCGGTGCTGCTGGCCCCTTTTTACGGTGGAACGATGCGGCACAGCGACGGCACGGAGATCGCCTTTGGCGGGGTGAACCTCGCGGTGGCGGTCATGGTGGCCGCAACCATTGGGCTTTTGGCCATCTATCTTGACGGTCGCATGAGCGGCGAACGCCGATCTGGCTTGGACGGGCAGGCTTAATGACCATGCCCAGCGCCATTTTTCTCCCTCTGCTCATCCTGCATATAGCTGCCGGCCTCGTGGCACTATCATCCGGGGTCGTCGCCATGGTGAGCCGTAAGTCGGGTGGCGGTCTTCACGCCCGGGCTGGCCACTATTTCTACCTGTCGATGTCGGCCATGGCCGTATCGGCCGCGCTGCTGACGGCATGGGAACCGGACAGGCTGTCGCTAGGTGCCGCGATCTGGACGTTCTACCTCGTGCACACTTCGCGCCAGTCAGCGATAAGTCGGGCGGGCAAACTGGATCGGGTATCGCAATGGTTGGCACCTGTTGGTCTGTTTGCAACGCTGCTGTTTCTGCACGGTGGCCTGATAGCGCTCGATTCCGCAAATGGCGAATTTCAGGATATGCCCGCAACCGCCTATTTTGTGTTCGGTTCGCTCGCCTCGTTGAGCCTTCTGTTCGATTTGAGTGTGCTTTATCGCGGTGGGTTGCAGCCGCGGCAACGCGTCGCCCGCCACCTTTGGCGCATGATGGCAGCCTACTTCCTTGCTGCAACCTCACTTTTCCTCGGTCAGCAGGATGATGTGTTTCCCTTCATGAAGGGTTCCCCAATTCTTCTCCTCCCTTCGCTTTTCACTCTCGGTTTTCTGACATTCTGGGCAATTCGGGTGCGCTTTGCCCGCAACTGGCTGGGCAATCGCTCCGCCAATGCGGCGCAAGCGAAACTGGCCCAAATATAAAGGATATATAATGACCAATCTGACCAATGCCGGCCGATGGATCGGTGGCGCCGTTCTTGCTGGCTATATACTCGATATTGCGTCCAACTTCTTTCTACAGCCAATGATCCGAAACGGTACGGGTGCCATGGGCCTTTTTGGTGGTGCGGCAGAACAGCCCGGGTTGATCAGCCTGATAGTTCTGATTGGAATGGTATCTGGCGTGATTTCGCTCGTCTGGGCGGGATTGCTCTGCCAGCTTTCCACGGCGCGGCCGTATGCTTGGCTTGCCTTTCTGTATCTCGGCCTGAAGGCGAGTTCATTCGGGATGGGCGGCGGTGAAATCGCCAGCTACCCACTTTTCCGTTCGCTTGGCGACGCCATGCTTGCCGCGCCGGGCAGCGATCTGGCGAAGCTGGCCGAACCTATCTGGACACTGGTAACGAGCCAGCGCGATGGGCTGCATTTCCCCCATATGTTGCTTGGCGGCGCCGGCGCATTCGTTTTCTATGTGATCTTGTACCAAAGCCGCTGGATTCCGCGGTGGCTGGCTACAGCCGGCCTGTTGGCGACAGCGTCGCAAATGACAGGCGTGTTCACAGGCGTCCTCTTTGGCGAGGTGATATTCTATTTTCTCGCACCGCTAGCGCTGGTTCAACTTGTCGTTGGGCTATGGCTTCTATGGCGTGGGTTTGTAGCGGATCCGACTTCGGAAGATCCGGCGCTGCGACAGTCGCAAAGTTGAAACGTGTCGGAAGTGAGCTACCCGCACATTTGCTTTGCAGGAGGCAAGTCGGAAGAGCGGAGCACCGATCGCGTGGTCTTGCTGGTTATCATCAACAAAGACGACTCGGTGCCAATGGATCGCCTTTGCGCACTTTTGCCGGAAGCCGACATTGTACCGACCGGCCTCCAGCCGGATTTATTTGCTGAACATGACCCCGCAAAAGTCCCGGCTCAGCTCATACTTACGGCCCGCCAGCTCGAAATTCTGCACTATGTGACCAAAGGAATGACCAACAAGGAAATCGCCAGAATTTTGGGCATTTCCAACTTTACCGTCAGAAATCACGTCTCAAAATTGCTGAATATACTAAATGTGTCCAAGCGTCAGGAGCTGCGGGCGGCATAGGCAATGTGCGACGCTGCCACACTAAAGCGCCATCCGGTTTGCAACAGAAAGCTGGGATAAAGTGTCGGTGCGACTGCAAGCCCTAATGCCTGTCTTTACTCGCCTGCGTCTGCTGGCGACAGGATGCAGGTTGGCGCTAAGCGTGACATGCCCGCCTCGCGGTATTGTCACGCCAAGCATGCAGGATCAGCGGACTGTCAAGATGGCAAGGCCGAAGAAGGTTGATTTTGCTGCGACGCAAGTCGAAATCGAAAACTTCGTCAACTCATGGAC
Organism: Sphingorhabdus sp.; assembly: GCF_035329025.1. GTDB lineage: Bacteria > Pseudomonadota > Alphaproteobacteria > Sphingomonadales > Sphingomonadaceae > Sphingorhabdus_B. Next base: position 40,507 of record NZ_DAOLHN010000014.1, on the reverse strand, counting down.
TATTGCGTCGGAAAATATTGGTTCGAATGATCGGGGTTCCTTTGTCGTCCCAGCTTACAGCCTTTTCGGTCATCAGCCCGCCGTCTGATGAAACCGTGTAGAGTCTGGTTGACGCCGGGTGCCCCTCTTTTGCCAAGGCAAGCAACATCACATTAGGCAATGGTGTGGTAACCGCCGCAGTGTCAGCTTCCAGCTGGTCGCCCGCAATCGGCGCGGCTGTCCCGCCCAATGCATAAATGCCGGTCATTTCCCTGACGCTATCGTCTGGTGCAACGATAGAAACTTTAGTTGACCACTTATCTTCACCAGCCTCTGCAAAAGTAATTGTCACGCTTTTGGGCCGCATTTCGGCCGGAGCCTGCATCTGTTCGACATCCAGGCTCCACATACCCAATAAGGGGGACTGTTGTGCAGCTTGCGCATCGTTGATGTAGCAGACTTGCGTGACGGTCGCAGCAAGTAGTACAAGGACTGGTCGAGCGAAATTCATGTGAGCCTTCTGGTTGCAGTTTGTTCGAATGGATGGTGGGCAATTGCAGCAATCGGAGCAAGTTTTTGATGTACCGGAACATTTGGGTCAATTCGAGCGCATTGCTTGCACCCAACCCCGCCCCCTGCTAGCGGCGCGGCCACGATTGTTGCACGCAAAGGTTCTCCCATGAAAGATTCGGTCAAACGCGTTGTTCTTGCCTATTCGGGCGGTCTCGACACGAGTGTCATTCTGAAATGGCTGCAGGTTGAATATGGCTGTGAGGTTGTGACCTTCACGGCGGATCTTGGTCAGGGAGAGGAACTGGAGCCTGCGCGCGCCAAAGCGGTGCTTATGGGTATTCCTGACCATCACATCTATATCGATGATCTGCGCGAAGAATTCGTCCGCGATTTCGTCTTCCCGATGATGCGCGCCAATGCCCGCTATGAAGGTGATTATCTGCTCGGCACATCGATCGCCCGCCCGCTGATTTCGAAGCGGTTGATCGAGATTGCCCGCGAGACTGGCGCCGATGCCATTGCGCATGGCGCGACCGGCAAGGGTAATGACCAGGTGCGGTTTGAATTGTCGGCTTATGCGCTCAACCCCGATATCAAGGTCATCGCACCGTGGCGGGAGTGGGATCTGACCAGCCGCACGCGCCTGATCGAATGGGCAGAGGCACACCAGATTCCTGTGCCCAAGGACAAGCGCGGGGAGAGCCCGTTCAGCACGGATGCAAACCTGCTGCACACCTCATCCGAGGGCAAATGCCTTGAAGATCCCTGGGAAGAAACTCCAGACTATGTATATTCGCGCACGGTTAACCCCGAAGACGCACCCGACACCCCTGAATATGTCACCATCGATTTCGAAAAGGGCGATGGCGTTGCGTTGAACGGGGAAGCGATGTCGCCTGCGACCTTGCTTACCGCGCTTAACGATTTGGGCCGCAAGCATGGCATTGGTCGCCTCGACCTGGTCGAGAACCGCTTTGTCGGGATGAAGTCGCGTGGCATGTATGAAACGCCCGGCGGCGAAATTTATGCTCGTGCGCATCGTGGGATTGAAAGCATCACGCTCGACAGGGGTGCAGCGCACCTCAAGGATGAGTTGATGCCCAAATATGCAGAGCTCATCTACAATGGTTTCTGGTTCAGCCCCGAGCGCGAGATGCTGCAGGCGGCGATTGACCATAGTCAGGTCAATGTCTCGGGCACGGTGCGTGTGAAGCTGTACAAGGGCAGCGCCTCGGTGGTGGGGCGCAAATCGCCTAACAGTCTTTATAGCGAGAAGGTCGTGACCTTTGAGGATGATGCCGGTGCCTATGACCAGAAGGACGCGGCGGGCTTTATCAAGTTGAACGCGCTCCGCCTGCGCTTGCTGGCGCGGCAAGGTAAGGATTGATAGAAGCGGCCGATGGACTGGCCGCTTTTCAACATTTGCCTGCTCACGCTGGTGATCCACCTGATCGGTGCGCTCGCTTATGCCGCACGGATAGCCGGGGTGCGAACGCACAAAATTGCGCTCAGCTTTGCCTTGTTCAACGTGCTCGTGCTTGTTTCGCGCACTTCGAACAGTTTTTTGGGGCCCTTCCTTGCCAAGCGGATCGAGAATGCGATTGCTGACGGGACCGGCGAGCGGTTGCTGATAGATATGCGGCTGGTGCTGCTGTCGGCCACGATCGCAACCATCCTCGGTGCGCTTGCGGTACCGACGGTGCAGCGCTGGTTCACTGCTGCGATTGACGAGTTCCAGCACCATCGTTCGGTCGGCAAATTGCTGTGGAGCGCGATGACGCCCAAGGGCATGAAGACCGTGGTAAAGGCGGTGAAGCTTCCGAGCAGCCAGCATCTGAAACTCTGGACCAAGCCAGCCGCTGTGTCGTGGCGGGTGATTGCAATGAATGTTGTGGCACAGGCGCTGTTAACCGTGGGTGTGATTGCCTCGCTTTACGCCGGATATCTCCACCCAGAATTCCGCGTCACTGCCTCGCAATTGTCAGCGGTGGTCAACGGTTTCGCGACCATCCTGCTCTTCGTCCTCATCGATCCGCAGCTGTCGGTGATGACCGACGATGTCGTCGAAGGCCGCGTTAGCCAACCCGAATATCGCCGCACTATCGTCTGGCTGTCGATGAGCCGGATTGCAGGCACGCTGCTCGCGCAGGCGATGCTGGTGCCCGCAGCGGCGCTGATTGTCTGGGTGGCGGTGCGGGTTTAAGGTTTCGACTTGCAACACCGCAGTGCTGAGCCTGTCGAAGCACGTTTGACTGACAAGCGCCCTTCGAAAGGCTCAGGGCTACGGTTTTTCGGGCGCACATGGCAATCGCTTTCTTAACCCTTTTCCGCTATTCGCGCGGGCTGTGATCAAGGGAAAAACTGCAAGCGCCGATCCGCGCCCGACCTCCGCCGTCAGCACCGCCGTTGGTGTAGCCGGGTTGGTGGGATTGGCGCTGTCGGTGATTGTTGCGCGCAACTGGGGTGCCATTATGGACGCCATAGGTTCTCCCGGCTGGCCGGAGCGGGCAGACGGACCTTTGTCGGCACTGGCAGCCGTTGCAGCTTGCGGCTTGCCCATGGTGCTTTGGTCGCTCTTTGTCGACAAGGTTCACCGCCGCCCCTCGACCGGGCTCGACTGGTCGCTAAAACGCCCGGTAGCCAACGTGCTCGACACCAGCATCATCAAGATCGCCGGACTGTGGGCGACATGGGCGGGGATTGCCGCGCTGTACATGCTCTGCCGCTGGTATTGGGCAGGCAACTATCTCTTCTCGATGGAGGTCTTCACCCTCATCGCCATACCGCTGGTTATCGCTTCGGTACCCTATGTCGTCTGGCTCGACCGCTATATGGTGACCCCCCGCGACGGCGGCTGGCATTTCGGTGCATGGATAGCGGGGCGCGATGATTGGGACGGAGAAGAAATCCGCCACCATCTGCGCGCATGGGCGGTGAAGGGATTTTTCCTCGCCTTCATGGTTTCCATTGTTCCGCTGGGTTTTCGCGATCTGGTGAACATGAGTTTTGCCGAGGTCTGGCAGAACCCGGTGTGGCTGGCCAATGCGCTGATCACGACGATGTTCGTGGTCGACGTGCAGTTCGCGACGGTCGGCTATGCGCTGACGATCAAGCCGCTCGACGCGCATATCCGCACCGCCAACCCCTATCTCTCGGGCTGGGTCGCGGCACTGATTTGCTATCCGCCCTTCATCCTTATGAACAATGGCGGGCCGCTTGACTATCATGTCGCGACCAGCGACTGGGCTTATTGGTTCGAAGGGCACGCGGTGCTGCTGTGGGTGTGGGGCGCTGTTCTCGTCATCCTGACTGCTATTTATGCGTGGGCCACCGTTGCCTTCGGCCTGCGCTTTTCGAACCTCACGCATCGCGGCATATTGACCCACGGGCCCTATAGCTGGACCAAGCACCCTGCCTATCTGAGCAAGAATGCCTATTGGTGGCTGGCGACCTTGCCCTTCCTCGTCACCAGCGGCAGCAGTACAGACATGGTGCGCAATACGGCGCTGCTCGCGCTGGTGAGTGCCGTCTATTATTGGCGCGCCAAGACCGAGGAAAAGCATCTGATGACGGATCCCGCTTATGCGGAATATGCTGCATGGGCGGATCGCAATGCCCTGATTACGCGCGGCTTCAATCGCCTCCGCGCGCTGCTCGGTTCACGGATCAGGACGAACGCCCCGGCGCATCCAGCCGAATAGGGGTTTAACCGAACGCTTAATATGATAGCCTCCTTGCACTTTAGAGGAGGAGAGTCGGCCATGCATGATATGGTTATCCGCGGCGGAACGATCGTCGACGGCACGGGCGCAGCGCGCTTCACAGGGGATATTGCAATCGACAACGGGCTGATCAGCCAGGTCGGCAAGGTCAGCGGCAGCGGCAAGGAAGAGATTGATGCCACTGGCATGATCGTTGCCCCCGGCTGGGTCGATGTGCACACCCATTATGATGGCCAGGCCACCTGGGATCAGGAAATGGCGCCTTCAAGCTGGCATGGTGTGACCACGGTCATCATGGGCAATTGCGGCGTGGGTTTTGCGCCTGCCAAGCCCGACCGCCACGAATGGCTGATCAGCCTGATGGAAGGCGTCGAGGATATTCCCGGTACTGCGCTGTCCGAAGGCATGAGCTGGAACTGGGAAACGTTTCCCGAATATCTCGATGAGCTGGAGCGGATGCCGCGCACCGTCGATATTGGTACGCATGTTCCGCATGGCGCAGTACGCGCGTATGTGCTGGGCGATCGTGAACAGCCGGGCGCGATTCCGACCGACGACGATATCGCCGAAATGTCGCGCATTGTCGAGGAAGGCGTGCGGGCAGGGGCCTTGGGCTTCTCAACCTCGCGCACGATCCTGCACAAGTCTATAGATGGCGAACTGGTGCCCGGCACCACCGCAACTGCGGAGGAACTGATCGAAATCGGGCGCGGCATGGGCCGCGTCGGCTATGGCGTGTTCGAAATGGCATCCGACCTGAAGCGTGAGTGGAAGGAATTTGAATGGATGGGCGCGCTCAGCCGCGAAACCGGCCTGCCCGTCACCTTTGCGGCGCTCCAGTCGATTGCCAAGGAATTGCCGCTACACGAGCAGATTTCCGAAATGCGCGCACAGAACGACAATGGCGCCAATATCGTTGCGCAGATTGCCTTGCGCGGCAATGGCATCATCATGGCCTGGCAGGGAACGGTGCATCCGTTCCGCTTCTCACCCGTCTGGGCGGAGATTGACGCCCTGCCGTGGGAACAGCAACTGGCGAAACTCAAGGATCCCGAATTCCGCCAGCGGATGATCGATACGCCTTCGGAAATCCCCGATGTCGATGTGGCCGACCTTTACCGCATCATCGCAGGCGGCTGGATGGTGCAATATGAAATGGGCCCGGATTTCGATTATGAACCGACAGCCGAAGACAGCATCATGGCGCGTGCGGCAGCGGCGGGCAAATCGGGCGTTGAATATGCCTATGACCTGCTGATGAAGGATGATGGCAAGGGCTTCATCTATTTCCCGATCCTGAACTATGCCGACGGCAATCTCGATTTCCTAGAGGCGCTGCAGGAATCGGATGATACGGTGAATTCGCTGTCCGATGGCGGCGCGCATTGCGGCACCATTTGCGATGCGGCTTCGCCGACCTTCATGCTCCAGCATTGGGTGCGCGATCGCAAGCGCGGCAAGCGGATCAGCCTTGAAAATGCCGTGAAGCGACAATGCCGCGATACGGCCGTGCTTTATGGCCTGGAAGATCGTGGCGTGCTGGCGCCCGGCTATCTGGCCGACCTCAACATCATTGATCTCGAAAAGATTAAGCTCGGCAAGCCCTGGCTGGCTTTCGATTTGCCGGCAGGTGGCAAGCGCCTGCTGCAAAAGGCCGATGGTTATGTCTGCACGATCAAATCGGGGCAGATGACCTTCAAAAATGGCGAATGCCTGGGTGTTTACCCCGGCGGCCTCATTCGTGGTCCGCAACGCGTGGAGCTGGCGATCGCTGCCGAATAAGTCCGGCCAAAATGTTATTAGGAATGGGCCGTCCTGCGGGGCGCCCCATTTTTTCGTGCCTAATTTTTGTTTAACCGCGCATCGCGGCAGGAAGTTAACCAGCAATGGCGATAAGTTTCTTCACTAGAAAAAATGGTCTTTTGTTCAGGAGGAAATAATGTCGCCCGACACCGCAATGGTCGCAATTACATCGCTTGGTTTTGCCTCGGTATTCCTCGCGATGGTGATTGGATTGACCGATGCCGATCCAAAATCGGTCGTCTCGTCAATGGCCAGCCTGACGCCTTCGGCACGTAAGCAGGCGCGGATTGCGCATCTGAACTATCTGACCGGTGTGGCGGACGAAGCCATCGAGGCCCGCAAAACCGGCAAGAAGCTGGGCCGCTGGGAAGGCGAAAGTTAATTCGGATATCCGGGGACGATCTGGTCCACCACGGTAGCCAACCACGCAGGCACCGTCATCTGTTCCCTGGATCATAGCGGTCGTGCCAGCCCCCCGGCACGACCGCTTTTTTTAGTTTTCGCGAGGAACTCGCTCGTTATTACGGGGCATACGCGCTCGCTCGCCGCTTGGTCGCGCCGTGCGCGGTTGGGGTGCTGCAGCGCGAGTGGCGGTCCCTTGCGAAGTCTGGGGTGCTGCGGTCGCTTGCCAGTTCCGCCGTTCACCATCCCCGCTACGACGCCAGTTTCCGCTATCCCCGCGTGCTGGTGGCGGATTCTGGGGCGCCGCAACCGGCGGTGTTTGTCCGACGGCTCCTTGCCCGCTTTGTTGCCAATCCCGGCGGCGTTCACCCCGGCCATCGCCCCGGCGATCCTCACGGCGACGGTCGCGGTGCCAGATACCGGGTTGTCCGTTGCCTACGGCATTGGGATCGCGATAGCGTTCGCGCGACCGGTCGCCCTCAACCCGGCCACCATGCTGCTCGGGCCGCCCTATGTTGCCGTTCGCTCTGCTATTGTAGTCGCGCCGATTCTCATGGCCCCCGCGCCCTTCATGTCCGTTACGGCGGCCATGATGTTCGCGATACCATTCATGGCGCTTACTGCCCCAATAGCGACGATGATGATCGTACATCTTGTACCGTTTGCCGCCACGGTCGAAGATGTAAAATCCATAGCCCGGATACCAGTAATCCTGATACCAGCCGCCGCCATAGCCTATGTTGTAGAAACCGCCGCGATAGTCGCAGTCATAATAGCTGTCGAACGGGCTATAGGGATCGCAGCCATAGCCGTCGTCATAATAGCTATAGCCATCGTCATAATAGCCAAGGCCGACACCGGCATCATAATAGCAGGCTGAAAGCCCCATGGTCGCCGCACCCAGTGCTGCGATCCGCGCGGCCAATTTTGCACGCATTCCCGTCATAAAACTTACCCCAATATGTACCCGTCGGCTCTGTTTCCCAGCTGGCCGATTCGCAGGCACGGTCCATCGTAAGCAGGCGAATGCGCTTCGTCAGTTGAATTGCATCTGAATGTGCCTGTTGGCTGCCGTTCAGCTTTGTAACCACCTTCTGCAACCCGCTTGCACCTTGTTAACACTGATGGCAGTAAGCAAGTTAATCGAATAATTAAAAGAGACCGGAGACCTCCCATGGCCCTTGCCAGCAGCGAAGCCGCTAATCCCCACTGGACGCCCCGCGCGAAACCGGAAGCGTTGGATCATATTCCGGGAGAGAATGGCTTGCCGTTCATTGGTAACGCCTTCCGCATCCTGCGCGATCCGCCGGCCTTCATCAATTACATGATCGGCAAATATGGCAAGGTGTACCGGTCGAGTGCCTTTGGTGCGGTCAACCTTTCGCTGATCGGGGCAGAGGCGAACGAGTTGATGCTTTTCGATCGCGAGAAGCTGTTTTCGTCGGAGCAAGGCTGGGGGCCGGTTCTTAACCTGCTGTTCCCGCGCGGTCTGATGCTGATGGATTTTGACCATCACCGCATGGATCGCCGTGCCTTGGGTATCGCGTTCAAGCCGGAGCCGATGCGCGGCTATGTCGCCGACATGAACCGCATCTTTGCAGAGCAACTGCCGAAGTGGCGCGGCGACATGCTCTTCTATCCGGCGATCAAGCAATTGACTCTCGATGTTGCCGCCGACGCCTTCCTTGGCGTGCCATTGGGGCCAGAGGCAGACCGGATCAACAAGGCCTTTGTCGACATGGTTGCGGCATCGATCACGCCGATCCGCCGACCGTTGCCGTTCACGCAAATGGGCCGCGGCGTTGCCGGGCGAAACTATCTCATCAACTATTTCGGTCCGCAGATTGAAGAACGCCGCCGCAACCCCAACCGGCAGGATATGTTCAGCCAGTTCTGTCGCGCCACCCGCGACGATGGGCAATATATGACCGATGGCGAGATCATCGACCATATGAACTTCCTGATGATGGCGGCGCATGACACGATCACCTCATCGGTCACCTCGATGATCTGGCTGCTCGCCAAGCATCCCGAGTGGCAGGAAAAGGTGCGCGCCGAATGCCTGTCGATCGCTCCTGCCGGAAGCGCGATTTCGCCCGATCAGCTCGATGCGTTTGAACTGACCGAATATGCCTTCAAGGAATCGCTGCGGATGATCCCGCCAGTGCCCTCGATCCCGCGTCGTGCGCTCAAGGATTTCGAATTCATGGGCTACACCATCCCCAAGGGAACGACCGTCAGCATCAATCCGACGGTCACCCATATGATGCCCGAATATTGGGAAAACCCGGCTGCCTTCGATCCAATGCGCTTCACGCCCGAAAATTCAAAGGGTCGGCACAAATATGCCTGGGTTCCCTTTGGCGGCGGCGCGCATATGTGCCTTGGCCTGCACTTTGCCTATATGCAGATGAAGTTGTTCATGCACCATTTGCTGACGCAGGTTCGGGTGGAGGTGGCCGATGGCTATGATCCGGCTTGGCAGGCCTGGCCGATCCCGAAGCCCAAGGATGGGCTCCGGGTGCGGATGGTTCCGCTTTAGAGCACGATACATATACAATACCGTAGCCCTGAGCCTGTCGAAGGGCGCCTAGAGGTTTGCGCAAGGGCTGAGAAACGCCCTTCGACAAGCTCAGGGCTGCGGTAATGTTTTAACCCGTTAACATCTATTTCTGCGAAGCGATCCAGGCGTCGACCTGTTCTTCAAGGACATCAAGCGGCACCGGGCCTGACTTGAGCACGGTATCGTGGAACCCGCGCACATCGAACTTCTTGCCCAGCGCCTTTTGCGCCTTGTCGCGCAGTTCGCTGATCTTCAGGCGGCCGACCATATAAGCGGTCGCCTGCCCCGGATAGATGATGTAGCGCTCGATCGCTTTCACAATCCCGCCCGGGGCGTCAGCCGAGTTTTCTTCGACATATTTGATCGCCTGTTCGCGCGTCCAACGCTTGTGGTGGATACCTGAATCGACGACGAGGCGGATTGCCCGATGCAGTTCGAGCTGCAGCCTGCCGAAATCGCGCGCCGGATCGGTGTAGAGCCCCATATCCTTGGCGAGTTTCTCCGAATAAAGCCCCCAGCCTTCGCTATAGGCGGTCACGCCGCCAAATTTCCGGAATGCCGGAACGTCTTTGAGCTCGGTCTGGATTGCGAGTTGCAAATGGTGGCCGGGAACACCTTCATGGTAGAACAGCGCCTCAACCTCGGTCAGCGGCATGTCCGACATTTTGTAGAGATTGGCATAATAGGTGCCGGGGCGTGAGCCATCGGGTGCGGGACGCTGGTAAAACGCCTTCCCAGCCGATTTCTCGCGGAACGCCTCGACTGGTTTCACGACCAAAGGCGCTTGCGGCAGCACACCGAACCATTTGGGCAACAGTGGCTTGATCGCATCATAAGCCTTTTGCGTCTCTGCCAGATACAGCGCACGGCCCTCTTCGCCATCGGGTGCGTAGAATTTGGGTTCGGTGCGCATATAGTTGAAAAAGGTCTTGAGGTCGCCCTTCACGCCCATCTTCTTCTGCACCACCTGCATCTCCTTATGGATGCGCGCGACCTGCGCGAGGCCCAGATTGTGGATCTGGTCCGCCGTCATGTCGGTAGTGGTGTAGTTGCCGAGTAGCTGCGCGTAATAGCCAGCGCCATCCTTGAACCGCCAGATGCCATCATCGGTACCGGCGACTTTCTCCTGCGCGGTCATTTCGGCGATCAGTGCTTCATAAGCGGGCTTCACTGACGTGGTCAGCGCTTGCGCAGCGTCGGCGATCAGCAGGTCCTTTTCGGTCTGGCTGATCGCCAGCTTGGCAACCTTGCTCTTGAAATCCGCAAATAGCGGCGCGTCGGCGCCGTCGCCAAAGGGGGCGCCAGTGATCACATTGCGGGCGTCGCTGATAACATAGGGATAGACCCATTTGGGCGGCATGATGCCCTTGGCTGCGCGCGACTTTGCCTGGCTGATGGCTTCGTTCACGACGGGGCCGATGCCATAGAGGCGGTTGATATAGGCGCGTGCATCCGATTTGCTGTCGATGCGGTGTATGTTGATCAGGAATGCAGGAATCTGGCTCTGCGCGCCGTTCATCTGGTCAAAGATATAGCCGTAATCATTATATTTATACGCTGCTTCGCTGCGGGCGGCGCGCTTTTCGAACAGACGATAGGACAGCTGATTTTCGGGTGATAGCTTGGCCGGATCAAAACGGGCCCGCATTTCTTTCAGCGCAGATCTCTCTGCCTCCATAGCGCGCGCTTCGGCCGCTTCGGAGCCGTCGTCCCACTTGCCATAATCGCTGTCCTTGATGCCGCGATAGGATTTGCTGAGAGGGGAGCGGGCCAGTTGCTCCGCATCGACTTCGTCAAAGAACGCCATGATGGCTGCATTCTGGTCAACTTCGGCTGTGGGTGAAGCGGTGGTTTGGGCATAAACAGCTGTGCTGATACCCAAGGTGGCAACGGCAATAGCTATAGCGGAAAGGGCTGTTCTTGTGACGCGCATGACAAAGCTCCGGAAATTTGATTGTGGGAGCTTTAACAGCCACAGGCAGGATAAGAATACGCAATTTCTCCGCTAGTCGAATAGCGATGCGCGTTTATCGAAGTCGGACCTTAGCCGCTGTTTCGGAGCGCTGTCGCCACTGCGTTGATCGTCAGCTGAATGCCCTCTGCAATGCGGGGGTCTTCTTCGCCGGAACGGTGCCGCTTCATCAGTTCGATCTGAAGGTGATTGAGTGGCTCGATATAGGGCATGCGCAGCCGGATCGAGTTGTTGAGCGACGGGCTGGCTTCGAGCAGTGCAGATTGCGCGGTGGCGTCGAGCAGGCTGTCATGCGCCGAATTCCAGCCCGAACGTATTTCGCCAAATAGCCGTTCGGAACGCGCTTTGTCCTCAACCAGCGTGGCATAGTGCGCGGCAATTTCCATGTCGGATTTGGCGAGCACCATTTCCATATTGGCGAGGATGGTTTGGAAGAAGGGCCAGCTCTGCGCCATCGCGCGTAGCAGCCCTTTATCTTCGAAATCAGCCAGCGCTTGTCCGGCGCCATACCAACCCGGTAGCATCACGCGGGCCTGCGCCCAACTGAACACCCAGGGAATGGCGCGCAAATCTTCGATCCGGTCGCTCTTGGTCCGGCTCGAAGGACGCGATCCGATCTTCAGTGTCGCGATTTCGGAGATGGGTGTCATCTGCCGGAAGAAAGTGGTGAAACCGTCCGTCTCATATACCAGCCCGCGATAGGCGGCGAAGGCGCTGGCCGACAATTGGTCCATTGCCGCTGAGAATCGGTCCGCTTCTGCGCGCGGCACCGGATCGGGCTCTAGCGATGCGAGCAATGTGGCCGACGCGATGGTTTCCAGATTGGCTACCGCATTATCTACCGTGCCATATTTGGCGGCGATGACTTCGCCCTGCTCGGTGATGCGGATACGGCCGTTGACGGTGCCGTGCGGCTGCGCCTGGATTGCACCAAAAGCCGAACCGCCTCCACGCCCGACCGCCCCGCCGCGGCCATGGAAAAGCTGCATGGTTACGCCCGCCGCCTCAAATACGGGGGCGAGCGCCAGTGAGGCCTGATTTAGCCCCCAGGTCGATGTGAGATAGCCGCCATCCTTGTTCGAATCCGAATAGCCGATCATCACTTCCTGATGCCCGCGCGCATTCGCCAGCGATTTCATTGCGGGTAGTTCGAAAAAAGCCGTCATGATGGCGGGAGCAGCCTCAAGGTCGCCGATGGTTTCGAACAGCGGCACGACCATGATCGGTGCGTCGGCCGCGTCGTTTGCGTCGATCCGATAGAGGCCTGCCTCTTTCAGCAACACATAGACTTCAAGCATGTCGGACAGGCTGGTTGTCTTGCTGATAATATAGGTGGTGATGGCAGCTTGCCCGAAAATCTCGTGCGCATGCGCCGCCGCGTGGAGAATGGCGAGTTCGCTATTGGCCTCCTCGCCCAGCGCTGTCGCGGCTCCGCCAAGCGGGCGATTATGTGCCAGCTCCTGTGTTAGCAGGGCGACACGCGCGTCTTCGTCAAGTTGAAGATAGGCTGGCTCAACCCCTGCTTCGCGCAGCAGTTCGGCCACCACCCGTTCATGCACATCACTGTTCTGGCGCAGATCCAGCGTAGCGAGGTGGAACCCGAATGTTTCGACGGAACGGATCAGCCGTCCCAATGCGCCGCCACTGGAAAGCGCGCCTTTTCCTTCGGAGGCCAGCGCTGAAGCAATGGCGACAAGGTCACGGCGGAAGCTGTCCGGGGACGAATAGGGCTCGCCTTCCAGCCGCGAAGGCCGTGGCGGCGTTTCACCGACTATCCGGGTGTAGGTTGCCGCCAGCCGCGCGTAGACGCCAGACAGGGCGCGGCGATAGGGTTCGTCCGCGCGACTGGAGGCCAGATCGCCGCTCTTCTCTGCCAGATCGAGTACGGCTTGCGGGACATGCGCCAATTCCGATGAGATCGAGATTTCAGCCCCCAGATGGTGGACGCATTCGAGATAATGGCCCAAAACGGTTGCGGCCCCACGCGACAACGCGGTGTCGAGCGTCTGGGCGTTGACGAACGGGTTTCCATCGCGGTCTCCCCCGATCCAGCTACCGAGGCGCAAAAAGGAAGGTGGACGGGTTCCCAGATCGCGCTCCCAGCGCGCATAAAGCTTGGGCAGCGCGACGAGGAAGACATCTTCCATATAGGCGCGGGCATTTTCAATCTCGTCGGCGACGACCAGTTTTTCGCGGCGCAACGGGCGCGTCTGCCACAGGAGCGCAATCTGGCGGTAAATGGCTTCGTCGATCCGGTCGCCCGATTCGGTCACATCCTGCCCGTTGTCGCGCAGGCGCATCAGCGCGGCGATCCGGTTCTTGTGATCGATCATGCTCTTGCGCCGCACCTCGGTCGGGTGCGCGGTGAGCACGGGAACAATTAGGCTCTGACCTAACAGTTCTCCGACCTGTTCAGCGCTGATGCCCTCGGCCCGCAGCCGCTCGACAGCCTCTGCCAGCGTTGACCCGCCCTCCTGCAAGTTGGACTGGCGATCCTCGGCCAGATTGGCGAGCAACGAAAAAAGCATGAAGCCGCGGACAAAGGCGATGGTGTCATCAAGGTTCAATGCTTCCAGTCCGGTATCGACCGCGCCTTCGACGCCGCGGTGCCGGTCCACGCTTGCTGCACGGATATATTCGGTCTGCCGGAATAGCTTTTCACCACCATAAGCGCGAATGACATCGCCCAGCATCTTGCCGAGAAAGCGGATGTCCGGGTTTTGCTGGATAGGTTGCGGCGCGGTGCGGTTCATCGCTGCAGAATTGCTGCGGTGCAGCGTCATCGTCAAGCGACATAGCTATGCAGGCTGTTTAGCCTATCAGGCGGGCCAAAGCCTCGATTTCCGCGGTTTGTGCAGCTACGTCCGCTGCAAGGCGGGATTGTGGCTCCGCGAGCAGGCCGAGCAAGCCCGAATCGGCCCCCCGCTCCCGCTGGTCGGCGATCAACTTATCCATTTCGGCCAGTGCAGCGACCGAATCTCCGCGCGCTACGTCCAGTCTGGAAAGTTCAACCTCTGCCGATGCCCAGCTTTCTGATCCGATTGCCGATCCAGCTGCCGACTGTGCGGCTTTCCGCACGCCTCCCAAAGCGGAGCGGAATGCTGATTCCGCTTTTTGATGCCTTGCAAGCAAGAGATTAACTGATGCGTCAACATCCGCAGGAATACTGGTCGTCAACTGTTCCGGTTCCGCCGATGGTTCGCCGACCGGTTCGCTGGTTTCATAGGACCGCTTCGCCAACGATGGAAATTCTCCTTCGGGCAGCGAACAGCCTGCCAGCAGCAAAACGGCAATGACGGGCAGCGAATAAGCGGGATTGTTGACGCGGAACATCCTGAGGGTTTAGGCGGCCTGCAGCGCGCAGGCAAGCTTGCGCAACCCATCGCCCGGAAACCGCCGATATTTGCGGCAAAGGCCGTTGACAAAGCCGACTCAATACACTAGCTGCGCGCCTTCCAATGCGGGCCTTCGGGACTCGCGTCTTGTTGTTGCGCGTTGGAAATGCCCGTTAAACTGGGTGAAAAGCAGATATAAAGAGATTGAGATAGAGCCATGTTCGCTATCGTGCGCACAGGCGGCAAGCAGTATCGCGTCGCCGCCGGAGACAAGATCGCAGTTGAAAAGCTGCCCGGAAACGCTGGTGACACCGTGTCGCTGGACGATGTGTTGCTCGCGGGCGACGGTGGCGAAGTCAAGGACGCCAAGGGTCTGGTCGTTTCGGCCGAGATCATTGCGCAGGAGCGTGGCGAAAAGGTCATCGTTTTCAAGAAGCGCCGTCGGCACAACTATCGCCGTAAGCAGGGCCATCGCCAGTCGCTGACGCTGCTTCGCATCACTGCCGTTGGTGGCGCCGCGCCGAAAAAGGCTGCTGCCCCCAAGGCTGAAAAAGTCGAAGCTGCGGCAGATGCCGCACCCGCCAAAAAGGCCGCGCCGAAAAAGGCCGCAGCCAAAACAGCCGAATAAGAATTCAGGAGTTTAGACCATGGCACATAAAAAAGCAGGTGGTTCCAGCCGTAACGGTCGCGACTCAGCCGGTCGTCGCCTTGGCGTGAAGAAGTTCGGCGGTCAGGAAGTGATCGGCGGCAACATTATCGTGCGTCAGCGCGGGACCAAAGTGTACCCGGGCGCTGGCGTTGGCATGGGCAAGGACCACACCCTCTTCGCACTCGTCGAAGGTCGCGTCCGATTCCACGCCGGCAAACTCGGCCGCAAATATGTGTCGGTGGACACTATGGCGATGGCAGCCGAATAACATAGGACAACCAAAACGGGTTGTCCGTCTGGACGACCCGGGGAGCGTGGCAACACCTCCCATCGCGCAAGGGAGACGGGTCATCCGGCTCCCTTTCTTTTTGTCCCATTCTCCCTGCACCCCACCCCATCAGGCGTGGAAAATTTCACAAGGCTGTCACTAAAGAGTTTCAAGGGGCAGCCGTCCGGTCAGGAGAGAGACCCATGTTCGCGAGAACCGAAAGACTGTTGTTAAGACCCAGTTGGCCCGAAGATGCGGGTCCGCTCTATCGTGCAATCGCCGATGAAGGCATCGTCCGCAATCTTGCGAAAGCACCTTGGCCCTATTCGTTCGAGGATGCGCTGCGCTTTGTTGGCGGTGAACAGGCCGAATTGTTCCCGACATTCATCCTGTATCTGCGCACCGAGGGCGCGCCAGTCATCGTCGGGGCTTGCGGCCTCAGCGAACGCGATGATGCCACCGAGATGGGTTATTGGATTGCGCGCAGCTATTGGGGCCGCGGCTTTGCCAGCGAGGCAGGTCGAGCCGTGGTCGATATTGCGAAGACAGTCGGCCACAAAAAGCTGGTGGCTTCGCACTTCATAGACAATCCCACATCAGGTACCGTTTTGCGCAAGCTGGGGTTCCGCCAGACCGGAAAGCGTGAGGAACGCTTCAGCGCGGGGCGGGGCTATGCCGCAACTACGGTGTTGTACGAGCAGGATCTGTCGGGCGGTGACGGTGACATTTCCGATACCGCGTCGATGTGGCGAATTCGACCCACTATGGGTGAAGCATTGCGTGCCGCCTAGGCGTTGACTGCAAGTTTTTCGGAAAGGGTTGGGGTGGTTCGCACAGCATCGCCTGCCGACCCTTCGGTCACCAGTTTGATGGCCGCGAGCATATTCTCTCCACGAATCAAAAGCTCGCTGTCATCAATCTGGTGCGGATGGAAACCGGGGCGCAAAAATTCGGCCCAAGGCCCCATGACATTCCGCCCGATCGCGCCCTTGGCAAACCCATGGCGGATACATTTCCACCAAGCCGTGGGTTTCGACAAGCCATCCTGCTGCAACAGTTCGACCTGCCCGCGCGTGCGGTTGATGAAAAAGCTCAGCGACACCGCGAGCAGCAGAGCGCTGCGGGTCAACCAGCGCCGCGCGCCGCTCCACTCGCGGGTCGCGAACATCCAGACGTCGAAGGCGACAGCCTTATGTTCGACCTCTTCGACCGCATGCCAGAGCCACAGCTTGCGGAGTTCGAGATCGGTTCCTTCCAGATGCTCGCGATTCTTGAGGATTTCGGCAGCCACGATCGCCGTCAGATGCTCGATGCACATTGTTGCGCCCAATTTGGTGACTTCACCGCAACCTGAGAAGAAGGACACAAACTGCTTGATCGCGCGATCAAGCGCCTCGATGTCATAGCCTGCGTCGATAATCGCCTTGTTGAAGCCGACATGTTCGCGGCTGTGTGCGGCTTCCTGTGTAATGAAGGTTGCGATGTCCTGTGCCAGTTGGCAATCGGCGCGGTCTTTCCAGGGGCGTAAAGCTTCAATCATGAAGGCTTCGCCGCGCGGAAAAACGACGGACAGGGCGTTGAGGAAGGCGGTCGCAAACATGTCACCGCGCACCCAGTGCCGTGCAGCTTGCTGTGCCGGTTTCGCGCGGAACTGGCGCACATGCATACGCTGTGTGCCCGTTTGCTCTCCCGGTGAGGCCGCAATTACACTCAAACTGTTGGTCTGATCCATGCAACCCAGAATAGGCGCGTCGGGATAAACCCCGCTTAACGGGAAAGGTTAATCCCGCGGAAGGATTAGCGATTTTACAGTTTGCTCAACGTGTTGCGGCGTTAACGCCAAATCACGCTGCGACGGGATTTTCGGCCTCGTAGCGTGCGATAAGGTGCTTTTCATCGCTATTCCACGGGTGGAATCCGGGCAGGAAATAGGCCGCCCATGCCCCCAAAATCTTGCGGAACATGCCCGGGTTGCCAAAGGCGTACCACAAAATGCCACGCTTCGCCTTCCAGCCGGTGATGCCATCCTGCTCCAGCAGGTTGAGCATGCCCTTGATGCGCTCGGGGATGAAACGGGTGGTGATGACCAGCATCATCATCGATTTCAGTTTCCAGCGGCGATAGCGGCTCCAGCCCTTGGTCGCATGCAGCCAGGTGTCATAGGCGACCGCCTTATGCTCGATTTCCTCCACCGCATGCCAGCGCCAAAGGGCCGCGGCCTCCGGATCGGCTCCAACCAGATGCTTTGGGTTTTCAAGCAATTCGCGGGCGAGGATCGCAGTGAAATGCTCCAGCGCCATGGTTGCCGCCAGATTTACGATGGCCGGGCGTGTCTTGATCAGATCCAGCACATGATCGACCTGTTGGTCGAGGAAGGTCACATCATAGCCCGAATCGACGACGCGGCGATTGAACGCGACATGCTCGCGCGTGTGCATGACTTCCTGCATCGTAAAGGCGCGGATTTCCTCGGCCAGCTTGGGCGATGCGCCGTCGCGGAAGGCCTTTACGCTTTCGATGAAGAAAGCTTCGCCTTTAGGGAAAGTTGTGGAGAGGGCGTTGAAAAAGGCAGTGGCAAAGGGATTGCCATTGTTCCACCAGCGACCCTGCACATGTCCATCGCTGCGCCCGAAGCGGCGATCGCGGGGGGTAATGGTCAGGTCAGCAGGTGTCGGAACCGCTTTTTGCACAGCTAATTCGGTGTCGATCTTGACAGGAGCGTTCACGAGTTGTCCCTTTGCAGTTGGGGAAGACTTTACAGTGCAGGGCTTTTAGGGTAACTAACATCAATGTCAATAGTGAAATTCCCGATCAAGGGTGAAGCGGTCGCGCGCAAACGCCTGTCACCTGAGGCCAGCCGCCTTGCGGCGCTGGAGGCTGCGCGTGACATATTGATGGAGGCTGGTCCGCAGGCGGTTACCCTGAAGGCGGTTGCCGGACGGATCGGTCGTACTCATGCCAATTTGCTTCACCATTTTGGCTCGGCATCTGGTTTGCAGCGTGAATTGGCGGCTTATCATGCCGAGTCGATCTGCATCGACATTGGCGAGCAGATTCACCGCTTCCGCGGCGGCGATATTGGCCCACGCGATCTGGTTGACATGATATTTGACCATTTTGACAAGGCAGGAGCCGGGGCGCTTGCGGCATGGATGCTGCTTAGCGGGAATGAAGACGCGCTCAATCCAGTGGTAGAGGCGATCCACCGGCTGGTCGATGAAGTGGGCGAGGGCGGCCATGAAGACGGCAATCTGCACAAGCTGACGATGGAGCTGGTGCTGCTGGCGCTGGGGGATTCGTTAATGGGAGGTCCGCTGTCGGCATCGCTCGGGCTTGATCGGGGTGCCGGGCGCGATATTGCCGCCGAACGTCTGGCGCAGTCTTTTGCCGCCTGGCAAGCACTGCAAAATCAATAAATGCCTTGGCAAGCGCTGCGGCTGCTTCCTATATTCGCGATGCTGGAACGGGGCCGTAGCTCAGTTGGTAGAGCGCGTCGTTCGCAATGACGAGGTCAGGGGTTCGATTCCCCTCGGCTCCACCAGTATACGGGCTTCGGCTGGCAAGCCAGCTTCTTCGGAATTATGCGGCGCGACGCATATTTTCGTTGAGCCAGGCGCGGGCGAGTTTCTGCGCTTCGGCAATTTCACGCGCGGTCATCTCGTCGGAGATTTCGGCACGGCAATAGACGGCTTCTTCGTTTCCATTGAGTGCAGCGAGATTGAACCATTTATGTGCCTCGACCAGATCGACATCGATGCCGCCGCTCCCGGTTGAGTAGGCTACCCCCAGATCGAACAACGCACCAGCACTGCCCCGTGCCGCGTCCGCAATCCGGCTCTCCATTAAAAACGTGGCGCTTTTCAAACTATTGGCCATGACGATTTTTCCCTCTGTTGTTGAGGGAGTGTTCGCCCGAACGTGGCTAATAAATGGTTAACGCAAATCGAACTTTTTTAATCCGCTATGGGGAAATGCTATTCCACCGCGAGATTGTCGATCAGCCGTGTCTTCCCAATCTTAGCTGCTGCCAGCAAGCGTAACGGCCTGCCGGTGAGCGCCGATACGGGTGCAAGCGTTTGCGCATCAGCCAAGGCAAAATAGTCCACATTGGCGAAACCGGCGGCCAATATGGCTTTCTGCGCATCGGAGAGAATCAACGCTACGTCGCCACCCGAAAGGATAGCTTCGCGCGCTTTCTGCAACGCATGTGGCAAGGCAAGTGCGGCCTGGCGGTCTTCGGCGGAGAGATAGGCGTTGCGTGACGATAGCGCTAGACCATCCGCATCGCGCACGATGGGGACGCCGACAATTTCGACGTTGATGTCGAGGTCACGCACAAATTGGCGGATAACGGCTAGCTGCTGAAAATCCTTTTCGCCAAAACAGGCGATATCGGGTTCGACCTGATTGAACAATTTGGTCACCACCAGCGCGACGCCATCAAAATGGCCCGGTCGCGCGCCGCCGCAATAGCCGCTGCTCGGCCCGGCGACGTGAATCTTTGTGGCAAAACCTTCTGGATAGACTTCGCTGACCGGGGGGGCCCAGAGCAGGTCAACACCGGCAGCGCGCAATTTGGCCGAATCTTCCTCCAACATGCGCGGATAGGCGTCGAGATCTTCATTGGGGCCGAATTGGGTCGGGTTCACAAAGATCGATACGGCCACGGCATCGGCGCGCCGCTTCGCTTCCTCGACCAGCTGAAGGTGCCCGGCATGGAGTGCGCCCATGGTGGGGACAAGCGCCAGAGACTTATCCTCAGCTTTTATCGCTCGGGTGGCGGCACGAAGCTCGGTTAACCTATTGATGGTTTGCACGTCATTTGGGCCTTGGTTATGGCAGGTCATCGCATACAGCGCCGCGCGCAGCACTGTGCAAGACGAATTTCAGAATCAGGGGTAAAGCCGGCACATGGCCAAGGCACATCATATTGTATTTGCAAATGAAAAAGGCGGAACGGGGAAGTCGACCACCGCTATCCATGTTGCCATTGGCCTTGCTTCGCGTGGGGCCCGCGTAGCTTGCCTCGATCTCGATTCGCGCCAACGTACGCTGTACCGCTATCTCGAAAACCGCCGAGACACGATGGCGCGACGCGATATCAACCTGCCGCTTCCTGCTTTCGATGTGTTCGAACAAGAATCGCAAGCGCGCCTTGAGGAGCAGATTGCAAAGCTGGAAGCCGAGAGCGATTTCCTGATTTTCGATACGCCGGGGCGCGATGATCCCTATGCGCGTTTTGTAGCCACCCGGGCCAACACGCTGGTGACGCCAATTAACGATAGCTTCATCGATTTCGATCTGATGGGCCGCGTTGATGCGGAGAATTTCAAGGTCAAGAAGCTGAGCTTCTATGCCGAGCTGATGTGGGAGGCGCGCATGGCGCGCGCCCGCGCTGATGGCACAACCATCGACTGGGTGGTGCTGCGCAACCGCCTGCACAATATGGAGGCGCGCAACCAGCAACGCATGACCGACGCGATTGCCGAACTTTCGAAGCGTGCGGGCTTCCGCGTAGTCCCCGGCCTCAACGAACGCGTCATCTATCGCGAACTGTTCCCGTCCGGCCTTACACTGGTCGACAAGGGGCATCTCGGCAATCTTGGCACGGCGCATATTGTTGCGCGGCAGGAGTTGCGCGAGCTGGTTTCGGCGCTCGCGCTTCCCGAATTCGCGCAGCCGCAACTGGTCTGATGATACCTTTCCTTCTCCTTGTCGCTGCCGGTATCGGTTGGGGGCTCTGGTCGGGGAAGTTGATGCTGAAGCAATTGCCGCCGCTGGCGCTGGTGATAGCCGGCGCTGTGCTTTCGTTGCGCGGGGCATGGTTGCTTGGGTTGCCCGCGATTGGCGTGGGTGTTTTCTGGTTTCGCGGGATGACGCTGCGGCTGTCCAAATTGCGACAGATACCGAGCAGCGAATATGAACTGGCCGCCGCGCGCTGGTTGCTCGGCGTATCGGCCAATGACGATGCCGCCAAGATCAAGGCGCGGCACAAGGAACTGGTCGCCAAGAGCGAACCTGATCGCAACGATGGCGAAGACCGCAAACGTAAATTGAACGAAGCCCGCGACCTTTTGCTAGATGATTTGAAAAGGAAAAAAGGTTAGGGGCTGTCCCAATTACCGTAGCCCTGAGCCTGTCGAAGGGCGCCTCAAGGTTTACGCCGGGCTGTTAGGCGTCCTTCGACAGGCTCAGGACTACGGTTCAACTTCAATCTCCCGGAGTTCTCCCATGCCGCACAATTTTCACCCCACCTCGCTGCGCGAATATGACATTCGCGGGATTATCGGCGAAACGCTGGGGGCAGAGGATGCCTATGCCATCGGACGCGGCTTTGCGACGCTGCTGGGCCGCGCGGGCGGAAAGAAGGTGGCGGTCGGTTATGACGGCCGCACCAGTTCGCCGATGCTTGAAGAGGCGCTGATCCGGGGGATCAACGACAGCGGGCTCGATGCCGTCTCGGTGGGCATGGGGCCGACGCCGATGCTATATTATGCCGAAGCCGTTCTGGAGGATGTTGATGGCGGCATCCAGATAACCGGCAGCCACAACCCCGCCAATTATAATGGCTTCAAGATGGTCTTCCAGGGACGTCCGTTCTTCGGCGCGGACATCCAGCAGCTCGGTGCGATGGCGGCAGCGGGCGATTGGGCCGAGGGGGCGGGTAGTGCTTCCTCGTTCGATATCATCGACCGCTATGTCGCGCGCATTGCCGAAGCTGCGCCGGACAAATCGTTCCGCATCGGTTGGGATACGGGCAATGGTGCCGCCGGGCCGGTGGTAGAACGGCTGGTGAAGCTGCTTCCGGGCGAGCATTATACGCTGTTTACCGAAGTCGATGGCAATTTTCCAAATCATCATCCCGATCCTACCGAGGAGAAGAACCTCGTCGACCTGAAGCGGCTTGTCGCGGAGAAAAGCCTCGATTTCGGACTGGCTTTTGATGGCGATGGCGACCGTATCGGCGCGATAGACGGGCGGGGCCGCGTGATCTGGGGCGACCAGCTCCTCCAGATTTTCGCCGAAGATGTGCTCGCCGATGTACCGGGAGCAACGCTTATCGCCGACGTCAAGGCGTCACAGGCGCTGTACGACCGGATCGCAGCGCTCGGCGGCAAGCCGCTAATGTGGAAAACCGGGCACAGCCTGATCAAATCCAAAATGAAGGAGGTTTCCTCCCCGCTGGCCGGCGAGATGAGCGGCCACATCTTCTTCAAGCATGATTATTATGGTTTTGACGATGCGATCTATGCCGGCCTCCGCTTGATGCGCGCGTCGGCACGGCTGGGCAAGAGCGTCACCGAATTGCGTTCGGCGATGCCCGAAATGATCAACACGCCCGAAATGCGCTTCCAGGTCGATGAAAGCCGCAAATTTGCGGTGATCGATGAGGTGCTGGCACGGCTTTCGGCGGAGGGCGCGGACGTGAACGCCACCGACGGCGCGCGGGTCAACACGCCCGACGGCTGGTGGTTGCTGCGTGCTTCGAACACGCAGGATGTGCTGGTCGCGCGGGCAGAGGCTTCGTCAGAGGCTGGGTTGGAGCGGCTGATGGTGCAGATCGATGCGCAACTCGCCGCGAGCGGGCTGGAACGTGGGGAGACGGTGGGGCATTGACCGACATATCCCAACAACTTCTGAAGCAACGTATTCGAGAAAACATCATCGACTATCTCGAATTGGCGTCCTCGTCTTTGGAGCAACGAGAGTATGAAAGATCATTAGTTGAAGCGAAAGCGCCTGGCATAGTTCCTGTTGAGGTCGTTAGTCAGTGGGAGGACTCGGTCCGTCCTTCCGATTTCGATTGGTTCGACGAGCCAGTTTTCTCCGAGCAAGAAGCGTCCGCTATACGGCGATTTCACAAAATTTGGGATGAAGTCGTTGAAGTTTTGCCCGAGCCAATGCCTTGGTCCATTGAGCAAGTCCTTGATAGCGAACCTTGGAAAAAGCTTATTATCGGAGCCTCGGAAGCGCTGACAATCTTCATGCTCAGAGGCCGCTTCAGCCGGGACACCGAACAGCCATTCTGATTCATAATTGGTGGCAACATTCCGGCAAAGAGTGCAGATAACCGGAGTGACTGCCTCGCCCCTCCCACCCACCATCACCGACTGGTTTACCCAACGCGGCTGGGCGCCGCGGCGGCATCAGTTGGAGATGGTCGATGCGGCGGCGGAGGGGCGGCATGCCTTGCTGGTCGCGGCTACGGGAGCAGGGAAGACGCTATCGGGCTTTTTGCCGACTTTGGTGGAGCTGATTGCCCCCCACCCCAACCCCTCCCCTGAAGGGGAGGGGCTTAATGCACTCCACACCCTCTACATATCCCCGCTAAAAGCCCTCGCTGTCGATGTACGGCGCAACTTGCTGATGCCGGTCGAGGAAATGGGGCTGCCCATCCGCATCGAAACCCGCACCGGCGACACCCCTTCGGAGCGCAAGGCGCGGCAGCGGGTGCGACCGCCGCATATCCTGCTGACCACGCCGGAATCGCTGTCGCTGCTGCTCAGCCATGAAGACAGCCTGTTGCTATTCGCGGGGTTGAAGCGCGTGATTATTGACGAGGTCCACGCCTTCGCCAATTCAAAGCGCGGCGACCTACTGTCGCTGAGCCTCGCGCGGCTGCAACGGCTGTCTCCGCAAATGCAACGCGTGGGGCTGTCGGCGACGATTTCAGATCCCGATGCCTATCGCGCCTGGCTCGCACCTTATGGAGAGATTGATGCGGTGCGGCTGGTTGAGGGCGAGCCCGCCGCCGACCCTGATCTGCAAATCCTGCTCCCCGAAGGCCGCGTGCCCTGGTCGGGGCATAGCGGGCAATATGCAGTGCCGCAGCTGATCGAGGAGATTGGGCGCAACCGCACCACTTTGATCTTCTGCAACACGCGCTTCCTCACCGAGTTTATCTTCCAGAAATTGTGGGACGCGAACGATCCCAAATATCCCATCGGCATCCACCATGGCTCGCTCTCGGTCGAGGCGCGGCGCAAGGTCGAAGGCGCGATGGCGGCGGGGGAATTGAAGGCGCTCGTCTGTACCGCCAGCCTCGATCTTGGCGTTGATTGGGGTGACGTGGATTGCGTGATCCAGATGGGCGCGCCCAAGGGCAGCTCGCGCCTGCTCCAGCGGATCGGACGTTCGAACCACCGGATGGATGTGCCGTCAAAGGCGTTGCTCGTTCCCGGCAACCGGTTTGAATATCTGGAGGCGCAGGCTGCATTCGATGCGGTCGAGGAGGGCGTGCGCGATGGCGAAGTCTTCCGCCCCGGCGGCTACGACGTCCTCGCCCAACATGTCATGGCGTGCGCCTGCGCGGCACCGTTCAACGAGGCAGAGCTGCTCGACGAGGTGCGCTCGGCGATGCCCTATAGCGGGCTGGATGCCGCAACCTTCGGCCGGGTGATCGAATTTGTCGCGACCGGTGGTTATGCGCTGAAAGCCTATGACAAGTTTCGGAAGTTGGTTCCTACTTCTCCCCTCCCGCTTGCGGGAGGGGCAGGGGGAGGGCCTGTAAAGGCGCAAGGCTCGCTACGCTCGCTCCCACCCCTAGCCCCTCCCGCAAGCGGGAGGGGGACTAACTGGCGCCTATCCCACCCAAAATTCGCAGCCCAGCACCGTTTCAACGCCGGAATCATCGTCGACGCCCCAATGCTCGACGTGCGGTTCAAAAATGGCCGCAGTCTCGGGCGGGTGGAGGAATATTTCGCTGCGCCGCTTCGCCCCGGCGACAGCTTCATCTTCGCCGGCATGGCGCTGGAGGTTGAGGCGATCCGCGACCTCGACCTGATTGTGCGCGCCGCGAAGAAGGCAGCCCAGATCCCGTCGTACATGGGCGCGCGGATGCCGCTGACCACGCATCTGGCTAGCCGCGTGCGCGCCTTCCTGACCGACCGGGCCGGCTGGGCGCGTTTCCCGGATGATGTGCGCGAATGGTTGGAGATGCAGGACTATCGCTCTGCACTCCCTGAGCCAGGGCAATTGCTCGCCGAAACCTTCCCGCATGAAGGGCGGCATTATCTGGTGGTCTACCCGTTCGAAGGCTGGAACGCGCACCAGTCGCTTGGCATGCTGGTGACCAAGCGGATGGAAATGCGCGGGCTGAAACCGATGGGTTTCGTCGCCAGCGATTATGCGCTGGGTATCTGGAGTTTGGAGGAAGTAACCGACCCGGCATCTTTATTCTCGTCCGACATATTGGAAGAAGAGTTCGTCGACTGGGTCGAGAACAGCTACCTCCTAAAGCGCGCCTTTCGAGAGGTCGCGATCATATCCGGCCTTGTCGAGCGTCAGCATCCGGGTAAGCGCAAGACCGGCAAGCAGGTGACCTTCTCCACCGACCTGATCTTTGATGTGCTGCGCAAATATGAGCCCGGGCATTTATTGCTCGAGGCCGCATGGCACGATGCACGCGCACGGCTTACCGATGTCGGGCGGCTGGGCGATTTGCTCGACCGTGCGGAGGATACCATGCTGCACATCCAGCTCGACCGCGTCAGCCCGATGGCGGTGCCGTTGATGGTTATGATCGGGCGCGAAAGTGTGGCTCAGGGTTCAGTCGATGACGCGCTGCTGGTCGAGGCAGAGAGCCTGGCCGGTTTGGCCATGACCCCCTGAATGCCGTTCGTCGAATAATCCACTCAGCGCTTGTTAGCGGCACGTGCGGGGCGTAGGGTTATGATCGAGGAGAAAAGCCATGCGACATTGGCTTGTTATTTCGGCTGCACTGTTGAGCGCAATGCCTTTGCTGGCCTTGGGTGTTGGTCAACAGTCGGCACCGACATCCGACGTTCCAATAACCCCCGAATTGTCGATCATCCAGCAATTCGAAATCGACAAATCCGATCGGATGACCGTTCCAGTGCGCATCAACAACAGTGAACCCGTTGATTTCATTGTCGATACGGGCGCGGAACGTACTGTAATATCCGGCGACCTTGCCCGAAAACTGGCATTGGAAGCGGGCCCTGAGTTGCGACTGGCGACAATAACGGGCCCCACCACAGCACCGTCCTATTACATTGAGGAACTGGCGCTCAGTTCGCACAAGGTGGAAGGGATTGAAGCTCCGGCACTCGAACGCAGCAATTTGGGCGGGAACGGGCTGTTGGGTATAGACAGCCTTGAGGACAGCAAGGTCCTGCTTGATTTCCGAACCCAGCATCTAGAGGTTTTGCCCTCTGCAATCGGCAAGCGACCGGGCAAGCTGGAGCAAGGCATGATTGTGGTCAGCGCAAAACGGCGCGCCGGGCGCATGATCCTTTCAAGTGCCGAAGTCGATGGCGTCAAGGTCGACATCATCCTCGACACGGGCGCGCAGGCGAGCATGGGCAACGCGGCGTTGCGGGATCGATTGCGCAAACGCCACCTCCGTTTCGACTTTATGCCGGTGATGCTGAAAAGCGTGACCGGTAAGGAGCTTCCCGGTGATTTCAGCCAGATCAGAGCAATCAAAATCGGCAATTTCGACGTAACAAATCTGCCCATCACTTTTGCAGACAATTATGCCTTTCACGCGCTGAAACTGAATGATCGTCCGGCGATCCTTTTTGGTATGGATGCGCTTCAGCTGTTTGACCGGGTTGTAATCGATTTTGGCAATCGCAGGGTCGGTTTCGATCTTCCGCGAGGGGCCCGGGCGCAGCCGCTGCTCCGTTTCAATATTGCAAGCCGGTAGCGTCGCTCAATCGGGTTTACGCAGTTCCAACCCGTGACCGATCAGTTCGCGTTCGTCAAAGACGTAGCAGTCGCCTTGCCAGCGGCTCTCAGCGGGCGGCACTTCTTCAAGATATTTCAGGATACCACCCTTGAGGTGGTAGACCTCGTCAAAGCCCTGCGCACGGACATAGGCGGTTGCCTTTTCGCAGCGGATGCCGCCGGTGCAGAACATCGCAAATTTAGGCGATATGCCTTCGGCACGCAGTTTTTCCGCTTCGGCATCGAACCATGCCGGGAATTGGCGGAATGAAACGGTTTCCGGGTTGATCGCGCGTTCAAAGGTTCCGGCCTGCACCTCGAAATCATTGCGCGTATCGATGACGATGGTTTCGGGGTCGGAAATCAGCGCGTTCCAGTCTGCCGGATCGACATAATGGCCAACGTCGGAACGCGGATCGATGCCATCGACGCCCATGGTCACGATTTCGCGTTTCAACCGGACTTTCAGCTTACCGAAAGGCATCGCATTCGCGTGCGAATATTTGACCTCCATCGCGGCAAAGCCGTCCCAACCGCGGATATAGGCAACCACTTCTTCGAGTGCTTCGCGAGCACCAGCAATCGTGCCGTTGACGCCTTCGTTGGCGAGAAGCAATGTACCCTTGACCTCCCGTTTCTCGCAAAAGGCAAACAGCGGATCACGAACCGAACGCGGGTCGGCAATGGGCGCGAAATGATAAAGGGCAACGACCGAAAGCATGATGGCGGCGCGCATAAAGCAAAAGCCTCCGCTTGTCAGCCCGTAGCGCATTGCCCATAGCGCCCGCTGTGACGGCCCATATTTCCTTTGGCGGACATGATTTCGAGGCGGCGGGTGAGGCGGCGCTCTTTTGGCCTGCGCGCAGGGCTTTGCTCGTTGCCGACCTGCACCTCGAAAAGGCTTCGAGCTATGCCATGCGCGGGCAATTCCTCCCGCCTTATGATAGCCGGGCGACGCTTGAAGAGCTGGCCGGGCTTGCCCGCAAATATGCGGTCGAGGCGATTTATTGCTTGGGTGACAATTTCCATGATGATGGTGGAGAGGCCCGACTCGAGGATGAAGCCGCCCGGCTTTTGCGGCAACTGACTGTGAGTTATGACTGGCGCTGGATTGTCGGCAATCATGATCCGGGCATTGCGGCAAATTGGGGCGGCGTGGTGTATGAAGAACTGTGGGTCGATGGCATCACATTGCGCCATGAGGCAGAGCCCAATGATCGGCGACCGGAAATGTCCGGGCACTTCCATCCCAAATTCCGGCAGGAAATCAGGGGACGTCTGGTGTCGCGGCGCTGTTTCGTGCGCAGCGCGAGCAAGCTGATCCTGCCTGCTTTCGGTGCGCTTACCGGGGGGCTCGATGCTGACGATTCGGCGATCAGCGAAGCCTGTGCCGGATTTGCTTGTGAGGCTCTGGTCCCGGCAGCTGGCAGGGTGCTCTGCTTTCCGCTGTCAGCCAGCCGTGCGCGCGCCGAATAAGGCCGTGCCGACGCGGATATACGTGGCACCCAGCATGATGGCGGTTGGAAAATCTTCCGACATGCCCATGCTGAGTTGCGAAAGGTCGTGCCGAGCAGCGAGTTCCGCCAGCAGGGCAAAAAAGGGCGCAGGTTCGACATCGGCGGGCGGTATGCACATCAGGCCGACCACCTCGATATGGGCAGCCTTTGCCGCGTCGAGCAGTCCAGGCAGCTCGGCAATGGCACAACCGCCCTTCTGCTCTTCCTCACCGATATTGACCTGAATGAAGCAGGGAACCTGCTTTCCAGCCTTGGTCATCGCTTTCGACAGCGTCGACAATAGCGATAGGCGATCGAGCGAATGGATGCAGTCGAACAGTTCCACAGCCTCTTCGGCCTTGTTCGATTGCAACTGACCGATCAGGTGCAATTGAATGTCGGGATATGCGGTGCGCAAGTCAGGCCATTTGCTTGCCGCTTCCTGCACCCGATTTTCGCCGAACATCCGGTGACCAGCGTCGAGAAGCGGACGGATTTCGTCCGCATCGCGAGTTTTCGATACCGCAATCAACGTAACATCATCGGTCGAGCGCTTCGCAATCTTGCAGGCCTTGGCCATTTCGGCGTGAATGTCGGTAAGGCGGCGGGTGGGGGTTTCGGGAGTCGCATCGGGCATGACCGCGCGCTATAGCGGTTGCCATGCCCGCCCGCCAGCCATTGCGAAAGCCTGTTCCGCGTATCTGGCTGATGACCGATCCCCGGCTGGACGACCAGTTGCTGACTGCCATCCGGCGGCTGCCATCAGGTTCCGGCGTGGTCTTTCGGCATTATGCGCTGGAAACGAAACAACGAAGGCATCTGTTTGCGCGTGTCCGTCATATTTGCGTGCAGCGGGGGCATATCTTGTTGCTGGCCGGAGATGCCAGAACCGCAAGGGCGTGGGGTGCCGATGGTGTGCACGGTCGAGGCGTATCGGCAAAGCCGCTGTTGCTAAGTGCGCCGGTGCACAACCCTTGTGAAATCGAACGGGCAAAAAGGCACGGGGCAGGCATAATGTTTCTCTCCCCGCTGCGGAAAACCCGCTCACATCCTGGTGAGCGCGCATTAGGCGCCTTGGCGTTTGGCAGGCTGGCAAGCCTCTGTCGACCCGCTTTGGTCATCGCCCTAGGTGGAATGAACAGGATGGAAGCCGCTAAATGGCCACGCAGCATCGTCCATGGCTGGGCCGCCATCGACGCGTTCAAACGCTAATTTGGTTTAGAAGCGGATTTTGGTTCCGACGTAGACGGCTTCGCTATCCGGACTGCTGTTCGCAGCAGGAGCGATGCGATCACGCTCACTGGCATAACGAACACCCGCAGTCACGTCGATACGCCGCGATATTGAGAAGCTGCCGCCAACCTTGAGAGCATAGTCGCCTGCTGCTGCCGAACCGCGCGGGTTGGGGGTGGCATTGCCGACTTTATCGACGCTGAGGTCGGTGTTGAAGCGGCTGGGCTTCTTCTTGTCGTTACCGTCGAGGCGGAAATCGCCCTTGCCGACCATGCCCGACAAACGAGGCTGTTCAACCTGTACCGCCTTCGCAGGCAGCTTGAAACCCTGCCAGCCGCGAGCGGCGGACAATTGGTAGTTCGAATTGTTCAGTCGAACCGTTGTGCCCGATCCAGCTTCAAACTTTTCTATCGCGGTGCGAATCGAAACCGCATTCGCCGAATTTGCCAGATCGGCGCGCGCTGCAACGGTCAAAACATTATTGCCCTTGCGATCAAGACCGGCGGGCGTGAAACGGAACTGGTTGCCAGCAACGGCCTTGCGCTCTGCCTTGACAGCGAGGCGGCTGTCTACGCCAGCGGGGGTGAAGCGGCTCATCCAGCTACTTGAATTCGCGCCGACTTCTGAAAATTGTGCTGCAAAAGCAGGGACTAGCACAGGTGACAGCAACAAGCTTCCAGTTGCCAAGAAGGCAACTGCCCTGCGGCCTTTAAGGCCCGAATTTGCTACACCCCGTTTCATGTCCGTATTATTACGACTCCATCTGAGCTGGAATATAGGCGCAATTCCATCGGCAACAAATAATTTTATCCACAACGCCAGTGATTTTGCCAATATGTTGCCGATACACAACAATCGGTTGCAACTGATACCGGAATCCGCGCTTTTCCGGGCGATATGCACAGCCAATAGCGGTTCAGTTTCGCGAAAGCTTGCCCGCGCCAACAAAGGTGAATAGAGACGTCCGCACAAACAGCGAAATCGCGAGGATTCAATATGCGTTTTAACCAGTTCGTCCTGGTCACGGCTTCGGTTTTGGCACTGGCTGCCTGTGGCGGCAAGGAACGGCCCAAGACCGATCTGGCGGCAAGCCAGGTAACGACCATCGGCGTCAACAGCTATTTGTGGCGCGCCTCGCTCGATGCACTGTCTTTCATGCCGCTGCTGCAGACCGACAGCGCAGGCGGCGTGATCGTGACCGACTGGTATGTGAACCCGAACAGCCCGGGAGAGCGCATGAAGCTGACCGTGTCGATTCTCGATCAGGATCTGCGCGCTGATGCGCTGCGCGTTGCTGCTGCCCGTGAAGTTTTACAGAATGGTCAATGGGTTGCTGCGGCAACCCGTGCAGCGACTGTGCAAAAGCTTGAGGGCATCATCCTTACCAAGGCGCGCGACCTTCGCCGCAGCGCTATCGCCGACTAATATCGAAAATCCTGCGTCTTCGCGTTGAAGACGCGAAGACTAACAGGGAAACAGCCAGCCATGGCATCACGATTCAACCCGTTCAAGGCGGACGGGCATTGGCAGAAAATCTGGGAAGAGCAGGGGGTGTTCAACGCGCCCCCGGCCAGCGACCCGCGTCCGAAAAGCTATATCCTTGAGATGTTCCCCTATCCTTCGGGGCGCATCCATATGGGGCATGTGCGCAACTACACCATGGGTGACGTGCTGGCACGCTACAAGGCGATGACCGGCCATGCCGTGCTGCATCCGATGGGTTGGGACAGCTTTGGCATGCCTGCCGAAAATGCGGCGATGGAAAAGAAGGTTCATCCCGGTGCCTGGACGCGCCAGAATATCGAGGCGATGAAAAAGCAGCTCAAGCGGTTGGGTCTCGCTATCGACTGGAGCCGCGAACTTTCCACCTGTGAACCCGAATATTACGGCCATGAACAGGCGCTGTTCCTGGATTTCTACAAGGCAGGCCTCGTCTATCGCAAGGAAAGCGAGGTCAATTGGGACCCGGTCGATATGACCGTGCTGGCGAACGAGCAGGTCATCGACGGGCGCGGTTGGCGCTCGGGCGCGCTGGTCGAGCGCAAGAAGCTGAACCAGTGGTTTCTTAAAATTACCGACTTTGCCGAGGAATTGCTCGAAGGGCTCGACGGACTTGAGCATTGGCCGGAGAAGGTCAAGCTGATGCAGGAAAACTGGATCGGCAAGTCGAAGGGGCTGAAGCTGACCTTCAACCTGACGGGTACGCATGACGGGATCGATGTGTTCACCACCCGCCCCGATACACTGTACGGCGCAAGCTTTGTTGCGATTGCGGCGGATCACCCGCTGGCACAGTCGTTGGCCGAAAATGCCCCTGCGCTGCAGGATTTCATCGCCGAGTGCAAACGCGGCGGGACGACGGCGGCGGAACTCGAAACTGCGGAGAAACTGGGTTTCAATACCAATCTGACGGTCGAACATCCGCTCGATCCCAGCTGGCACTTGCCCGTCTATGTCGCCAATTTCGTGCTGATGGACTATGGCACCGGGGCGGTTTTCGGCTGCCCCGCCCATGACCAGCGCGACCTTGATTTCGCCCGCAAATATGACCTGCCGGTGCGCCGCGTTGTCGCGGAAGGCGACGTC
Source organism: Sphingorhabdus sp. (assembly GCF_035329025.1). Classification (GTDB taxonomy): domain Bacteria; phylum Pseudomonadota; class Alphaproteobacteria; order Sphingomonadales; family Sphingomonadaceae; genus Sphingorhabdus_B. The sequence goes on along the minus strand of NZ_DAOLHN010000014.1, from coordinate 8,295 downwards.
ACCGATCTCGAATTTGAAGGCGATGTCGCCTACACTGGCCCCGGCAAAATCGTGAATTCGGACTGGATGAACGGCATGAGCGTCGATGACGCAAAGGCCGCTGTCATCGCCAAGGCCGAGTCCGAAGGCTGGGGCGAGGGGCAGACGCAATATCGCCTGCGCGACTGGGGTGTCAGCCGCCAGCGCTATTGGGGCACGCCGATCCCGATCATACACTGCGAGTTTTGCGGCGTTTTGCCGGTGCCACGCACCCAGTTGCCAGTCAAATTGCCCGAAGATGTCAGTTTCGACATTCCGGGCAACCCGCTCGACCGCCACCCGACCTGGAAGCATGTGAAGTGCCCGAACTGCCAGGAACCGGCGGTTCGTGAGACCGACACGCTCGATACCTTTGCCGATTCAAGCTGGTATTTCATCCGCTTCGCCAGCCAGCCTGACGACAAGCCATTCGACAAGGAAGAGGCAGAGGCTTGGCTGCCGGTCGGGCAATATATTGGCGGTATTGAACATGCGATTCTGCATTTGCTTTATGCCCGTTTCTGGACGCGCGCTTTGCAAAAGGTCGGCAAGCTCGATTTCGCTGAACCCTTTGCCGCGCTGTTCACTCAAGGGATGGTGACGCACGAAACCTACAAGTCGACTGCAGGCGCTTGGCTGAGCCCCGAAGAAATCAAGTTTGAGGGCGACAAAGCATTCACCATTGATGGTGCGCCCGTCGAGCGTGGCCGCATCGAGAAGATGTCGAAATCCAAAAAGAATGTCGTCGATCCCGATCCGATGTTCGACCAATATGGCGCCGACGCTGTGCGCTGGTTCATGCTGTCGGACAGCCCGCCAGAGCGTGACCTTGAATGGTCCGAAAGCGGGATTGAGGGCACATGGCGCTTTGTGAACCGCGTGTGGCGGCTGGTTGATTCCGTCGCCCCTGCGCAGGCAGGGGCCGCTAAAGGCTCTACCCAAAACCCCGAGGAACAAACGACAACGGCCCCGGCCTACGCCGGGGCGACGCCTTTGGACAAGAGCCTGCACCGCGCGATTGCGGGTATCGCCGCCGATATCGAAGCACTGCATTTCAACAAGGCCGTTGCCAAGGTCCATGGCCTTGTCAACGACATTGAAAAGGCATCGCCTTCGGCGTCGCGCACCACCGCAATCCGCACCCTGCCGCTGCTCGTCGCGCCGATGCTGCCGCATCTGGCCGAGGAGGCCTGGGTCGCATTGGGACATGAAGGCCTGATCGCGGGCCAGCCCTGGCCCGAACATGATCCGGCATTGCTGGTCGATGACGAGGTCACCATCGCCGTGCAGGTGATGGGCAAGCTACGCGATACGCTAACCGTAGCCAAAGGATCGTCCAAGGATGTACTTGAAGCGCTTGCGCTGGCCAGCGAGAAGGTGCAGCGTTCCATGGATGGCGCAAGCCCCAAGAAAATCATCGTGGTACCCGACCGTTTGGTGAATATCGTTATATGATGCGACTGCTGCCCCTATTCCTTGCTTCGCTGTTGCTTTCGGCCTGCGGAATGAAGCCGCTCTACAGCGGTGGTTCGCAGGGGCAGGTTTCGGCGTTGCTCGGTTCGGTCACGGTTGATGCGATCGAGGGCAAAAATGGCTGGTTGATGCGCAATGCCCTGAACGACCGTTTGGGCGCATCGCATGGCAGCAACGCCCGCTATCGGCTGGTAGTCAAACTGGATGACCAGATCGAAGGCTTTGGCGTTCGCGCGGACGATACCGTCACGCGCGAACGGCGCACGCTGCGCGCGCGCTATCAGCTAATTGATCTGGAAAGCAGCAAGACCGTGCTTGACGCAACGGCGGGTTCGGATGCAGGCATCGACGTTGTGAGTTCGGAATATGCCACAATCGCGGCAGAAAACACCGCGCTCGAGAATCTGACGGAAAAGGTTGCCGAACAGATTGTTACGCGACTGTCGCTCTACGCCCAAAATTCCCAATGAGCGGCAAGCTCAGCGAGCGGGATTTTATTGGCGCGATTGAAAGCCGGAATGATATCCGGCTGTTTTTCGTCTTCGGGCAGGATGAATCTGCAGCGGCTTCGATCGCGAGCGCTTTAATTGCGCGGCTTGGGCTCGACAGTGAGGCGATAGAGATTGACAGCGCAAAGCTGCGGAGCGACCCCGCCTTGCTGTCTGATGAGGCGGCATCGCAATCGCTCTTTGGCGGTGCGCGCCATATCAGGCTGCACTTCGCGCGCGAAGAAGGGGTGGATGCGGTTGCGAACCTGCTTTCAGCGGAAAATGCCGGCAATCCAGTCATTGCAACAGCGGGCGACCTCAAGAAAACCAGCAAGCTGCGGACACTGATCGAAGGCTCTTCCCGCGCCTTGTCGTATATCTGCTATCCGCCCAGCGAAGGAGAGGCGGTTGATCAGGCCGTTGCGGCGGCGGGCGCACTCGGCCTGCGCATCGACCGGACGCTCGCGGCGCAGATTGTGCGCTATACCGGGCAGGATCGGCGACTGGTGGCGATGGAATTGGAGAAGCTATCGCTTTATTATGATTCCGCTCTTGACCGGATGGTGACGGTCGAGCCGCAGGCACTTTCGTCACTCGCCGCCGAAACAGCAGAAGAAGATATCAACGCGTTGGTCAACCAGGTGCTGACGGGCGATGCCAAGGCACTGGGTCGAACCATCATCGAGGCTCGCGCTGTGGGGATTGAGGCAATCCGTATTGTTCGCGCGCTTCAGCGACGCATTGCCCTGCTTGCCGGAATGCGTATCAAGGTGGAGGAAGGTGCCAATGCCGGGGCGGTGGTTCGCGCCAACCGGGCAATCTTCTGGAAGGAGCAGGGCGCCTTCACGCAACAAGTGCAACGCTGGACGGCACCGCGCCTCGCAGGACTCAATGCCCACCTGCTGGAGGTTGAGGCGAAGCTGATGGCGACGGGCGCCGATCTGACCGAAACCGTGCTTGAAGAAGAATTGGTGCGCATCGCCCGCGCCGCAGCCCGCAGCCGCTAGGCCTTATTCATATTCCGCAGTAATCGGTATCCGCCCCCGGAATTGGCCGGATACGTTGCCTTTCAGCAACAAATCGCCACCAAAAGAAAATTCGAGCCGCCCGTACATATCGAGCCGGGGTGCAGGCGACAGGTTGGTACGCAGGTTGACAATCTCAACCGAGCCGCCCGTCGCGCTGCTCAGGCGGATGGTTGACGGCATTTCAATGCGTACCGATCGTCCGGACTCTCCGGTTACTAACGCGCTTCCGGCGAAAGGCGAACCGCCCAGATCGAGTATATCGCCGCTTACCGTGCGCGCGCCGCTATTGGGATCAATCGCGATGCTACCGCCGCTCGCACCCGTCGAAGTGGCACGGCTGAAATCAAGCGAACTGCGGATTTCGATGTTGAGCGGTTTCGTCTTGTCACCGGATTCACGCGCAAATAGATCCGCTCCGAAATCCTGTGCGAAAGCGACCGGCGTCAACGCCAGCGCGACTCCCATGCAGAAAAGGATCGATAGGTTCCGATACATTTGCATAGATTTTCGGAGAATGTGGTTAATTTCCGGTGAAAACCATTTCTCCGACCGCACTTGACCTCATGGCCTATGCGGCACACATTATATTCATGGAAAAAATGGAACTCAGCGAAGCAGAATGGCGGCAACGCCTTTCGCCGGTGCAATATCATGTGCTGCGTGAAGCGGGCACCGAACGGGCCTTTAGCGGTTCGTTGAATGTCGAAAAGCGGGACGGCGATTTCCTGTGCGGTGGCTGCGGAACGTTGCTTTTCCGGTCGAACACGAAATATGACAGCGGCTCCGGCTGGCCCAGCTTTACCGAACCGGCAACGCCCGATGCGATAGCCGAATATCGTGACACATCGCATGGCATGATCCGCATCGAGGTGCGCTGTGCCAAATGCGACGGGCATCTGGGCCATGTTTTCCCCGATGGGCCGGGCGAAAATGGTCTGCGTTATTGCATCAACAGTGTTTCGCTAGATTTTCAGCCGGACTAGTTCCTTAATCCCGCTTGTCGGATTCCCGGCAAACCATTAACAGGTTGGGCAATGGCAAAAGCTGGATATAAGGCAGCGGAAGGGTCGCGCTTCAAACGCTGGACCATGACTTCGCTCAAGGTCGGAACCGTTATCGCCCTTTTGGGCCTGATGGTCGTAGGGATATTTGTCGCGATTGCTCGGGGCGAAATCGAAAGCTTCGAGGATCTGAAATCATCACCCAACGGGCAGATGATCCGTGTTCGCGCAGCCGATGGCACCGTAATCCAGACGCTTGGACCAAGTTTCGGTCGCTGGATTCCGATCGATGAGATTCCACATGAGATGAAGGATGCGATGGTCGCGGTCGAGGATCGCCGTTTTTACTATCATCCCGGAATCGATCCTTATGGCCTGGGCCGTGCTGTGTTTGTCAGCCTGACCGATGGCGGCGGGTTGCGTGCAACCTCGACCATTACCCAGCAATTGGCACGCAATGTCTATCTGAACAACAACCGCGATATCGGCCGCAAGCTGCGCGAAATGATCCTCGCCATGGCGATGGAGACGAAGTTCAGCAAGGAACAGATTCTCGAGCTATACCTGAACAAGGTCTATTTTGGCGGTGGTGCTTATGGCGTTGATGCCGCGAGCCGTCGCTTTTTCGATCATGGTGCCGAAGACATCACATTGGCCGAAGCCACTATCATTGCGGGCCTTGTAAAGGCCCCTTCGCGTTATTCCCCCACCGCCGACGCCAAAGCGGCTATCGGGCGCGCAGGCGTCGTGCTGGAAGTGATGCAGGATGCAGGGATGATCACGCCCGAAGAGGCAGCGACGGTCGAGCCCGCCAAGGTCCAGCTTGCGCCCGAGCCGAAGCAGGATAGCGTGCGCTATTTTACCGACTGGGCGTTACCACAGCTCGACAATCTGATCGATGAGACCGAAAAGCCGATCGACGTCTGGACCACGCTTGACCTTGGTATGCAGCGCGCTGCGACCAATGCCATCCGTGCGGGCGTACCGCGCGGTGCGCAGGGTGCGCTGGTATCGATCGACCGAGACGGTGCTGTCCGCGCAATGGTGGGCGGCACCGACTACGCGACCAGCAATTATAACCGCGCGGTGACAGCGCTTCGCCAGCCCGGTTCGGCCTGGAAGGTGTTTGTGTATCTCGCCGCGCTTGAGGCCGGTTTCCGCCCCGAAGACAAGGTGGTCGATGAAGCGGTCACTATTAACGGCTGGTCTCCGCGTAATAGCAGCGGCACCTATTCGGGTGAAATCACATTCCGCACCGCTTTTGCCTATTCGAAGAATACTGTCGCTGCGAAGATCGGTGAAGAGGTCGGAACCAGCAGCATTGCCAGCATGGCACGGCGTTTTGGCATCACCACGCCCATTTCGACGACGCCAGCGATGGTGCTTGGTTCCTCTGAAACTCGCGTGATCGACATGACCCGCGCCTTTGCATCGATTGCCGCGCGCGGCCGAAGTGTGACGCCTTATGCGATCAGCAAGGTTACGACTATCGACGGCAATGTGATCTACCAGCACAAGCCCGCAAGGCAGATCCAACTGGTTGAGGATTATGTCGCGGGTGCGATGACCGACCTGATGCAGAGCGCTGTTGCCACCGGCACGGGTCGCGCGGCGTCGATCGGACGTCCGGTCGCGGGCAAGACCGGCACAACCAGCAGCAACAAGGATGGCTGGTTCCTCGGCTTCTCGTCCGGTTTGACAACCGGTGTCTGGATGGGCCGCGACGATGCGCGCGCGGTTGGCAATCTGCAGGGGGGAACGGCGCCCGCCGCCGCCTGGGCGACCTACATGCGCACGGCCGTCGCCAAGCGCCCGGTCGAGAATTTCGACACCGATGTTACCTTCCCCGAGCGGCTCGAAGATGAGGAGATGATGCTGGGTGAGGATGGCGAGGAGATTCTGGTCGACGAGAATGGCATGCCAATCGAGGGCGAACCTGTCGGCGATGCAGGGGGTATTCCTCCGGAACTGACCGAACCGGAGGCATTGGACGAGGCCTGGATCGATCAGGCGCTAGGCCGCGGTGGAGACGAGGAGGGTGCCGCGCAACCTCCGCCAACCCCGCGCAACACTGGCCCCAAAACTGTGACTGCCCCAGATCCGCGATAGCAACGTCGTTTTGTAAGGCTCTATTTCGCTTTACTTTAATCGACGCCTGACCATTATGTAGCACTGAGAGCTGACCCGCGGAGGCCGGTTCCACCTGGTCTTCAGGGGTCGAAAAATGTCTATCGAACGAATGGACAGTGCAGCTTCGGCTGCTGATGATGCGCCTTCCGCAGCTTGCCACTTTGTGACGTCCTCACAGATCGAGGTGGCGCAGTTCGTTCCGCCCCCCGAACTCGCGCCCTTTGTTACCCAATTCTACCATTTCCGTTGCGATCAGCCGCGGGTACGCGATGCTCAACCAGCGGCGTTGGGGCACATTGTCTTCTACCTGCAGGGCAGGGGAACGTTGCGGTTCGAGGACGGCCAGACCTATTGGAACGACCCCGTCGGATTATTTGGCCCCGGCATGGCGCATGCCGAATTCGATATAGAGGGGCCGTTCGAAGATTTCGGGCTGGCGATGTCGCCACTGGGTTTCGTGGCGCTGACCGGCAAGGCGGCAACCGACTATGCAGACCGGATGGTGGACGCCGCCGAATTGTTCGGGGATGGCATCACCGAAATGGCGCACCGGTTTCGCGAAGGGCGGCAAAAAGGCAGCGTGTCGGTGCGCGACATGGTCGAACAGACCACGGCATTCCTGCTGCCGTTCCTGAAGCCTGTGCCCGCCAGCCATATTGCCCTGATCCAGACGGTTAGTCAGTGGATTTCGAGCGAGTTCGATCCCGATGTCGAGGCGCTGTTTGCGAAGCTATCCCAATCGCGCAGCACGGCGACCCGCATCATCCGCAACTATTTTGGCGCCTCGCCCAAACAGTTGATGCGCAAATATCGGGCCCTGCGCGCGGCAACACTTTTGTGCGATCCCGATGCCACGCCCGAAATGCGTGCGCGGGTCGAATCGCTCTTCTACGATCAGCCGCACATGATCCGGGAAATCCGCCATTTTACCGGCAGAACGCCCGGCGCGCTTGATAGCGATGACACCCGAATCCTGCGGGTTTGGCTGTCGAAGGACAATTTTCGCCAGCTCGAGGCCTATCCGGGTTGATTTTCCCTGCCGAGGGGCGCATATAAATCAGACTAATCCAATCCGATTATGTGGAATCAGTCTGGAGCGCGCGATGCGGCTTTCGAACATGGCCGACTATGCTGTTGTCGTTATGGGTGCCGCCGCGCGCCATTGCGGGGGTGCGCGTACCTCTGCGACCGCGCTTTCCGATGAAACCGGCATTGCCCTGCCGACGGTCCAGAAATTGGTGAGCATCCTCACCAAAGGCGGCCTGTTGCGTTCAGTGCGTGGAGCAGGCGGCGGTATCCAACTGTCGCGCCCTGCTGCCGCGATCACGCTCGCCGACATTATCGAGGCGGTCGAAGGCCCCATTGCGATGACCAACTGCACCAATGCCGCAAGCTGCAACTGCGCGATTGAACCCGACTGCAATGTGAAACCGCATTGGGCGGTGGTGAATAAGACTGTGCGCGGTGCGCTTGCCGATGTGAAATTGACGAGCCTGGTGCAAGCATGACCGACGAAATCGAGATTAAAGACCGCGCGGCGCGCGAGGCAGCCGACAAGGTTGCCGATTATGAGCATGGCTGGGCATCGGACATCGAAACCGAATTTGCCGAAAAGGGCCTCAACGAAGACACCGTTCGCTTCATTTCGGCCAAGAAGAACGAGCCCGAATGGATGCTCGAATGGCGGCTGAAGGCATTCCGCATGTGGCAGGAAATGACACCGCCCGATTGGGCAAAGCTCAACATCCCGCCCATCGACTATCAGGACGCCTATTATTACGCCGCGCCCAAGGCGAAAAAGAAGCTAGAAAGCCTCGACGAGGTCGATCCGGAAATCCTGAAGGTTTACGAGAAGCTCGGCATCCCGATCGAGGAGCAAAAGGTGCTCGCGGGCGTCGAGGGTGCACGCAAGGTCGCGGTCGATGCGGTGTTTGACAGCGTTTCGGTGGCCACCACCTTCCGTGCGGAGCTGGAAAAAGCTGGCGTGATTTTCCGCAGTATCAGCGAGGCGATCAAGGAATATCCGGAGCTCGTTCGCAAATGGCTCGGCAAGGTTGTGCCGATGCACGACAATTATTTAGCCACGCTCAACTGCGCGGTCTTTTCGGATGGCACCTTCGTCTACATCCCCGAAGGCGTGCGCTGCCCGATGGAGCT
>NZ_DAOLHN010000013.1:0-65258 GCF_035329025.1 Sphingorhabdus sp. | reverse complement strand
CCAAGTGGTAAGGCACCGGTTTTTGGTACCGGCATTCGCAGGTTCGAATCCTGCCACCCCAGCCATATTCCCCCAGAACTTGCTTAAGCCTCTGACTCTGCGAGTATATATCTTAGGTTAAGTTATGTAAAAGGTCGTAACTATTCGACCGCATGTGTAGCGCAACTTGTAAATCCGCTTTAATTGGCCACAAAAGGGCGATGTGACCGGTGTAGTGCAAGAACATAAGGTCCATCGAGGGTAGATGGGTGGATATATGCGAATTGCTATTGCGGACGATGAAAGTGATGTCGTCAACTATCTGAAGAATCTCGTCGAAGAAATGGGACATGTTGCGACGTCCTTTTCGGATGGCGCAGCTTTGTCACAATCATTGGTCCGGGAAACCTATGATCTCGTTATCATGGACTGGACGATGCCGAAGAAAGACGGGTTGGCGACGCTGAACTGGATGCAGACTTCGCTGCAGGAGCGCCCCCCTGTCATCATGATGACAAATCGTACCGCCAAAAAGGACATCAGCGATGCACTAAACGCGGGTGCGGACGATTATATAACCAAGCCCGAAGATCCGTCGGTCATTTCCGCTCGCATCAATGCACTATTGCGCAGAAGCGCCGGCAGCGGTGCATTTGAAGCAAAGGCCGTTTACGGGGCCTATACCTTCGACCGGATTGATCAGACGGTTGCGGTTGAAGATAAAATCGTAACACTGACAGCCAAGGAGTTCGAACTGGCCGACATGTTCTTCCGCAATCGGGATCGCACCTTGTCGCGCAATTATATAATGGAAACCATCTGGCGGACGACGGCTGCGCTGGCCACTCGCACGCTTGACATGCACATCTCACGCGTTCGTGCCAAGCTGGACCTCAAACCGGAAAACGGGTTTCGCATCTTCACGGTATTCGGCTACGGATATCGTTTGGAGTCCATCGAGAAAAGGTAAGGCCATGAAGCATCTGGCATTATCCGTCGCAGCCTTTTCGCTTGCGGCGTGCTTTGGCGCACCTGCCCAGGCAAATGATGATCTGGCATATAAGGTTGTGCGCGGCGATACGCTGATCGGGCTTGCAGATAAATATATGCTGCGCACTGGTGACTACCGCATCGTGCAAAAGCGCAACAGGATCGCCAACCCGCATCTGATCCCGGTTGGTACCATCCTCAAACTGCCTCGGACGCTATTAAAGTTTCAACCTTCTTCCGCTCGCCTTTCTTCAGTGAAGGGGCAAGTCACCATGATGGATGGCAACATTGCAAAGGCAGTGTCGTCCGGCCAACTGCTTTCCGAAGGGCAGGCGGTGAAAACATCAGGCGGGTCTTTTGCCTCTCTGTTGCTGGAGGATGGCTCACGCATTTCGGTACCTTCGAACACCGATCTGAAGATCGTGCGCCTGCGCCGCTATATCCTTGAATCGGCGCTGGACTATGATTTCCAGGTGGATCGTGGCAGCGCCCGATCGAAGGTGGCACCGCTCAAGTCGGCGAACGACCGTTATCAGGTCCGCACGCCTCGCGCTGTCTCGGCGGTTCGCGGCACCGATTTCCAGACCCGTTTCGATGACAGCACGAATCGCGACTTTGCCGAGGTCGATGAAGGGGCGCTGGCGGTTGGCGTGAAAGGCGGCTCAGAATTGGCGGTGCCGGCGGGCTCCGGCCTCGCAGTCAATGCCGATGGTAGCGCGATTACCGAAGCCCTGCTGCCTCCGCTTGAAATCGAGGGAGCAGGCAGGCTTCAAAATGAAAGCTCCGTCCGCTTCGCCGTGGCTGCCCAGAAAACGCCCCTTCGCGTAAGTGTCGCCAAGGATGCGGGTTTCGAAGAACAGCTGGCCGACCAGATCGTTTCGGGCGCCGACGCAGATTTTGGCAATCTGGAAGATGGCACCTACTTCTTCCGTGCCCGTGCAATTTCGACAAAAGGTCTGGAAGGTCTTCCTGCCACCTATGCGTTCAAACGTCGGTTGAACTCGATCAGTGGTTCTGCGGGTTCAGCCGACGAAGGCTGGGTTTTCAAATGGAGCGGTCAGGGCCGGGGAACGATACGGTACAACTTCCAGCTTTTCAGAAACAATACCGATGGACCCGCGTTTGTTGACGAAGCAGGCCTGACAGCGCAACAAATTATCCTGTCCGAACTGCCCGATGGCGACTATTACTGGCGCGTCGGCTCTGTTCAATTTGCAGACGGCGAAACCAACACCAACTGGACGCCCCTTGAAAAGATTATTGTCGCTTCAAATTGATGGGCAGCAGGCAGTAGCTGGCGGCCGCACATGAACCTTCGCCGCCGATTGTTGATCGAATGGGCGTTAATTGCCTTGTTCGGTACGCTTGCTGTCATTCTGGCAACGCATTGGCGCGGCACATCTGCATTCGACAATCTGGTTTACGACCAACTGTCTTCAATCTCCCGCCCAAAACCCGACGAAAAGATCCTGTTGATCAACATCGACGAAGCCAGTCTGGCACGCATTGGTAAGTGGCCATGGAACCGGAATATCCATGCACAACTGATCGACAAACTTGCGTCCGCAGGCCCACGTACAATACTTCTTGACGTGCTGATGAGCGAAGCATCTTTGGCGGCTGACGATAGGGCATTGGCCGATGCGATGCGCAAATCCGGGGCGGTATACCTGCCGTTGAATTTTCATAGCCCTGGAAGTGATGGCAAAGCCTACGATACCGAACTCCCCCTGCCTACGCTGGATGCGGCAGCCAAAGGCGTAGGACATGTCAATATCACGTTCGACAACGACGGCATCGTCCGCCGCATCAACCTGTGTTTTGACAGTGACGAGCGAAGCTGGCCGCATCTGGCCGAACTGATATATCGGAACGGAGCAGAGCCCTCCCCGGCATTTGCAAGACTGGCCCGGTGTAGCCAACATCTCCTGCTCCCTTATGCGCCTCGCGACAGCTATTCGGAGATCTCTTTCGTTGATGCGCTGGAAGGTCGCATTCCCGATCAGTTGGTCAAGGGGCGCGACATAATCATCGGCGCTACGGCCGCCGGAATGGGAGATAACTACCCCGCCCCCTTCAGCGATGGCGGCGTCGTGTCGGGATCGGAAATCATGGCGAATATGGTTGCAGCGCTCCGCCGTGACGATTTCATCGCATCAGCGCCAGTCTGGCAGATTTCCCTGCTCTCGCTTTTGCCGATGTGGCTGTTGATGCTCGGCTTTCTGCGCTGGCAACCCCGAACGGCCTTGATCGTATCACTGTGTCTGATCGCGACCGTTTTCGTGACAAGCATGGTAGCTTTATCTGCAAGCATATGGTTTCCACCCGGCGCCGCACTGATTGGAATAATCTTGGTTTACCCTTTATGGGGTTGGCGCCGCCTGCAGGCTATGAGTGCCTTCATGCAGAGCGAACTCGGCGAACTTGAGCGCGAAGGCGAAATTGTGCCATTGGCATTGAACCCTGACCGCGGCAGTGATCTGGTCGGCCGGCAAAGCGCGGCACTGGGCAGCGCCATCGACCATTTGCGCGATCTGCGGCGCTTCGTATCAGACTCACTCGAACATTTACCTGATCCGATGTTTGTGACCGATACGGTTGGTACAGTGACTATGGCGAACCACCGGATCGAGGAATATCTGGGTCCAAGGCTTAAAGGCACGGCACTTAAATCTCTACTCGACCGCATCGTCGCACCCGTGCACCGGCGCAGTGTCGACGAGTATCTGCGGGCCATGGAGCGCGAGCCAACCGGTGATCATCAGCCATTTGTGCGTTTCGTCTCACCCGACGGAAGCCATTTCGTCATGCGCAGCGCTCCGGTCGTCAACGACTTGGATGTGCATGTCGGGCAGATCCACTATCTTGCTGACATCAGCGCGCTGGCGCAGGCGGAAAGCGATCGCGAAGAGGCGCTGCAACTGCTGTCACACGACATGCGATCCCCCCAATCCGCGATCATTGCCCTGCTGCCTACGGTAGCGGACAAGGATGTCAGCCGCCGCATTGAAGGGCATGCCCGCCGAACGATCGCTCTGGCGCAGGACTTTGTGGATGTTGCGCGCATGGGCGAGAGCCCTTTCGAAGGGACCGATGTTTTGCTCGCCAATTTGGCGCACGATGTTTCCGACAATCTGTGGCCGCTGGCGCAAGAGCGTAGCGTAAGGATAGAAGTAATCGATGATAGCGGCAGCGGCTTTGTGCTGGCAGAGCCTGACAGCCTCGGCCGCGCGATTACCAATATCCTCGACAATGCCATCAAATTCAGCCCTGTCGGAGGTTCGATACAGCTACGCACCCGGCGCATTCGTGATGTCGAAGCTAGCATGCTCGAGTTGACTATTTGCGACGAAGGGCCGGGCATTGAACCTGACCTGCTGCCAAGGCTGTTCACACGATTTGCTGCGCACTCGGCTCCTGATGCACGTATCAAGAGCAGCGGACTGGGCCTGACTTATGTCCGCGCGGTTGCGGAACGCCATGGAGGCAAGGTCTGGGTTGAAAATGGCAAGAAAGGCGCATGTTTCCACCTGCGCCTCCCTGAAGCGGCAGATCCTATTCCAGACCCTGCCGCCTAATTTTATACGCCCCCTTGGGACGAGAAAGATCGGCGAGAGCGGCGGTAACCAGAGCGGGGAGAACCTCGGCCATTTGCGCCTTGCAATGATATTCCGAAGCTTCGCCGCGATACAATTCAGTGCCATCGCCAATACGCGTCAATATGACCGAAAGGCGCATCTCTCTATCATCGCAACTCTGAAACGGCTTTGCATCTTTGGCCGCCGCAATATCCGTAACGGTATCGCCCGATTTTACCTTCACCGAAATGGCTGCATCCCTCTCTGCAAAAGCAACATGAAGCTGAACGTCACCGACTTGAGTTTCAGGAAAACCTTTATTTGCCAGAGATTTGATGACGGCGGCACGAGCCTGAGCAGCGGCTGAAGCTGTTGGCGGAGTTTCATGAAGAATCGTGAGGGCAGTCGCAACGCCAGGCCCGGCGCTGTTCACACGCGTTTCTATAGGGCTGGCACAAGCAGACAGGCCCAGAAACACTATAGAACTTAAAATCAGGCGCAACCCCATAAGCGGTCTTTAGCAGAGGGCACTCACCGCGTCAGCAGGAAATACACAACGTAAAACCAGCTGAAAAATCCATGGATAATCGCCCACAATACCGATTTATGCGCGGTATAGCTGATGACAATCGCCAGCGCGCTGCCGAAACCGACGCCCGATTTAACGACATCGCGCTGGATGATGCGAACGCGTTCCCCGGCCATCAAGCCGCTTGCCTTGCGCGCTCGGCCAGTTCCTGATTGAGCATTTCTGCCAGCAGGAAGGCCAGTTCTAGCGACTGCGCCGCATTGAGGCGCGGATCGCAATGCGTGTGATAACGATCCGCAAGCGCCTCATCGGTCACCGCAATCGCACCTCCAGTGCATTCGGTGACATTCTGGCCGGTCATCTCGATATGGATGCCGCCGCCAAAGCTGCCCTCTGCACGGTGCACGGCAAAGAATCCGCGAACTTCAGCCAATATCCGTTCGAACGGGCGGGTTTTGTATCCGCTGGCCGACTTGATCACATTGCCATGCATCGGGTCGCACGACCAGATTACCGGATGGCCTTCGCGCAGCACTGCACGCACTAGCTTCGGCAAACCGGCCTCGATCTTGTCATGGCCATAGCGCGTAATCAGCGTCATCCGCCCCGGAACGCGCGCCGGATTCAGCGTGTCGAGCATCCGCAACAGCGCATCCGGCTCCAGACTCGGTCCGCATTTCATGCCGATCGGATTGCCGATACCGCGCAGGAATTCGACATGCGACGAACCCTCAAAGCGGGTGCGGTCGCCAATCCACAGCATATGAGCCGAGGTGTCGTACCATTGACCGGTAAGCGAATCCTGCCGCGTCATCGCCTGCTCATAGGGTAAAAGCAGCGCTTCATGGCTGGTGTAGAAGCTGGTGCCCTTGATCTGGGGAACGGTTTCAGGAGTAATACCGCAGGCTTCCATGAAGGCCAGCGCCTCACCGATACGGTCGGCCACATCCTTGAATTTTTTTGCCCAGGGCGAACGGCCCATGAAATCGTGGGTCCAGGCATGCACCTGTTGCAGGTTGGCATAGCCGCCCTGGCTGAACGCGCGCAGCAGGTTCAGCGTGGCAGCCGCCTGGCTGTAGGCCTTGACCATACGTTCGGGATCGGGCTCGCGTGCGACGGATTCGAACGCGATATCGTTGATGATGTCGCCACGATAGCTGGGCAGCTCGACGCCATCGATCACCTCGGTATCGGCAGAGCGCGGCTTGGCAAACTGGCCTGCCATGCGGCCAATCTTCACGACCGGAAGCTTGCTGGCAAAGGTCAGGACGACAGCCATCTGCAACAGCACACGGAACGTATCGCGGATGTTGTTCGGGTGGAATTCGGCAAAACTTTCGGCGCAATCGCCACCCTGTAGCAGGAACGCCTTGCCATCCACCACATCGGCAAGTTCCGAAGTCAGGTTGCGCGCTTCACCCGCAAATACCAGCGGCGGAAAGTTGCGCAGCGTCGCTTCTGTCGCGGCCAGTGCTTCCTGGTCACGATAGGTCGGCATCTGCTTGCCGTCATGGTTGCGCCAGCTTTCGGGCGTCCAATTCGCCGCCATCTTGATTACTCCACTAAGTCTATTGCGGGCGGCCTTCTAGGCGTGTTGCCAACGATGGTGCAAGCAAAAGCGCCTATTTCCGCTCCAAACGCAAGTTTGTTGCTGCGCTGCACAATTTTTTACAAGCGCTGTAAAAATATGTCACGTTAATCCAAGGCTTTCTGCGCGTCCCGCGATGAAACAGGGCTAAATTAGCACTCCAGATTGTAATCCTTTGCGCCTATAGGCGACTCGTTACAGGGGTATAACTTTAGTCACAATCATGCTGCACCAGCCACTCCAGACAGAAAGCGCGCCGAAAAAACGGCAAGCGCCTGCCAAGCGCCAACGGCGCCTGTTTGGCTGGCGCGAGCTTGTGCTTGTGGTGATAGCCTTTCTGCTTTTGGCATTGTTACCTAGCTCGGCCCAATGGGCGTGGAGTGTTCCGAGCGAACCATCGACCAAGGATTTGCTGGCAGATGCTGCAGAACGGGCTGACGAGAATTTCTCGGGGTCAGCCTTTTTCTTCCTTGATCCCGATGTGAACGCCCCCGCGGCGCCCCAACTCAAATTGACAAAATCGGTGTCGGGCGTTTCACCCGAAACATCCGCATTGATTGCAAAGGCCGATCTCTCTGCATTCGCGACAAACGCAGCGGCCGCGCCGTTCGTGATGAAGGCGGGAACGGTTGACTATGGCCGCGCACTGAAGTGCCTGACCGATGCGATTTATTACGAAGCTGCGAACGAACCTGACGCAGGCCAGCGCGCCGTCGCGCAGGTCATCATCAACCGCATGCGGCACCCGACCTATCCGAACAGCATTTGCGGCGTGATCTATCAGGGGTCGGAACGCGCTACCGGTTGCCAGTTCAGCTATAGCTGCGACGGGTCGATGGCGCGCACCCCTGCCCGCCCGTCATGGCTGCGGGCACAGCGTGTTGCGATGGATGCGCTTTCGGGCTCGGTTTATGCGCCCGTCGGCATGGCGACACACTATCACGCGACCTATGTCTATCCCTATTGGGCCCCGAGCCTGAATTTCATCGGCACCATCGGTGCGCACCGTTTCTATAGCTGGAAAGGCAGTGCCGGGCGCCCGTCTGCATTCTTCCGCAGCCATGCAGGCCGTGAACCTTTCCCGGGGCCGAAACCGCGCGCTTGGAACGCCGAAGTTACGCCCTTGCTCGATCCGATCGAATTGCAAAAACAATATGAACGCGAATTTGCGGCTGTTCGCCTAAAGGCCGAAGCCGAAGCTATCGCGGCGGCCAAAGCCGGACTGTCAGGCGGATCAAACGTTGCGGCGGCCTATTCCGACATAACGCCCTATCGCCCTGCCCAAGCTAAAAACTATAATGCTCCCGACTATTCGGCAGATGCCCACGCCAGGGGTGGTGATGATGCCTATGCCGGTGGCAAGCTGCCGACCAATGGCGATGTAAAAAGCGAGTATCAGGCAAGCGGCAGCTGGAAGAAGCAACCCAGCGGCATCTGATTTCAATAAGTCAGTCCAGTTTCTGGCTGATCCGCAAGGTCGCGCGCAAACCGCCTTCACTCCGATTTTCCAGAGTAACATCGCCGCCATGCGCCCGGGCAATGGCGCGCGCAATGGTCAATCCAAGGCCAGAACCACCAGACGCCCGGTTGCGCGAGCTTTCAGCCCGCGCAAAGGGTTCAAACAGGTCGGTCAGTTGTTCATGCGCAAGACCCGGTCCTTGGTCATCTATCGTAATCGACAACTGATTTCCGTCGCACACGGTCACAATCTGCGCCTTGCCGCCATATTGCAGCGCGTTGCCCATCAAATTGCGTAGCGCTCTGCGCAACAGGACAGGGCGGACTGCGGCACGGCATTTTTCCATGCTCTCGACTACCGTCAACGAGCCCTCGCCGTCCAGTTCGTCAGCCACCATTTCAACGAGTGCGCTGACGTCCGTGAGTACCAGCGCCTCAGCCGATTTGCCGAGGCGGGCGAGAATCAGGATATCGTCGAGAATGTGGACCATCTCGTCCACCGTCGCCGCCATTTTCGTGCGTTCATCCTCGTCCTCGACAGATTCGATACGCACACGCAGCGATGCCAGCGGCGTCTTCAGGTCGTGCCCAATCGCACCCAACATCACGTCCTTTTCGGTCAACATCGCATTCACACGCTGCTCGGCCGTATTGAAACTGTCGATCAAACTACGGATGTCGTCGGGACCTTGCGGCTCAAGCGGCGGCGCGCCGCTCGCCAACCCCGCATGCTCGAGACGCAGGTTGAGTTGACGCAGCGGTTTGGAAATCTGGCGAATGACGAGCAACAACGGGATCATCACGCCGAGGTAGATCAGCCCGGTCTCGATAAGAAGCGCCAGCGGTGGAAGAATGTTGCGCGTCCTTACCCGCGCGGCCGAGTGGAGCCAGTTACCATCGGCCAGCTTGACGCTGAGCAGAGCCACTTCTCCTCGACTGGAATTTGCACGCCATTTATGTTCAGGAGCACTACGATAAGTATGAGGCCTGGGTTTAAGATCGTCCGGCAGCGCAGAGGCCGGTCCAACAGACAAACGCACCGACTGGATTTCCGGATAGACAGATTGCAAATGCATGGCGAGGCGCTCAGCCAATTCTTCCGTGCTATGAAATCCCGGCGTATTCAGCGGCCCCTTCGCTCGAATGATCCTGACCGAGGGTCGACCTCCCAAACGATTAACCGGCTCAACCGAACCAAAATCAAGCCTGTTGGATGCGACTGCGACCATCAGGGAAGATGCCTCAACTACAGCCCGACCCTTGAGCATTTGGTATCGCATCGCAGTGTTAATTCCCTGCACCAGCAACAAGCCAAATGCAGTTATCAGTATGATCCTGCCGGTCATACTGCGCGGAAAAAAGCGAAGCCCCCCAAACATCGTCAACTCCGCTGGACTTCGACCGAGAAGCGGTAGCCACCGCCCCAGATCGTTTTGATATATTTGGGATCCTTGCTGTCTGGTTCTAGCTTGCGCCGCAACCGACTAACCTGATTGTCAATCGCACGATCAAACGGCCCGGCAATGCGGCCCTTGGTAAGGTCGAGTAGCTGGTCACGATTGAGCACCTGACCCGCCCGCTCCACCAGCGCCTCCAGCAGCCGGTACTCGCCCGATGACAAAGGCACGAGCGCGCCATGCGGATCGAACAATTGCTGCTCTGCAGTCTTCAGCTGCCAGCCATCAAACGCCCAGATGGTGCCCCCATTGCCGTTGGCAACCGGTGCGCCGTTGGTGCGACGGAGAGCGACCTTGATGCGCGCCACCAGTTCGCGGGGAGAGAATGGTTTGACGACATAATCGTCCGCACCGATTTCAAGGCCGACAATGCGGTCGGCCTCTTCAGAGCGTGCGGTAAGCAGTATCACCGGTGGCCCGCCATTTTCCGCAATGTAACGGGTAAGGCTCAAACCATCCTCACCCGGCATCATAATATCGAGCAGGACAACATCGATATCATAGCCTTTGAGCGCTTCGCGTGCACTCGCCGCATTGCCCGCCTCGGTCACGCGATAGCCCTGTTTCTCCAGATAGCGCGCCAACGGGTCACGGATCGACAGTTCGTCGTCGACCAACAGGATATGGGGGCGGGTCTTGGGCATCGGCTGTTACTATCGCGCCAATCTGCAAAGGGGAAGCTGGGCGGCATCATAGGGGTGAAGCCGCCCCGCCAGGGGGAAGGAAGCTTAGTTTGTGGCAGCAGATTTCATCTGTTCGCGCATCGCGCTGCGCATGGCACCATGCTCGGCATTCGAAATCTGTCCGTCCTTGTTGGTGTCTACTTTGGCGAAATGAGCATCAACCGCTGCGGTCATTTCCGCCTTGGTGATGGTCTTGTCGCCATTGGTGTCGGCCATTTTGAGCATCTTCATGCCGCCGCCATGACGGCCACCGTGATGGGCACGACCTTCGTGATGACGCCCCATCTTGCCTTCACCGCGTTCGCCACGTTCGCCACGTTCGCCACGTTCGTCACGTTCTGCCATGCGTGCAGCATGGGCGGCAGTGAATTCAGCTTCGCTGATGCTGCCATTCTTGTCAGTGTCCATTTCGCTAAACTTGGCCTTGTGCTTGGCTTCACGGTCGGCAGCATTGATCTGGCCGTCGGCGTTGACATCCATTTTGGTGAAATGGGTGTTTGCCATCGCGGTCACTTCAGCCTTGCTGAGCGAACCGTCACCATTGGCGTCGGCTTTGCCCATTGGGCCGGGCGCTGCAAAGGCAACCGCTGCGGCGATTGCGGCAGTCGCAACTGCGCCGCCGCCAATGAGGAATTTCTTTTTCATGTCACTTGACCTTCGTGTCTGTCCATAGAGCCGCTATGGCCGGTTGCCTGCTATTTAGGAAACAAAGGTCGCAGAACTATCCGACGCGCGCACGAATTTGTCGCAATTGGTAACGGCCGCAGAAGCGGCTGGGGTCGGCAGAACTGTTGGTAAAGTTGGAGCGGGTAAGGGGAATCGAACCCCTCTAGCTAGCTTGGAAGGCTAGTGCATTACCACTATGCTATACCCGCCCGCTCCGATGGCGGCGCTAATGCCATTGCGGCGCGCGCCGGTCAATAGATATGCAGCAAATGAAAAGCCCCGCAGCGATCGCGCGCTGCAGGGCTTTTCACCATATCGGTCTCAATGCTTTTTGTCGGCCCAGATGGTGCGGTACGACAGATAGCACAGTGCAGTGAAGATGATCAGGAAGATCAGCGACGCCCAGCCCGCAGTCTTGCGTGCTTCCATCTTCGGTTCGGCTGTCCAGGTCAGGAAGGCTGCAACGTCCTTTGCCATCTGGTCCTTGGTCGCCTTGGTGCCATCGTCGAAGGTCACCTGGTCGTCGCCGGTCAGCGGCGGGGCCATTGCAAGGTTCAGGTTGGCGAAATAAGGATTGTAATGCAGTCCGGTGCCCGGGCGGTTTTCCTTGGGCAGATTTGCCGGAACAGCCGCATAGCCCGTTAGCAGCGAATAGACATAAGCGGGGCCATTGTGGCGCGCCTTGGTCATCAGCGAAAGATCCGGCGGAAGCGCGTTGTTGTTGGCGGCACGCGCTGCAGTTTCATTCGCATAGGGCGAAGGAATCTTGTCCGAAGGCAGGCCCGGGCGAGTGGTTGGTTCACCGGTTTCCGGATTGATCGAGGGAACCTCGGTCTTCCAGCCTTTGGCAATCGCCTTTACTTCGTCTTCGCTATAGCCAAGGTCTTCGAAGTTGCGGAAAGCAACCTGATTGAGGCTGTGGCAAGCCGAGCAAACTTCGGCATACACCTTCAGGCCGCGCTGCAACTGCGCCTTGTCATAGGAACCGAAGGGGCCGTCATGTTTGAACGACACCTTTTTCGGATGTTTGTGGAATTGCGATTCTACAGTCGGCGCAACAGGCTCGGTAACTGCAGTATAGGCACCCGTGACGAACGAGATCAGCAGCATTCCGCTGAAGAACAAGCCGACCAGACCAGCGATAAGACGGACCATGATGCTATTCTTTCCCTGTTAGGCAGCAGCAGTTTCGAGCGGTTTGCCGGTGACCGCTTCGGTGATCGAGTTCGGCAGCGGCGCGGTCTTTTCAATTCGCGACACGATCGGCAGGATGATCAGGAAGTGCGCGAAATAATAGGCCGCGGCAAGCTGGCTGAGCATCACATAAGGTTCCTCAGCCGGCATCACGCCGCAATAGCCGAGGATCACGATGCACGGGATCAGACCAAACCAGAAGAACTTCCGGAACAGCGGACGATAATGGCCCGAGCGCACCGGCGAGGTATCAAGCCAGGGCAGGAAGAACAGCAGCAGGATCGAACCGAACATCGCAAGAACGCCCATCAACTTCGCCGGGATGATCACGATACCGGTAAAGGGGATCGCAAAGTCCACAGTGAAGGCGCGCAGGATCGCGTAAAACGGCCAGTAATACCATTCAGGAACGATGTGCGCAGGCGTCGACATTGGGTTCGCCGGAATATAATTGTCCGGATGGCCCAGCATGTTCGGCGCAAAGAAGGTGACGAGCACAAAGGCAATCAGGAACAGGCCAAGACCGAAACCGTCCTTTGCCGTGTAATAGGGATGGAAAGGAACTGTGTCGCTTTCCGCCTTCACCGCAACACCGGTGGGGTTTGACGAACCGGGGATGTGCAGCGCCCATACGTGCAGGATGATGGCACCCAGAATGACGAACGGCAGCAGATAGTGCAGCGAGAAGAAGCGGTTGAGCGCGGCCTGATCAGGCGCAAATCCGCCTAGCAGCCACTGGCGCAACGGCTCACCCACGACCGGAATGGCCGAGAAGAAACCGGTGATAACCTGCGCACCCCAGAAGCTCATCTGGCCCCAAGGAAGCACGTAGCCCATGAAGCCGGTGGCCATCATCAGCAGGAAGATTACAACGCCGAGCAACCACACCATTTCGCGCGGGGCCTTGTACGAACCATAGAAAAGCCCGCGGAATATGTGGATGTAGACCACAATGAAGAAGAAACTTGCGCCGTTCATGTGCGCATAGCGGATAAACCAGCCGCCATTCACGTCACGCATGATATGTTCGACGCTGTTAAAAGCGCCATCGATGCTGGCATAATAATGCATGGCGAGGATGATGCCGGTGATGATCTGGATCATCAACGCAACGCCCGAAAGCACACCGAAGTTCCAGAAATAGTTCAGGTTACGCGGAACCGGATAGCCGCCGCCGATGGCGTTATAAACAAAGCGGGGGAGCGGCAGGCGTTCATCGACCCACTGCATCACCGGATGCTGAGGCTTATATTCGTTGGCCCAGGGGAAACTCATTTCGGTGCGCTCCTCAACCGATTTTCACGACTGTGTCGGAAATGAATGCGAATTCGGGAACCTGCAGGTTCAGCGGTGCCGGACCCTTGCGGATGCGACCGGCGGTATCATAGTGCGAACCGTGGCAGGGGCAGAAATAGCCGCCAAATTCGCCCTTCACTTCACCCGCCGCAGCGCCCAGCGGCACGCAACCAAGATGCGTGCAGACGCCCATGGTGACCAGCCAGTTTTCCTTGCCCGGCTTGGTGCGTTCGGCCAGCGTCTGCGGATCGCGCAGCGTGCCGACGGCAACCTTGTTTGCATCAGCAACTTCGGCCGGGGTCAGGTTACGGATGAAAACCGGTTGCTTGCGCCAGCTGGTCTTGATCGCCTGACCGGGCTCGATTGCGGCCAGGTCAACCTCGATCGAGGCAAGCGCGCGGACATCGGCACTGGCCCCCATCTGGTTCAAAAGCGGCAAGGCAACTGCGGCGGCACCAACGCCTGCCCAGCTCACTGCGGCAATGTGAATGAAATCCCGACGGCGAACGCCATCTTCGGCAACTGTTTCTGTCATGCTTTCCGCCTGTTCGACCGTAGCCATGTTTCGCCCTCAAACTCCGCTTTGGAGCGGCAGACTGCCGCGCGGTTAACCCCTATATTCTTGTCATTCTTGCACAGTCTGGCTTGCAGGCCAACTGTGATTCCGCGGCCTCATAGACGCGTTGCGCCCGATTTGCCAACCGGGAAATTGGCCAATATGTGTCATTCGCCTGTGTATAAGTTGCAAAAAACGGAACCTGCCTTGAAAATTGCCCTCTACCAGCCCGACATCGCCGGAAATGTCGGCACGATTTTGCGCCTGAGTGCCTGCCTTGGTGTGCCCTGTGCAATCATCGAGCCGTGCGGCTTCCCCTTTTCGGACAAGGCGCTGAAACGGGCGGGCATGGATTATGCCGAAGCCGTCGAGGTAGAGCGTTTTGCCGACTGGCAGGCATTTGCCCAATCCGCAAAAGTCGAAGGCCGGCGAATAGCGCTGATGAGCAGCAAGGGCTCGACTTCGCTGTACGAAACCGAATTTCTACCCGGTGACATTTTGCTGTTCGGCTCGGAAAGCGCCGGCGTACCCAATGATGTGCATGCCGCATGCGACCTGCGCATACGGATTCCGATGCAAGCCGGATTTCGCTCCTTGAATGTTGCTGTTTCGGCTGGCATCGCGCTTTCGGAAGCCCTGCGCCAAACGGGGCAATTGCCTATGGAGAAGACGCCATGACGTTGACCCTCGACGTCCAGCAACAAACAGCACGCGAATGGTTCGAAACGCTGCGAAACCGCATTTGCGCGGAATTTGAGGCCATCGAGCGCGAGGCCGGATCCGATGCCAGCTTTGAATATCTGGCTTGGGAACGCACCGATCATGACGGCTCGCCCGGCGGCGGCGGCGTGCGTGGGGTGATGAAGGGTAAGGTCTTTGAAAAGGTCGGGGTCAATGTCTCAACCGTCGGCGGTGCCTTTAACCCCGATTTCGCCCAGACCATCCACGGTGCTGCGGAAGACCCCAATTTTTTTGCAACCGGTATCAGCTTGGTCGCGCATATGGCCAATCCGCATGTGCCGGCCGTGCACATGAACACCCGCTTCCTCGCGACCACCAAACGCTGGTTCGGTGGCGGGGCCGACCTTAACCCGCCCATCGCCTATGACGAGGACACCGAAGAGTTCCACGCCCGCCTGCGCGCCGCTTGCGCGCCTTATGGTCCGGATGTCTATGAACGTTACAAGCAGTGGGCCGACGATTATTTCTGGATTCCGCATCGCCAGGTGCATCGCGGCGTTGGCGGGATATTCTACGACCATCTCGAATGCGACAATGACACGATGTTCGAACGCAACTTCGCCTTCACCCGCGATGTTGGTGAGGCCTTTCTCGACATTTACCCCAAGATCGTCCGCAAGCGGATGGGGCAGGAATTTAGCGAGGCCGAAAAGCAGGCGCAGCGCATCTGGCGCGGTCGCTATGCAGAGTTCAACCTTGTCTATGACCGCGGAACCACCTTCGGCCTCAAGACCGGCGGTAACGTCGACGCGATTTTGATGAGCCTGCCGCCCGAAGTGGTTTGGGAATAGCGGCTTGGCCTACTCCCCGATTCCCGACGGCGATATAGCCGCCATCGTGACTTCGCTCGAGATGACGGCGCGCCCACCCTTGCGCCCCATGCCGGCGGGCGAATTGCGGCTCGAACGGTGGGAAGCCCCTGCCCTCGAAAAATACCGCCTGCTCTACCGCCGCGTGGGGGAGCCTTGGCTGTGGTTCTCACGACTGGTGATGGCGGATGAAGAGCTCGCAGCTATCATCCACAATCCCGATGTCATGATCTGGGCCGTGACCGACCGGCGCGGGATCGAAGTCGGGATTTTGGAACTCGACTTTCGCGAGGCGGGGCAATGCGAGCTCGCCTTTTTCGGCCTTATCCCTGCTCTCAATGGCAAAGGCCATGGGCGCTGGCTGATGGCGATGGCGCTGCAGGCCGCGTGGGCGCGCAAGGGTGTGGAGCGACTTTGGGTGCACACCTGCACGCTCGACGCACCCGGCGCGTTGGGTTTCTATATAAAGAGCGGCTTTTTCCCCTATCAGCGCCAGCTCGAAACCTTCCCAGACCCCCGCCTCTCCGGGCACCTGCCGCGCGAGGCTGCACCGCAAATTCCGATTATCGAGTAAACAATGCCCCCTTTAACAACACCGTAGTGCTGAGCTTGTCGAAGTACGCCCAAAGGTTTACGCGAAACTGGGAAGCGCCCTTCGACAAGCTCAGGGCTACGGTAAATTTTCGAACAAGGCTCTTTCATGCTCCACTATGAAGACATCGTCGTCGGCACCAAATCCAGCTATGGAAAATATGAGGTCACGCGCGAGGAAGTGATCGAATTCGCCACCAAATATGATCCGCAACCCTTTCACTTGAGCGACGAGGCGGCCGCACAAACCTATTTCGGCCGCCTGTCTGCAAGTGGCTGGCACACCGGCTCAATGGCAATGCGGATGATGGTCGACAACATGAAGGTGAACCAGCAGGCAGGGCTTGGCTCCCCCGGCATCGACGAACTGCGCTGGCTGAAACCGGTCTATCCCGGGGACACGCTGCGCGTCGAGCATGAAATCCTCTCCAAACGCCGCTCAAAATCGCGCCCCGAAATGGGTAGCTTTGTCGGTCGCACCACAGTGTTTAATCAGGACGATGTTGCGGTGATGGCGATGGTTTCGACCGGATTGATCCGGGTGCGGCGTCCGGAGATCATGGAAGATTGACAAATTTAGCGCAATTTTATATACGCTGCTTATGGCACAGATGAATGTCTCGCTACCGGAAGGCCTGAAAAGTTGGGCCGAAGCTCGCGTTTCCGAAGGGCTTTACAGCAGCACCAGCGACCTGATCCGCGATCTTTTACGCCGTGAGCAGGAATTTGTGACAAAGCGGGAACGGCTGCAGGCTGCCATCGACGAAGGCCTCGCCTCGCCTCCTACCGGCAAGAGCATCGAGGATATTGTCGAAGCGGGATTTGCGCGGCTTGCTTGAAATCGAAATCCTGGAACGTGCGCAGGACGATATTTTCAACATCATCGAATTTGGCTCGGCAGAACATGGCGAGGCGGAAGCGCGCGACTATGTGGGCAAGATTGCCGCGCGGATCAATTGGCTGAGCGCGAATCCCGGGTTGGGGCCGGTTCATAGCGAGTTGCGCGGCGGTGTCCGGTCATTCCGGCAGGGACAACACCGGATTTACTATCAGTCCAGCGCCAGAAAACTGACCGTGGTCCGGATATTGCATCTTTCTATGGATATCAGGATTCAGTTTGAGTGAGGCATGGCTTGGCGGTGTCTCGACATGTTCGCTGGGATCATTATAGAACTTTCAATCAGCGGACGCATGTAAGGCTGGCAATGGGCAACCCCGAACTTGACCTATTACGGCCAGCCGAGTTTGCCCGATTGCGTTCTGGAATAAGGTTTGAAAAACCGCACGTCTTACACTTAACTCGTTCCATACCTTCAAGTTCACCAACGACCGTCATCACTTTCTCCCAAACAATTTCTCGACATCCCCCAACGCCAATTTCACCCAAGTCGGTCGGCCATGATTGCACTGGCCCGAATGCGGGGTGACTTCCATTTCGCGCAGAAGTGCGTTCATTTCAGCAACGCTCAACACGCGGCCAGCCCTTACCGATCCGTGGCAGGCCATGGTTGCAGCGACCAAGTCGAGGCGTTCTTTGAGGCTGATCGCCTCATCATAGGCGGCCAAATCGTCGGCGAGGTCACGAACAAGGGCTTGAGCGTCCTGCGTCCCCAACAGCGCAGGCACGCTGCGCACCAACATCGCGGCAGGGCCGAAGCGTTCGATTTCCAGACCCAGATCGGCGAACTCGGCTAGCCGCGCTTCCAACCGGTCGCAGGCAGTTTCTTCGAGTTCGACCACTTCGGGCACCAGCAGGCCCTGCGTCGCCACCCTGCCCTGCGCCGTCGCCGCGCGCATCCGTTCGAGCACCAAACGTTCATGCGCGGCATGCTGGTCGACAATGACAAGGCCGTCCTCCGCCTCCGCCACGATATAGGTCGCCGCCACCTGTCCACGCGCCACGCCGAGCGGATGGCGGACAGCTTGGGGGACGGCTTCGGTCGATGGCTCGGCACGGCCCATCAACGGGGCCAGTTCTTCTCCCTGAATAGCCGCCAGATAGGCAAAGCTCGACCGCGCTTCAGATAGTCCGCCAAAAGCGGGGCGGCGGGCATAATTGCCCTGATAGGCGGTTGGCGGTGCGGCGAAGATATCGCCCTGCGCGGTGCGCACAGGTTCCTGCTGCCAGTTGGCCAGCGCGGCCTCTGCAGGGCGTTGCACACTGCGGAAGCCTGCCTGATCGATAGCATGGCGAAGGCCCGACACTATCATCCCGCGCACCAGCGCCGGGTCGCGAAAACGCACCTCGGTCTTTGCCGGGTGGACGTTCACATCAACCTCGTTGGGAGGCAAATCGAGGAACAGCGCGACCACGGCATGGCGATCACGCGCCAGCATTTCGGCATAGGCACCCCGCACCGCGCCGACCAGCAACCGGTCTTTCACCGGACGCCCGTTGACGAAGAGATATTGATGATCGGCAACCCCGCGATTGAAGGTGGGCAGAGAGGCAATGCCGCCCAAACTGATCCCTTCGCGCTGGAAATCGAGGGCGACGCTGTTCTCGGCCAGTTCAGGTGCGGTCAGCGCTGCCACCCGTTCGGGACGGCCCATATCCGGCTGCACCGAAAGCGTCCGCCGCCCATCATGTTCAAGCGTGAACCCAATATCGGGCCGCGCCATGGCCAGCCGCCGCACGGCATCGAGCGCAGCGGCATATTCGGCGCGCGGGCTGCGCAAAAATTTGCGCCGCGCGGGGATGTTGGCGAAAAGATTCTCGACCCGCACCCGCGTACCCGGCGGAATAGCGGCAGGCCCTTCCGAGACAAGTTGTCCATGATCGACGACGCGACTCCAGCCCTCTTCCCCACGCACCCGGCTTTCGACGCAGAATTTCGAAACGCTGGCAATCGACGGCAGGGCTTCGCCGCGAAAACCCATCGTCAGCACCTGATCGATATTGTCGTCGGGCAGTTTGGAGGTCGCGTGGCGTTCGAGCGCCAGTGCAATCTCGTCCGCTGTCATCCCGCAGCCATCGTCGGTCACCTCGACAAGGTCGAGGCCGCCCGCGCCCAACCGGATAGATATGTGCGACGCGCCCGCATCGATGGCGTTTTCGACCAGTTCCTTCAACGCACTGGCCGGTCTTTCCACCACTTCACCGGCTGCAATCCGGTTGATAAGCGTGTCGGGAAGCCTTCTTATTGACATCTGCGCGCACCTAGACCAAGCGCCGCGCTCAAGCGAATCCTTTCATGGTGAAGAAGCGCGATTTTGCTGTTTTGAAACACAGCAAATTCCTGTAGTGCGACGCGATTGCGCCGCGCCGTCATCAAAGGCATTTCAGCCCGCAATCCCACAAACCTCTTTCTGAGTGGAAGATTAGAGAATGTTCAAGCTTTTCCGGTTTGCCTCGCAAGACATGGCAATCGATCTCGGCACGGCGAATACCGTGGTCTATGTGCGCGGTCAGGGCATCGTCCTCAACGAGCCTTCGGTGGTCGCGATTGAAACAATCAATGGTATCAAACGCGTCAAGGCGGTTGGCGACGATGCAAAGCTGATGATGGGCAAAACCCCTGACAGCATCGAGGCAATCCGCCCCTTGCGCGACGGCGTCATCGCCGACATCGATGTGGCCGAGCAGATGATCAAGCACTTCATCCACAAGGTGCACGGCAAGCCCCGCATGTTCAGCTATCCCGAAATCGTGATCTGCGTTCCCTCGGGCTCGACCTCGGTCGAACGTCGCGCGATTCGCGACGCGGCTTCGAATGCCGGTGCCAGCGCGGTGTACCTGATTGAAGAGCCGATGGCAGCCGCAATTGGCGCCGACATGCCGGTGACCGAACCCATCGGTTCGATGGTCGTCGACATCGGCGGCGGCACGACGGAAGTCGCTGTCCTTTCGCTGCGCGGCCTTGCCTACACCACATCAGTGCGCACCGGCGGCGACAAAATGGACGAAGCCATCGTCTCCTATGTCCGCCGACATCACAACCTGCTGATCGGTGAAGCTACCGCCGAGCGCATCAAGAAAGATTTCGGCACCGCCCGCGCGCCTGCCGATGGCATTGGCCACACGATCCATATCAAGGGCCGTGACCTTGTGAACGGTGTTCCCAAGGAAATCTCGATCAACCAGGGCCAGATTGCCGAAGCCCTTTCCGAACCCATCGGCACGATCGTGGAAGGCGTGCGCATCGCGCTTGAAAACACTGCGCCCGAACTGGCTGCCGACATTGTCGATCAGGGCATCGTGCTCACCGGCGGTGGTGCATTGATGCAGGGTCTGGACGAGCATTTGCGCGACGAAACAGGCCTGCCTGTCACTGTTGCCGAAGATCCGTTGACCTGCGTCGCCATCGGCACCGGGCGCGCGATGGAAGACCCGGTCTTCCGCGGCGTCCTCCTGACCGCATAACGCAGGGACAAGGGGATGGCGCCGCCACGGCATCGGCGCCCGGGTTTTTCCCGAAGAGCGCAATATAGTCTGTTTGTTACTTATGTGCTGGCGATTGCCGGCGCGGTGGTGGCTGGCGTATTGCTGCTGATCTCGATTGCGGATCCGACCGGATTTGCCGCCTTGCGGGCCGGTGCCGCCGAAGTGACAGCGCCGGTCGCGCGGGGTTTCCACGCCGTGCGCCGCAGCATCGCCGGAATTGGCGAGAACACATCGGCCTATCTGGATGCGGCCTCACAAAATGCCGAACTGAAACGCCAGGTTGCCGCCAACCGCACCAAGCTGATTCAGGCCGACGCATTACGTGTGGAAAATCGCGAACTCAAAATTCTGCTCAATCTCAAGCAGGAAGAAGCGGACAATGTCGTAGCGATTGGCAATCTGGTCAGCAGCACCGCTTCGAGCAGTCGGCGCATCGCAATTTTATCCGTCGGGAGCAGCGATGGCGTCGCCGTCGGCTACCCCGTGCGGGCAGCGCGAGGGCTGATCGGTCGCGTGATCGAGACCAGCCCGAACACGGCAAAGATTTTGCTCCTGTCGGACGCCGAGAATGTGATCCCGGTCATTCGGGTGCCCGACGGACTGCCTGCGCTTGCGAGCGGTATGGGTGATGGCACGATCATGATTCGCCCCGTCGATCTGGGCGTGAACAATTTCAAGCGCGGCCAGATCGTTACCACGTCAGGCAGCGGCGGGCTCTATCCGCCCAATATTCCTTTCGCTACCGTCGTTCGTAAAACCAGCGATGGTGCGCTCGCCCGCCCGATTGCCAGCCCTGCCTCAAGCGAGCATGTGATCGTGTTGAAACCCTATCAGCAAGCGGCCAAAAAGGTGCTCGATGCCACGCTGCAGGCATTGCCGAAAAGCGAAGCCGACGAATGAACCAGTTGCTTGCAACAGGGCGCAAGCTGCTGGGCCCGAGCCGCGAATATGAAAGCCGCATCGATCGCGAGCAATCGCCCGCCCGCATGCTGCTTGTTCCAATCCTTTCAGTGATGGCGGGTTCAATGGCGACGTCGACTTTGCCATTGGTCGCAGGCACGCCACTACTCCCCCCCTTTGGTCTGCTCATCCTGCTTGCATGGCGCCTGATGCGGCCCGGCATGTGGCCCGCATGGATCGGTCTGCCGCTCGGGCTGTTCGACGATCTGTATAACGGTCAACCATTTGGCAGCTCGGCCTTTGTCTGGTCACTGTGCATGATTGCAATCGAACTGCTCGACTTGCGCGGTGTGTGGCGCGATCATTTGCGGGACTGGCTAATCGCATCGGCGCTGATTATGTTTGCGCTGCTTGCCGGGCTTGGCATCACCGAACTGGCCTATCAAGCGCCGGAGGTTTCCATCATCGTGCCGCAGATGTTCGTTTCGATTCTGTTTTACCCGCTTGCGGTAAGATTGTGCGCGCATCTCGATGGCTGGCGGCTGGCTACATGAACGACAAGCGCGGGCCGACAACCGGACAATTGGAATTCACCTTTTCCCGCCGCGCGCTTTTCATCGGCGGTGTGCAGGCAGCAGTCGGAGCGGTGGTCGCCACACGGATGGCCTATATCGCTGTCGCGGAGAATGAGAAATACAAGCTCGCGTCCGAAAGCAACCGCATCAACCTGACGCTCATCCCGCCACGGCGCGGCTGGTTCATCGACCGGATTGGCAAACCGATTGCAACCAATCGCGCGGATTTTCGCGTCGACATCATACCAGACCGTCTGCAAAATCGGGAACAGACGCTGGGTACGCTGACCCAGTTACTGGACCTGAAGCAGGAAGATCTGGAGCGGATCGAAAAGGAACTGAAAGAGGCGCAGGGCTTCCAACCGGTGCAGGTGGCAGCAGGACTTGATTATGAGAGCTTCGCACGAGTCAGTGTGCGCTTGCCAGACCTACCGGGCGTCAGCCCGAGACAAGGCTTTTCGCGCTTTTATCCCAGCGGGGCTGCAGTGGGCCATTTGCTCGGTTATGTTGGCACCGTCTCGGCCGAGGAATATCGGCTCGACAAAAACCCGCTGTTAATTACGCCCGGGTTCAAGGTTGGCAAGCAAGGCCTTGAAAAAACAATGGAAATGCGCCTGCGCGGCAAGCCCGGTGCCAAACGGACGGAAGTGACCGCGCGTGGCAAGATCGTCCGCGAGCTTTCCACCCGTTCCGACACGCCTGGCAAGCCTGTTCAGCTAACCATCGATATCGACTTGCACAATTATGCTGCACGCCGCCTGGGCGTTGAATCGGGATCGGTCGTGGTGATCGACTGCCTGACCGGCGATATTCTCGCTTTGGTCTCGATGCCTTGCTTTGATCCTAACAGTTTTTCCGAAGGCATTGGGCGCCTTGAATGGAAGATGCTGAATTCAGACGATCGCATACCCATGCTCAACAAGTCGCTCCAAGGGCTCTACCCTCCGGGTTCGACCCTGAAGCCGATG
The DNA here is from genome assembly GCF_035329025.1 of Sphingorhabdus sp. Classification (GTDB taxonomy): domain Bacteria; phylum Pseudomonadota; class Alphaproteobacteria; order Sphingomonadales; family Sphingomonadaceae; genus Sphingorhabdus_B. The sequence continues at coordinate 42,316 of NZ_DAOLHN010000013.1, read as the reverse complement.
GCCGCCCTGGCGTTCCAACAGCAGGGAATCGATCCGGAGGAGAAAGTTGTCTGCGGCGGCGGTTACCGCCTTGGTAACCGCGTATTCAAATGCCTGGGCCGCCATGGCCCGATGGACATGCGCAGCGCGATCATGAAGAGTTGCAACACCTATTTCTATTCAATGGCCAACCGCGTCGGCTATGACGCGATCGCTCCTGTTGCCAAGCAACTAGGCTTGGGACAGGAATTCCCCCTTCCCTTTCAGTCACAACGTTACGGCACCGTTCCGGACAGCGCCTGGAAAAAGAAAAAATATGATCAGGAATGGAGCCGGTCCGACTCGCTCAACGCCGTAATTGGCCAAGGCTATGTCATCGCCAGCCCGTTCCAGCTCGCCGTGATGGCGGCGCGCATCGCGTCCGGCCGTATGCTGGAACCGGAAATCCTGCTGAAGAACCGCACCGCTGGCAAACATCTGCCGTTTCCTGAAGAACATCTGCAGGTCGCACGCGACGGAATGGACCTGGTAGTCAATGGTGCGGGAACGGCGGTACGAAGTCGGCTTGAAATCCCCGGTATCACCATGGGTGGCAAGACGGGAACCGCGCAGGTACGCGCAATCAAGGGCGGACAGCGCGGGCAAGGCGGGGCACGCCGGTTTCGCGACCACGGCCTGTTCGTTTGCTTCGCGCCCGTAGCACAACCACGCTACGCTGCTGCAGTTGTCATTGAACATGGCATGGGTGGCGCGCGCGCAGCGGCGCCGGTGGCAAAGGATGTCCTGACCTTTCTCTACGACCGTGAAAAGGCCATGGCCTCGCTCGAGGCGCTCGAAGCAGGCTGGGGCGGCGGCATTGATGAGCGCATGGCGCGCCAATATGCGGCCTTCCAGGCTGGACAGGGCGTTCCGGCTGCTGAACGGAGCGAGATGTGAACGGTATCGTTCCCGCCCCTATTGCCGCTTTACCCTGGCGTGTCATCTTCGTGCTATTCGGGCTCGCGACCTTTGGAACAGCGGTGCTTTATTCGGCAGCGGGCGGCAGCTTCAGCCCATGGGCGGGTAATCATTTTCTGCGTTTTTGCGTGCTGATGACGATGGCCGTGGTGATGTCGCGCCTGCCGCTCGATTTCTGGAAGAAGATCACTTTTCCGCTCTATATCGTGCTTTTGCTCATGCTGGTTGCGGTGGAATTGATCGGCTTTGCAGGCGGCGGGAGCCAGCGCTGGATCAATCTCGGGATCATCACTTTTCAGCCGTCCGAGCTGATGAAGCCGACTGTGGTGCTGGTTACGGCATGGTTTTTCGATCGTCTGCCACCGTCCAAAATCACAGGTTGGGACGCAATCTGGCCGGTTGCCATCATGCTGGTTGTCCCCAGCATTCTCGTCATCATCCAGCCCGATTTCGATGCGGCTTTGGCCTATATTTTCTGCGCGGCAGTGGTAGGCTTTCTTGCGGGCTGGCCTCTGATCTATTTCATCGGCGGCGGCGTTGCAGTCGCGATTCTTGCTCCTCTGGTATTTTTCTTCGGACTGCGGCCATATCAGCAGGACCGCGTTCTCATCTTCCTCAATCCAGAAAATGATCCGCTGGGCGCGGGCTATCACATCACCCAGTCGAAGATCGCGATCGGGTCGGGCGGGATTTTTGGCAAGGGTTTCGGAAACGGCACGCAAAGCCATCTCGACTATCTGCCCGAAGGCCATACCGACTTCATCTTTGCCACGATGGCGGAGGAATGGGGGCTATTAGGCGGCCTGATCATTATCGGGCTTTATGTGCTGCTGATGCGTTGGGGCCTGAAGGTCGCGATGGAAAGCACCAACCGCTATGGGCAGTTGGTCGCTGGCGGCCTCACTTGCACCATCTTCTTCTACATCATGATCAACCTGCTGATGGTCGTCGGCTTCGCTCCAGTCGCGGGGCTCCCTCTGCCCTTTGTCAGCCATGGCGGCTCCTCGATGCTGACGATGATGATCTGTGTCGGCATCATCATGTCGATTGAACGCCACCCAGGAAGGCGCGCGTTCAGCTAAGCGGACAATCCGCCGGATCGAGGCTTGACAATCACTCCGAATCCCGCCAAAGGCGCCCCTCCAGACCGGTGCGAAGGGATCTGCCCCGCACCTGAAATGGGGACGCTTAGCTCAGTTGGTAGAGCAGCTGACTCTTAATCAGCGGGTCGTGGGTTCGAACCCCTCAGCGTCTACCATTTCCACTATTTTCGGAAATCGCGAACGAAGGATAGCTGACACTACCCTTCTGCCGGCTTGCGCGCGAACAGGCCGAAACCTGCGATGATTGCGTAGCACAAGGCGGGCAAGATAAGCGCGGTTGCAAGGCTGCCCGTTGCATCGGCGATCACACCAGTGATGAGCGGGATGACCGCGCCGCCAAAGATGGCGATATTGATGATGCCCGATCCGTCTGCGGCACGCGAACCAAGCTTTTCGCAGGCGAGCGTAAAGATCGTCGGGAACATGATCGAATTCATCAAGCCAATGGCAAGCAGCGAATAGCCAGAAACTGCACCGGTCGTGCTCGTCGAGATAAGGATCAACGTGATTGCCCCGGCCGATACTGTCGCGAGAACAAGACCCGGGCTAACAACCCGCAATATGGCCGAACCGATGAAGCGACCAATCATCGCACCGCCCCAATAAAGACCGATCAGCTTGCCAGCGGCCTGTTCTTCAAGGCCAAGGACATGCGCCTGCATCAGATAGTTGACGATCAGCGAGCCGATAGCGACTTCCGCGCCGACATAGAGGAAGATGCAAGCAGCGCCATAGCCGAAGCGCGGGCGCTTAAGCAGCTGGAACCCACCCAGCAGGCTGCTCGGTTCATGCTTCTCACCCTGCAATTTGTTGCGGAACATCCAGACCACGCCAGCGACGATTGCGAGCGCTACGGCCAGACCCAGATAGCCATTGACGATCGCCTGTGTTTCCGCCGTGCGATAGGCATCAAGCTCAGCGCCCGAAAGCTGGTCGGCGCTGACCGAGGCCAGGCTGCCGAGGATCAGTATCGCGCCGAAATAAGGGAAAACCGTGGTGCCAAGCGAGTTGAACGCTTGCGCAAAAGTCAGGCGGCTATGTGCCGTCTCTGCCTTGCCGAGCAGGCTGATCAGCGGGTTGGAGACGACTTGCACAATCACGACGCCGCTTGCGAGGACGAAGAGTGCGAAAAGGAAGACGCCATAGGTCGCGGTCTGGCTTGCCGGGATGAACAACAAACATCCTGCCATCATTGTGAGCAAACCGGCAACCGCTCCGCGCATATAGCCGATGCGCTTGACCAGCGCCGCACCGGGAAGCCCGATAACCAGATAGGCGGTGAAGAAGCAGAACTGCACCAGCATCGCTTGCGTATAGTTGAGCGTGAAGAGTTCCTTCAGCTTCGGGATAATCACATCATTGAGCGAGGTGATGCCACCAAAGATGAAGAACAGCGCCATCACGAACAGGCACAGCTCGGGCGCATCGATGTGCTGGCCCTCGCTTTCGACCGGATTGCTGTCGCTGCTGCTCGCTGCTTGCGGCGCTAATGCCATAGTCCCTCTCCACTATATATTTGTTCTAGTGAACGTTCATATTGCGCATATCAGGCTGCGTCACCGTGTTTTCGTATGCATCCCGCTTTTCACGCAACTTTGTGCAATTCGCGATTTGCGCTGGCCTATATCGCGCGACAGATTTATCGACGGAACAAACCATGTCAGACATTGCTACCCTGCCCGACCTTCTCGAAAGATGCCGCGAAATTTGTGCGCAGCATGGCAATCGTCCGGATGCTTTGATCGAGATATTGCACGCGGTGCAGGCCGAGCGTGGCTATCTGGCCGACGATGCTCTCAAGGGAATAGCCCATGCGCTCAATATCTCGCGCGCCGAAATTTACGGCGTCGTCACCTTCTATCACGATTTCCGGCGTGAACCACCACCCCGGCATGTCGTCAAGCTATGCCGCGCAGAAGCGTGTCAGGCAGTCGGATCGGAGGAACTGGCGCGCCATGTAGAGGCGCGACTGACCGACAGCCCGTCCATAGCCGTCGAAGCGGTATATTGTCTCGGCAACTGCGCGCTCGGCCCTGCTGCGCTGGTTGACGGAAAATTGAAGGCGCGGCTCACTCCCGCTTCCCTCGATGCCATCTTTGCCGATCTGGAACCACAGGCATGACCGCTATTCGCATCTTCGTGCCCATCGATGCGGCGGCGCAATCGGTTGGCGCAAATGAGGTTGCTGCTGCAATTGCTTCCGAAGCTGGCAAACGCGGCATCCATATCGAACTGGTGCGCAACGGGTCGCGCGGGATGTTGTGGCTCGAACCGCTGGTGGAAGTTGCGACGGATTCAGGGCGGATCGCTTACGGACCCGTTAGCGTCGCCGATGTCGCGTCGCTGTTTGAAGCAGGCTTCCTGTCGGGCGGGCCACACGCGCTGTGCCATGGCCCGACCGAAGCAATTCCCTATTTCGCAAAGCAGGAACGGCTGAGTTTCGCCCGCTGCGGTATTATCGATCCGCTCAACCTCGCCGACTATGAAGCGCATGGCGGGCTGGCAGGATTGCGCCGCGCGCTGACGATGGCGCCGCGAGACGTTGTCGCCGAAATAACCGAGTCCGGCCTGCGCGGACGCGGCGGGGCGGGCTTTCCCACCGGCATCAAATGGAAGACCGCATTGGAGCAACCGGCAGGCCAAAAATATGTCTGCGCCAATGCCGACGAAGGCGACAGCGGCACTTTTGCTGACCGGATGCTGATGGAGGGGGACCCCTTTGCTCTGATCGAAGGCATGGCAATCGCCGGGCACGCCATTGGCGCCGATACCGGCTATATTTATATCCGCTCGGAATATCCGCACGCCGTCGCAACGATGCGCCGCGCCGCCGAGATTTGGCATGCGGCCGCACTATCTGATTTTCGTGTTGAAATCCGCGTCGGCGGCGGGGCCTATATTTGCGGCGAGGAATCCTCGATGCTGGAAAGCATTGAGGGCAAGCGCGGCCAGGTTCGCGCCAAACCGCCTATCCCTGCCATTTCAGGCCTGTTCGGAAGGCCCACTGTGGTCAACAATGTCCTCACGCTGGCAGCGGTCGACGACATATTGGCAAAGGGCGCAGCGTATTACCGAGACTTCGGCATGGGCCGCTCGCGCGGAACGCAGGCATTCCAGCTCGCCGGTGATGTGGCGCGCGGCGGGCTGGTCGAAATGGCTTTTGGCGTGACGTTGCGCGAGCTGGTGGAAGATTTCGGCGACGGCACTCGTTCGGGCAAACCGTTACGTGCGGTGCAGGCGGGTGGGCCGTTGGGGGCTTACATTCCAGCCTCTGCACTCGATGTCGAAATGGATTATGAAGCACTGGCGGCTGCAGGCGCCATGCTCGGCCATGGCGGCATCGTGCTGTTCAACGATAGCGTCGATATGGCGAAACAGGCACGTTTCGCTTTTGAATTTTGCGCAATCGAATCCTGCGGCAAATGTACACCGTGCCGCATCGGCGCGGTGCGCGGCAAGGAAGTGATGGACAAGGTGATTGCTGGCGAGGATCGCGCAAGCAATCTGGCGCTGGTCGAGGATTTGTGCGAAATTATGACCGATGGCTCGCTCTGCGCGATGGGCGGGCTGACCCCGATGCCGGTGCTGAGCGCGCTGCGCCATTTCCCCGAAGATTTCGGGCGGGAATAGAGGAGAGAGGCGTTGGCGATCCTCAAGGAAAAAGATTTCGGTACACCCGCTGCCACCTCTGCGCAGATGGTTCAGATCGAGATTGATGGCTTCCCGGTGAGCGTTCCGGAAGGCACGTCGATCATGCGCGCGGCCAATAGCCTCGACCTGCCGATCCCCAAATTATGCGCGACCGACAGCCTGAAGGCGTTCGGTTCGTGCCGCCTGTGTCTGGTCGAGATAGAAGGCCGCAAGGGCACGCCTGCATCCTGCACCACGCTTGCCGAGGAAGGCATGAAGGTTCGCACGCAAAGCGACCGGTTGGCCAAGCTCCGCAAGGGTGTGATGGAGCTATATATCTCCGACCATCCGCTCGACTGCCTGACGTGCAGCGACAATGGCGATTGCGAATTGCAGGATATGGCGGGTGCGGTGGGTCTGCGCGAGGTCCGTTATGGACATGAGGGGGAAAACCACACCCGGTCCGAAAAGGACGAGAGCAATCCCTATTTCACCTATGACATGTCCAAATGCATCGTCTGCTCCCGCTGTGTGCGGGCATGCGACGAGGTGCAGGGCACGCTGGCGCTGACCATCGAAGGGCGCGGTTTTGATTCGCGCGTCGCGGTGTCGCTGGGCGAGAATTTCTTCGACAGCGAATGCGTTTCGTGCGGTGCCTGCGTGCAGGCCTGCCCCACCGCGACGTTGCAGGAAAAGAGCGTCATCGAACTTGGCGTGCCCGACCGGACGGTGCTGACAACCTGCGCTTATTGCGGGGTCGGCTGCTCGTTCAAGGCGGAACTGAAGGGCGATCAGGTCGTCCGCATGGTACCTTTTAAGGATGGCAAGGCCAATCATGGGCATAGCTGCGTCAAGGGCCGCTTCGCCTTTGGCTATGCGACCCATCCCGACCGCATCACCAAGCCAATGATCCGCGAGGCAATCACCGATCCCTGGCGCGAGGTCAGTTGGGATGAGGCGATCGGTTTTGCAGCTGAGCGGCTGAAAGCAGCGCAGGCCCAATATGGCCGCAAAGCTATCGGCGCGATCACCTCGTCACGCTGCACCGCCGAGGAGATCTGGGTGGTGCAGAAACTGGTGCGCACCGCCTTTGCCAACAACAATGTCGATACCTGCGCACGCGTCTGCCATTCGCCGACCGGCTATGGCCTCAAACAGACCTATGGCACGTCGGCGGGTACGCAGGATTTTGACAGCGTGATGGATGCCGACGTCATCCTTGTCATCGGCGCCAACCCGACCGATGCGCATCCGGTCTTTGCCTCGCAAATGAAGCGGCGCTTGCGTCAGGGTGCGAAGCTGATCGTTGCCGACCCGCGCTCGATCGACCTTGTCCGATCGCCGCGTATCGAGGCAGCGTATCACCTACCCCTTTTGCCTGGCACCAATGTCGCATTGATCAACGCGATGGCGCATGTGATCGCAACCGAAGGCTTGCTCGATGAGGCCTTCATCAAGGACCGGTGCGACCTGCCGTCTTTCGGCGAGTGGCTCGATTTCATCCGCGGCGAAGAGAATGCACCGGACAATATAGAGGCGATTACTGGCATTCCGGCGACAGATATCCGCGCCGCGGCCCGTCTGTATGCGACCGGTGGCAATGCCGCGATTTATTATGGATTAGGTGTCACCGAACACAGCCAAGGATCGACCATGGTGATGGGCATGGCGAACCTTGCCATGGCAACCGGCAATATCGGCCGGCGCGGCGTGGGCGTGAACCCGCTGCGCGGGCAGAATAATGTGCAGGGCTCGTGCGACATGGGCAGCTTCCCGCACGAACTGCCCGACTATCGGCCGGTCAGCGACGATGCTGTGCGCAAGGTGTTTGAGGATGCCTGGGGCGTGTCGATGGATGCCGAACCCGGCTATCGCATCCCCAACATGTTCGATGAGGCCTGCGCAGGCACCTATAAAGGCATGTACATTCAGGGTGAGGATGTCGCCCAATCGGACCCCAATACCAAGCATGTCGAGGCCGCGCTGTCGGCGCTCGATATCTTAATTGTCCAGGACCTGTTCCTCAACGAAACCGCGCGGTTCGCGCATGTCTTCCTGCCCGGCACGTCCTTCCTGGAAAAGGATGGCACCTTCATCAACGCCGAACGGCGCGTGAACCGCGTGCGCCCGGCAATGAAGGAAAAGACCGGCAAGGCGGAATGGCAGATCACGCAGGAACTGGCGCAGGCGGTTGGCTATCCGATGCAGTATGAAAATGCTGCGCAGATCATGGACGAGATTGCCCAGCTCGCCCCCTCCTTCGCCAGTATCTCGTTCGAAATGCTGGACAAGGTCGGGTCAGTTCAATGGCCGTGCAACGATGCCGCGCCCGACGGTACGCCGATCATGCACGTTGACGGTTTCGTGCGCGGCAAGGGGCAGTTCGTCACCACCGAATATGTGCCGACCGAGGAGAAGACCAACCGCAAATTCCCGCTGATCCTGACAACGGGCCGCATCCTCAGCCAGTATAATGTCGGCGCGCAAACCCGGCGCACCCACAATGTCGACTGGTGGGAGGAAGATGTACTCGAAATCCATCCCTCCGACGCCGAAATGCGCGGCGTTCGCGAAGGGCAATGGGTGTCGGTGCGGTCGCGCAAGGGCGAGACGGTGGTGCGGGCGAAACTGTCCGAACGGATGCAGCCAGGCGTGGTCTATACGACCTTCCACCATCCCGAAACGGGCGCGAATGTGATCACCACCGAGCTGTCCGACTGGGCCACCAGTTGCCCGGAATATAAGGTTACCGCTGTCGAAGTTACGCCCGCCAACCATAAATCCGAATGGCAACAGGACTATGCCGCGCACGCCGACGAAATGCGGCGGATCGCACGGGTTCCGGCGGAATAGTGTTTCTTGTCAGCGTCACAGGCACGCCGCCCGCCGCCGAACATAATGTCGGCCTGAGCAACGGCACGCATTGGTCAGTACCGGAGGAAACGCCGGTCGCCTTCGTTTTTGGAGGCTGCAACTATGCAGTGATGCTGGCGACCCCAGCCGACCTGACAGACTTTGCCGTCGGTTTTTCACTGACAGAGGGTATCATCGATAGCCCTGCGGATATCATAGCGCTCGATATTCACCACTTGACCCAAGGCAGCGACCTGCGCTTGCGGTTGAACGAGCGCTGCCAGCAGCGGCTGAACTTGCGCCAGCGCCGCCGTACGCTTCCGGGCAATGCCGGATGTGGCCTGTGCGGGATCGAAAATGCCCAAGAGTTTTTCCAGCCGCTGAAACCGGTTTCGGCCACGGTGGTGCCACTCGAAGAAGCAGCTGTCGAACGTGCATTTAGCGAACTCCCTTCGCACCAGCCACTGAACGCCGCCACGCGCACCGTGCACGCAGCCGCTTGGTCCGACATTGAAGGCAACATTGTACTGGCTCGTGAGGATGTCGGACGACACAATGCGCTGGATAAATTATTGGGCGCTCTCGCATTTCAACATACCGATTTCACATCGGGCTTTGTTGTTATGTCGAGCCGCTGCTCCTACGAGATTGTCCAGAAAGCTGCACGCTTGGGCGTTACGGCAATTGCGTCCATCTCCGCACCGACGGCCTTTGCGATTCGCAAATCGCGCGAGGCCAATATCGCCATCCATGTCCGTGATGGGACCGGAACAGCCGCGATTTCCTAACGCATAAGCCTGCCTGTACAACTATCTTGCAATCGATTGCAAATGTGCATAGGCTGGCGGTGAGAGAGAGGGACTATTCGTGACAGCCATGCAAAAGCCGCACCTTTCGGTCGCGCAGATACTGCAAATGAATCTGGGCTTTTTGGGGCTGCAATTCAGCTTCGGACTTCAACAGGCGAACATGTCCCCCATCTGGGGCTATCTGGGCGCGGAGGAATCGAACTTTGCCTGGCTGGGCATTGCGGGACCGCTGACCGGTCTGATCGTCCAGCCAATTATCGGCTCGATGAGCGACCGCACCAGTTCCCGCTGGGGGCGACGCACGCCCTATTTCCTGATCGGTGCAGTGATGTGTTGTATTGGTCTGTTCTTCATGCCGCTGTCGGCGAGCATATTGATGGCCTTCTCGCTGCTCTTCCTGCTTGACGTCGGAAACAATGTGACGATGGAACCCTATCGCGCTTATGTGAATGACCGGCTGAATGCCAACCAACGCAGCTTCGGCTTTTTGAGCCAGAGCGCTTTCACCGGGCTGGCGCAATGCCTGGCCTATCTTAGCCCGACCATCCTCGTTTTCATCTTCGGCCTCAGCCGGGATGCGACGTCGGAGGGCAATATCCCGACCTTCACTCTGGTGTCTTTCTGGATCGGGGCTACGCTTTCGATCGGGACCATCCTTTGGTCGATCTTGCGCGTGCCAGAACTGCCGTTGTCCGAAGTCGAAAAGGATCGCATCGCTGCGCTTCCCAAAACCATGAGCGCGACATTGCGTGAAATTTGGGATGCGATGCGTGACATGCCCAATGCGATGCGCGCCATGGCGGTGATGAGCTTGTTTCAATGGTATGCGATGTCGGGCTATTGGGGTTATGTCACCAACTCGATCTCGCGTTCGGTCTATGGAACGGCGGACGCAAGCACGGCGGCCTATCGCGAGGCTGTGCTGACTAACGGACAGGTCGGTGCATTCTTCAACCTGATTGCCTTCATCTCAGCCCTCGCAATGGCCCCGCTGGCAAGGAAGGTCGGCGCTGGACGGTTGCATGCTGTGTGCCTGACACTCGCAGGTTTGGCTATGTTGGCCATGCCGCACAAAAGCGACAAATCGCTGTTGTTCGTCGCGGCCGTCGGCATTGGCCTTGGCTGGGGCAGCATCATGGGCAATCCCTACATCATCCTAGCGGATACAATTCCGCCCGAACGGACCGGGGTCTATATGGGCATCTTCAACATGTTCATCTGCGTACCGATGCTGGTTTTCGCCGGCACGATGACCTTTGCTTATGAACCGCTGCTTGGTGGAGACGCTCGCAATGTCCTGATTGTCTCGGGCATCTGCATGCTGCTGGCGGCAATAGCGGTTTACCGCATCAAGGAAGGTCGAGCACAACCTGCCCATCTGGCCTGAACGCAGTCCAAAACAGGTCAACTCAACTCGTTTATGCAATCGATTGTTGTAATCAAGAAGCATAGCGATTATGGCAAACGCGAAGACACCGGGAGTGGATAAATTGCAAGTTTCTCTGGCAGACATTTCGACGTCGCATTGGTGCGCCCGGCATGTCGCGGCGATTGACGATTTCAGCGATCAGACAATTCCGCAAGCGCCTGCAAATCTACCCCGGACGCTGCTCGACGGCCTGTATCTCTGGGACATGTGGCCGCTGCAACTTCCCGATGGCAGCACGGCCAAGCCGGATGGCTGGACCATATGGTTCATCCTGTCCTCGCCTGCCATTCCCGACCCGGACCTGCGCCACGGTCTTGCGCGTATCCGCCTTGTTATCGAAAAGGATGGCGAGTGGCGCGATTGTGGCAATGCGCTGCCCGATGGCTACAACCCGGGCAGCCGCGAATGGGCCGGAACGTCAGTTTTTGATCCCGAAACCGGCATGGTCACATTGTTCTACACTGCCGCCGGATATCCCGGCGAAGACCCGATCACCTTTGCACAACGTCTGTTCCAGACAAGTGGCGCTCTGGAGGTAAAAGACGGTATCGCTGCAATCACAGGTTGGAGCGAGCCGGCGGAATCCGTGGAGTCTGACGGGCGTCACTATATGATCGTCAACCAGAAGGAAGGCGTTCCCGGTTTCATCAAAGGCTTTCGCGATCCAGCCCACTTTCGCGATCCGGCGACGGAGCGCGATTACCTTCTCTTCACGGGCTCTATCCCGAACGCCAATAGCGACTGGAATGGTTGTATCGGCATTGCCGAAGCAACAGGCTCCGGTTTTTCAGGATGGCAGTTGCTGCCACCGTTGATCACGGCGGATGGCCTGAACAATGAACAGGAACGTCCGCATGTTATTGCGCAAGGCGGGCTCTATTATCTCTTCTGGTCCACGCAGCGGAAGGTGTTTGAACCGAACGGCCCCAATGGCCCCAACGGACTTTATGGCATGGTCGCCCCCAGCCTGTTTGGCCCCTATGAACCGCTCAACGGCACCGGCCTTGTGGCTGCCAATCCCGACAGCGAGCCGTTCCAATATTATAGCTGGTGGGTGATGGACGATTTGCAGGTCGCGAGCTTCGTCGATCTGGTTGGCGTCGGTACCGGCCCGATAGTCGACGATGCAGCTTGGCGGCGCGCGCATTTTGGTGGCGTCCCTGCCCCACGCTTCCGCATTTGCCTTGACGGCAACCGTGCTTGGGTCGACCAAGGCTGACTATGGCAGCCTATGGATTGATCGAAGCTGGCGGAACCAAGTTCGTACTGGGCATCGCCGATGCCGATTGCACTATACGCGCGACGCACCGCATCCCAACGACCACGCCTGATGAAACCATCGGTACGGCTGTTGATTGGTTCAAGGCGCAGGGTGAGCCACTCACCGCCATCGGCATCGGCTCGTTCGGCCCGCTCCAATTGGACAGGTCAGCAAGCAACTGGGGCCACATCACCCGCACGCCCAAACCGCATTGGGCCAATACCGATCTGGTAACGCCATTTGCCGAAAGGCTATCCTGCCCTGTAGCCATCGAGACCGATGTCAACGCAGCGGCACTGGCAGAAGCAAAATGGGGTGCCGGTGTAAATTGCAACTCGCTACTCTATCTTACCATCGGGACGGGTATCGGTGGAGGCTTTGTCAGCGGCGGTCGATTGCTGCACGGCCTGTCGCACCCCGAAATGGGCCATGTCCGCATGCCGCGCCATCCCGATGATACCGAATTCAAAGGCAGTTGCCCCTTTCACGGCGATTGCCTCGAAGGCCTTGCCAGCGGACCGGCAATCATCGCGCGCTGGGGGCGCTCGCTTTCCGAGCTCGAAGCCGGCCATCCGGGCCAAGCCATCATCGCCTGGTATCTGGCGCAGGCCATAGTCACCTTCCAGGCTGTCATGGAGCCGGAGCGCATCGTATTGGGTGGTGGCGTAACAGGTACAAAAGGACTGCTCGACCTTGTCCGTACCGAAGCAAAAGCTGCTTCTGCGGGCTATTTTGCCGGTGATCCGGAAAAAGTGATAGTTGCGCCCGGGCTGGGTGAACGGTCCGGCTTGCTCGGCGCGCTGGCCGTTGCGCTCAGCTCGACATCCTGACAACCAGCTGCGGTTCCATCACTACCGATTGCGTATCTTCGCCCGCGATGCGGCGCAGCAGCATGTCGACCAAATGGTGGGCACCTGTTGTCAGATCCTGGCTTACAGTCGAAAGACGCGGAACAGTCTGTTCGCAAATGGCAAGACCGTCATAGCCTATAACCCGGACATCGCCCGGAACCGCAAGGCCGAATTCGGACAATGCCCGCAGCGCGCTCATCGCGATGACGTCGGATGCCGCGACAATCCCTTGCGGCCGTTCGCTGACCGATCCCAGAAAGCGGGCAATATCAGGATGCGCGGCCTCAGCGACCAGATGTGCGGGTAAGACCGAAAGATTTTCGGAAAGCCCGGCTTCCGCCATGGCATCACGACACCCTTCCAAGCGCTGCCCGATTTCGAGCGCCTTGGGGTCGCCAAAAAAGGCCAGTCTGCTACACCCACGATCCATCAGATGTTTGGCCGCGATATAGCCGCCCTTGCGGTTATCCGATCCAACCGAGCAATGCACTTGCCCCTCGGTATAACCACCCCAGACCACCAATGGACGGTAGCGAGCGGCCACCCTGTCAAGCGTTGCGGCCTGATCGGACTGGCCGATAACGATAAGGCCATCGGCACGCCCCGAATCGACAAAGCGTTCGAGCCAGTTGCCATCGGTCGGGATCACGCGCGACAGGACAAGATCATAACCCTTTTCGGTCAACTCGTCAGCGAGCAGGCCGAGCATGGTGATGAAGAAAGGATCCGAAATATGCTGGCCAGTTTCATGGCCCAGCGGGATCAGCACCCCGATGGCACCGGTGCGTTGAATACGCAAATTGCGCGCCATGATATTCGGCCGAAACCCATGCTCGTCGGCCAGCGCCTGGATTTTCTCCCGCGTTTTCTTGCTGATAAGTTCGGACCCGGCGAGCGCGCGCGAAACCGTGCCGGTCGATACTCCGGCGAGTTCGGCGATATCCTTGATTGTCCGAACCTTGACCATGATTGGCTGACACCCCTCTCGCATTCCATCCTTGCCGGATAACAGCATAGAATTGCAAGGCGAATTTGCGGCATTTTTGCAACGCCAATTACAAAATACAATCGATTGCATTTTTTCATTGCAATCGATTGTTATTGTTGTATCCACCGCATGCGATCGTCGGCCAAAAAAGGCCTGCGGCGATAGGATAGGATCGATACTGGGAGGTGTTATGCGCAAGGCATATCTAAGGACATTTGCATCTGCAGCGACTCTGGGGTTGGCACTGGCCGCTCCTGCAATGGCGCAGGATGAATCAGCACCGGCTGAAGAAGAAGCCGGCATGCTCGACGAAATCGTTGTCACGGCTTCTGGCCGCGACCAGACGAAGATTGAAAGCTCAATCTCGGTCACCAGCGTCAGCGCGCAGATGATTCAGGACTTCCAGCCGAGCTCCGAAGCCGAAGTCTTCAAGCTCCTCCCCGGCATTCAGGTTCCCGGCACCTCGGGCCCCGGCGGTAACTCGAACATCGCGGTCCGCGGCCTTCCCGTGGCAACCGGTGGCGCGCCGTTTGTACAGCTTCAAGAGGACGGTCTACCTGTCGTCCTGTTCGGTGACATCCAGTTCGGTAATAACGACTATTTCACCAAGTTCGACCCGACCGTCGCCAATGTCGAAGCCGTTCGCGGCGGTTCGGCCACGACTTTTGCGTCGCAGGCACCGGGTGCGGTTATCAACTATATCAGCAACTATGGCCGCGAAGAGGGTGGCTATGTCGAGCTCAAAAAAGGCATCGACTATAACGAAACCCAGCTCAACTTCCGCTATGGCGGTTCGCTCACCGACAGCATGAATTTCCACGTTGGCGGCTTTTTCAAAAAGGGCCGTGGCCCGCTTGATGCCGGCTACAACACCAGCGAAAGCCTTCAGGTCAAAGCAAACCTCACCAAGGAATTTGATGACGGCAAAGGCTATTTCCGCCTGCTGTTCAAATATGCCGACACGCAAGAACCCAACTATACCGGCGCCCCTGCCCTCGCCCGCATTAGCGGCGGCAAGGTCACTTCGGTTGGCCCCTGGCCCGGCTTTGATGGCCGCAAGGACACCAACTATTCGAAGTATAATCAAAGCTTCCTGATCTACAACCGCGATGGCAATCTTGAGCGGGTCGACATGGATGGCATCACCACCAAGCAGAAGTCGATCGGTGGCCAGTTCCACTACGAATTCTCGGATAACTTCACCGTCGACAACAACTTCCGCTGGTCAGACATCAGCGGCGGCTTCGCTTCGCCCTTCCTTGGTGTTGCAACCCGCGCGAGCGTCCTTGGTTCGACCGTCAACGGCCGCACCGTTGCCGCGATCCGCTATGCAAGTGGGCCCAATGCGGGCCAGCTCTACACCGGCCAATATGTCGACAATAACGTCAACGTAAAAACCAACATCCGCGATCTTGGCAGCCTGGTGAATGACCTCACCCTTGCTGGCAAATTCGACACCGGCTTTGCCGAGCTGACTGCGCGCGTCGGTTATTTCTACATGGACCAGGACATTGCGATGGACTGGCACGTCAACAAATCGCTGCGCGAACTCAGCGGCAACAGCCCCTCACAGCTTGATCTGTATGACAGCGCAACGCTGACAGGCGTAGCCAACAAGATCACGCAAGAAGGTATCTCGGGTTACAACAACAACTGGGGCAGCTGCTGCGCCCGCGACTATGACCTGTCGTACACCAACACTGCGCCTTACATGCAGTTGGTTCTCGACAATGATGACTTCAACCTCGACGGCAGCGTTCGTTTTGAACGGGTGAAGGCAGCGGGCTACACAATTGGTGGCGGTTCGGAGTTCAACATCAACTCCAACGGCGTTCTCATCCCGACGATGACCGCCAATGGCGCGCGCGAAATCCTCGATTACAGCCGCAGCTACACCAGCTGGACCGTGGGCGGCTTGTGGAAGGTTTCGCCTGACCTGTCGCTCTTTGGTCGCACCTCAAAAGGTGGCCGTTTCAACAGCGACCGCCAGACGGTCAGCGGCAAATTCAATGCTGATGGCAGCCTCTGCACCCGTGCACAGGCAACCGCGCTCGCCTGCACCGACGGTGTTACGCCTTCGGTCGACTTCGTCACCCAGCACGAAATTGGCGTGAAGAACCGTGGCTCGATCGGCGGCGGTCGCTACTCGGTTGAATTCACCCTGCTGAAGGGCGATTTCAAGCGCAGCGACTTTGAACCGACCACCACTGGCATCTGCCCGGGCGGCGGCTGTGTCATTGACAACAGCTTCAAGACCAAGGGTGCGGAATTCTTCGCGACGCTGAACTTCGGTGATTTCAACTTCATCGCCAACGCAACCTACACCAAGGCGAAGCAGAAGTTCACTTCAACGCGCAACGGTACGCAGGTGGCAGGTTCGGCCAATTTCGGACGCGCGCTCGGCATCCCCGATCTCAGCTACTCGCTGACCGGTTCTTACGACTTTGCCGATATCGCAACACTGGGTGTGACTGCGGTTGGCCAATCGGGCACCTTTGACGGTACGCTCGAATATCCCGGCAAGACGGTCTTCAACACCAATTTGAAGGTCCGTCCGATGGAAAATCTCGAACTCGGCCTCAACGTCTATAACCTGTTCAACACCTATGACGCGCGCGGCAATGGTGTGGGCGTATTCCAGACGGGTACGCCTGCAGGCATCACCGGCACGCCGGTGATCGGTCAGACATTCACGGGTTCGCTGCGCTTCAGCTTCTGATCGGGGGAATGGAGGCGCGCCGGGTCGCATCGGGCGCGCTTTCGACCGTTCAAGCTTAACTCTCGCAGATTGCCTCCACGGTCTGCAGAGACATATGGGGATTGCAGCGGTTCAGCCCTTGCAATCCCCTTTTTTATTGGCGCACCGCGCGCATTTTTGAGATGAGACGGATGTGACACAACCGGACAAGGCGATACGCGAGATTTTGATCGTTGGCGGCGGCTCTGCCGGCTGGATGACGGCGGCAGCTCTGTCCAATGTGCTCACGCAAGGCTGCACCATCACGCTGATCGAATCCGAGGAGATCGGCACTGTTGGTGTCGGCGAGGCGACAATTCCGCCCATCCGCACCTTTAACCAGATGCTGGGCATCGACGAACGCGAATTCGTCCGCGAGACGCAAGGGTCGTTCAAACTCGGTATCGAATTTGTCGATTGGGGCAGCCTCGGCAACCGCTATTTCCACCCTTTCGGCCCGCATGGAAAACCCTACGACATATTGTCGGTGCACCAGCAATGGTTGCGCGATCGCGATGCGGGTGAAACAAGCAATTTCGACGATCTGAGTATGGCTTGGCATATGGCAAAGGCGGGTCGTTTCAACCTGCCCAGCCCCGACCAGCGTAACGTGTTGTCGACCTTTGACTATGCCTATCATTTCGATGCCGGACGCTATGCGCGCTTTCTGCGTGGCTATTCGGAGCAACGCGGCGTGAAACGGGTCGAGGGCAAGATTGCCGATGTCCGGTTGAACGGCGAAACCGGGTTTGTCGAGGGCGTCACGTTGGAGGATGGTCGCAAACTCGATGCCGAGCTTTTCATCGATTGCTCGGGCTTTCGCGGGCTGCTCATCGAAGGCGCGTTGCAGACAGGCTATGAGGATTGGACGCATTGGCTGCCCTGCGATCGCGCGGTCGCCATGCCCTGTGCCAAGAACGGCGAGCCCACGCCCTATACCCGGTCGACAGCGCGCAAGGCGGGCTGGCAATGGCGCATCCCGCTGCAGCACCGCACCGGCAATGGCTATGTCTATTCAAGCAAGTTCCTGTCCGACGATGCGGCGCTTGAAACTTTGTTGGCGAACCTTGATGGCGAACCGCTAGCGGACCCGAACCAGCTGCGTTTCGTCACCGGAATGCGGCGCAGATTCTGGAACCGGAATGTCATCGCCATCGGTCTTTCGAGCGGATTCATGGAACCACTGGAATCGACCAGCCTGCATCTGATCCAGGCCGGGATTTCAAAGCTGCTCGCGCTATTTCCCGATCGCGATTTCGATCCGTTGCTAATCGACGAATACAATCACATCGCAATCACCGAATTTGAACGTATCCGGGATTTCCTGATCCTGCATTACAAACTGACCGAAAGGGATGACAGCGAACTGTGGCGTTATTGCGCAGCGATGGACATTCCCGCTACGCTGCAGTTCAAAATTGACCATTTCCGCCGCTATGGCCGACACATTGCGCGCGACATGGATCTGTTCGGCGCTCCCAGCTGGCATGCGGTACATATCGGTCAGGGCAATATCCCGCAGGCCAGCGATCCGATCGGTGCCTATCGCAACGATGAAGGCCGCGAATGGCTGCGCAAATTGCGCGCGGCAATGGCGGCTGCGGCGGTGCAACAGCCGACGCACCAGCAATTTATCGACCAGCATTGCAAGGCCCCGGCGGTTTGAACAACCTAGTGCAGCGGGCTGCCGAGTTGCGCGCGACGCAGCATATGGAAGAAGCGCTGGATACAATCCGAAAAGCCGTCACTCTCAATCCCGATGATCCGCGCGCGGCTTTCGGGCTGGCGCAGATAAGCTTCGAATGCTGGCAGCCTGCGGCCGATCTGTTCGCCAAGGCACGGCAACTTGTGCCTGCAAACGCCGACATCATCCGCAACCACGCGCTCGCCTTGGCGGCAGAGGGCGAGACCAGCAGTGCGCAACTGCTGCTTGAGGAAACATTGGCAGCCACTCCCGGCTGGGTTGAGGGGCACCGCATCCTTGCCGTGCAGCGCATTACCGAAGGGGATGGAACGGATTTCGACCGTAGCTTTGTAATCGCTGCCAAGGCCGAGCCGCAAAATGTCGCTCTCTATATGGCCTGGTTCCAGTTGCACGCCCAGCGCAAGGATTGGGAACGCGCCGCGAATGTCCTGCGCGGTGCCCAAGGCCGGTTGCCGGGCAATCGCACGCTTGAACTTGCCGCTTTATATCTTGCCAGTGAATCCGGCGACGCGCGGAATGATCGCACACTGTTCGATACGGTAGCCGACGTGGCCGATCCCGGCATCGATCTGTGCAGGGTGCGCCACCATTTACGCGCAGGCGATCCGAATAGGGCAATGGCCATTGCCGAGCGCCATCTGACGGGACCAACAGCCCGCATGTTCTGGCCCTACCTCGCGTTGTGCTGGCGGCTGCTGGACGATCCGCGCGCTGCCTGGCTCGATGGCGCACCGATTTTTGCCACGGCACTCGATCTTGAATTTTCGCCGTCTGAACTCGACGAACTGGCAGAGGTTTTGCGCGGTTTGCACCGGCTAAAGGCCCCCTACCCCGATCAGTCGGTGCGTGGCGGAACGCAAACCGACCGGCAGCTTTTCTTCCACCCCCACCCCGCCATCCAGAAAACCCGACAAAAGGTGTCAGCGGCCGTGCAGTCCTTTATCGACGCATTGCCAGCGCAGGACGCAGACCATCCATTGCTCGGCCCGCTACGCAACCAACCCCTGCTGTTCGAAGGCAGTTGGTCTGTGCGATTGGCAGGCGATGGCTATCATGCCGCGCACACCCATGTGATGGGCTGGATAAGTTCGGCGCTCTATATCGTGGTGCCCGAACCGGATGTCGCAGGCCCTGCTCCCGCCGGCCATCTGGCGCTCGGTGCTCCACCGCCGGAGTTAAAGCTGGGCCTGCCGCCCTACAGGCATATCGAGCCCAAACCGGGCCGCCTTGCCCTCTTCCCGTCAACGCTGTGGCACGGCACCGAACCCTTTGCCGAAGGCGAGCGGATGACCATCGCGGTCGACATACGAATTCCCCCGATAATCAAGGCTTTTTAGCATACGTATACCAACCTTTGCACGGTTGAATGTCGCCCGCTTTGCCGCAATGAATGGTGTCATAAACAGGCTCGCAAAAGCAGGCCGCGAGAGAGGAAACCCCGTATGCAGAAGAAAGCAGCTCAGGCAGCCGTGGTGGCATTGCTTGCCCATGGCGCAGTGCAAGGTGCCCCGTTGGCCACCGGTAGTTCGCCCGATGGATCGATCACCGTCAGCGTCGAACTGGATAGCGATGGCCGTGCCAATTACAGCATCAGCCGCAAGGGCAAGCTGTTGATCGCGCCTTCAAAGCTGGGTTTCATTCTGACCGACAGTTACGACATGGTGCGTGGCTTCAAATTCGACAGCGCCGAGAACAAACCGACCGTGGACGAGAAATGGGAGCAGCCCTGGGGCGAGCGCCGTTTCGTGCGCAACCATTATAACGACCTGATCGTGCGTTTCCGCCAGCCGACCTATCTGAAACGCGCAATGAATGTGCGTTTCCGCATTTTCGATAATGGCGTCGGCTTCCGCTATGAAATTCCCGAGCAGGAAAATCTCAAGACGATGAACATCGCCGATGAGGTGACGGAGTTTTCGATTGCCAGCCCCGGCACCGCCTGGTGGATCACCGGCGGCGAGTGGAACCGTTATGAGCAGATATACCAAAAGACGCCGATTGACGCGGTATCGACCGCGCATACGCCGATCACGATGCGGCTCGACGATGGCACACATCTGTCGTTCCACGAAGCGGCGCTGGTCGACTATTCGGCCTTCTGGTTCAAGCGGGCTGAGAAGCAGACTTTCCGTACCACACTTTCACCTTCGTCAAAGGGCCCGCGTGTCACCCGGGAAACGCCCTTTGCCACACCCTGGCGCGCGATCCGCATCGGCGATAGTGCCGCAAGCCTTGTCGAGAATGATCTGGAACTCAACCTGAACGAGCCCAACAAGCTGGGCGATGTCAGCTGGTTCCGTCCGCAAAAATATGTCGGTATCTGGTGGGGCATGATTTCCGGCAAGTGGAGCTGGGCTGAAGGCCCGAACCATGGCGCCACCACCGAGCGCACCAAGGAACATATCGATTTCGCGGCCAAGCACGGCTTTGGCGGCGTGCTGGTCGAAGGCTGGAACAAGGGCTGGAATGGCGAATGGTTCGGCCATGGCGATGAATTCAGCTTCACCGAGGCAGTTTCCGATTTCGACCTCAAAGTAGTCACCGACTATGCGCGCAAGAAAGGCGTCAAGCTGATCGGGCATCATGAGACCGGCGGCAATATCGATGTCTATGAGGCGCAACTGGAAGACGCGATGAAGCTGTATGGCGAACTCGGCGTCGATATTGTCAAGACCGGCTATGTCGCCGATGCTGGCGGTATCATTGCGCCCGGCGACACACCCGGCGAGGTGCGCAAGGAATGGCACGATGGCCAGCGCCAGGTGCAGCACCATCTGAAAGTCGTCGAGACAGCAGCCAAATACAAGGTCGCGGTCAACCCGCATGAACCGGTGAAAGACACCGGCCTGCGCCGCACCTATCCCAACTGGGTTGCCCGCGAAGGCGCGCGCGGCATGGAGTATAACGCCTGGGGCCAGTTCGCGAACGGGCCGGAGCATGAGCCGACCCTCGTCTACACCCGCATGCTTTCCGGGCCGATGGATTTCACCCCCGGCGTGCTCTCGCTCTCGAGCCCGACAGGCAACGCCCTTGCCTCCACCCGTGCGAAGCAGCTTGGCCTCTATCTCGCCATCTATTCGCCGATCCAGATGGCGGCGGACTTTATCGAAAACCTTGCCAACTATCCCAAGGAGCTGGATTTCATTTCAAAGGTGCCCGCCGACTGGGCGGAATCGAAACTGATTGCGGGCGAAGTGGGCGAATATGCGATTTTTGCGCGCAAGGATCGCAACAGCGCCAGTTGGTACACCGGCGGCGTCAACGATGCGACCGCGCGCATGGTCGATCTCGACCTGTCCTTCCTCGAACCGGGTAAAAGCTATCGCGCGACCATCTACAAGGATGGCCCCGATGCAACCTACCTCACCGAAGCACGGCACAATATCGCCTATGAAACCAAGACCGTGAAGGCGGGCGACAAGTTGCAGGTCTGGCTCGCCCCCGGCGGCGGCTTTGCGGCGCGGCTGGAGTTGGTGAAGTAAGCGCCGGGAAAAGCCCCTCCCCTGAAGAGGAGGGGAGAAGACCCAATCGACCTATCGCGCGCCGAAACCCGCCCACCGAAAGATTTTGTTAACCCTGTCCGTTTAGCCTTGTCCTCGAACCGCCCAAGGGCGATATTTCGGGGGTAAGGCAAGATGCAGGGCTGGATGAAAGATTTCGCCGAACAGCTTCACCGCAAGAGCATTTGGGCGATTGCTTCGCTGGAGCATGGCATTGGCCGGTTGATGATAGCCTGGGTCGTGATTGCCGGTGCCTTATGTGCCCTGCGCATCGCCTTCGCGGCATCGCCCATCGACGGGCCCGCTGCGTTGCTGCAGACATTACTGCCTTATGTTCTCGTCATTGGCGCACCAGTCACCGCCTGCCTGATCGGCAACGCGCTGTTCCCGCGCGGCGCGCTTTTCGAACAGCCACAGATCCGGCTGGCCCGTTATGGCAAATGGCAACCGGTCGATTGCCTGACCGCGCGCCAGCACAGATTGTTCGGGCCGACAGGCATGATGGCCTCGCTGGTGATCGGCATGATGATCAACGTGCCGGTGCGCAGCCTGGAATTCCTCGCCGCCGTCCCCGCGATGAACGGCCATGCGCCGCTGTGGGGCCAGATGTTGTTCGCCGCGATGACGATGGATGTGGTGGTGATGAACTTCCTCTACATGCTTGCCTTCATGATGGCGCTGCGCAGCGTCCCCTGGTTCCCGCGCTTTTTGCTGATGGTCTGGGGTGTCGATATCGTCTCGCAAGTGAGCATCGCGCATTTCGTGAGCCATGCCCCGAGCCTTCCGGTCCCGGTCGGGGATGCCATGGGGGATTTGCTGAGCGGCAATGTGAAGAAAGTATTGATCAGCGTTGCAATCTGGTTGCCCTATCTGCTGCTGTCGCAGCGTGTGAACCTCACTTATCGGGGGCGTCTGGCAGCCTGACAGGCGCGAATGCCAGCGCGGCCGCAACAGCGAGCATCATCAACGGATAGTTGTAGTAAAGCGCCGCGTCATGCAGCGAGTAAATCAGCGTCGCCAAAACCAGGCCAAAGGCGGCAACCCGGTTCAGAGAGTCAAACTTCAGCTTTGCCATCCTTACAACGGGCAATATCGCGGCGGCCAGCAGTGCGCAGCCAAGGAAGCCGATTGAAATCAAGGCTTGCAATATGACATTGTGCGGCTGCCGATAGTCGGGGAAGCCCTTGAAATCTATCAGCTGAAACTGGTCGAGACCCCAGCCAAATACCGGTCTCTCGAACACTTTTCCGGCAACTTCAATCCACATCGAGATACGACCAGACGACAAGTCACGTCCGGGTTCGGAAACGGGCGAGAATCGGAAAATGCCGTAGGCATAATAAGGTGGGGTTGGCACAATGAGGCTGGCAATTGCGCCAACGATCATGGCTGCTGCAGCGAATTTGAAGATCTGAGTTCGATATTGTGGGGCAAACAAGACTATGAGGGCGATGCCGCCTGAAGTAGCGAATATGGCTCCTCTCGACCCTGACCAAAAGGCAAGAAATAAAGCGACAGACGCAAGCGCGAACGGCAAGGCCATTTGCGAAGCTCTCGGTCGCTCCTCTCCGCCTTCGGGTAGCGATGCCAAGGCCATGAAAAACCCGCTGACCACGAAGAAACCAACCCAACGGACATTCGTCACGCCGGGCACATGCGTCTTCCACTGATCGCCAACGGGGATGAAGTATAAGAAGGACAAACCCCAGATGGCACAATAGGCAAAGACCCCGATAGCGATCCATCGGGCCAATATCCTTCGATGTTCGATTGAAAATCTTGCGATCAGTTCAAAGATGGTTAGAGCAAAAACGACATGCACGAAGAAGGCAATGAGCGCGATGGGAATGCGGATAGGATCCTCGACCCCCATGTAAAGCGGGATGGTGCAAAGCAAGGCCAAAATTGAAAGTGCCGCCCGGGAAATCCTCGGAAGCCGTCTCCACTCTCGGAAAATCGAAATGCCATTCTCCATCGCTATGACGATGATGACCAGTTGGAGCAGTGTCGGCGCGACCGACAGGCTGCGGATCGCGCCGCGATACAAAGAGATTTCCGGTCCGAATTCCCAAGGCAGAATGGTCATGAAGACTGGGCACGCTGCGATAGCTAAAAAGATGCCGATTTGTGACGCTGTAAGCTTTGCCTGTTGCACGCATCCCCCTTTGAACTTGTCGAATTAATTGCTGTGCCTCTAGCGCATCTCTTACATTCGAACGCACAGCTTTCTATCGCTTTTTTAATCACGAAGGCTCTCTCGATCGATCAGCCAGATCGAGCGAGAAATGGTTTCTTCAAGACGCCAATCACCGTCAAAGTAAAAATTGTGATGGGGAAATTGTAGAATAATATTCCATCATACAGCGAGTAAACCATCAATGCGAACAGCATGGCGAGGTGAAATCTTGCCGACGGTGAATTACTAAAATTGAATCTGGAAAACATCATTGGAACAGCGATTAGCAAAGAGAATATGATCCCAGAAATACCGGCGACAAAAGTCATCTGCAAAATCGAATTGTGTGGATGCGCGAGGGCCCCTTCTCCGAGTGGATTGAACTTCAGATACTGCCCCAAACCCCATCCCAATATGGGCCGTTCGCAAATGCTATCGAATGTCGCGAGCCAGATTTGAAGCCGACCTGAGCTGGCATCGTCAAGAGTTGCGGAATTGACGTCGGATATACCAAATGCAGAAAATAGTCCGAACATGGGAATGGGCAAAGGCAACAACGATACGATCATCAAAGCGGGAACGCCCGTCATCAATGCAAAGCCCGCAATGGCTTTGCGCTTTTCGGGCACAATCGCGAATATCGATATCGTCAGCAACAACAACGCCAGTGTCGGTCCCCGAGATCCTGTCCAAAAGACTACAACCAATCCGGCAATAGAAGGCACAAGTGCTGCAACCGACACCCAATTTTGGGCGTGACGATTTGGCGCAGCCATAAAACTATGCAGGCCTGCACCATAGGCCACAAACCCGAGGAATGCGACGTGCCGGATGTTGTGGAATCCCGGAAACGGGCCGTACCATTTGGCAGGTTCGATGTGGTTAGACAGTATGTAAGTTGCGAAAACAACAAAATACATAAGTACGCCAAAACCTATCGCCAGCCACATTTTTCTTTGAAAATCATCGGTTGCGTAGCTGCTTCGATGCGCCATTGAGAGAAAAAGCAGTGCTATTGCTCCAAGACTCAACACACCTATCGCCGCGGAAAGATGATCATTTCCCGTCCGAAAAGTCGCAAACAAAACCAACGGAGTCCATGACAAGAACGCGATGCGCGACAGCAGCGGCAATCCCTGCCAGCCCTTAACTACCGAGCCGCCTTCCCGCAGCACAATAAATATAATTGCAAAAAGGATCAGCGGAACAATCAAAGAGTGAAATTGAACAAATATCTGCCATCCTGCCGGGTAAGGCGAAAAAGACAGTGGTGCGAGTGCCATCATCAGTGGCAGGGATCCGATACAAAAAGCGATGGCCGTACTGCCATTCCAATACGCCGTGGGCTTTGTTTCCTTGATCATGGGGCGATGCTATCGTGCGAAACGCAAATGTAAACATATCTTAAAACGCAATAATTTTGGGAACCTGCAGTCGGTCAGAGAAGCCATGTCCAACGACAAAGCGTAATGAAATTTGAACCCATATGGCCTATTGAATAGTCGCCTAACATCGAACAGACTTTTGACGGGCGGCAAACAGGGGAAT
Organism: Sphingorhabdus sp.; assembly: GCF_035329025.1. Classification (GTDB taxonomy): domain Bacteria; phylum Pseudomonadota; class Alphaproteobacteria; order Sphingomonadales; family Sphingomonadaceae; genus Sphingorhabdus_B. The sequence continues at coordinate 16,790 of NZ_DAOLHN010000013.1, read as the reverse complement.
TCGTAAATGCTGCATCTCAATCTTGCGCTGCATGGATTCATCACTGCCTGCAAGGCAGACGCACTGACGCTATCGGTCGGCGGTCTGTTCATATTGGCATCACTCGCCGCAATGGCCAGCATCGGGATTTACGGCTTCCCCTTGGATGGAAGTTTTTCCCTGCTGCTTACATTTGCGGCCACTGCGGTTTTTTTTGGCGGATCTTTTTTGCTGATCGCACTTCTCCGCGAACGGCCGGAAAGTCCGATTGGATTCACGCGAAAATTTTTGGCGCATCATGCCTCTTGGGAACGGCTGATGCGGCATGTGCCGCTGATCCTGCTGGTCTCGCTGTTCCTCCCCGCTTTTTCAGGCATTAAGGGTTCCATCTCGCTCTTTGCAACCTATAGCTGGGACGGGTTCTGGATAGAGGCTGACCGAATGATCCACGGGATGGATGCTTGGCGCCTGATCCACCCCATCGTCGGCTACCCCTTTGTCACTTTCATCCTCAGCGCACTTTACATTGTCTGGTTGCCGATGCTGCTGATTGCTCTGGTCTATTTTTCGTTTCTCACGAACAGGCCTATATTAAGGGCGCAGTTTTTGCTGACCTATTTTTCGTGCTGGGCCATATTGGGCAGTCTGTGCGCTATAGCTTTTGCCTCGGTCGGCCCCTGCTTCGTTCACCCACTTGTCGGACGGCAGGACTTTCTGCCACTAATGGAATATCTCGACTATGCCGACAGCCAATGGCCGATCTGGGTGATCCATATCCAGGACAGACTGGCGGCGCAACTGGCAGAGGGCAGCCGCGAACTGGGTGCCGGAATCACCGCGATGCCATCGATGCATGTCAGCATGGCCTTTCTTTATTGGCTGGCTGCGCGTAAAGTGAACCGCTGGCTCGGCTGGGTGATGTTTGCCTATATGCTCTCGATATTGGTTGCCTCGGTGCACCTCGCCTATCACTACGCCGTTGATGGCTACCTCTCGATAATCCTGACGCTGTTGATCTGGAAAATATGCGGGCATTTGGCCGCACGCGCGCACCCGTTGCAAAAAGAGGTAGAACCACCGGTTTCCGCCACTTCAAACGAATTCCAGTTGGCAATTAACTAAAGTTATATATCTTTGGTAAAGTATTGTGATTCGGTGATTTTTTTGCCGTGATTTGTTGTAAAAATACCGCATGGTTAACAAATTCTTAAAATAAACTACTGTTAAAATTGCGTAAATTTTAGCTGTTGACCCTTGGGTCCGATTCACCGGATTGTAGAGGCATCAAGGGTGGACCAAAGCGAAAGAGCCGGCGCGATGCTGGCAATAATATAACAGGGTCGCGACGGTTCAATCACTACCCCCCTTGGTAATCCACGATCCGGCAGCAAGCCGGGCGCGGAGACTCTCAAACTATGTAAGGGGTAGTATTATGCGTAAATTTGTAACTTCGTTCCTGCGTGACGATAGCGGCGCTTCGGCAGCTGAATATGCTCTCATCCTTGCCATCGTCGGTGCCGGCATTGCCGTTGCTGCGATCGCTCTGGGTGGTGCCATTGGCGGCGCACTGAACGACGCCAAGACCTGCATCAGCACCAATGGCAAAACCTGCAGCTAAAACTGCGGAACTAAAATGAGATTCTTCCCGCCCTGTTAAACGGGCGGGAGGTTTCCCAAAGAAAACACGGTTAAAATAAAGGGGTAATATCATGCGTAATTTTGTGACTTCGTTCCTGCGTGACGACAGCGGCGCTTCGGCAGCTGAATATGCGCTCATCCTCGCGATCATCGGTGCCGGCATTGCCGTCGCTGCAATCGCTCTGGGCGGCGCAATCAGCGGTGCTCTGAACGACGCCAAGACCTGCATCAGCACCAATGGCAAAACCTGCAGCTAAATAAAGTTGCAATTTGAATGAAAAGTTACTCCCCGCCCGGTGCCCGGGCGGGAAGTTTCAAGGGGCTCCTCAACAGGATGCCATAGGTAAAACAAATTCGGGTGGGGGGTCGCATGGCGAACCGGAACTGGATCATAATTGCGATAGCGGCGATCATAGGGATCGTTGCCGTCATTCTTGCAAACAGTTATCTGACTGGCGTTGAAAACCAGCAGGAACGCAGCGCCGAAGAAAATCGCATGGTTCAGGTGGCTGTCGCCCGTGTTCCCATGGCTTATGGAACCACGCTGACTGCGGAAAACATCCGCATGGTCGCATGGCCCGCAACATCAGTGCCACCGGGCGCCTTCCAATCCACCAGAGCGCTTCTCGGGCAGGAGGCGCGCGTCGTGCTGCGCCCGATCGAGGCGGGTGAACCCATTCTTCCCGGCAAGGTTACCGGCCCAGGTGGCCGCGCGAGCATTTCCGCCCTGATCGACGAAGACATGCGCGCTGTTGCCGTCCGCATCAGCGATGTTTCAGGCGTCGCAGGGTTCGTCCTTCCCAACGATACCGTGGATGTGTTGCTGACCCGCACGCCGAAAACCGAAGCCGAAGGCCAAATCGATCCGATCACCGATGTGCTGCTGCAAAATGTGCGCGTCATCGCGATCGATCAGGGCGCCGATGAAAAGAACAACCAGCCCGTAGTCGGCAAGACCGCAACGCTGCTGGTCGATCAGCAGGGCGCGCAAAAACTGGCGCTTGCCTCGACCGTCGGCTCGCTCTCACTGGCACTCCGCAATGCCGCAAACCAGGACGTCTTCATGGCGCAGACGGTCGGCACACGCGATCTCGGTCAAGGCAGCGTCTCGCCCAGTTTTTACAATCAACCGCGCGGTAGCACCGCAACTGTAGCATCCAGCCCCTACCCAATCCCTGCCATGCAAGCAGCGGCAGTTGGGCAGGCGCGCAACGCAGCAGCGCCGGTTCGTCGCAAACCCGCCAATTCGGTCGAGGTAGAGATTGTGCGCGGTACGGCCAGTTCTTCCTACGATGTTTCGCGCCACAGGGGGTATTGAGCGCATGAAAAAGCTAAGCTTCATCTTTGGCACTGCTCTCGCACTGTCACTCTCCGCCGCCCCCGCCGCTTTGGCCCAGGGCTATCAGAGTTCCTCGGATGCCGGGCTGCACGCAGGCCAACTCGACGTTCCACTGAACAAGAGCCAGGTGCTGACGGTCGATCGGCCGTTCGGTAAGGCGATGATTGGAAGCGAAGAGATCGCCGACATCATGCCAATCACCAATCGCTCGCTCTATGTTCTCGGCAAGAAAATGGGCACTACCAGCCTGACGGTCTATGACAATGCAAACAATGTAATCTCGGTGGTCGATATTGCCGTTGGTCCGGACATCGTGTCTCTGCGCCGCCAACTTTCGGAACTGATCCCGGGCGAGCCCATCGGTGCCAAGATTTCAAACAATTCAGTCATACTGACAGGCATTGTTTCAAATGGCCCGGCAATTGACCGCGCTGTCCAGCTCGCCAAAAGCTATGCCGGTGACAATGTAATCAACATGATGTCGGTCGGTGCCAGCCAGCAGGTGATGCTGGAGGTGCGCTTCTCCGAAATCTCGCGCCAGACAGGCAAGCAGATTGGTTTGAGCGGCTTTGGCTTCAGCGATGGTGGCACTTTTGGTGCGGCCATTGGCAACGGTGCCGGACTGGTTCCTGATCCGACATCAGGTAACGGTGTGCTGCGACTCGATTCCATCACCGGTGCCTTTGGCGTGTTTCGCAAGGCGTTTGACGTTGCCGGGCTGAACATCGACGCTGTGCTTGATGCGCTGGAGCGCAAGGGTTTGGTGAAGACCCTCGCCAATCCGACATTGGTGGCGCTTTCAGGCGAAACCGCGTCCTTCCTGGCGGGCGGTGAATTTCCTGTTCCTGTGTCGCAAGGTAACAGCGGTGGCGCAGGAGGAGGCGGCGGCAATAGCGGCAGCATAACCGTTGAGTTCAAACCCTTCGGCGTCAGCCTGGCCTTCACGCCCACGGTGCTTGCCGATGGCGTTATCAATCTGGCGGTTGAACCCGAAGTCAGTTCGATTGATCCCACCGCATCGATCACCGTTAACGGGCTAGTCATCCCCGGACTGCAAACGCGGCGCGCCAACACGGTGCTGGAACTCCGCGACGGGGAGAGCTTTGCCCTCGCCGGCCTCATCCGAAAGGATTTCCAGACGACGGTGCGGCAGGTTCCGCTTTTGGGTTCCATTCCCATCATCGGCTCGCTGTTCCGATCGTCGGGTTTCCAAAAGGGTGAGACCGAACTGGTTATCGTTGTGACTCCGCGTCTGGTCCAGCCGATCAAGGCTGGTGCACCAGTGGCGCTGCCAACCGATCGGGTACAGAACCCCAATGAACTCGACCTGTTCCTGATGGGACGCACCGACAAGGCAGTGGGCATCAATCCGCTTGATCCCAACGCACCGCCACCAGAGGCACCCAAGACGGAAGGCGCCGACTATGACTATTGATCGTAAAATGCTGTGCTCTGCGCTGGCTCTCGCGCTGCTTGCAGGCTGCACGCCGAATGATACCGGTATTGGCGATGCCGCGCGTGCCAATTATGCCGCGCAGATCGTGGAACCTGAGCCACAATATGCCGAAGCGATGACCGCTAGTGGCGACCAAGCGATGGCTGCTCAGGAACGGTATCGCAAAGGCGCTGTGAAACAACCGGTCGCGGAGAAGACAACCAGCGGAATTTCCAGTTCGGGTGGCAGCTCTTCAGGTGGCAATTAAGGCGTAAGACGTAAGGAGATGGAAGGTGATACGGTCGATAGGGAAGAGACTTTGGCGTGAAGAAAGCGGGGCTGTCGCCTCCGTTTACGCCTTGGCTTTACCTGCGTTGGTCGCGATCGGTGGCATAGCCTTTGATTATGCCCGACTGGCTGCCATGGACACAGAGCTGCAAAATGCAGCGGATCAGGCAGCCCTCGCCTCTGTAACGCAATTGGACGGAAAAGCCGGGGCATGCTCCCGTGCATCCGCCGCTGCGGTTTCGCATCTTGCCAACCGGACGGTATATTCCAATGTGGGCGGCACCCCGGACATTACGGTGACCGGTGAAGCGACGTGCGACGCAACCGGCAAGATCAAATTCTGGCAAAACAAAGCAAAGACAACGGCGGCGACCACCGACGCCAATGCCCGTTTTGTTGAAGTTACGGTCAACGCCCGCACCGCGCGCTATGCGTTGACCCCGATTGTCGGTGTTTTCAATTCTGGCGCAATCGATGCAACCGCTATGGCTGGACTGGGCTCCTCGGTGTGCAAAGTCCCGCCGATCATGATCTGCAGCCCGGATCCTTCTGTACCTTTCAATGCCGATGGCAGAGTCGGTCAAGGTGTTGTTGCGACCGGCCACAGCCCGGGCAGCGGCAGCACCAAAAACAATGCCAATCAAGGCGGAGATGCCGGGACAGGCAGCAACAATACTTGGGCTCCGGGCGACTTCGGATTCTTGCAGGTGAACGATCCCGACGCCAATAACCGCAATGCAGCTCTGTTAAGGGCGCTCGCTTACGTGAATCCCCCGATTGATTGCGTCCAAATCGATGAAAACAGGGTAAGCACCGGAAATCCGCAAGGATTGTACGACGCAATCAACACCAGATTCGGGATATACGATTTTAACAATAATGGCGGCGGGAATGTACTTGCGTCTTGTGAAGGCGGAAATTGCCCACCTGCTCCCAATGTACGCATGGACTACGTGCGGCAGGGCAATGGAAACAACAGTTGCAAAATCAAGCGCGGTCAAGGCGGAAACGGGTTTAGCCTGCCGGACAGCGGTAGCGAGTTTAAACCAGCCAATCCGGGCGGGGCCTACAACCCGGTTACCGCACTACATTCCAATTCCAATGCCATCGCAGCCATGGGGCTTCCCCGAGATAATTGTCACTATACCAGCTTCAACACTGGCTCGACCACTCCGGGATTTTGCCCTGGTGGTAACGGGCGTTTCGGAAGTGGCGAGTGGGCGCGACAGGATTATTTCACCAAATATCATAACTCAAACCGCCCCACCAACTGGCAGTCAATCAGTCGCTACCAAACCTATTTGTGGGAACTTGCGGGAAACATGCCGACTGGAGGTGCGCCAACATGTGGCTTACCAGCCGGCGATGTCAATCGACGCATTCTGACGGTTGCAGTGGTCAGCAACTGCGCCAGTTTGAATGGTGCCTCACAACCTGTCGTAATCGACGAATGGGTTGATGTTTTCCTCGTGGAGCCAGCCAGCGATGACACTTTGCGCTGGAACGCCTTTAAAGACGCAATCTATATGGAAATCATCGGCAAATCGACAGTTGCGGGTGCCGGTGTTTTTGGCAATCAGACGGTGCGCCGTGATGTGCCGTATCTGGTGGAATGAGCCATGCGTTCGCTCTTTCTGATCCGTACTGAAAATAGTGGCGCTGCAGCAGCCGAAATGGCGCTGCTCGTTCCGCTGCTTTCGATACTGATGTTCGGTTCATTCGAAATGGGCAATTTTTTCTGGAACGAACATAGGGTGGTCAAGGCCGTTCGTGATGGCGCACGCTTTGCCGGACGACAGCCGTTCGCCAAATTTGCTTGCGGCACCGCGACCCTTGCGGACACGGCTTTGGAAACCCAGATCAAAAACCTCACGCGCACTGGTACCGTCGATGGAACTGGAGCCGCGAAGGTTTATGGCTGGGCCAACACCCATGTTACCGTCAGTGTGGATTGTCCTGCCACCGCTCTCAATACTGGCATCTATACTGGTTTGTCCAATGCGCCACGTGTAACCGTGTCAACCACGGTACCTTACAGATCTATCCTGCAAAATCTTGGCTTTAACACGACAGGTCTCAATTTGAGAGCGCAAGCACAAGCTGCGGTGATGGGACTATGAAGTTGCTCTCGCGCCTCGCCCATGATGAAACCGGTGGCCCCGCAGCCGAGTTTGCGCTGGTCTTGCCGGTTGCTTTGCTTTTTCTCGCCGGCATCATTGATGTCGGGCGCTATATGTGGGAAACTAACCGTGCAGAAAAAGCAACGCAAATGGGTGCTCGTTTCGCCATCGCGACCGATTTCGTTCCTGGCGGCACCTCTGAAAACGGGCTCTACAAATACAGTTTTGCGGTTTCGAGCGGAATAACTCAAGGCATACCCGTTTCCGCATCGGATTTTCCAGGAGTTAGGTGCGATAGCAATGGTACTGCGGTTACGTGTACTTGCAAAGGAACATGCGCTTTCGATGTGACTGGCGATAATGCCGTATTCTCACGAATTGTTGCTCGAATGCAGGCGTTCAAATCCGATATTGGACCAGCCAACGTCGTATTGAACTATGACCATTCTAATCTTGGCTTTTCAGGTGATCCGGCTGGCGCAGATGTTGCTCCAATAGTAACGGTAGGGTTGCGAAATATGAATTTCGTTCCATTAACGACGATGCTGTTTGGCGGCGCTACGACAATGGCGGGCGCTTCTACTTCCAACAATTCCCCACTTGGTCATCTAACTTATTCGCTGACCATGGAAGATGGCCAAGGCACCTATTCGAATTAGGATGGAAATTTAGATGGGCGTTTCTGAATATATAACTTTCACTTCGGAGGATTGGGTTTTGGACCTGAAATCGCGTTCTGTTTTGCTGGTCCTTTCCGAAGCCGAAATGACGAGTGCCCAATTTGACGATGTGGCAATCGGGCAAGCTCAGGTCCTGCTCGCAACAATGGCACCCGACGCACGCGTCGACGAAGCCCAGTTGGATGCCGCAACAATATTGATCCTCGAAATCCGCCCGGATATGCCCAAATCGCTCGATCGGTTGAAGAAAATCAGGGCCTCACATCCCGACCTTCCGATTATCGCCGCGATCCGCGATTCAAATCTGACTCTGGTCCGTATGCTGCTGAAGCAGGGTGTGCGCGACGTCGTCGCATTGCCTTTGGCACAATCGGAACTGGCATCGATCATCGCCGAAATCTGCGCAGAACTCGATGCCAGCCGCGCTGCTGAAGTACAGCAAGGGCAGCTGATTTCAGTGCTCAAAAGCATTGGCGGCGTGGGTGCCACGACCGTTGCCACACACCTTGCCGGCGAACTGGCGCAGAGCAATCGTGGCAAAGGTGTGTGCCTGATCGACCTTGATCTGCAATTTGGCGACGCGGGTGCTTATCTTGGGCTTTCGTCCCAACTTTCAATTGCCGATCTGATTGCAGCGGGAGCCCGTATCGATCGCGAACTGCTCCGTTCGGTCGTGTCGAAAAGCGACAATGGCCTGCACGTCATCCCGGCCCCCATCGATATCATGCCGCTGGAAGCTGCCAATTCGGAACAGATGCTTCGCATCATCGAACTGGCACGTGAGGAATATGATCATGTAATCCTCGACCTGCCGTCCAACTGGACGAACTGGACTTTGTCGCTCGTCGCATTGTCGGACGTTGTATTTTTGGTGGCCGAATTGTCTGTGGCCAGCCTGCGCCAGGCAAAGCGCCAGCTGCAATTGCTCGCCAATCAGGATATCAACCACGACAATATCCACGTCATCGCCAACCGGGTAGAAAAGCGGATGTTCCGCACGATAAATCTCGATGACGCCTCACACGCGCTCGGGCATCCGATAGAATATAGCATCCACAATGATTATCCGCTGGTTCGTGCCGCACATGATCAGGGTGTGTTGATCAATGCCATCCGGGCACGCAGCAAAATCGGCGCAGATATTGCCGCGATGCTGCCACTGCTCACGAAAGAAACGGACGCCTGACGATGTGGCAGATAAAGAAAGCCGACGTTCTGGATACGAACTCTGCCGCGAATGAAAGCGCGAAAAAGGCTCTGGAACGTCATGCAGCAGACACGGACTATATCGATCTTAAGGTTGAGCTGCATCGTCGGCTGATCGATCTGATCAATCTGTCCGCGCTGGAAACGATGACCAGGCCGCAGATCGAAACCGAGATCGGCGAACTGGTACACGAACAGCTTGCCCAGCAAAAACATGCACTCAACCATGAGGAACGCAAACAGCTCGTCGCCGACATTCTTGACGAGCTTCTCGGCCTGGGCCCCCTAGAGCCCCTTTTGCAAGACAACAGCATTACCGACATATTGGTGAACGGCCCTGAGGTCGTGTTCGTTGAACGCAAGGGTGTGCTTGAACGTGTCGAGACGCGCTTCAAGGATGACAAGCATCTGCTGCGCATCATCCAGAAAATCGTCAGCGCGGTTGGTCGCCGCGTCGATGAATCGTCGCCCTTTGTCGACGCCCGTTTGCCCGATGGCTCACGCGTCAACGCGATTGTTCCGCCACTGGCGGTCGATGGCTCGCTGCTCTCAATCCGTAAATTTGCCAAAATCCCTATCAATATGGAAAAGCTCAGCGAGTTGGGCAGTGTTCCCACGCCAATCGCCGAGGTGTTGAAAGGTGTGGTTCGCGCGCGGCGCAATGTGCTGATTTCGGGTGGCACCGGCTCGGGTAAAACAACGTTGCTCAACGCGATGTCTGCCTTCATCGATGAACGCGAACGCATTGTCACCATTGAAGATTCTGCGGAACTTCAACTGCAGCAAAGCCATGTAGCGCGGCTCGAAACCCGCCCGCCCAATATCGAAGGCAAAGGCGAAGTTACGCAGCGCGACCTGGTGAAAAACGCCCTGCGTATGCGCCCCGATCGTATCATCGTCGGCGAAGTCCGCGCCGGGGAGGCGTTCGACATGTTGCAGGCAATGAATACCGGCCATGATGGATCAATGACCACCGTTCACGCCAACACGCCGCGCGACGCGCTTTCGCGTATCGAGCAGATGATCGGGATGAGCGGTATCGATATTTCGCCGCGTTCAGCACGTGCACAGATCGCTTCGGCGCTTAACGTCGTTGTCCAGATTGGGCGCTTGTCGGACGGTCGTCGCCGCCTTTTGAGCCTGTCCGAAATTGTCGGCATGGAAGGTGAAACCATTACCATGCAGGAAATCTTCCGTTTCCGTATGCAAGGTCGGGACGAAAACAATATGGTCATAGGCCACTTCGAAGCAACGGGTATCCGCCCGAAACTGCTCGAAGATCTTGCCGCGCATGGTGTCTCGCTCAACTCGGATCTGTTCCGCCCAGACAAGAGGATCGAATAATGGATCCCGTTGTCCTTCGGGTATTGGCGTTGATCGTCATTTTCGCGTCCGTTTTCCTGGTTTCGGAACGGGTGATTGCGACCCTCCGGCAGCGGCAAAGGGGCTCGCGCGCGATTAACAAACGCCTGAAAATGATCGAAGGTGGGCTGGATCGCGAAATCGTCACATCACGCCTCCGCAAATCTGCACCGGGCAGCTTTAGCGATATGTCCGGCATAATCGGCACAATTGGTCGCTCGATCGAACGCGCTGTCGTTGCATCAGGCGTGCCCTTTCCACCGCACCAGATCATGCTGGGCATGGCAATCGCATCAACGACGGTGGCTGGGCTTATACTTCTGAGTGCTGGCATCGCAGGCTTTGCCATCGGACTCGGCGTTATCCAGCTTTCCATCGCATTGGGGCTATGTTTTGGTGGCGCCATTCCGATGATGATTCTTTCGCATCTGGCTTCAAAACGGCGCAAAAGGATGCAAGAACAGTTTCCCGTAGCCCTTGATATCTTTGTGCGTGGCCTGCGATCCGGGCACCCGATTGCATCGGCATTAGACCTTTTGACCAAAGAAATGGAAGACCCACTGGGCACCGAATTCGGTCTTGTGGTCGACGAAGTATCCTACGGTGCTGACATGCGTGATGCCTTGCAGAATATGGCTGATCGTTGGGGAATCGACGATATCCAGATGTTCGTGGTTTCGCTGTCCGTGCAGAATGAAACCGGTGGTAATTTGGCCGAAATCCTCGCCAATCTGTCGGCCGTCATCCGTGATCGTCACACTATGTACATGAAGGTGCGTGCGCTAAGTTCGGAAGGTCGGATGACGGCGCTGATTCTTACTGCCCTGCCCATCATGACGTTTAGCGGACTGTTTCTGATAAACCCGTCCTTCTACATCGACGTGGCACAGGATCCGATTTTTCCGATTGGCTTCATCGGGCTGATCGTTCTCTACATCATCGGCTTCATATCCATACGCCGACTGATTGATCTTAAGGTTTGAAATGCTAGCCAACCTTGCCCTTTCGACGACTATGCGGATCGCCCTGTTGGTGCTGATCTTCCTTTTCGTGGTTGTCCTTGTCACGCTTGCTTCAAACTATCTCCTGAACCGCTCGGCGGTGCGTGGAAGGCTTGAAGAGCTTGGTTCCGGAAATCGCGGCACAACCCAAGGCGCCAGTCTGCGGCGCGACCGGATCGCAGTTGGCTGGGCAAAATTGACAGACCGTATTGAAAAAGCGGGTATTTCCCTGGTTGACTCCCAGGGAGACAAGTTACGGGCACAACTGATGGCGGCAGGATATACCTCGCCGACTGCGCCAAAGCTGTTCACTCTTATCCGAATGATCACGCTTTTCCTGCTGCCCGGTTTGCTACTGCTCTATATTTTCGTGAGCGGCATCGAAGTATCGGCATTAAAGCTATATATTTTCGGCGTCCTGCTGGCCGTGTTCGGACTGTACGTTCCCAATCTTTTTATCTCGGCAAAAGCAGATCGCCGTCGCGAGGCTATGGTCAATGGCTTTCCGGACTGCCTCGATCTTACACTGGTTTGCGTAGAAGCTGGTCTTGGCATGGAAGCAGCATTTGATCGCGTGGGCAGAGAAATGGTTCACTCGCATCCATTGATTGCCGAACTTTTGTCCATGGTCACGCTGGAGCTTCGCGCAGGCGCCTCTCGTGAGCAGGCATTACGGAAAATGGCTGATCGATCGCAAGTCGACGAGATCAAATCTTTTGCAACATTGTTGATTCAATCCGACAAACTCGGATCGAGTATCGGTGAAACACTCAGGGTTTATGCCAATGAAATGCGAGAAAAGCGGCGGTTAAGAGCCGAAGAAAAAGCACATCGATTGCCCGTTCTGCTTTCAGTCCCATTGGTTGCCTGCATGCTGCCAGTCATGATCGGCGTGCTGATGCTTCCAGCATTTATCAGGGTTATCCGGCAAGTTGCGCCAGCTTTGGCGGGAGGATGAAGATGAAACGTCACCAGTTCGAAATCGCAGGCTCTGTCGCAGCTTTCATATTGCTTGGCGGCTGCTCCGCATTCCAACCACAGGCAAAGCTGGAGATCCGGAGCGTGGAATCTGCCCAGCGCGGCTCTGAAATCTCCGATCCTCTGGCCGAAGGCCGCGGGTTGTTGGCGCTTGGACAGAATGCAAATGCCATATCCGCATTCCGGAATGCATTGCGGGAAAACCCAAATAGCGGCGATGCCTATAACGGCCTTGCTATCGCCTATGACCGGATTGGCAGACAGGATCTGGCCCAACGTTACTTCGAACTTGCCGTTTCGGTTGAGCCGGAAAATGTCCGTTACCGTGGGAATCTGGCCCGCCTGTTCGAACGCACTGGGCAGCTTAAGTTGGCCATGGGCTTGATCGAAGTGCCTGTGCGCCATGGCGAGTCTGTTCCCGAGGTAGAAAAGGCGAAACGAGTTTCAATTGCTCCATTGAAACCGCCACAATTTGTCGCGGTCGTGCAGGAAGTTAAAACGCTTTCGCCTCCCTCGCCTGTCGAAATCGCCCTTCCGGCGCTTGCTGAGTTGGAGGTTGCCAGTCCTCTTGTCCTGACGCCCGAGACGCAGGTGGCTCCTTCTGATCCCCAGACAAGGGCCGCCCCCGTAAAGGCAGCTATCGTACCTGCAGTCTACCGGCCGACAGCAGCGATGACGATCCGTCCGGCTGCCATTGAGACTCGTAACCTGCCGAAACCCGGCCCCCGACGCGATCCGTTCATGCCTACCGAGCGGCAGCCAGCAGATTTGCCGAGGCAGGCCGTCATGCCGTTCCAGCGCGAAGGCATCCGCCTTGAACGCATTTCGCTGGGTGAAGTCCGTTTGGTCACCAAAGCCTCGACACCCAAGCTTGCTTGGAGAAAGGCTGACGATTTTAACAGCTTCGGCGTGCGCCTCGCCACCTGGCTTCCCGCAGCGATTGCAGTCGAACGGCAAGGTGATGCAGTCCGATTGGCCGAAAGCCCGACATTGAAAGAGGCCATCGCTCGCGCCCAAATTGAAAAGGCCATCGACAACGTTACTGCAGATTCTACTGAAATCGCCGAGATACAAACATTCACTTATGCATTCTTTCACGACGAAAGTCTGGAAGAGGTCTCGCTGGCTGCATTGTGAGCTTTGCGATGCAGCGTTGCATCGGACTTTTGGCGATCCTTTTGTTGACCCCGACTTCGGTCACTGCAGAGGAAGTACGCCTTGATCGGATAGAAGCCGAAAGTCAGCTTGCTCAAATAGAGCTGGCAATATCCGCAGGGCGGGCAACCCAAGCCGGATCAATGCTGCAATGGCTTGAGGGCAGACTTCCAGAAGCGTTACAGGCACGCCGGATGCTCCTTCTAGCTGAAATGCATATGGCGGCGGGCGACAGCAATGCTGCGCAGCAAGCGCTGGAAAAAGTGCCTTCTGATGAAAGCGATCACTGCCGTTATGGCGGCGTAGCAGGCTGGCTTGCCTATCAGAAAAGCGATTGGAACCTCGCGATTACAATGCTGGCCAAATCGGTAGAGGCTTGCCCGGAAGACCCCGGTCGCTGGAACCTTCTTGGTCTGGCACTGGTCCGAAAGAGCGAAACTTCTGCCGCACTGGAAGCTTTCAACCAAGCGTTGGTTCTGGCACCGAACAATCCGTCATTGTTGAACAATCGTGCGCTGGCTTATGCCTATGCTGGCAAGACGGGTGCGGCATTGGCCGATCTGGAACGCGCGGCTGCGATCGGCAATGATCTTGGAATAACGGCCAATCTGGCTGCCTTGCGCGCAAATGCGGGATTGGAAGCTCCGCTGGAAGCTACGCAAGACCCGCAAACCCAGACTGTCATTTTGGCCAACGCCGGCGATGGGGCCAGAGCGGCAGATCGAAATGAAGCCGCGCGCGCTTATTACGCTCAGGCCATCTTGCAGAGCGAACGATTTGACAGCGAGTTATGGACGCGGGCCAATTTTCCAGAGTCCAAAATTCAAGCTGTTTCTAAAAATAGGAATACAACACCATGATTGAATACGGTATTCTGGCTGCAGCTGTTTTCGTGCTTCTTGGTGCTGCCTATTCGGATTTGAAGCAGTTCAAAATCCCGAACCTTATGCCTGTCCTACTGATTGCACTTTATGGATGTCATGTCGCAATAGTCGGTTTGTCCGCTTTCAGCTGGTGGCATGTCGCCCATTTCGCCATTGCCTTAATCGTCGGTATGGGCTTGTTTGCGATGAAATGGTTCGGCGGCGGAGACGCGAAGCTCTATGCTGCCGTCGCCTTATGGTTCCCGTTGCAGCAGGGGCATAAACTGCTGTTCATGGTGGGGATTGCAGGTTTGGTTCTGGCCATTTTGTTCATTTTGACCCGCCGTTTCACCAAAAATGCAGACGGCAAAAAACGCACTGACCGACGGATCCCTTATGGCGTTGCGATAGCTTTTGGCGCGATAGCTTGCTGGCTGATGCAGGCGTCGGACCAACCAGCAATGATGAATGTAGAAGATTTGGACAACAGCGGTCTGCCCTCGCTGTGAGGTTCCAGTCTTAGGTTGCACAAATACGCACCCAAAGCACATCCTCACCTTTCATCGGTGGCAGCGGTAGCCCTGCATTTGCCAACCAATCCCCGTTATATGTAGTAGCCGGTCCTCGCTCCGCTTCAGCGGTGTAAAGTCGGCCCGGATCCAGCATCGGTAACCGAAGCTGGGGCGCAAAGCGCAGGCTTTGTGGCGACGTACGGATGACCTGAACCATCAAATCCGTAGGGTCTCCAAAGGCCAGCCAGCTAATACCATCGGCCGCCTCACCACGCCAGCACCGGCCATTGTGAACCAGATCGCGACTGTCCTTGTAAGCGGTTATACCCGCCGATAGCCGGGCCAAATCTTTCTCGTCCAACTTCCTCAGATCAAGCTCGATGCCATAATGCCCTGCCCTCGCCACGCCGGACCGGAAGCGCATCGATTGGCTTCGCCCCGTGCTGTGGGCTGGGGACGCGCCAACATGCGCGCCCATCAGTTCGGGTGGCATGAATTGCAGAAAACCCCGTTGGATCGACACTCGCGACACCGCATCGATATTGTCGCTGGTCCAGAAGCGATGCGTATGCGCAACAATTCCTGCATCGATACGGCCTCCACCACCTGCGCAGGCCTCTATTTCCATATCGGGGAAGGCTTCACGAAAGCGCTCGAACAACGCATAGGCTCCGAGCACCTGATGGCGGTATCTTGGAATGTCGCCAGCATGCGCCAGATCGCGGTTATGGTCCCATTTCAGATAGGAAATCGGTAAAGCACGCAACAGCGCCGATATCTGGTCAAACAGATAATCACGGACCTCGGGCCTACCCATATCAAGGACAAGCTGGTTTCGCGCAGCCAGCAACGGTCGCCCTGCAATGTGCAAGGCCCAGTCCGGATGGGCGCGGAACAGTTCGCTGTCCGGGTTGACCATTTCGGGTTCAACCCAAAGCCCGAACTCCATACCCAGCCCGACCACATGCGATGCGAGCGGTTCCAGTCCATCCGGATACTTGTCGGCATCTGGCCACCAGTCGCCCAGCGAGCTGGTGTCATCGTTCCGCCTGTGGAACCAGCCATCGTCCAGCACAAAGCGTTCCACACCGATGGTGGCAGCCGCATCAGCAAGCTCCTTCAAAGCACCCAGGTCGTGGTCGAAGTAAAAGCCTTCCCAAGTGTTGAGATGGACGGGACGCGGCTTCATTCGCCCGTCAGGCCAATCGATGCGTTTGCGGATTGCGCGGTGGAAGGCCCATGCGACGCCGTTGGCTCCTTCCCCGCTGCAGGTCGCAAGCAGTTCTGGAGTAGAGATGGTCTCGCCGCTGTCCAGCCGGACCTCACCCGGGGCCAGCCATTCGCCCATCTGCCAATGCCAGCGCCCGTCATCGAGCCATTCGATCTGCTGAACATGATTGCCCGACCAGGCAAGCTGCGCACCATAGGCCACTCCGCCTGCGCATTCGACGACTGCGCCCGGAAAACAATCGTGCGAGGTCAGCCCACGACGATTTTCGCGCCGCCACAAGGATCGCGACACCCGATCCTCGATGGGCACAAACTCGCCATTATGCCGCCCACCGAAGGACCGCACGATTTCTGCATTATCTGGCAAAGGTACATTGCCAGCCGCCAGCCACTGAACATCGAGCGGGCCGGTACCGTCGTTTCGAAGTGAAGTCGAAAGCGCCAGCACATCGGTTTCGGGGTCCAGAACCACCGTAATGGAGGCCGCGATCTTCGCCACCTCGTCTGAAAAATGAAAGACAACCCCATTGTCGACAGGCTCAACCTTGCAGCCTGTTATGGCTTGCGCCCAATCGGCACCATTTCGATGCGCGAGCAGCGCGGATTGGCCGAACCACCCCATGCCGGCGCCGGGGAAAATGGACAAGGGCTGATCAAAATGCAGCGAAAAACTGGGCTCCGGTCGCGTGCCCCGCAACGACCCGACAGGCATTGCCCCATCCGCCAGTCGCGGCCCCCAATAGCGCCACAGCGGAGCTTCGTCTGGATTGGTTTCCCAAATAGCGGTGCAACCCGCGCTGTCGAGCCTGATGAAGTCGGTCATGGCCAGCAGTCATGCGCCCCCAACCACAAATCCGCAAGGCGTTTAACAATCGATTGCATCGCAGCAATGTGTTTAATCGTATGCCGTTGATGGCATATAAAAAAAGCGATGCATGCTTTGGCGAATAGTGGTGCCTCGGGGCGGATTCGAACCACCGACACGCGGATTTTCAATCCGCTGC
>NZ_DAOLHN010000012.1:0-66497 GCF_035329025.1 Sphingorhabdus sp. | reverse complement strand
GCGGGGCCGTTTCGGGAGGCTTGGGAGGCCGCACTCGAACATGGCGTGAAGCGCATGGCCGACGCCGCCTTTTCGCGCGCGATCCACGGTGTTGCCATCCCCATCTATTATAAGGGGGAGCAGGTGGGCGAACGCCGCCATTATGACGAGCGGCTGACAATGTTCATGCTGCGCTATTACGATCCGCTGCGCTTTGGCAAATGGCTCGACCGGCAAAAGTATGAACGCGCCGAGGATGGCGCGGCGCGATTGCTGGCGATGCGGATCAATCTGTTGCTTGACGCGGCCTATGACTGGCTGTTCCGCAAAATCGATGTGCGCCGGATGCTGCGGCAGCAGGAGAGGGAGGGGTGATTGGGGTGTATCACTTACCCAATATACAAACCCGTCACCCCACACTTGATGCGGGGTTCGGCTTTTTGCGGGCTGTTGTGACGAACAGCAGCCAAGCCCCGTGTCAAGTACGGGGCGACGGGGATGGTAGGGAGCGTGTGAAGCGGACGTCGGTTGAAACAATCTTGCGCGGCATAGTGTCAGCTTTGTCAACTTCCGCGCCATCGGCATCGCATCGCTATCCACTGCTTGCGCAACCCGTTTCAATTTGCCATCGAAATTGCATGGCAAAGAAAGATTTCGCATTCCGCTATCCCCTCCGCGTCCGCTGGGCAGAGACCGACGCACAGGGCGTCGTCTTCAACGCGCGCTATCTCGACTATGCCGACGTCGCGGTGACCGAATATTGGCGGGCCTGCGGGCTGCGGCTGGTGAATCCGGACGAACCGCTCGAGTTTCACGTCAAAAAGGCCACGGTGTTGTGGAACGCACCCATCTTCCCTGACGAGATGATCGAGGTGATGTGTCGCACCACCAAGATGGGGCGTAGTAGCATCACCAAAATCGTCGAAATCCACGGCGCGACCGAGGATGGTTCGGACGATCTGCGTGCCGAGGTAGAACTGGTTAGCGTGTTCGTCGATCTGGAAAGCCATCGGCCGATGGCGTTCCCTGAATGGATTCGGGACGTGTTCCTGAAATTCGATGCCAAGGCGGAAAATGCACCCTTGCTTGAGGAGGTTCCGGCTGAATGAGCGCGCGCGTCGAGTTTTTCTACGACCTTTCCAGCCCCTGGACTTATCTGGCCTTCACCAATTTGTGGCCGATGCTCGAGCGGACCGGCGAACAGTCGGTGCTGCGTCCGATCCTCGTCGGCGGAGTGTTCAATGCCGTGAACCAGTCAGTCTATGCCGCGCGCGAGTTGACTGACAATCGCAAGCTCAAGCATAGCTGGAAAGTGTTGCTCGATTGGGCTGCACTGGCTGGGGTGGAGATGAACTTCCCGTCCAAATGGCATCCAGCCAAGAGTGTGAATGCGATGCGCTTTGCCTGTACGCTGGAAGAGAATCAGGATGCGCTGCGCCGTTTTTCCAAGGCGGCGTTTGAAAGCTATTTTGGTGCCCAGGAAAATCTGGACGATGCCGATGTGCTCGCGGCGGTTGCCGACAGCACTGGTCTTGATGGCGCGGCGCTGAAGGCTGCCGCGCAAAGTGATGACGTAAAAGCCCGCTTGCGTGCCAACACCGAAGAGGTGATCGCGCGCGGCGGTTATGGATCGCCCTCGATCTTTGTCGATGGCACCGACATGTATTTTGGCAATGATCAGCTGCCTTTGGTTGAGGCAGCATTGAAGAAGTAAGTTTCACCGGAGCCCTGAGCCTGTCGAAGGGCGTTTTACTGCTGGGCGTGCTTCGACAGGCTCAGCACTTCGGTTCTAATTGGAGAGGAAAGTCATGAACGACCGAATTTCAATCACTATGCTGGAAGACGGCATCGCCGATGTCCGCATGACCCGTGTCGACAAGATGAACGCCCTCGACGGTGCGCAATGGAATGCGCTGGTTGAGGCGATTGACCAGTTGAAAGCCACGCCTGGCCTCCGCGTGGTTGTGCTGTCGGGCGAGGGCCGCGCATTTTGTGCCGGCCTTGATCTTGCCAGCCTGCATAGTGAACGTGATCCGGGTGCGAGCAGTGCGGGTGGGTCGCTCGGCGATCGCACCAAGGGCATCTCGAACAATGCGCAATATGCTGCCTATGGCTGGCGTGAGTTGCCGGTGCCGGTGATTGCGGCTGTGCATGGCGTTGCCTTTGGCGCGGGCAGCCAGATTATGGCGGGTGCCGATATCCGCATAGTCCATCCCGACACGCGCATCGCGATCATGGAAATGAAATGGGGCCTCGTACCCGATGTCGGTGGCATGCCGTTGTGGCGCACGCAGGTCGCTGACGATGTGTTGCGCGAAATGATTTACACCAACCGCGAATTCAACGGTGTCGAGGCCAAGGAAATGGGCTTTGCTACCCATGTTTCCGACGAACCGCATGCCAAGGCGATGGAACTTGCCCGGGTGATTGCAAACAAGAACCCGCATGCCATTCGCGGTGCCAAGCGTATGTGTAATGCGTTGGCGACATCAAGCGATGCAGAGTTGCTTCAGATGGAAAGCGACGAGCAGTTGAAGGTCATCCGCACGCCGAACCAGATGGAGGCGGTGATGTCTGAAATGCAGAAGCGGAAACCGAATTTCGCCGACTAGGTGTGCAATTTAAAATTCTTCTGGCGCTAAGCTATAGGATTGCATGTTCCCATTAGCCACCTTGAACAAGGTCAATGTTGTTACACTAAAACGAACACCCGCTGGCTCGCTGATTTCTTCCAGCGCAAACGATTCAGATCGGGACAGACTTCCATCGGACAAATCCATATGACGAATGTCATAGTTGCCCGCGCGTATTTTGTTCATTGTGAAAGAAGAATTAGCTGGAATAAATGCGTGACGCACAGGAAGAGTTTTATCGGTGTCCAGTGCTATTAATTTAACAAACACGTCTGTTGGGTTAGAGCTGTTGTCGATGGTGAGCTTTGAAAGGCCGTCTGCGCGAGCGATCGGGTACCCCTTTATGTAGCTGGCTTTATCTGGCCATGAACTGCCGTTCGGTGCCGACTTTGGTCGGATGAAATTTGTCGCTTTTTCGTTCGAATTTGCCAATTCGGCAGTAGGTTCAGCAACATACTCCGGCAGTCCACTCGGTTTCGGAGGTTCGTTTGCTGCCCATAAACCGAATCCGATCATGCCTATGAATAAATAGGTCCACAGATTTCTCGCTAGATGACGGACTACCTGCAGAATCTTTGAGTATTGGGCTTCAGCATGTTGACTTGACGTACTATCAGGAGTATTTTCAGCATTATTATTACTATTCAGTAATTTGACGGCGATCCATTCATCATGCGCCTGCCGCTTTTCGGGATCTGACAAGACTTCATAGGAAGCATTTACGATACGCATTATTTTTTCTGCATCCGGATTGCCTGGATTCATATCTGGATGATACTGTCGCGATAAAGCTTTGTACGCAGCAGCAATGACTTCTTGAGGAGCGTTAACTGACACCTTCAAATTGTCGTAATGCGTTCGAAACGGTGTCACATTCTCTCTCCAGCCATTTGACCTTCGAACAGTATGTGAAAAATCTTCTAATGGAAAGTCAACTTGACCGATTGAACTTAGTAGAGGTTACAGTTATCGAAACTTGAGGGTCAGGTGCAGTGATATCGTGTCTGCGGGGGGGGGGAGGCTAGTCAGCCGCTTTGGCCATCATTTCTTTAAGCTCTGCAACCAGTTCGGCACGCAGCGGCTTGGCTTCGTTATCGGTGCGGCAGACAATCACGCTGTCGCAAGTGCCGATGCATTGGCCGTTCTGGAACATCGCCTGCACAATAGCCCAGCTTGAATTGCCGATGCGACCTACGCCAGAGCCGATGGTCACGGGCGCAGGGAAATTGCCTTCGCGCAGATAATTGATTTCGACCGATGCAACCATCGTGCGTTCATTATCCGGCCTGTCAGCCCAGGGGCGCGCCTTGCGATGCAGCTGGACTCGGGCATTTTCGAACAGCGACGCGAAGGCGACATTGTTGATGTGCCCGTTGATGTCCATGTCCTGAAAACGTGTGTCGCTTTCAAGGATGATGGGGTAGGCGGCCAGGTTCAGCCGCCACCCTTCGGGTTTTGCCATTAGAGCTTGCGCCCGATCAGTTCCTTCATGATCTCGCTGGTGCCGCCGAAGATACGGGTCACGCGCGCGCCACGGAACTGCTTGGCGATCGGATATTCGTTCATGAAGCCCGCACCGCCATGAAGCTGGAGGCACTTGTCGACGACTTCACCCTGCAGCTCGGTGTGCCACAGCTTAGCCGCAGACGCTTCCTCGGGGGTCAGCTCTTTCTTGATATGGCGGGCTAGTGCCCAGTCGATATGTGCCCAACCCACCTGCAGCTTGGTCTTGAGGTCAGCAAGGACGAAACGGGTGTTCTGGAAATCGAGGATCGGCTTGCCGAATGCCTTGCGCTCGCGGACGAATTCGACCGTCTGGTCAAAACTGCGCTGGGCTGCGGTCTGTGCGCCGATGGCAATCGAAAGCCGTTCCTGCGGCAATTCGCTCATCAGATAGATGAAGCCCATGCCTTCCTGTCCAAGGCAGTTCGTTATTGGTACGCGGACATCTTCGAAAAACAGCTCAGACGTGTCGGCGGCATCGAGGCCGATCTTGTCGAGATTGCGGCCGCGCTTGAAGCCTTCACGATCCGCCTCGACGAGGACGATCGACACGCCCTTATAGGCCGGGTTCGCATCCGGATCGGTCTTGCAGCAGACAAGGATCAGGTCGGCATTCTGGCCGTTGGTGATATAGGTCTTTGCACCGTTGATGACATAGTGGTTGCCATCCTTCTTTGCCGTGGTGCGCATGCCCTGAAGGTCGGAACCGGTGCCCGGCTCGGTCATGGCGATGGCGGTGATGACTTCACCTGAAACCATTTTCGGCAGCCACTGCTTCTTCTGCTCTTCAGAGCCATATTGGATGATGTAATTTGCAACGATATCGGTCTGCAGCGAGAAACCGGTTGCGACATCGGTATTGTAACCGAATTCTTCGTTGATGATGGCGTTATAGCCAAAATCTAGGCCAAGGCCGCCAAATTCCTCCGGAACGGTCGGGCAGAGCAGGCCCAGTTCGCCAGCTTTGGGCCACACTTCCTTTGGGACGAGGCCATCGGCATCCCATTTGTCGGCATTGGGCTCGATCTCTTTGGCAACAAACTGGCGGACCGTCGAGCGGAAGGCTTCATGGTCTTCGTTATAGGCGGTGCGGTGCAATGCATCGAGCGACATGGCGCGAGTCTCCTAAGGCTGTTCTGGCCGCCAGAAACAGCAAGTTTACGCTAGCGTCAAGCAGGAATTTAACCGTATGATTAAACCGGCTCACCCGCTTCGCGTGCTCGTTCTGCGATGGTGCGCTCGGCTGTCGGAACCATACGATAGGCCGCAACCAAAAGGCCAAGCGCGATCGGCGCGACACCAATCAGCGACAATATGCCTACGCGCAGGTCGCCAACCAGTTTGCCGTCGACCATTGTACCCGCAAGGTCGGAAATCTGCCCAACCATATAGGGGCCGAAAGACAGACCCACTAAAGTCGTGCCGAGGAAAAAGGCTGCCGTCGCCGTCCCGCGCATGCGCGGCAGCACCAGATCCTGCGTGGTTGCCGCGGCTGCACCCAGCGCGGTTGCACCCAGCATACCGGCTACAAAATTCATCGTGTAGAACAGAGTTGAATTTTCGGTGGTATAGCCAATCCAGATCGGGATGATCGGGCCGACCACGCCGAGGATGATCATCAATATGCGGCCTGCGGGATTTTTCATCCGCAATGCATCGGCCATCCGCCCGCCGATGATAACGCCGAGGAATCCACTCAACGCACCATTGGCGCCCAGGATGAAGGCCAGTTCTGCCTTGGGCAACTTCAGAACGATTTCAGCATAGGGCGCCGACCAGAAACTCAATGCATAAGCCGCCAGCGAGACAAGGCCATAGCCCAGCGTGGTGCAGATAAAGGCGGGCGTGCCCCAGATCAGTTTGAAGGTGGCCGGGTCACGCGCGCGCAGCGCCGAAGCCCATGAAAACACCGCATAATAGCCA
This sequence comes from Sphingorhabdus sp., assembly GCF_035329025.1. Classification (GTDB taxonomy): domain Bacteria; phylum Pseudomonadota; class Alphaproteobacteria; order Sphingomonadales; family Sphingomonadaceae; genus Sphingorhabdus_B. The sequence continues at coordinate 60,459 of NZ_DAOLHN010000012.1, read as the reverse complement.
AAGCCGACCGCTGACCATTGCGGCAAGTTTCCGGTCAGATTGATCATCCACCAGGCAAAAGCGGCGATGGCGGCACCGGTCGCGATGTTAATGACAAAGGCGGTTGGGCCGCGCTGCCAAGCGCCCCAGATGGTAAAGGGCGGGACGATCATCGACAGGTCGCTCGCAAAGGCGCGGAAGGGTGTGGGAGAGCTTTCGGTCGCAACCCCGTCCATCGCACCGCGGATCGGCTCCCTGAGCGACGAAACCCAAAGAGCCAGCAACACACCCGGAATGCCGACTGCCAGAAACGCGGCCTGCCATCCTACCAAGCCCATTGGTGCATCGACGGGATAGGCATCGTTCCAAGCCTTCACAATCAAAGCGCCAATGAACAGCGATACCCCACCGCCCAGATAGAGACCCGACGAATAGATCGCGAGCGCGGTGGCGCGCTGACGCTTGGGGAAATAGTCCGAAATCAGGGAGTAAGCGGTTGGGCTTGCGGTAGCTTCCCCGACGCCGACGCCCATGCGCGCCAGTGTGAGTTCAACCTGATTGCGGGCGAAGCCGGACAAAGCTGTCATCAGCGACCACAGGGCCAGCCCGATCGACAGCAACTTTACCCGGTTCCAATTATCGGCCAACCGGCCAAGCGGAATGCCAAACAGCGCATAGAAAACAGCGAAAGCGGCCCCGCCCAGAAAGCCCATTTCGGAATCTGTCAGACCAAGATCAGCCTTGATGTCGACCGCGAGGATGCTGACAATCTGACGGTCAATGAAGTTCAAAATATAGACGATGACAAGGACAGTCAGCACATACCAGCTATAGCCGGTCGCTGACTTTTCCCCCTGTGCGTTGGCGTTTTCAATCGACTTCCCATCGCTTGTTGCGCTCAACGTCATTCTCCTCTGCTTGTCTCTCGGTCGGGCCTTGGGCTAGCAGAGGATATGCAAAGCGCAAGCGGGTAAAGGAGTTTGCATGGCAGTTTCGGTGTTGATGGTCTGTCTCGGCAATATCTGTCGCTCGCCCTTGGCAGAGGCGGCTCTGCGGCATCATGCGACGCGGTTGGGGCTGGACGTAATCGTTGATTCCGCCGGAACCGGCGACTGGCATGTCGGCCACCCGCCCGATAGGCGAGCGCAAGAAGTGGTGCGAAGGCTCGGCGGCATCGACATCAGCGGCTTTCGCGCCCGGCAGGTGGCGCGCGACGATTTCCACCGCTTCGACCATATCATCGCGATGGACCATGACAACCACCGCACCCTTCTGAACCTCTCGCCCCAATCGGCAACCGCCCAACTATCGCTGCTCCTCGATCATCTGCCGGGGCAAGAGAGCCGAGCGGTGGCCGATCCCTATTATGGTGATACTGCTGATTTCGAGAAGTGCTGGCGGCTCGTCGATGAAGCATGTGAAATTTTGGCTAGGAGTTTCAAGACGGATACATAGGACTAATGGAAAATAAGCTTGATTTACTTATTCTATGCCAGCGATTGTGGCATATGGACAAAAAATCCAAGTAAAAATGCATTCATTTGATTGATCATATAAAGAGAGAGAAATATACTCCTAATCGCAGATTTTCTGCATGATTATATTGAGGAGTAGAGCAATGATAAAATTATCCAACATATATATAGCAGTGCTGGCGGCGTCGCATATGGTGGCGAATCAAGCGCAGACTATTGAAGAGCCAAGTTCGACTTCTGTAAATTTGGTGATGTTGAGCCAATTGAAAAAAGATAGTCTGCCTCAGCCAAAGTCAGTGTGTGACAAGCTCGAACGCGCCTTGTGCATGATGGAAGGCGGCAATTGGGCGCAATGTAGTGCCGCTGCGGGCTGCGATCCGCACGAAAACTGATCAAGCAATTTATGTGGGGATGCGGCACTAAGGTGGCCGTTTGCAGCGTTGCATCTCCACTGCGATGATGATGACCATATTCTGAAAATTTGCGAGGAAGCCCGATGCCATTTCTGTTCGCCATTCCCCTAATGCTGCTCGCCAGCACTCCTACAGAAGAAGCCACCGTTCAAAAGAAAGATAAGCCCGAAATTGTCGTAACCGGCAACAAGCGTGAGTTGCGCTACATCCTGAAGGATATGCTTGCGGTTTCGGCTGACACCAAACAGATCGGTCGGTTTGAACGCAAGATTTGCCCCAAGGTGATTGGCTATCCCGCCGATTACAGCGCGATACTCGAACGGCTGATCCGCGGTAACGCGACCAATGCTGGCTCTGAGCTGGCGAGTGACGATTGCCGCCCCAATGCCGTGCTGATCTTCATTGATGAGCCCCAGCGCCTTGTTTCGGAACTGGCGGATGCTGTGCCGGGCTATTTCGGACACAAAACCGAAAAGCAGCGCGATGCGCTCACTGCGAATTATGCCCCCATATATAGCTGGCGGGTTGTCGATATCCGCTCCTATGAGGGACAGGAACTGCAAGGCACTGAAAACATAACCGGGCGACTTGCCGGCGGAAGTGCCATGAATGATGCAAACACGGCCAAAGTCGTGCGCTGGGCAAAGGCCACCCGTCTCGGCGAAAATACGAGGCAGGACATCCTGTTATCGATGGCAGTAGTCGACATAACAAAAACCGAAGGCAAATCGCTGCGCCAGTTGGCCGACCTTGCGACCATGCACCTGCTGCTGGATCTGGATTCCAATGCCCCTACAGCGGCTCCGGCGGATTCAATCTTGCGACTGTTCGATGATGGTCTGGATGGCGTTTCTGCACCAGCGCGTATGTCTGTTATGGATCGGGCGATGATTTCGGGCCTATATTCAATAAGGGACAATGCTTTGACCGAGGCCGCGCAGCGAGGCCGCATTGCTGACAAGATCAAGGAAGCGGTGGAAACGAAAGAATAAGGCAGCCTTCCGAACGCCCCGACCCCCCAACCGCCAAAATCTTGTATTGCCAACTGTCCACTGCACTGACAGCGTTGTTAACGCTGAGGAGCAGGAGGAAGCAGGGTGCCCGATATCGCCGCCATTGCCGCAAGGGTTCGGTCGCAGGCAGAATTGCTGCCCGCGCTCTATGGTCAGATCGATTTTGACACCCCGCCTGAACGCTTCGCTGATGGCCCTGATGACCGGACCGAATTGTCCGATGTGCGGGGCAAAAGTCGGGCCGACTATCTGGCCGATAGCGAACTGGTGGCGCGGATCCGGGAATATAGCCTGTTGGGCGATATTACGGGCGATGCTTATGCGGCGCTGATGCCCCAATTCGGCTTTCGTCGGCTGGTCGACATGCTGGTTGAGGCGTGTGACAAGGGCGTCGATGCCGTGGAGGGTGCGCCCCCCGAATTGAAGGCGCTCATATCCGAAATGGAACGCATTCCCGACTGGCTCGATATGAAGCTGGTCGAACAGGGGGCGAAGGCGGAGCGCAATTCGGCGGCGAACATCTCTCCCTTCGCCATTCGCGGTGCCTTTATCGCGACCTTCCTCAACAAATATTCGGCGCTACCGATGGCGCTCACCGGAACGCTGAGCCATGCGACTGCGGCGCGACGAGTGAAGGAAACGGCGACCTTTTTCACCACCACCGTGCTCCCCGGCGCACTCAAGCGTCATGGCGCGGGTTTCAAGGCGGCGGCGATGGTGCGGCTGATGCATTCGATGGTGCGGGCGAATGTGCTTTCACGCCCCGGCATGTGGGATGCAAAAGTCTATGGCATTCCGATCCCGCAGCTTGACCAGATGCCAGCCGGCCTGATCCCGATCTATTTTATGTCGGAAAAGGTGCTTGGGCAGGGGCGAACGAGCTTTAATGCGGAGGAGCGGGCGAAGGTCGAGCTGGCGCGTTATCGCTGTTACCTGCTGGGGCTGCCCGAAGACTTGTTGGCGGACAATCCCACCGACATTGTCCGTATTTGGTGCACGCGCAGTGCGACGCTGCGCTATGAATATGACGATGCTATTTGCGGTGGCCTGCTGCGCGCAACGATGGAGGCCGAACTCAGTAAGGATCGATCGCTGCCGGGGCGCGTCTTTCGTCGCCTCGAACGGTCATTCGCGCGGGTGTTTTTCGTCAATACTTTCCTGAAAGGCGATGAAGCAGCGGCGGCTACAGTGGGCGTGCCGCTGACAGGAAAAGACAAGGCGCTATACGCTGCAACCATGGCGGCGATCATCGGCCAGACGCTCGGCCACAAGGTTGCTTCGCGGCTGCCGGTACTTGGTGAAGTGGCCGACCAGTTGCTGGTTTCGCGGCTGCGACGGCAATTGGCGGACTATGGTCATGCCGAATTTACGACCGACGCGGCGCAATATCGCCCGGCGACCAGTTGAGGCCTTGGTCCAAAACGGGCCGTGCTGAGTCCGGTTTCGCTTGAAATTGGAACGATTTCATCCAATATTGCGGGCTTAGGCGGCTATGGTGCCGCTATATTGAGGAGACGTTTGAAATGGCTGAATGGTCTGATCCGCGGGTAACGCAAACCCAGGCGGGCGTTACCATTGATGGCAAGCCGATTGCCTCAACGGCAGTCGACGCCGGGCTGCGCGCCCATATGCTGAAGGTTTACAACTACATGGCGTCGGGCGTTTTGCTCACCGGCATCGTCGCGATGTTGTTTGCTAATAGCGGAATGGCCGCGCAGGTGATGGCAACGCCGCTGCGCTGGCTGATCATCCTGTCACCGCTCGCCTTCATCATGGTGATGAGCTTTGGCATCAACAAGCTGTCCACCGGCGCATTGCAGGCTATGTTCTGGGCTTTTGCTACGGTCATGGGTCTGTCGATGTCGACGATTTTCCTTGTTTACTCAGGGGAATCGATTGCTCGCACCTTCTTTGTGACGGCAGCGGCTTTCGCTTCGCTCAGCCTGTGGGGCTACACCACCAAAAAGGATCTGACTGGTTGGGGCAGCTTCCTGATCATGGGTGTGGTCGGTCTGTTGCTCGCGTCGATCGTCAACATCTTTCTGGGTTCGTCCACAATGGGCTGGGTTATCAGCTTCCTTGGCGTGCTGATTTTCGCAGGCCTGACGGCTTATGATACCCAGCGCATCAAGAGCGAATATTTCTACTTCGCTGGCCATGAAGCGCTCGGCAAGATTGCGATCATGGGGGCGCTGAACCTGTATCTCGATTTCGTGAACATGTTCCAGTTCCTGCTCAGCTTCTTGGGCGACCGGGATTAATTCTGCTTATGCGGCAGAACGAGAAGGCCCGGTGGGAAACCACTGGGCCTTTTTCTTTGTGCATTTCGCCGATGGGCGCTTTATTTTCGGCTGTTAATCGTGTTGACAGGTTGAAAGAAATAATCGGGTTCGCGGGAGTGATTTGAACATGCGTAATTTGGGTCGGAGTTCGCTTGTTGTCGGTTTGACATTGCTGGCCGCTGCATGTGCGCCTGCACCCAAACCCGTTGTGGTGGCGCCGCGGCCAGTCGCTCCGCCTCCCGCACCCGCTATTCCTCCCATGCCTCTGCCTCCGGGTGGGGCCGCAGTGACGATGAAAATTCCCGCGCTGGGCGTGGATGGCGTGCGCATAACACCTAATCGCAATCTCTCTCGCGAAGAATATATCTGGCACTTGCGGTCCGGCCTCAACGTTGCCGCGTTGAACTGCCAAGGCCCCGTCTGGGGAGAGATTGCGCAGAATTACAATCGCTATCTGCAGGTTCACAAATCCCGCCTGGCGCAGACCAACAAGGCGGTCGATGCCGAATATGTGAAACGCTATCGGGGGCAGAATGCGCTTCGTGTGCGCGACACCCATTCAACGGATTTGTATAACTATTTTGCCCTGCCGCCGGTGCGCGCAGAGTTCTGCGACAAATCGCTAGCGAAATCGCGTGAAATTATTGCGATACCTTCGACGGCGCTGCCTGAGTATAGCTTTGGCGCGCTGGCCGACCTGGATGCGGTCTTCATCAACTTTTACAACGCATTCGAGAAATATAAAGTCGACATCGTCGAGTGGAATGCGCGTTATGGTCCGCAGCCGCTCGCACAAGCTAATGCTCCTGCAGTTGTGACCACAGTTTCGACCAAATAGCAGTCGGCGTCAGGCCATCTGGATATAGTCGCGCATCGCCGAGGCTTCGGCCTCGATCTTTTCGATGCGGTATTTGACCAGATCGCCAATCGATACAAAACCGACAATCTGGAGCCCGTCAGCAACAGGAAGGTGCCGGATACGCCGCCGCGTCATCAGTGAAAGGGCGGACAATACCGGCGTATCTGCGGTAACGGTTATTGCTGGCGCAGTCATGACGTCGCCTACCTGTTTGGCCATGAGCGCCGAGCCGTGGCTGGCAAGCCCATAGATCACGTCGCGTTCCGAGAATATTCCAAGCACTTCGCCATTCTCGACAACGGGTAACGCGCCGATCCGTTTTTCAGCGAGTCGTGCGACCACTGTTTCTACCGACTCGTCCGGAGATGCTGTGAAAACCGCGCCTTCGCGGCCTTGCAGGATGATGGCAATCGTCATCGAGTCCTCCCATTCGTCTTGCTCCGACGCTGTACATAGCATAGACGCGGCGCAGGATAAAATGACTCGACCCTCCCGCCTTGATAATCCCGAATATGCTGCCTTTGCCTGGGCGCGCTATCGCCGTCTGATGGGGTGGATGTTCGCCTTCACGCTCGTGCTCACCGGAGCAGCGCTTGGCCTGTTCTGGTTTCAATATGGTCTGATCTCGATCCACCTCTATATTGCGACTGCAGCAGGCATCATTTTTTCGGTGATGCTGATGTCGGCGCTGATGGGGCTGGTGTTCCTTTCCAGCGGAACGGGACATGACGAGGCGATAGAAGATCCTTTTGCTGATCTGGCGGACGACGAGAATGAGCAGCATCGTCCATAACCTTCCGGTGCGTGGTGACCCGATCCTCCGCGTTGTCCCGCGGCCTGCAGATATCAATGCCAATGGCCATATTTTTGGCGGTTGGGTATTGGCGCAAATGGATATCGCAGGCGGCATCGTTGCGGGGCGGATCGCCGAAGGGCCGTGTGCGACAGTTGCGATTGAAAAGATGGAATTCATCGCACCGATTCTGCTGCGCGATATCATCTCGGTCTATGCGTCGCTTGAACGACGCGGGCGTACCTCGATGGCGATCAAAATAGAAGTCCTTGCGACGCGCGACAGAGGAGAACAAGAGGTCAAGGTCACCGAGGGCCTGTTCACCTTTGTCGCGCTTGATGAGCATCACCGGCCGAGGCCGTTACCCCCGCAGGCTTGAGCGGTCAGTCTTTTACGACCTTGCCCAGCAGCATTTCTTCGACTGTTTTGCGATAGCCCGCCGAAACAGGAATGCGCGTGCCGTCGACCATCAGCAGTTCGATCTTGCGACCCTGGCGACTTAGCTTTTCAACAGCGTCGCATGCGACCCACCAGGATCTGTGGACTTGTAGACCGTCATAATCGGAAAGCTCCTGCAGCGCGTCGCGGAAACGTATCAGGATAAGGTCTGCCCCGCGTACTGTTGTCGCTCGCAGATAATGGTCTTCCATTTGCAGATGCAGCAACTGCGTTCCCAAACGGTCGGGAAGTCGCGAAAGAAAACGCATCCCCGCAGGGGGTCTATTACGGGCTTCAGGCTGCAAGCCATGAAGTGCCAGGATGAACAGCGCATTGACCCCGATGGCAAGCAGGTTGATCACCAGCAACTGTGAGAAAAGTGCAATCAGCCCGGCCGCATCGCGCGAAGGGCGCATGGGGGTGACAGCATCACCCAAACGCGCCGCAGCGATTGACCAACCCCAATATTCTATCGCGTGGACGATGAATGTCATGGGTATCGTAGCAAAGAGTACGCAGCCGAATATCCCGCTCCATCGGCTGAAATCGTCAAAGGCCCCGGTTGAACGGATGATTTTCGCAGTAACCGGCATCATCGCCATGCCGAAGATGGACAGAATGGCAAACCAATAGCTAAGTCTGACGAGTGGCTGGTCAGGAAACATGCCGAATGGAGAGACAAAGACCAGCAAAACCGCAATCAGGAGATATTGTGCGAGGTGACGGAGCTGATGCCGCCAGTCGAGTGAGCACCAATAGTCCAGAAATCCGTTCAAAGTCATAGGGTTTTCCCCACTTCCTCAATTCTCGTACCAGTTTTTTCCAATCTTCACAAGCTTGTGGAAAAAGTCGAAACTCATTCGCGTTTCGTGAAATTGCACGCGTCATTCGCGAATGTTTCGTCGTGCTTCGCGAATTCGCGATTGCGTGCGCAAGTTCACGGCGACATTGTGCCGATGTCGTCGGGCTCTAAACCGCTCGGCGCCTCTTTTTCGATTTGAGAGTCGAACAACCTTGGAAGCGGACGAAGCCCCCTTCGTCCGCTTCAGTTTTCCAGCTTTAGCTCGTAATATAGACTGGCTTCCCCGTTGGCAGGCACAGTGGCTTTCCAGGTCGGCATGCCGTCAATTTTCGGGATATGCTTGTGGCTACCCTTCAGCTCATAGGGAATTTCGATTTCGACATTGACCGGTTCGTTGCGCGCATTGGTGATATCGACCTTTAGTTTTTGCCGCGTCTTCGTGCGCGTGATGGTCGTAAGGCTATAGCGAACGTCGCTTGACGATCCGATGCCGAGATCGATTTCGTCGCCGACAGCGCGATCGGACATTACCGACTCTCCCGCAAGCAACGGGCCAAATTGGCTGTCTTCAAATAGCAGGAGCTGGCCCGATGGCATTGGCAGGCCCAATCCCTTTTCGGTCTTGTTGTCGCTGCGCAGCCGGATCGACATGGGGATAGACAAACCATCGTCCTCATAGAAGTCATCGACATTGGCGGAATAGACCCGTTCAAAAACCGCATCCGGTTTGACAATCATCGCGACCTGTTTCTGGCCCATGGCGTTGACGGTGACGGGCTCGGGAATACGATAGAGTTTCAGGTCGCCCAAATTTTCCTGCTCGGCGACGATGACAGCCTTTGGCTGTGCCATTTTCTCCGCTCGCATACGGGAGCCCGTAACGATTATATTTTCACCGTCGATCGCTGTCACCGCGACAGCAGATTCGTACATCACACCACCACGATTATCCTGTCCGAAATCTTGTTCCGGGTTGAAGGCTGGTCTGAATGGCACCTGATGTGTGCGCTGCGCGGGCCAGCATTGGAGCGATAGCCCGCTACCCGTCGGTCGCGGCTGTTCGGCCCGCCTTTCGCGATTGGGCTCCCCTGCGATCGCCATGCTGTTGGCGTTGACGAAGCTTTGATTGCCGCCATTGGCGATGGTCAGCCAGGCGAACACATCGATCTTCCCCTTGCCGACACTGTCGGCGTCGAGCGGTTTGGCATGGGCAATATAATTGGCCTGCCAGTCGAACCCCGATGCCATGTAAGTTAGGGTCAGTTTCGCGGTAACCTGTTGGTCGCTGTTCGTGATGACCGAAAGGGTGGGCTTGGCCGACAGGTCTTGCGGAAGTTGGCCATAGGACATGCGTTCGGGCAGGCCGGTGCAGCGCAACGCTTCATAGCCGTCCGCCGTCTGCAATATCACGCCGCCATTCGGTCCCGCAGTAATCACCGCTTCTTGTTGGCGGACCTCTCCGGTGGCCCGGTCGGTGCGGGTCAGCGACACCTGTCGCGTCAAATAGGAATCGACTAGGCCTGAAGGGGACAGAAGCCGGGCATCGCGGTTCTTCTCATGCACACCTTTGGGCAGCCCTGTAACGATCGCGCTTTCGGGAAACATGCCCTCAGCCACGCCTTCGAACCGGATGAGGCTTTCGCCTGCCGGTATCGTCACAGTCCGGGTCTCGGTGATCAGCGCATAGCCTTGTGGCCAGTTCTTGTTGATCGGCTGCGCTCCCCGGTCAGGCGCACGGTAAACGGTGAGCGAGACAGTCTCGGGTCCGTCTGATGATATTACGGACTGGGCAAAAACTGGCGATGGCAGTGCAATCGACGCCAAAACGACAATCGCGCCACGCTTGATCATTGGAGTGGAACCTCGACTATGATCTCCGAGCTATCATTGGCAGGGACGGTGACAAACCAAGTCGGAATGCCTTCATCGCGCCGCATGCCTTCTGGCAGGTTTCGTAGCGTGTCGGGGAATTTGATTTCGGCACTGACTGCATACGGATTGGAATTGGAAAGGACGAGCCGATAGCTACGTGATTTCTTGGTCTGCAGAGCAAGTGTCGTGTTGACGCGGACAACTGGCGTAGCCGGCAGGAACCAGTCGATATCGTCACCAACAGCCCGATCCTTCACCGTGATTTCACCGACGAGTTGGTTACCCATGTCGGTATTCTCAAAAACCATGCCTTTTCCCGAAGGTAGCGGCAGGCCAAGCCCCTTGTCCTTCTTGTTTTCTCCGACCAGTGCCGGGCTGAGGTTTAGCAGCGGCTGATGCCAGCCATTATAGACGGACTGTCCTTTGTACACACGACGAAAACCAGCCTTGGGCTGAACAATCATCGCAACCTGCTTTTGCCCTTTGGCGTTTACATCAACCCGCTCGGGAACGCGATAAAGCTTCAAGTCGCCCAATTCTTCCTGCTGGGCTACAACAGCGGCAACCGGAGCGGCTGGAGGTGGCGGTGGGGCAGTTGTGGGCAAGGCGTACAGCCGTGCCGACTCCACCTGTATTTCTTCCTCATAGGCGAAATCTTCGTCGGCATACTCGGTATAGGGCAGGGTGAAGGGCACCTCATGCGTGCGCTGTGCAGGCCAGCATTTGAGCACCAGTTGCGGCAGCGGTGCTTTGGGAAGCACCGCATTGCCTACACGATTGGGCTTGCCCGCGACCGCCATCAAATTGGCGTCGGGAAAACTCTGTGCGCCGCCATTGGCAATGGTCAGCCAGCCGAACACGTCCAAGGCAACCTTATGGTCATCGGCAAATTTACCCGCATTCAGCACGTAATTCGTCTGCCAGTCAAATCCGCCTGCCATATAGCTGAGCGTCACCGTAGCTTTTACTGCACGGGTGCTGTTCGTGATGACTGAAAGCGTCGGCTTTGCCGACAAATCCTTTGGCAGCCGGCCATATCGCATGCGTTCGGGTAGTCCGGTGCAGCGAAGCGCTTCAATGCCGCCTTCGGCTTCAACGATTACGCCACCGTCAGGGCCCGATGTGACGAGTGCAGTTTGTTCACGCACCCTGCCTGTCGCCCTGTCAGTGCGGGTCAGTGTGACTTGCCGCTTGAGATAGGCGTCGACGAGTCCTGCGGGGGACAGCAATCGCGCGTCCCGGTTTTTTTCGCGCACTCCATTGGGCAAGCCCGTGACAATGGCCGTTTCGGGAAACAGCCCTTCGGAAACGCCTTCGAACCGGATGACAGATTCTCCAGCCGGAATGTTGATCGTTCGGGTTTCGGTAATCAGTGCATATCCACCCGGCCAGTTGCGGTTAATCGCACCTTCGCCCCGATACGGATCACGATAGACCGTCATGGAAATGGTCTCTGCCGATGGCGAAACAACAACACTTTGCGCCGCGATCGGGGTCGCGACTGCAAATGCAATCAAGGCGAGCAACGCCCGCAATTCGGCCTCAATACCGGCTGTCGAAAGTCGCGGTCAGCGTCGCCTTGCCATTGGCTGGAACAGCAACGCTCCATTCGACACGGTCGGCGGACACACGTTTCCCTTCCTGGCTTTGCTCGGGGATGCGGACATCACCCCACAGGCCCGACTGTCCTAAGTCGACCGTAATGGCCTCGTTGCGCGCATTGGTGAATTCATAGCGCATCTTCGTTTTCCAGCGGCTGGAATTGATTCGCGTGCGCTCCTCGACAATAGTCTTCACCTTAAGGTCAAAAGCTTCGCCAGTGCGAATGGACATGGCACTGCCCATTGGGGTGGCTTCAATCCGGCTTTCACCGATAAATTGCGGGTCGCCGCGCTTGTCGCGCATATAGACGCGCATCGTTCCTGCTGGCAGCTGGTCACCCAAGCCGCCAGCGCGTGAAGTTGAAAATTTGAGCACAGACGAAGCGCTGGCTGCTTCATTGGTGGCCAGCCAGCCATTGTTGAATTCATAGGCCTTGCGAGCTGGTGCTGCTTTCACGTCGAGAAAGCTCACCTGCTTCTGCTGCGCATTGGCGATCGTGGTGCGTTCGGCGAGTGGGTAGAGATAATAGTCACCCAGCCGTTCGCGGTCATTGCTCTCGGTTCCAGCTTCGTCGATGGTTCCGGTCGAGCCATTCCAAGGGGTCGTCATATTGCGTCGCCCCCCGCCGCCATTGGTGTTGCCTGCGACCAGCAGCACATCGGCTTTGGTATAGTCCGTGCCGGTATTGTTGGTCAGCGTCACCCAGCCCTGAACGTCGATGGTCTGCTTGGCATCATCGAACAGCGTCACATAATCGGAGGTCCAGCCCAGGCCGGGGGTCAGATAGGTGAGCGTTGTTGGCGTAACACCGCCTTTCGATTCAAGAGTGACTGAAAGCGTCGGGCGGGCCCGCAAATTGGGGGGCACTTTGTCAAAAATCACACGCACTGGAAGGCCATCGTCGCGCAGCACTTCGATGGTGTTGCCGATCTGCAATACCACGCCGCCATTGGCCGCAAGCACCTTTGCCGCGACCCGCACTTCAGCGCCGGTCGCCGGATTGGTACGGATAAGCGTTACGGTTTGGCCGACCGCCTTTTCCATCAGCTTGGCGGGGGTCAACAGGTCGTAATCGAAATTCTGTTCGACAATGCCGATGCCGGGGCCCGTCAGCGTAACCGTTTCTGCCCGGATTTGCGCGGAAACGTCAGGAAATTCCTGTTTGGAACGCCCGGCAGGCATATTGAGGCGACGTGTGTCTTGGACGAGGCTTTGCCCGTTCTGATATATGGTAACCGCGACATCGCCCTGTGCGGTTTCGCCGCCGGGAACAGCAACTGTTGTCGCGTCCTGAGCCAATATCGGCGCAGCCATCGCGCCTCCCAATGCCAAGAGCCAGGCTGCACGCATAATGAAACTCCCCCGATAGTGGTCGCTATCGGATGAAGTATTTTTCTCAACCTGACCAGAGCCTTAATGAACCGGTGCGATTCGGTCCCGACGAGACTAGCTCACTCAGCAGCGACAGTTTCGTCTTCGGTTGCCTTGGGCTTGCGCGCGCGCGGCTTGCGGGCGGGCTTTGCTTCCGCAACCGTTACGTCCTCGTCATTGGCAGCGCCAATAGCAGGCGGCAGTACGGCGAGATCGAGGCCGGATTCTACTACCTCAGTTTCGCGCGGCTGTTGACGGTCATTCCTTTCATAGCGGTCATTGCGATCGCGACGGTTACGGTTGTTGTTGCGATCATTCCGGTCGTTGCGCTGGTTGCGCTCGCGATTGTCGGTCCGCTGCGGGCGTCGGTCTTCATCATCGCCCTGACGCAGATCAGCTTCGATATCGACGCCATCGGTTGCTTCCTCGGCGATGTCGCCACCTTCATTGTCGCGCTCGTCATCGCGCCAATCGCCACCTTCGCGGTCATCATTCCGCCATTCATTGCGCTGCGGGCGGTTTTCTTCCTGACGGCTACGGAAATCGGCGAGCACGCGGAAATAATGGTCCGCGAATTGCAGATAATATTCCGCCTGTACCCGATCACCGTTCAACTGGGTGTCTTGCGCCAGCTTTTTATATTTTTCGAGCATCTGCGCAGCGTTTCCGCGCGCGCGATTGTCGATGCGATTCTGATGATCGTAGCCATTGCGGTTATTATTCTGCGTACGATTATTGCTCCGGCCGCGACGGCGGCTGGTCTGCCGATTATTCATAAAGACGAACCTGTCCTGTAATAAAACAACCCAATTTCCGTGTGTTGTGCCCGTAACGCGACCGCCCTGTGCGGTCCCCCTCTATGTCGTCGATGCGTTGGGGCAGCTTCCCAAAAAGGGCCGGTTTCCGGCCACATCGCTGTGAAGCTATGACTGCCCTAGCCCGCCTATCCGGCGAATCCAAGCTAAATTTATCCACTGCCGGGCTTAGACAGGCTTAATGCGCGGATGATGCCCGCAAGGTCGCGATGTGGCTGGATGGCGAAGCCTTGCTCTTTTGCCAGCTTCGTGACAGCTGCGTCCTGGCCTTGGCCAATCTCGAATATTGCCACGCCACCGGAGGTGAGCAGTGCGGAAATTTGCGGAATCAGCAGCTTGTAATCGTCTAGGCCGTCTGCACCTGCGAACAACGCAGAGGCGGGTTCGTGCGCGCGAACCTGAGGCGCCAGCTCGGCTTCGGTTTCGACATAAGGTGGATTGCAAAGGATGAGATCAAAACGCCCCAGATCATCTGCCCAGCCTGCGTCTCGCCAGCTGCGGCGATAAAAGCGGCCCCGATCACCAAAGCCCAATCGCTCAGCATTGTTCTGCGCCACCGCCAGCGCCTCCGCGCTTGCATCGATGGCGACGCCCTGCGCCTCTTTGAAAATCGACAACCCCGCTAGGATCAGCGCACCCGAACCCGTGCCCAGATCGAGTATCCGATGCGGCGGACGTGAACCCGCAAAATGCCTTTGTGCCGCTTCGATCAAGGTTTCGCTGTCGCCGCGCGGGATCAGGACATCGGGGGTCACGACCAAAGTCAGATCCCAGAATTCCTGATAGCCACGAATATAGGCGACAGGCTCATGCGCCAGCCTCCGTTGCAATAGCGCATCAAATTCAGCTGGAGGGGTCAGATCGCGTGCGCGCAACAAAAGGTTGTTTCGGCTCAGGCCCAAAGCATGCGCCATCAGCAGTTCGGCATCGAGCCGGGGTGTGTCGCTCACTCTTTCCAGCAGCTGCGTGGCCGCGACCAGTTGTTGAGAGGCCGAGATGCTCATCTGGCGCGCGACCTTTGCTCCAAGGTTCCACCCAGCCGTTCACACTCACCGACAGCGACATATTTCCACCGTTCGGGCAGATAATCCTTTGTCGCGGTTCCGGCACAGTCGGTTCCCGGGCCCGCCGCGCAATCATTATATTGCGCCAAAGCGATGCCATAGCATTTCTCTCGGTCGGCTTTTTGTGGCTCGGGCATCACAAGGCCGCGGTCATTCATGTCATATTGGATGTCGGTGGTCGCGGGGCGTTCGCACGCCGAAAGGCTTGCCGCAGCGGCGAGCAGCCCAGCATAATGCAACAATTCCGGTTGTTTGTCGGGCCCCATGCGCCCCCAATAGCGCGAAAAGATTATGCCAGCTATGGCGAAGCGCATGCAATCCCGATTCGATTTCAAGATAGACGCAACCGACGGAAAAGCCCGCACCGGAAGCATCCAGATGCTGCGCGGCGAAATCCGCACGCCTGCCTTCATGCCTGTCGGCACCGCGGCGACGGTGAAGGCGATGCGTCCAGCCGAGGTGCGTGCGACCGGTGCGGACATCATCCTCGGCAACACCTATCACCTGATGCTGCGCCCGACGGCGGAACGCATGGCACGGCTGGGCGGCCTGCACAAATTCATGGGCTGGGACCGACCGATCCTGACCGACAGTGGTGGCTATCAGGTGATGAGCCTGTCGAGCTTGCGCAAGATCACCGAGGATGGCGTGACCTTCCAAAGCCACCTCGACGGCTCGCGTCATATGCTGTCACCCGAACGCTCGATGGAAATCCAGCGATTGCTCGGGTCCGATATCGTGATGGCGTTCGATGAATGCCCCGCCAATGGCGTTTCGCGCGCAGAGGCGGAGAAATCGATGGCGCTCTCGATGCGCTGGGCCAAGCGTTCGCGCGATGGCTTCGACAGCGGTGGCGAGCATGCCGAGCGCGCCGCCCTGTTCGGTATCCAGCAGGGTTCACTCGACGAGAAGTTGCGCAAGGAAAGCGCCGATGCGCTGATCGATATAGGTTTCGATGGCTATGCTGTCGGCGGGCTCGCGGTGGGCGAGGGGCAAGAGGCGATGTTTGGCTGCCTCGATTATGCGCCCGACATGCTTCCCGCTGACAAACCCCGCTACCTGATGGGCGTGGGTAAGCCTGACGATCTGGTCGGTGCGGTCGAACGTGGGATCGACATGTTCGATTGCGTGCTGCCGACGCGCAGCGGGCGCAATGGGCAGGCCTTTACATGTAACGGTCCGGTCAACATCCGCAATGCCAAGCATGCCGAGGATCAGGGTCCGCTCGATGAGCGTTGCGACTGTCCGGTCTGCACCACATGGAGCCGCGCCTACTTGCATCACCTTGTCCGTTCGGGCGAGATATTGGGGGCGATGCTGATGACGCAGCATAATCTGCATTTCTACCAGTCGCTGATGGCCGGAATGCGCGCGGCAATAGCAGAGGGCCGATTTGCCGCCTTCGCCGCCGAATTCAGGCGGGACTATCTGAAGAAATAGCGGTAGTTATCGATCATGGCTCAAGATATTGCCCAAGGCACAGTCCATCAGCTTCCTGACGATTTGCGCGAAGCATTGCTTGCCGATGCGGCAGTTTTTGGGCTTTGGCAGAGCATTACGCCTTTGGGGCGCAACGAATTCATTTGTTGGGTAGAGGATGCCAAGCAAGCCGCGACACGTGCGCGGCGCATAAGGCGCACAGGCGAAGAATTGCTAGAAGGCAAGAAACGCCCCTGCTGCTGGCCCGGCTGCATCCACCGCACCGATAAGGCCCCCAGCGCATGGCAGCAAAACGCCCTCATCGAAAAAAAGCGTCGTTAAGCCTTGCCTGTCTCCCAAGCCATATCGATTGCCCGGGCGAACAGCCCGTTCCTTGATCAGCTGATCGAGCGCCAGCCGGAACTGGTGGCTCTGCTGGCGCGTGAGGACTTTGAGGGTGCGTTGGCCGCGGCGCTTTCCATAACGGTCGAAAACGACACCGCTGCCACCTTGCGCAAAAGGCGGCAAGGCGTGGCATTGGTCACGGCGATTGCTGACCTTGCAGGCGTTTGGGATCTGACGCGCGTCACCCGCATCCTCTCCGACTTCGCCGACAGCGCGCTCGAAACCGCAATCGCGGCCGCCTTCGCCGAGCGCGTCCCCGATGCTCCGGTGCAAGGCTTCGCCGTGATTGGCCTTGGCAAACATGGCGGGCAGGAACTGAACTATTCCTCCGACATCGACCCGATCTTCCTCTACGATCCGGAGACACTACCACATCGCGAGCGCGAGGATGTCGCGGACAGCGCGGTGCGCATCGGGCGCAGGATTATCGAACTGCTCGGCGCGCGCGATGAAAATGGCTATGTCTTCCGCGTCGATATGCGGTTGCGGCCCTCGCCCGAGGTCACGCCCATCGCGATTCCGGTTGAAGCAGCGATCAGCTATTATGAATCGAGCGCGCTCGCATGGGAGCAGGCGGCGTTCATCCGCGCAAGGGCGGCAGCGGGCGACAAGGCGTTGGGAGACTATTTCCTCAAAAGCATCCAGCCCTTTGTCTGGCGGCGCAGTCTTGATTTTGGCCAGCTCGCCAATATCCGCAAGATGAGCGGGCAGATCCGCGATCATTATCACAAGGGCCAAGTACTCGGCCCCGGCTACGACCTCAAGCGGGGCAGGGGCGGGATACGCGAATGCGAATTTTTCGCGCAGGCGCACCAGTTGATCCACGGCGGGCGCGACCCCGGCCTGCGCATGGCCGACACCCGCACGGCCTTGGCCACATTGGCAGAGCGCGATCGGATCGGTGCGGATGAAGCGGAAACGCTGTCGTCGGCCTATCAGCTGCTGCGCACCGTCGAGCATCGGCTGCAAATGCTCGACGACCGGCAGACGCATAGCCTGCCTGAAAATGCCGCCGATCTTGATCGCGCGGCGCGGTTGCACGGGCTTACAGATGGGGAAGCGCTGGTCGCTCTACTCGAACCGGTCGTGACCAGTGTGGGAGCGATCTATGACGGGCTGGCTGGCGCGGAAGATGAGAGCACAAAGCGGCTTGCCGATGATGGCCTGCCACTGGAGGATCAGCTTTCAGCGCTGGGCTATGCCGATCCGCCAGCCGTTGCCCAAAGACTGGCGCGCTGGCGCAGCGGCCAGTTGCGCGCAATCCGCTCCAGCTCAGCGCGTGAGGCGTTCGAAACCGTCCTTCCGAAAATCATGGAGGCGCTGGCCAAAGCACCGGACCCGTCCAATGCGCTCGCCCGGTTCGACAATGTGATCGAGGCGCTGCCGAGCGCGATCAATTTCTTCAACCTGCTCGATGCCCGCCCAGCATTGCTGCAATTGCTGGCTGACATTTTGAGCTATGCCCCGACGCTGGCCGATGCGTTGGCGCGACGCGGCGAGTTGCTGGAAGGGTTGATCGATACCAGCGCCTTCCGCCTGCCTGAAAGCCGGGATGCTCTGCTGGATGAGCTGGAAGCGCGGATAGTCGATGACGATTATCAGACTTTGCTTGATCTTGTCCGGGCCTTTGTCGGCGAAAAACGCTTCGCTTTTGGTGTCCAGCTCGTCGAGGGGCAACAAGACCCGCTCGCGGTCTCGCACGCCTATGCAATGCTCGCGGAAATCGCGGTCGAGAAACTGACTGCGGCAACTGTCGCCGAGTTCGAGCGTGCCCATGGCAAGGTGCCAGGTGGTGAGCTCGCGATTCTGGCGCTGGGCAGGTTCGGTGGTGAAGCGCTGACGCACGCTTCGGATCTTGACCTCATCCTGCTTTTTTCAGGCGATCATGGCGAAGAATCCGATGGCCCTCGGCCTTTGGGCGCTACGCAATATTTCAACCGGTTGGCACAGCGTGCAGTGGGCGCGCTGACTGTCGCGACGGCATCGGGCGCGCTATACGAAGTCGATACCAGACTGCGGCCCTCCGGCGCGCAAGGGTTGCTCTGCGTTTCATTTGAAAGTTTTGCCAAATATCAGCGCGAAGAGGCGTGGACGTGGGAGCATATGGCGCTCACCCGCGCGCGACCGGTTTATGGATCGGCGCAATCTGCAGCGCAGTTGGAAGCGATAATCAACGAAACGCTGGCGATGCCCCGCGATGCAGGCAAACTGGCGGACGACATCATCAAGATGCGCAGCGACATGGCGACGCACAAGCCACCCAAGGGCGCGCTCGACGTAAAATTGCTGCCCGGTGGTTTGGTCGACGCCGAATTTGTCATCCACGCGCTGCAACTGCGGTTCGGGCAGGGCCTTCATCCGCAGCTTGATCGCGCCGCCGATGCGTTGATCGCTACGGGGCTTTTGCCGGAAGGATTTGCGCCTTCGCAGGCGTTACTGACGCGGTTGCTCGTCATGCTGCGGCTGGTAGCGCCCGATTGCGAGGTTCCGCCCGAGCCAGCGCAAGCCGTAGTTGCGAAGGCGCTGGGCTTCACCAACTGGGGTGATGTTGTGCAGGCTGTCGACGCTGCGCGGGGTATCATTTCCGCCGAATGGCAGGGCATCGCGTCAAGATTGAAAAATGGAATGTAAGGAGAAAAATTATGACTGATGTCAACGATACCCTCCCCGCCGTGACCGTGAAAGACAGCGCTGGCAATGATGTGGCGCTAGGCGCGCTGAAGGGGCCGTTTGTCTTCTATTTCTATCCCAAGGCGGACACTCCTGGTTGCACCAATGAAGCGAAGGACTTTACCGAGTTGCAGGGCGAATTTGCGAAAGCAGGCGCTACCGTTTACGGCATGTCAAAGGACAAACCCGCCAAGCTGACCAAATTTGCCGATAAATATGACCTGAAGGTCTCGTTACTTTCCGACGAAGAGAGCGATGCCACCGAACAGATGGGCGCGTGGGTCGAAAAATCGATGTACGGCAAGAAATATATGGGCATCGAACGCTGCACCTTCCTGATCGGCAAGGACGGCAAGGTCGCGCGTGTCTGGCATAATGTGAAGGTCAAGGGGCACGCGGCGGAGGTGCTGGAGGCGGTGAAGGCGCTTTGAGTCGATTTCCAATAACTGTCATTCCCGCGAAAGCGGGAATCCATGGTCCGCTGATGCGGTTTATACCGACAATTCAGACCATGGACCCCCGATCAGTCGGGGGTGACACATTGTTTGTAATACAGACTAATGTTTTATGACCACACCCATTGCCCTCTTCCTCGTCATCACAGCTTTCCTGACAGCCCTGCTATCGGGCATTTTCGGGATGGCTGGCGGGTTGGTGCTGATGGGTGCGCTGGCGCTTGTCTTGCCGGTGTCGGCGGCATTCGTGACCCACGGATTGCTGCAGCTTGTCGCCAATGGCTGGCGCGCGGTGCTGCACCGCGAGCACATCGCCTGGCCAATCCTATGGAACTATGCGCTCGCGTCTGCGGTTGCGGCGGGTGTGGTGCTGGCCATCGGCTTCATGCCTTCAAAGCCCGTCCTGTTTCTGTTGCTTGGGCTCGTACCTATGCTGGTGTGGCTGCCCAAAGGCTGGTTGCAGCTTGATGCCTCCAAAACGCCGCACGCGCTGATGTCAGGGTTTCTGGTGACTGCATTGAACCTGAGCGCGGGTGTGGCTGGGCCGTTGCTCGATATCTTTTTTGTGCGAACCGCGTTGAACCGCCACCAGATCGTCGCGACCAAGGCGGCAACGCAGGTGTTCAGCCACTTGGCGAAGATCATTGTCTATGGCGCACCATTGCTGGCTGCCGGCAGCAGAGGGGTGCCGCCTTGGTGGGTGTTTGCTTTGGCGATCCCGGCATCAATGCTGGGCACAACTGCGGGCGGTTGGGTGCTCGATCGGTTGAGCGACGCCAATTTCAAGCGCTGGACGGCATGGATCGTCACTGCCATTGGCGTCTTCTATCTCTGGAAGGCTTGGAATTTATGGTTCTGACGCTGGGTGAAGCGTGCAAATCGGTGCTCGAAACCGCCGACCCGCAGGCGAAGCTGATGCGGGCACGGGCGGTTGCTCGCGATTGGCGGCTGGGTCGGCTGGAACATAGTTTCGACACCCAAATGCCAGATTATCCGGCACGACCCGATCATCCCGAACTGCTGGCCCCACGTTTCATGCCAAAGCGCCGCAGGGCCGGATCCGAGCGAGCGCGGATCGCCATGTTGCATGCACTGGCGCATATCGAATTTGTCGCGATTGATCTTGCTTTCGATCTGCTGGGGCGGTTCGGTGGGCAATTCCCGCGCGAATTTGCCGATGATTGGCTGCGTGTGGGGGCTGACGAGGCGATGCACTTCGCATTGCTCGACCGGCGGCTCAAACAACTCGGCAGTCACTATGGCGCGATGCCCGCGCATGATGGGCTTTGGGAGGCGGCTTACGCGACACGCGACGATGCGCTGGCGCGCTTGGCCATCGTCCCGATGGTGCTCGAAGCCCGTGGTCTCGACGTGACGCCAGCGACAGTGGAGCGATTCGAGGCGCAGGGCGATTCGGCCTCGGCACGCATCCTCCAGCGCATTTTTACCGACGAAATCCGCCATGTTTCGGCGGGAACGAAATGGTTTGAATCGGGATGTCGCGATGCCGAACTATTACCAAAGTCTTACTGGAAAGTGCTGGTAAACCGCCACTTCCGGGGGGCTGTTAAGCCTCCGTTCAACGACTCGGCGCGTTCGAAGGCCGGTTTAACGCGGGATTATTACATGCAGGTTGCATTGTCCTGACGGCCCAGCCAGACCCAATGGCACATAAGGGGTAGGCAAATAATTGCCGCAAATTTGGGGATCAGTCCCGTACGCAAATGCGGGATTGCAACAAAGGGTCGTAATTACACATGGTACACAGCGTTTTGGCTTCGGGCCAATCACTGATGGGAAAAGTGTTACTTGCAGCTAGCCTCGTCGCTTCGGCTTCGGTTGCTACACCTGCACTTGCCAATTCCGCCGCCGCTGCGTCTGACGCTTTCCGCGTAAAGCCGGAAGATGTCGCTTCGAACAAGACTGCACTCGGCGTTTCCGATCCCGAATTCCGCGCTCTTCACGATGGCTGGGGCCAGGTGAGTGGATCCGCGCGCAAATCTCAGGTTGCCGTTCCGTCAATCAACCCCGTCGAATCGATGCGCATGACCAGCCAATATGGCTATCGCACCGATCCCTTTCAGGGTCGCCGCAAGAATCACAAAGGTCTCGACATTGCAGGCCCCATCGGTACGCCGATCTACGCAACCGCCGATGGTATCATCGGCCGCGCACAATGGGTTTCCGGCTATGGCAAATATGTCGAAATCGAACATGGCAATGCCATCCAGACCCGCTATGGCCATCTTTCAGCAATGAACGTCTATTCGGGCCAGCGTGTCCGCAAGGGCGACATCATTGGTTTCATGGGTTCGACCGGCCGTTCGACCGGTAGCCACCTGCATTATGAAGTCCGCATCGCTGGCGAGCCGGTCAATCCGACCAGCTTCCTTGAGAGTGCAACAAAAGTGTCAAATATCTTGATTGCATCCAAGGATGCTGATACCAAATCTATGGGCGGTCCAGCTGAATAAGCACTACCGACCGTAAACGCATCACCTTTGGGAGAGGGTGTAATCTGGGGCTGGCATCGTGGAGACACCTTGCCGCCCTTTTTGTTTGTCCCTACATATAGGACATGACCATGTCTCCCGACATCCAGCTTTTGCCAAATGCCGCGAAACGCGTAGCGGAAATCGCGCATAAGCTCGGTAAGGCGCCTTTGCTGCGCCTATCGGTTGAAGGTGGCGGCTGTTCAGGATTCCAATACCGTTTCGGTCTGGCCGATGCGGTCGAAGCCGATGATGTCATCGCCGAATCGGGTGAGGCAAAACTGGTTGTCGATTCGGTCAGTCTTGATCTGGTGCGTGGCTCGGCAGTCGATTTTGTTGAATCGCTTGGTGGCAAAAGCTTTCAGGTCACCAATCCCAATGCCCAGTCGGGCTGCGGTTGCGGTTCCAGCTTTTCGGTTTGATGAGCGGCTGACCCCTCGCTAGGGTCGCAACATGCGTATCGCTACATATAATATCAACGGCATCAAAGCGCGTCTGCCGCGTCTGCTCGAATGGCTCGACGAAACCCGGCCCGACATAGCCTGCCTGCAGGAAATCAAAACGCAGGACGAAGGCTTCCCTGTCGCTGAGTTTGAACGTCTTGGTTATGGCGCGATCTGGCACGGGCAGAAAAGCTTCAACGGTGTGGCCATCCTCGCACGCGACGCCCAACCGGTCGAAACCCGGCGCGGTTTGGCGGGCGATCCGGAGGATGAACAGTCGCGCTATCTGGAGGCGGAAGTGCATGGCGTTCGTATCGCCAGCATCTACCTGCCCAACGGCAATCCCCAGCCGGGGCCTAAGTTCGATTACAAGCTGAAATGGATGCAGCGCCTGCGTGCGCGTGCAGCGGAATTGGCGGTGCTTGAACTGCCGGTGGTGCTCGCGGGTGATTATAACGTCATCCCGCACGATCATGACATCTGGTCGACCAAGGCGCTTCTCGACGATGCGCTGCGTCAGCCGGAAAGCATCGCCGCCTATCGCACTTTGCTCGCCGATGGCTGGACCGACGCTCTGGCCACGCATTTTCCGCAAGGGCGGGTGTGGACCTATTGGGACTATCAGGCAGGCGCCTGGCAGCAAGACCATGGTTTTCGTATCGACCATCTATTGCTCAGCCCGGTCGCGGCGGATCGACTGCGTGCTTGCGGCGTCGACAAGGACCATAGAGGTCGCGAGAAAGCGAGTGACCATGCCCCGACATGGATTGAGTTGGGTGACTGAAACAGAACAGGGGAGGGGAGTGTCTATGAGCAGACAAGTACTTGAGAAGGCTTTTGCCGAATCCGGATTGCCCGGAGCGGTGGCGTTAATCGCGGACCGCGACGGCGTTCGCCTTGTCGAGGCGTTCGGCCATGCCGATGCGACGACTGGAGCGGCAATGGAAATCGACACGATCTTCCAGATAGCGTCAATGACCAAGGCAATCGTGTCGGCCGGTGCAATGCAACTGGTGGAAAGCGGCGCACTCGATCTGGATGCACCCATTGGCGACCTGCTCCCGCAATTGGCGGATCCGCAAGTGCTCACCGGCTTTTCCGACAGCGGAGAACCGCAATTGCGCCCTGCATCGCGCCCGATCACGCTCCGCCATTTGCTGACGCACACGGCGGGGCTCGGCTATTTCTTCATCCGCCCGGAAGTGCTGCGCTATTTCGCCGCGACCGGAATGCCGGCACCGGGCTCGCTGGCATCTATCCAGATGCCGCTGCTGTTCGATCCGGGAGAGAATTGGGAATATAGCGTTGCAACTGACTGGGTCGGGCTGGCGGTAGAGGCTGCATCGGGCAAGCGGCTCGGTCAGTATCTGCAATCCAACCTGCTTGATCCACTCGGCATGTCATCGACCGCATTTCTCGATGCACTTCCCGACGATGCAGCCAAGGTGCATGCCCGCACACCGGAGGGCGATCTCGCCATCCAGCCGATGTTCCTTGGCGGTGGCGAGTTCGATGCGGGCGGCGGCGGGCTGTCGTCGACCGCGCATGATTATGGCCGCTTCGTGCGCATGATGCTGCGCGGTGGCGAGTTAGACGGACATCGTGTGCTGGCAGAAGCAACGGTCGCTGAAATGGCGCGCAACCAAGTCGCGCCGCTGCGGGCTGGCTTTATGGGTTCAGCGATGCCCGATCTCGCCCAACCCTATGACACGTTCCCCGACCAGCACACCGGCTGGGGCCTCGGCTTTCTAATCAATCCGGAGCAGGGCCCCAATGGTCGCGCGCCCGGCAGCTTGGCCTGGGCTGGTATCTTTAACAGCTATTATTGGATCGATCCCGCTAATGGCGTTGGCGGGGTGATGATGAGCCAGCTCGCGCCCTTTGGCGATGCAGGCGCCTTGGGTTTCTTTGGCGCGCTGGAACGAACAGCTTACGGGATTGAAGCTTGACAGGCTGCGTTTAATCACGCGATTAAATCAACTGATCCCGAGGAAGGATTGATGATGAACGCACCGATCCGCAAGCCTTTACCGCCCTTCGATTACAGCGAGCCCGCTGGCGCGCCTGCCTTTTTGGGGCCAGATTCGGTTGCGTGGCGGGTGTACAAGAACCAGATTGCGCTGGGCATTGGCGGGGTCGCTGCCGTGCTTCTGGAATTTGCCGATCCGCGCATCCGTTCGGGCGTGTGGGACCATTCGATCTACAAGGTCGATCCCATCGGCCGATCCGAGCGCACCGGCTATGCCGCGATGATCGGTGTTTATGGGCCTCAGGCTGCCGCCCGCCGCGTGATCGAAGGGGTCAACCGCATGCACGCCAAGGTGCAGGGTGAAACGCCCGGCGGCATCGCCTATTCGGCGAAGGATCCAGAGCTGCTCGATTGGGTCAGCGCAACCGCAGGCTATGGCTTCCTGACTGCTTACGACCGCTTTGTTGCGCCTTTGTCGGTCGAGGATCAGGAACGCTTCTACCGCGAAGGAACAGCTGTTGCCGAACTCTACGGTGTACAGAACAAGGTGAACAGCCGTGCCGATTTCTTCGCCATGATGGAAAAGCTGGCCCGACGGTTCGAACCGCATCCCATCAACACAGAGTTTCTCGATATCATCCAGTCGGGTAAGGCCGCGCCGCAAATACCACGCTTCCTGCACCGGGCACTGGCGCGCGCTGCTGTCTCGATCCTGCCACCGCTGGTGCGCGATCGGCTGGAATTGGGCCGTGAATATGATCTCACCTTTGCCGACCGCATCGCCATCAAGCTGGTAGCGCGCGCAGCGGAGCGCAAGCATGATCCTGAATCCCCGCCCGCAAAGGCCTGTGTGCGTTTGGGGTTGCCAAGCAACTTTCTTTATTTGCGCTCCGCCGAGCAGCAGCGGTTGCTAAGGGCCACTGAGTTGGCCGCCGCTTAGTCCGGTCTACAGACAGCGATCCGTTTTGATCGTTGGTCGATCAGGATTTTGTGGTGTTGCAGTACACGGGCACCGACCATAAGTTCGGGGAAGCGCTCAGAAACGCGAACATTGATGTTGGTAAATTCGGCGCCGCCGAAACGGAATGGGCCAGGCACCAGCGCGGTCTGTGTTTCGAGGCTGGTATTGGTCAATGTCGCATCTCCGGCGGCCTGCAACGGTCCACCGCCGATTTTGTCGAAAAGTGATTTTGGCATTATAAATTCAACATTGGCACCCGTATCCATTTGCCCTTCGGTTTCGACATTGCCGATCGATACGGGGATGCGAAATGGACGTTCATAGGTGACGACCTGTGCGTCGTCTGCCGGTAGTTCGAGTGAGCGGTTGAAAGATAAAGTGCGGGTCGGATAATCGATTATCAGCACGCCATCAGCGAAAAAGTCTCGACCGATAATACCCGATATCGCGGCTTCCGCTGAAAGGCGACTGCTATAGTCGCGGGTGATGACTTCTATATTTTCTCTCCGATATCCGCCGATTTCGAGAGATTCGAAGCGGGTCATATCGACGCTGGCCGTCGCAACACCGTCGCTCGTTAGGCCGCCATTGGTGATGGGCAGCGTTAGGGCTTTTGTCAGGCTGGCATCCGAGCGACCCAGTCCGCTGGCACCGGTGTCGATTGCAAATGCGAAAGGCCCTTTATCGTTGACCATGACATCGACGTAGATGCGCCCATCGACCACTCGAAAGGGTACGCGGAATAGAGAGTCGACATCGGCATCGGCGCGACAGACATCAGCATCTTTGACAGTGGTATGCGCGCAAGCGGTTGTTGTTGTGGCCGCTGCGAACAGGCTGGTTGCCAGCAAAAGGATTTTCTTCGGGGACTTGGACAAAACAGGTTACTCCGTATTAGCGTATTAATACGGTGATTGAATGTGTGCGGCTAGTCAATACTGTTAAGACACCGGTACTTTTCAGGCAAAATCCGGAAAGACAGTTCGTCGCAACCTTTCGGCGTCAATGCCATAATGCGCCGAAAGGGCAGCCACGACCACCATCTCGAAGCGCATCGTCGGCTTGAGGTCGCGGCCTTCGTAAAGCTGGTTTGTTGCAAGGCCCGGCCAGTCGCTGACTATCTTTCCGCCGTTGGTTAGGCCACCACCGAACAGCATTGCTGCAGATGCCGTGCCGTGATCGGTGCCGCGCGTGCCGTTCACATGCACGGTGCGGCCAAATTCGGTGGCGACCAATATCAGCGTTTTGGACCATGCGGGTCCCATTTCTTTGCGCATAGTGTCGATCATCTCATCGACACCTTTCAGCACGGTGCCCAAACGCCCTTCCTGATTGAAATGTGTGTCCCATCCTGTTGTCTCGACCATTGCAACACGCGCGCCGTCGGCCCCGGCCATCAGGCTGGCGACGAGCTTTCCTGCGACATTGCCGCCACGACCGGCGCCCGAGTCTATGCTGCCCGCCATAGCTTCTGTCGCTGTTGCGCTTTGCCAAAGCGGCGCGAGCTGGGCGTCCTCGGCATAGAGCATCGCTACCCGTTCCATCAGCGCGGTATCGGCATCGGGCAGGCGTGAGGGGGCGTAGCTGCTGACGGTGTAAGGTCCGCGTAATGCGAGCGGAATGGCATTAGCAACGGCAATCGCCTTGCTCTCGCCTTTTGGCAGCAGGCTTAACAAGCGGTTCAGCCAGCCATCGTCGCGGCCATAGGGCCGGGTTCCTGCAGTCTCCAGCATGTTCTGCCCGTCGAAATGCGAACGCTCACGATAGCCAGAGGCAATGGCATGATAGAAAGCCGCCTGTTTCTGCGCGAACAACCCGGCGCTCGTGGTCATTTGCGGGTGCAAGGTGAACAAGCTGTCGAGCTTTGTCCCGGTCGTGGCCTCACTTGCGATTTCACCTCGAGCGCCAACAAACGCCGGATCACCCGTTGGCGCGAGGATGGCAAGTCCGTCGGCGGCGCCGCGCTGGATGATGAAGATGAAGCGCCGGTCGGTTTCGGCTGCGGCAAAGGCCATGCGCGGAGCTATCGCAACTCCAGTAGATGCGAGCCCGGAAAGGATCAGGCGGCGTCGATTGAAGATCATGGGCTTATCTCCGAAGAAACTCGGGGGAAACGAGCAGCAGCGCGAGGCCCTGCTCGGGGCTTTCGGCGCGGGCAATATGCTCTGCGGTCATTGGCGAAAGGGTGCCGGGAAGGATGCTGGGGGCAAGTTTGCGCGCATCGACACGGTTGGCGGCGAGCTTGGCAAAACGGCCTGCAGTTTCGACCCTTCGCATCAGCCCCGCAGGTCCCGCCCAGTCCGCTGCAATATCGCCATAGCCTTTGGGCGAGCCCGGTTTCCAAACGGGTTGACCCATCTGGTTGAACAACGCGACAGCGGCCCGCTCGCGTCCGGGCACTTCTAAAACGCCAAGCGCCCGCAACGATGACAACGTCCATTCCCATGGGGTTTTGAACTTGGTCCCCGTCTGGGCCCAGCTTTCGGGCGCTTCTATCAGGGTGCGATAGAGCGTGGCAAGATCACCGCCTGTTTCGACGAAATTGGCTTCGAGTCTTTGAACCAGCGCAGGGGGCGGATCGTCGGCGACAAAATGACGCGCCAGTTTGGTTGCGATATGCCGCGCCGTTGCCGGGTGGGTAGCAAGGTCCGATAGGATGGCATCCAGCGCCTTGGCGCCATTTTGCGCATAGCTCCGCCCGACAATCGTGCGCTTTCCCGGTTCGTGCAGCGCGTCGACGAATATGCCTTCACCCGGTTTGGTGTCGCTGCCCAGAATGCGCTGCAATCGGCGTTCACCCAGTCCGCCGACCGTGAGGCCCGTCATAGCGCGGGCAAATTCGGTGACGTCTGCTTGGCTAAAGGCGGTTCTGTCGCCCAGTGTATGGAGTTCCAGAATTTCGCGAGCGAGATTTTCGTTGAGTCCAATTTCGCGTTTGCGACGCGAACCGATACGTTGTGCAAGCACGCTGTTGGGTCCGATCGATTGCGCCTGATCGAGATATAGAAGCATTGCTGGATGCCAGCTTGCCGCTTTGAGTAGATCGGCAAAACGGCTGAAAATATGCGGTCGGATTGCTTCGAACTCGAAATTGCCCGCAAGGCCGACCGTCACAATCTTGTCGATCGAAATCGCAAAATGGTTTGCCCAAAAATGTACCAGTCGTTCGGCAAAATCCTGTCGCGAAGCGAGCGCGACGCCGAGGCGGGTATCAACTGCCGCGACATATTGATCGCGCAACGCCTTGCGATATTCGTTGAATTGCAGTTCGGCTGCATCGGCACCATCGGCCTTTGCAGCCTTGCGTTCCCGATTTTCGATACGCAGGTCTTTGATGGCGGTAATCAATTCGCTTCGGGGCGGCAGAGCTGAAATGGCAGCGGGCCTGGGATCGAATTTCGCCATCTGGTCGATCAACCAGCGTTTGGGGTTGGCAAGCGGTGCGGCATCGGGCCGCGCACCCAACCCGAAGCGATTCAGGGCAATTGCCGTTTCGATGGCCATCGACTGTCCTCCTCGTTCAAGGCTACCCCAAAAAATGCAGGGTCTTTTCCCTAAACGGACGAGCTGACGAAACCCTTCGCTTTTTATTTGGCTTTCGCGCGCACCCGCCAGATGATGTTGCCGACATCGTCGCTGACCAGCAGCGCGCCGCTTTTGTCGATGGCGAGCATCGTCGGGCGGCCTTGTGCTTTCTCCTCCTTGTCGAGGAATCCAGTCAGCACATTGAGCGGTTGGCCGGTGGGCATGCCGTTTTTGAACGGCACGAAAATCACGTCATAGCCGGATTTCGGTACCCGGTTCCAGGACCCGTGGCGTGCGACAAAGGCGCCGCTGGCGAATGCGCCGCCCAGCTTTGCCCGGTCGGCAAAGACCAGGCCAAGCGGCGCGGTGTGCGCGCCAAGCGCATAGTCGGGGCGACGTTCATATTCGCGCTTCTCGGGCTTTCCGGGTTTGACACGATGGTCGGTATAACCGCCCCAATAATGGTGCGGCCAGCCATAGTCCGCGCCGAATTCGACCAGCGCAAGATAATCCGGTACGGTGTCCGAACCCAGCATGTCGCGTTCGTTGACGACCGTCCACAGTTGCCCCTGGCTATCCCAATCAAGACCGACCGGATTGCGTAGGCCCGAGCTGTACGCCCCGCTTTTACCGGTAACGAGGTCGAGTTCGATCACCCGTGCACGGCCAATTTCCTGATCGAGGCCATTTTCGGCAATGTTGCTATTCGAACCTACGGCGATGTAGAGTTTCGTGCCATCGGCGCTGGCCGCAAGGTTGCGGGTCCAATGGTTGTTCGGCGCCTTGGCGTTGAGTTCAAGGATCTTGTTACCCTTGGCCGTAATCTTGGTGTCGCCTTCCTTGTAAGGGAAAGCCATAACGGCATCAGTATTTGCAACGTAAAGGATGTTGCCAACCAAGGCCATTCCAAAGGGCGAGTTCAGCCCTTCGAGAAACACGCTCTTCACCTCGGGCTTGCCGTCGCCATCGGCGTCACGCAACAGGGTGATGCGGTTGGCAGAAGGTACGGCTGCGCCAGCCTTTTCGAACAGTTTTGCCGCAATCCAGCCTTCGATGCCTTTCATGCGGTTGGCGGGGGCATTGGTTTCGGCGACAAGCACGTCGCCATTGGGCAGCACATAGATGTTGCGTGGATGGTCAAGACCTTCGGCAAAGCGCTCAACGACTAGTCCTTCGGCAGCGGTCGGGGCCTCTCCCGCCTTCCAGCGATCGGCCTCCGCGACCGAAACGGTCGGGAACATCTGCTCGCGCGCTTCGGTGATTTCAGGCTTCGGACCTGTCACCTTATCGAGCGATAGCTGCGCGACGTCGGGGCGGGTCGCATACCATCCGCCGATTCCGATAAGGACGAGCAGAAACGCCAGGAATCCAAAGATGTGCTTGCGCATGTTAACGCCCTTCCTCTGCACGTTTGCGATCGAATATCCATACCAGTATTGCCAACAGGCCACCAATTCCGAAACCTGCAACCATCCCGATCGAAGCCTCGTTCATCGCAATGCCGACAATCGAACCGATCAGTAGGCCGATAAACAGGAAAATGCCGCCGCCAAAGCGCGGGCGATCGGATGAAGGCTTATTGTCTGGGATGGTCATATTTCGGTCTTTGCCACCATATGGGGGGCGGGGGCAAGCCTTCAAGCCAACACATCTGTTTCGAACAGATCTGGCTAACGCTTCGGTAACCACGTGCTGGAAGGCTTCATCTACCGATTGCGGGTAAAAGCGTCCCTGCAGGCAGGCCACACCCCGGTCAGCCTGCCACTCAATAACCAAGAGGTCGCACTCGAACATGTATCTGCCGCTTTATGTCAACGCCCGCGATGTCAGCGAGGCGCAGGCCCTGATTGCCCGTTTTGGGTTTGAGGCCGGGCTTGAAGCGGCAGAACGTGCCGAAAAGAGCCGCAATGTTGGCAACCATTTGCATTATTGCCGCTGGCGTCAGATTGAACGGCTGGTAATCCTGCTCAATCTTGAAACCTCATTGGGCACTATCCACTGAAAAGCGCCAACAGTGCGCTTCCATTTCTGACGCAGAATCCCTAACAGGGCCGCCATGTGGCAGCTCCTGCAATTTCCCCTATGTCCGTTTTCGCGCAAGGTGCGCCTGCAAATGGGCGAAAAGGGGATTGCCTATAGCCTGGTGCGCGAAAATCCGTGGGAACATCGCGACGAATTCCTCTACATGAACCCTGCGGCGCGCACGCCGGTTCTGGTAGACCCGGCGCGCAACCTGACCTT
Organism: Sphingorhabdus sp.; assembly: GCF_035329025.1. Lineage (GTDB taxonomy): Bacteria > Pseudomonadota > Alphaproteobacteria > Sphingomonadales > Sphingomonadaceae > Sphingorhabdus_B. Next base: position 29,101 of record NZ_DAOLHN010000012.1, on the reverse strand, counting down.
GTGCGATTCCGTCGCGATTGGCGAATATATCGAAGAGGTCAGCGACACCGCCCCGATGATCAGTGGCTCTGCGGCCTACCGCGCCGAAATCCGTCGCCTGACCGCCTGGTTCGATCAGCAATTTTATGGGGATGTCACCGCACCGTTGCTCCATGAGCGGATGAAAAAGCGGCTGGTGCATCGGCAGCCACCCGACAGCACCGTGCTGCGCGAGGCGATGCGGCTGGCGAACGGGCACCTCGACTATATCGATTACCTTATCGACCACCGCGCGTGGATGGCGGGCCCGACAATGAGCATGGCCGATCTTGCCGCCGCCGCGCAGATTTCGGTTGCCGACTATCTGGGCGGGATTGACTGGAGCGGGCACGAGCAGACCAAGAGCTGGTATTCGATGTTCAAAAGCCGCCCGAGTTTCCGGCCTTTGCTATCCGAGAGGATGGAGGCGATCACGCCTCCGCCCTATTATGAGCAGGTCGACTTTTAAGCTGGAGCAGTGTCCCGTAGCGCGCCGCTTTTGATCAGCGGAATCAGGAGCAGCGCAACGAGCAACGTGTTCGAAACGATGTTAAGCGCAAAACCGGTTGCGTACGAAATATAACCGTCGATCACATACCATCCTACCGTTGCCACCAGCACGGCGCGCCAGAAAGGGGTGGCGCTGTCGCGGGTCAGTCCGAATATGGCCTTGAACACACCGAGCAAGGTCAAACCCCAGCCTATGCTGACTGCACCCATCAGTCCCAGAGAGAAACGATGATGCGCGTCAGGCACCGCCGGGAAGGGGTTGCCAAGCATATCGAATACCGGCCGCACCAACCCTTCGGTTGCCGCAAATGCGCCGCTTGCCAGTACAATACCGAAGATAATCACGCCCCATGCCCAAAGTTTGAACCAATTTTGCCAAAAGCTTGACATAGCATTTTCTTTCCTGTCCGAAAAAGTATGTAGCGGATGCTACAATAACGTAACGGTCGCTACAAGAGTTAATTGCGCATAAGCAGGGCTGGATGGAACAAAGCAAAACAGACGAACGGCGTTCCGCAATTGTTGACCGGCTGGCCGACCATGTGCTTGCGCACGGTCTGGTGTCGGCCAGCTTGCGGCCGTTGGCCAAGGCCGCTGGTACCAGCGATCGTATGTTGCTCTACTATTTTACAGATAAATCCGAATTGCTGGCTGCCACGCTCCAGCGCATTGCCGAACGCATGACTATAGCGATGGCGGATCACGCCGCACCGGAGCCCTTGCCGCTGCCCGCTCTGCAGAAAAGACTCGCGAGCTTACTTTTTGAAGATCGTTTCTGGCCATATATGTGTATCTGGATCGAACTGGCGAGCAGGGCTGCGCGAGGTGATCCGCTTTACTCGCCGATCGCCGCCGCAATCGGGCAGGGCTTTCTTGCCTGGGGCGAGGCGCAACTGGCGGCAAAAAATGATGCGGAGCGCGCGCGCGATGCGGCCAAATTACTGGTCGCTATAGAGGGCATGATGCTGGTCCGCGCGATCGGATTGCATGAGGTCGCCAACCGAAGTCTGGACTAGCTCTCCGGCGCCGCGCTCCGCTTCCGGTTCCAGACCAATATTCCTGCGATAGCCGCCAAAATAAAAGACAGCGTGCCCAGTATTGGAAACAGCAAAGCGGATGCCATTAACAGCCAGAATACCCAGCCGGTCTTGCCATTTTTATATGGATCTTCGCGCCCGCGAACAATGTTGATAAAGGCAGCAACACCCAGAGCGACTGCGACGGGCAAGTATAATGCGGTCAGCATGAACAACCAAAAGGCAACGCCCATTTCATATAGCGTCTGTCCATAATCCTTTCCTGCGATAACGCACCGGTGCGCCATGCCTTCATTTAACTGGCAGCCTGCCGATTGCGCGATGATAGCTGCGGCGAAGGTTATCAAGACGGGAGCTATCGCAATGAGCAGCGCCAACCCGGCACTCACAAACAGAGAAGTCGATAGCTTCACATTTTTGCTCCCTTGATCAGGTTGGTGAAAACTTAGACCAATTGGGTGCCTATGCTAATGCTCCGTTGAACCGGTGCAAAAAATGCTGCGGTCAGGGTTCGTGCTTTGACGCCTTGACCGGCTTTATCATTCCCGGCGTGACGAAACCCATGCCTTCGGGCACCAGCGCCGCCTGTTTGAGTTTGGTCTCCATCGATCGATATTCCTCCTCCATTTCGGGAGAAACCGTTGCGCGACTGGCGTTCAATGCCTGGCTAAAGTGGGTCATCCGCACTTCGTTGGCGTCGCTTCCGCCTTCGCGCAGAGCAAACAAGCCGGCACGACGGACGAGGTCTTCCAGATCGGCACCGGTGTAGCGATCGGTGCGCTCGGCGATTTCGTCAAGATCGACGTCCTTACCGAGCGGCATCTTGGCCGTGTGAATCCCTAAAATGCGCCGACGGCCGCCCTTGTCCGGTACGGTTACATAGACCAGCTCGTCAAATCGCCCCGGACGAAGCAATGCCGGGTCCATCAGCGTGGGCCGGTTGGTTGCACCGATGACGACAACGGATTGCAATTCTTCCAGACCGTCCATCTCGGCGAGCAAAGTATTGACCACGCGCTCGGTCGCTTGCGGTTCGCTCGCACCTCTTCCCCTTGCGGGCGCAAGACTGTCAATCTCGTCGATGAAGATAATCGTAGGGGCTACTTGCCGCGCACGCGCGAACAGGCGGGCGATCTGTTGCTCGCTCTCGCCATACCATTTGCTCAACAGGTCTGATGACTTGGTCGAGATGAAATTGGCCTCACTCTCTCGCGCCACCGCCTTAGCCAGCAAGGTCTTGCCGGTTCCGGGCGGTCCGTAAAGCAGGAACCCCTTGGCCGGGCGGATGCCGAGACGGCGGAAGGCGTCTGGGTTTTTGAGGGGGAGCTCGATTCCCTCCTTCAGTTTTGCCTGCGCTTCGTCGATACCGCCGACATCCTCCCATCGGACATTGGGCGACTGAACCATCACCTCTCGCATTGCCGAAGGCTGGACGCGCTTGAGCGCTTCGAGGAAATCGTCCCGGGTGACCTTCAGATTCCCCAGCACTTCGGCCGGGATTGTTCCGGTTGAAAGATCGAGCTTGGGCATGATGCGCCGGACCGATTCAATCGCTGCCTCGCGGCTGAGGGCGTTGAGATCTGCGCCGACAAAGCCATAGGTCGTTCGCGCCAGTTCGCGCAGTGAGACTTTGGCATCGAGTGGCATGCCGCGCGTATGGATCGCCAGGATTTCGCGTCGACCGCTTTCATCGGGAACGCCCACAATGATTTCGCGGTCAAAGCGCCCTGGGCGGCGCAGCGCTTCGTCGATGGCTTCAGGCCGATTGGTTGCTGCTATCACGACCAGATTGGTTCGCGGCTCCAGCCCGTCCATCAGCGTCAGCAACTGTGCGACCAGCCGCTTTTCGGCCTCGCCGTGCACTTTGTCCCGTGACGGGGCGATCGAATCGATCTCGTCGATAAACAGGATGGAAGGAGCGGTCTTGGTAGCTGCCGCGAAAATCTCCCGCAGTTTCTTTTCGGATTCGCCATAGGCCGATCCCATGATTTCGGGGCCGTTGATGACGAAAAATTCGGCCTCGCTCTCATTTGCAACCGCGCGGGCAAGACGCGTCTTGCCGGTTCCCGGCGGGCCATGCAGTAATACGCCGCGCGGTGGATCGACGCCCAGCCGGGTGAACAGCTCTGGATAACGCAAGGGAAGCTCGACCATTTCACGCAACTGGCGAATGGTATCGGCCATGCCGCCAATATCGTCATAGGTAACATCCGCGCGACGCACATCGCCGTCATGGCTATATTCAGCACGCAGCTCGACATCGGTATCCTGGTCGATATGGACGATGCCCTTGGGTGTGGTTGACACCACCGTCAGACGGATTTCAGTGAGCGCGAAGGCGGGTGCCGCCAGCATTTGCGCCAGTTGCGGCGGCATATTTTCGGGCGCGACACGCTGTTGGCCGTGGGTCGCAACAACATCTCCGGCCAACAGCGCGCGACCGATGAAATTGCGTTTGAGGGCATCGCCCGGTCCTTCGAGGCGGATTTCGGGCTGGGCTGGCGCAAAAACGACGCGCTTCGCAGCGATTGACGTAGTTTTCTTGACCTCCACATGGTCACCTGCACCGGCTCCAGCATTGGCGCGTTGCAAGCCGTCGAGCCTAATGACTTCGAGGCCTTCATCTTCCGGGTAAGGGTCAAAGGCTCTTGCGACGGTTGTTCGCTTACCGATAATCTCGATAACATCGCCCTGCTGCAGGCCATGTTCGGCCATGAATTCGCGCGACAGGCGGGCAAGTCCGCGCCCCGAATCCTCGGGCCGGGCATTGGCAACCTGGAGTTTGCTGTTTTTTTGCTTTGCCATATCCGGTTACCTTTGGTCCAAGCCCCTGATTTTCAAGATAGGGTGGCAGACTGGACGGGGCAACGGGCAAAAAAAGAGGCCGGGAGTAAACCCGGCCTTTGAAAAGTCTTACTTTAGGAGAGGATGCCTGTAAGGCCCGACCCATATGTAGTCGTCTCGTTTTTTGTGCAAGTGCGAAGAAAACAATCGGGGTTGCAATTTTTGCAATCCGAATTAGCTTTCAACTCAACGAAAACCGGTAAAATTCTGAAGCAATGTTCGGTTCGCTTCATTTTTGCGCCGCACAAATTAGAGAGTTCTCCCCAAATGCGCCGATTGCCGCCGCTGCGCTCGCTAGAAGCCTTTGTCCGGATTGCCAAATTGGGCTCCGCCAAGGCTGCAGCATCCGAAATGGCACTATCGCCTCCAGCCTTGAGTCGGCGAATCAAGGCGCTCGAAGATTTCATGGGCAAGCCGCTTTTCGAACGAAAGGCACAGGCAATGATCCTGAACACCGAGGGTCATGCGCTGCTAAAAGCGATTGAACCCGCGTTGGAGGCGATGGCCGACGCCGTCGAGGAATTGTCAGGGCAGGGTGGCGAATATCGACTGCGCCTTGGCGTATTGCCGCTTTTCGGTTCGCAACGCCTGATTCCGAAACTGCCGGAACTGCGCAAGTTGTTCCCTAAGTTGCACATCGATGTCGACACCTCGGCGCATGCTGAAAATCTACTGGGCGATGTGGTCGATGCGGCAATCATCATTGCCGACCAGGTCGATCCGCGTCTTTATGCCGTCCGTCTCGATCGCAATAATGTTTACGCCATCGCATCGGATAGCATGGCCAAAGAGCACAATCTGAAGAAACCGGCCGATTTAAAGGATCAGACCGTGCTGGTACACAGCGACATGCCGCTGATATTCAATGCGTGGCGAGAAGCGGTAGGGGAACCGCGGCTGAAGCCTGCGGCAATAGACCATATCGACAGCGGCCCACTGATGCTTGAAGCCGCCGCGAATGGGCTGGGCGTGGCAATCATGCATGGCAGCCATTTTTCAGACGCCAAAGACCCTCGACTGGTTCGGCTTTTCGATACCGAGGTCGAGAGCCCTTACAGCTATTGGTTTGTCTGCCGCCCGCGCGCGTTGAAGCAGCGTGCAGTGCGTATTTTCCACGATTGGCTGCTTAAATCCGGGGTTTGAAATAAAAGGCCGAGGCGCGGGGTGGTGTGAACCCCGCCCTCGGCAGGATGTTGGCATAGGGAGATCCATGCCAACCGGGTCGCAACGCCCGATTGGCAGGGGAATCGATTCTCAACGCGTGACGCGCGTCACGCCTTTCAAATTTCGGTCTCGGATTTTCCGTTCAGCGCCAGATAGCAGCAGCGTGGGCCAGGCTGTTGTTCTGATGATTTCTGTCATTGTCGATTATCCAGCGAATCCGCTCGAGTGAACGAGTCTCCAGTGGTTCTTCGAAAGCAACCCCACATCGTTCGCCTTTCACCCAACTTACCGAACCTAGCGCTTCAATCCGCTCGACCTTAACCAGAATGGTTGCGCCGATGCGTGGAGGTTCAGTTGTTCGTAAGCGACAGCCGGTGCGCGACACATTTTCAAGCGTACAACGCGCTGTACGTTCTGGCAGCACCAAACCCGCATCCAACTCGATTGTCAGCCGTGCAACCGACCGCTTCCCGAGTTTCCCAAAAGTTTTGCGCATGCTCATTGAGCGCTGAACGTAACCAATGACTGTGAAAATTTGATTGAAGGGTGGAGCAATTACGGAGTGTCATGCCGTAACAGCCTGTGGAATGGCCGCCTAAAACATAAATGGGCGCTGGTATTGCTACCAGCGCCCACTGCGCCTGATCCTGGAAGTCCTTGGCCTCAAGGGCCATTCTTTCCGCTTTCCGGCGTCCGGCTCGCTGGCGGCCCCGAAGGGTCGCCAGTTTGCCTGACTGCTTTCGGTATCCTGCCCGGCGTTGGCTTTTGGCGGTGAGGCCTCGGCCCGCACATGGCGTTCGTTGTCCGGCAGCAACCTCTGCTTTCCTGCTTCTTCCACTTTCGCTTCTGAAACGCTCTGGCGAGGTATCTGACAGTTCTTTCGTTCCGCTCTGCTTCCCGTTTCCGTTCCACTTCGCTTTCCGGCTTTCCTGCCTGACAACTGAAAGGTCTCATCGAACCCTGAGTCGGGCAACGGGAATCTTGCGACTTATCCACAGGCGGAGGGGTTTGCGGTGGACAAAATGGAGAACAAGAAGATGCATGTCGCGGGGGGGAAATAATACATCGCTGTTGCGACATTAAGCCACAAACGAATACGGCCTCCACGCTGTGCATGAAGGCCGTTCGTCTTGATCAGCGAGCGGGGGAGAGGAGGAGGAGATGCTCGCCGGTCAGAATGTGTTTCGAAAGTTTCGCTTTCGGTGACCCGCATTTGGCGATTGGGGGTTCATTGTGCAATTGCGAAAAGAAAAAGGTCAGTTGCACGAAATGCAACTGACCTCGAATTGCGCGATTTGCACTTATGGATTTATGCGGCCATGGCCTGCCATGTCGCCATCACTAGCGCGAATCCCCGGGCATCGCCCGTAGTGGTGCCCTCCATCCGGTTCATCACATAAGAAAATGTCGTCTGTGTATCCATGTCGACGATGGCGATCGAACCGCCATAGCCGCCCCAATAGCAGCTATTGGGGTTGGGCAATGGCACCATGCCGCCCGGCAGGCCAAAACCCATGCCAAACCGCACGGGGATGCCAAGAACAAGATCTGTACCTTCAACCTGGCATTCGAGTGCGCGGCGACACCCGGCGTCTGACAGGAAGCGCTTTCCTTTTCCGACGCCGCCATTGGCCAGTATGGCATGAATTTCCGCTACAGACCGGGCATTGCCTGTACCGCCAGCAGCCGGAATCTCCGCGCCACGCCATGCACGTTTTGCCGTTTCGCCGACATCGATACCCGGATTGGTCGCCATATTCTTCTGCAATTCGGAGCCGGGCTGTGCGCCCACCGCAAACGGTGGTGGCACCAGTTCGGCGACTCGGGCGTCTTCGCTGGCGGGCAATCCAATATGGAAATCGGCACCGAGTGGTTCGGCGATTTCTTCCCTGAACACGGTACCGACAGTTTTTCCGGTCGCGCGCCGGATTACTTCACCGACGAGATAGCCTTGCGTCAACGCGTGATAGCCTGGTGCGGTCCCGGGTTTCCAGAACGGCGCCTGCCGCGCCAGCAGATCGGTACATTTGGACCAGTCGTACAGATCTTCGCGTTGCAGTGGCTCTTTCCAACCCGAAAGGCCTGCCGAATGGCTGAGCAAATGCGCAATTGTGACGTCGCCTTTGCCCTCTGCAGCAAATTCGGGCCAGAACTTGCTGACCTCGTCGTGCAGGTCAAAAACCCCACGGTCGGCAAGCAACAGTGCTGTCAGTGCGGTCATCGTTTTGGTTGTTGAATAGACGTTGACGATGGTGTCGCGTTCCCATTCGCGCGATTTGGCCGGATTGGTATGGCCGCCCCAGATATCGACCACCGTCTCGCCGCCTTTTGTCGCGCAGAACGAGGCTCCCAGATCGGCACCGCTTGCAAGACTGGCTTCCATCACGGACTTGACGCCCGCAAATTTGCCCTCTGCAACGCCCTGGACGCTCACGCGTCGATGCTCGGTGAACCGATATTGGCGTGGGCCACGCCGCCATCGACGGTGATCGTATCGCCGACCACATAGTTGCCCGCATCCGACGCGAGGTAGATCGCGGCCGCTGCCATGTCCTCGGCAACCCCGATGCGCTTGTTCGGAATGTTGCTGGCAACCGCATCGCCATGGTCGCGAGCGGCCTTGTTCATGTCGGATGCAAAAGCACCCGGGGCGATCGCAGTGACATTGATCTGATCCTGCACCAACCGCGCGGCCATACGTTTTGTAAGATAGAGTATCGCCGACTTGGATGCGTGATAGCTGTACGTTTCCCATGGGTTCAGGCGGATGCCGTCGATCGAACCGATGTTGATGACCTTCGCCGGATGCGCCTTCGATGCTGCGGCCTTGAGCTGCGGATAAAGCGCTTGGGTCAGGAAAAAGGGGCCCTTGACGTTGAGGTCCATGACCTTGTCCCAGCCCGCTTCAGGGAATTCCTCGAACGGTGCGCCCCATGCGGCGCCTGCATTGTTGACGAGGATGTCGAGCTTTGACTCACGCTCGGCAAATGCCGCCGCCAGTGCCTTGCAGCCCTCAACGGTCGAGACATCCATTGGCAGCGGGATGCAGTTGGGGCCCAGTTCTGCTGCGGTCGCTTCGCAGGCGTCCGCTTTGCGTGAGCTGATATAGACCTTGGCACCTGCCGCGATGAAACCCTCGGCCATATGACGACCCAAATTTTTGGAACCGCCCGTAACAAGGGCTATGCGGCCTTCAAGGCTGAACAGTTTTTGCAAGTCCATGATGATCTCCTTTTTATTCCCGTCCCGCTTGCGGGAGGGGTTAGGGGAGGGGACGAGCGCAGCGAGCCGTGTGTAAGGCTTGGGGCCCTCCCCCGGCCCCTCCCGCAAGCGGGAGGGGAGTTTAATAACCGTTCAGTTTGGCCACGCGGTCGGCATGGAAATAGATGTCGCCCATGAACTCGGCCAAAGCGCGGTCGCGCTTCATATAGAGGCCGATATCATATTCATCGGTCATGCCGATGCCGCCATGCATCTGCACGCCTTCGCGGACAGAGAGGCTGCAGGCGAGGCCAGCCTTGGCCTTGGCAACCGAGGCGTAGAGCTCCGCACGCGGATCTTCCTCGTCGAGGAAGTTCTGCGCCTTGAGCACTGCCGAACGCGCCATTTCCATCTCGCCATAAAGATGCGCTGCACGGTGCTGCAATGCCTGGAACTCACCGATGACGCGGCCAAACTGCTTACGCTGTTTGAGATAGTCAAAGGTCAGATCCATCGCACCAGTGCCAACGCCGACCATTTCGGCGGCGGAACCGGTGCGTCCGGCGTTGAGCATCTTGGACAGGACGGCCCAGCCGCCATCGACATCGCCAATCACGGCGTCGGCGGTTACTTCGACGCCGTCAAATGCGACACGTGCCGCCATCGCGGAATCGACGGTGCGCGCGGCATCCATCGACAGACCCGCTGCATCCTTGTCGACCGCAAACAGCGTCAGGCCATCGGTTTCGCCAACGGCACCACCAGTGCGGGCGGCAACAATCAGCATGTCGGCGGAGCTTCCCTGCACGACAAACTGCTTTGCGCCGCTCAGCTTGAAGCCATTGCCGCTGCGTTCGGCCTTCACCGCGATCTTTTCGGGATGGTGCTTCTTGCCTTCTTCCAGCGCGATGCCGATCACGGTTTCGCCTGCAAGGATGCCGGGGAACCAGCGGTCGCGCATTGCCTTGTCGGCAGCCTTCAATGCTTCAACAGCAACCACCGAGGTTGAAAGGAAAGGCGAGGGCGACAGGTTACGTCCGATTTCCTCAAGCACGATGCCGGCTTCGACATGGCCCATGCCAAGCCCGCCATCGGCATCGGGAATCAGGATACCGGTGAAGCCCATTTCGGAAAATTGCTTCCACAGATCGTGGCTGAAGCCATCCTTGCAATCCATATCCCGATATTTGCGCAGATGCGCGACGGGGGCTTCGGTTTTCATGAAGTCGCGTGCGCTATCGCGAAGCATCGACTGGTCTTCATTATAGGTCATCGCCATTGGTCAGGCTCCCGGCATGTCGAGAATGCGTTTTGCGACGACGTTGAGCATGACTTCGCTCGTGCCGCCTTCGATCGAATTGGCTTTGGTGCGCAGCCAGTCGCGTGCGCGCTTGCCGCCATTCGAACGTTCGCTTTCCCATTCCAGATAGTCTGAACCACCCGCAGCCATTACAAGTTCGTGGCGCTTCTTGTTCAGTTCGGTACCGATATATTTCATCAGGTTCGAATAGGCCGGATGCGCGGTGCCGGTTTTCCATTCGTCCATGAAGCGTTCGCTGTGCGCGCGGAAGGCGAGGCTCTCGACGTCGAACATCGCAAGCTGCGCGCGCAAAATGGGCTCATCTCCCAACGCGTCCTTGAAGCCGCCGCCGAGCGAGGCGGTGCCGCCATCGCCGCCCATGCCCGAGATCATTTCGCGTTCATGGCCGAGCAGATATTTGGCGACATCCCAACCGCGGTTGAGTTCGCCGACAATCTGGTGCTTGGGCACGACAACATTGTCGAAGAATGTTTCGCAGAAGGGCGAATTGCCCGAAATCAGTTTGATCGGCTTGGTGGTAACGCCCGGTGTCGTCATATCGAACAGCAGGAAGCTGATGCCCTGATATTTGTTTTCCTTGTCGGTGCGGACAAGGCAGAAAATCCAGTCGGCCTTGTCGGCATAGCTGGTCCAGATTTTCTGGCCATTGACCACCCAGTGATCGCCCTTGTCTTCGCCAAAAGTCTGCAGCGAAACGAGGTCAGAACCTGAGCCCGGTTCTGAATAGCCCTGACACCAGCGGATTTCTCCGCGCGCGATCTGCGGCAGGTAATGGCGCTTCTGCTCTTCGGTGCCGAATTTGAGCAATGCGGGGCCAAGCATCCAGATGCCAAAGCTGTTGAGCGGAGAGCGCGCACCAGCGCGTGCCATTTCCTGTCGGAAGATTTTGGTTTCGGCGGGCGACAGCCCTGCGCCGCCATAATCCTTCGGCCAATCGGGCACAGTAAGACCCGCCGCAGCGCAGCGTTCCATCCATTGTTTTTGCGCTTCGCTCTGGAAAACGAAGTTGCGACCGCCCCAGCAGGTGTCGTCGTCGCTTTTGATCGGGGTTTTCATTTCGGGCGGGCAGTTTGCCTCTATCCACGCCCTGATTTCCGTCCGGAATGCTTCCAGCTCGCTCATCGGGTTTCTCCTAAAAAGTGCCGAATCACTATGTCTCTTTGTGCGCTTTACGCAAGCGTCAACTTGTGAGGCGCGCTTTCCGTAACGGCAATTTTGCGCCCGTTGACCGCGCCTTTTTAAGCAGACAGGATAGCGGCGAGAGAGTCGGGATGAGGAGAGGAATATGAGATTCGCTGGGAAGACGGCTGTCGTCACCGGGGCTGCATCGGGCATTGGCAAGGCCACCTGCCTTCGATTGGCCGAAGAAGGTGCGACCGTAATCGCCGCAGATATCGATGAAGAGGGCGGAAGCGAACTCGCAGCAACCTCCAACGGAAAGATATTCTTCAAGCGCACCGATGTCTGCAACGTCGATGATATCAAGGCGCTAATGGACTTTGCCGCTGAAAAGACCGGTGGCATCGACATCGTGTTCAACAATGCCGGTGCTGCGGGCGATCGCGCGCCGATTGACGAAATCGAACCCGAAGGCTGGGACCGGACGATGGACCTGTTGTTGCGCTCGGTCGCAATGGGGATTCGTTATGCCGTGCCGCATATGAAAGGCCGCAAAGGCGCGTCGATTGTCAACACCGCCAGCATTGCTGCGCTGGGCGCGGGATATTCGCCATCGGCCTATGCCGTGGCAAAAGTGGGCGTGCTGCACCTTTCGAAAATGGCCGCAGCCGAGCTCGCCAAATTTGATATTCGCGTCAACGCGATCTGCCCGGGCTTTATCAAGACCAATATTTTCGCTTCAGCTCTCGAAGTTCCGGCTGAACAACGAGACGCGGCAAATGCCATCATTCATGGCGTGGCCGATGCGGCGCAGCCAGTCAAAGGTGGGGGCAATCCAGAGGATATCGCCTCGATGGTCGCCTATCTCGCAAGTTCGGAAGCACGCTTCATCACCGGCACACATATGGTTGTCGATGGAGGTATCACCATCGGCCCGCGCCATAGCTGGGATGAAAATGCCCCTGCGATGTTCGACTCGGTCGAAAGCTTCGTCGGCGCGGCTCAGGAATGACGATTACCTCCGACGGGCGCGTCCCGACGCGCATCAAATTCTTTCACGGCTTTGGCAGCATCGCTTATGGCGTGAAGGAGAACGGGTTTTCGACCTTCCTGCTGCTGTTCTACAATCAGGTCATCGGCATGGATGCCCGGCTCGTTGGTGCAGCGCTGGCGATTGCAATGGTCGTCGACGCTTTTGCCGATCCGATTATCGGGCATATGAGCGACCGAACCTATTCGCGCTGGGGCAGGAGATTGCCCTGGCTCTATCTCGCCGCAGTCCCGCTGGCTGCTTCGTGGATGCTGCTCTGGCACCCGCCAGGGCTGGAGGGGTGGCAGGCCTTTGGCTATCTCGTCGTCACGGCCATTTTCGTTCGAACGCTGGTTTCGGCTTGCGAAGTGCCCTCGGTCGCGATCCTGCCCGAACTGACGCAGGATTATGACGAGCGAACCAGCCTGATGCGGTTGCGCTATCTGTTCGCATGGGCGGGCGGATTGCTGATGCTGTTCCTTGCCTATGGCGTGTTTCTGGTTTCGGACAAGGAAGGCGAAGTCGGGCAGCTGCTGGCTGAAGGCTATTGGCTGTACGGCATTACCGGCGCCTGCCTGATGGCGTTCACCGTCCTGCTCTCCGCAATCGGGCAGCATAAACGGCTCGCCCATTTGCCTGCGACACAGCCTGACCGCACGACGGTGCGTGAGGCGATGCGGGAGATCTGGCACTCGGTTTCACACCCGACCTATCTGGTGCTAATTTCCGCCGTCGCCTTTGCCGCCGTCAGCACGCAGGTCACCTATGTGCTGTCCAACTATCTGTACATCTTTGTCTGGCGTTTTCCCGAACGCTGGTTCCAGGCTTATCCTTGGTTGCTGTTCGGCAGCGTCATCATCGCCTTTTTCCTCGTCACCTATTTTAACAAAAAATGGGGAAAAAAGGATTCGGCCTTCCGTTTCATTTTCATCAATGCGGGATTCTGGATCACCCCGTTCCTGCTGTTTCTCGGCGGCTTCTGGCCGCAGACCGGCAGCAATCTCTCGACGGCAATGGTGTTCGCATTTTTCTTTATCGCCAATTGCTCGGGGGTGATTATCCAGATTTCGGTCGCGTCGATGATTGCAGATGTGGTCGAGGTGACCGAGGAGCGTACAGGTCGGCGTTCGGAAGGGCTGCTCTATGCGGGTAATTTGTTCGTGCAGAAATGTGCGACAGGTGCGGGCATCCTGATTGGCGGTTTCATCATCTCGATGGCCGGGCTTCCGGAGAAGGCCAATCCGGCTACCGTTCCCGGGCCGGTCATCGACAGCCTTGTGATTGCCTATATCAGCACGATCGCGCTGCTGGGGCTGGGCACCATATGGCGGATCCGCAAATTCCCGATCACCCGTGCCGATCATGAGGAACGGGTGCGACGGCTCGCCGAAGGCGAAAAAACAGTTGAAGCAGGGGCCGGATAGGCCCAAGGAAATCAAGTTAACCGGACGATTAAAAAGAGGACGACTCGCATGGACTTTACCTTCACCGAACGCGAAACCTATTGGCGCGACCGCATCAAGAACCATATCGACACCTACCTCCGTCCGCGTGTTGCAGACTATAAGAAAGAAGATGCAACCGGCGAGCGCTGGAAGGTGCTTCAAGTCGTTGAAGAAGAAAAGGCGCGCGCCAAGGCGGCGGGTCTCTGGAACCTGTTCATGCCGCCGCAGGGTGCCAACCCGCACCTCGACACGACGGTCGAATTTGATGGCCCGCAATTGACCAATGTCGAATATGCATTGTGCGCCGAAGAAATGGGCCGTGTCGGCTTTGCTTCCGAAGTGTTCAACTGCTCGGCACCAGACACCGGCAATATGGAAGTCTTTCACCGCTATGGCACTGCCGAGCAGAAGAAGAAGTGGCTGGTTCCACTGATGAACGGCGAAATCCGTTCGGCGTTCCTGATGACCGAACCTGCCGTGGCCTCATCCGACGCCACCAATATCGAAACCCGCATGATCCGTGACGGGGACGAATATGTCATCAACGGCACCAAATGGTGGTCGTCGGGCCTGGGCGATCCGCGCTGCAAGGTCGCGATCGTTATGGGCAAGACCGACACCGGCGCGCAAAAGCACCAGCAGCAGTCGCAGATCATCGTGCCGATGGACGCACCGGGTGTGAACATCCTGCGCCACTTGCCCGTATTCGGTTATGACGATGCGCCGCACGGCCATATGGAAGTCGAACTGAAGGACGTTCGCGTTCCAGTCGATAATGTCATCCTCGGCGAAGGTCGTGGCTTTGAAATCGCGCAGGGCCGCCTCGGGCCGGGCCGTATCCATCACTGCATGCGCACCATCGGCGTTGCTGAAGAAGCGCTGGAAAAAATGTGCCGCCGCCTCACCAGCCGTGTCGCATTCGGCAAAACCATTGCGGAACACAGCGTCTGGCATGAGCGGATTGCCCGCGCACGTATCGACATTGAAATGACCCGCCTGCTCTGCCTCAAGGCTGCGCAGATGATGGATACCGTCGGCAACAAGGCCGCGGCGAACGAAATCGCGATGATCAAGGTTCAGGCACCGAATATGGCGCTGAAGATCATCGACGATGCCATTCAGGCGCATGGCGGCGGCGGCGTGTCCGAAGATTTCGGCCTCGCATCGGCTTGGGCGCATCAGCGTACGCTGCGTCTTGCTGATGGTCCGGATGAAGTCCACAACCGTGCGATCGCTCGCATGGAACTGGGCAAATATGGCGGCGTTCGCGGCGGTGTTGAACTGTCGAGCGGCAGCCTGGCGGTGACACGCTGATGAAAGCTGCTGTCCTCATTGAACCGGGCAAACCGCTCGAAATCGAAACCCTGCAAATCTCCAAGCCGGGTCCGCACGAAGTTTTGATCCGCAACGCGGCCTGCGGGCTGTGCCATTCGGATTTGCACTTTATCGAAGGTACCTATCCGCACCCGTTGCCGGCGGTACCCGGCCATGAAGCGGCCGGTATCGTCGAAGCGGTGGGTTCCGAAGTGCGTACGGTGAAGGTCGGCGATGCCGTCATCACCTGCCTTTCCGCCTTCTGCGGACATTGCGAATTTTGCGTCACCGGACGCATGTCGCTTTGCCTTGGGGCCGACACGCGCCGCAATCCCGACCAGCCTTCGCGCCTTACACGTCCCGATGGCTCGCCGGTCAACCAGATGCTCAACCTTTCGGCTTTTGCCGAAATGATGCTCATCCACGAACATGCCTGCACCCGCATCGATCCGGAAATGCCTTTGGATCGTGCAGCGGTCATTGGCTGTGCAGTGACGACAGGTGCCGGTACGATCTTTAATGCGTGCAAGGTGACGCCCGGCGAAACCGTGGCGGTCGTCGGCTGCGGCGGTGTTGGTCTCGCGACCATCAATGCCGCGAAGATTGCCGGGGCAGGGCGCATCATTGCCGCTGATCCGATCCCGGAAAAGCGCGAACTGGCGAAGAAACTCGGCGCAACCGACGTGGTGGATGCGCTGGCAGACGATGCGGCTGCACAGATCATCGATCTGACCAATGGCGGCGTTGACCATGCGGTTGAAGCGGTCGGTCGTCCGGCTTCGGGCGAACTGGCGGTCAAATCGCTGCGCCGCGGTGGCACCGCAACGATCCTTGGCATGATGCCGCTGACCCACTCGGTTGGCCTGTCAGCGATGGATCTGCTTTCGGGCAAGAAACTGCAAGGTGCGATCATGGGCGGCAACCGCTTCCCGGTCGATATGCCGCGGCTGGTCGATTTCTACATGCGTGGCCTGCTCGATCTCGACAGCATCATATCCGAGCGTATCCCGCTCGAGCAGATCAACGAAGGCTTCGAAAAGATGAAGAAGGGCGATAGCGCGCGCAGTGTTATCGTGTTTGATCAATGAGCGATGCCGCTGCAATGAATGCCGAGGAAGCCTTTGTCGGCACGGTCGAGCCTGAGGGTGCAGACAAGCTTGATGAAGGCCGCCTTACCGATTGGATGCAGGCAAATGTGGAGGGCTTCAAAGGCCCTCTGCACCTGACCAAGTTCAAAGGCGGGCAATCGAACCCGACTTACAAGATCGAAGCGGAGTCGGGCAATTATGTACTGCGGCGCAAGCCCTTTGGGCCATTGCTGCCTTCCGCCCATGCGGTTGACCGCGAATATAAGGTGCAGGCCGGGATGTATAAGACCGGCTTCCCCGTCGCCCGCCAATATGGCTTGTGCACCGACGACAGCGTCATCGGCAGCTGGTTCTATGTGATGGGCATGGTCGATGGCCGCACCATCTGGAATGGCGCGATGCCGGGAAGCACGCCCGAGGAACGACGCGCGGTCTATTGCGAGATGTTCGATGTATTGGCAAAGCTGCACAATACGCCGATTGAAGCGGCCGGTCTGGAAAACTTCGGCAAGCCCGGCAATTATTTCGGCCGCCAGGTCGATCGCTGGACCAAGCAATATCGCCTGTCCGAAACCGAAACCATGCCTGGTATGGAGCGGCTGATCGAATGGTTGCCTGCGACCTTGCCCGAGCAGACCCGCACCAGCGTGGTGCATGGCGATTTCCGCATCGACAATGCGATTTTCGATCGCAACAGTCCGAAATGCCTCGCCGTTCTTGACTGGGAATTGTCGACGATTGGCGATCCGCTGGCGGATTTCTCCTATGTCGCGATGGCGTGGGTGACCGAAAATGGCGGTCGTTCAGGCGTCAAGGATCTCGACCGCAAGGCGCTGGGAATTCCGGAGCTGGAGGAAATGGTCGAACGCTATTGCGCCGCGACCGGACGTGACAGCGTTCCTGACATGAACTGGTACCTCGCCTACAATTTCTTCCGCCTTGCGGGCATCATGCAGGGCATTAAGAAGCGCGTGATCGACGGCACTGCCAGTTCGGCGCACGCCAAGGCGATGTCCGACCGCGTGACTCCGCTGGTCGACAAGGCGCTGGAATTTGCGGTAAAAGCAGGGGCTTAAACATCGCGTCGCCCCGGCGAAGGCCGGGGCCGCTGGAAGTTTTCGCAGCCAGCTTTGGGTAAACCTACTGCGGCCCCTGCCTGCGCAGGGGCGACGTTATTAGAGGAGAGCATATGTCCCTTTTCGACATGAGTGGGCAGGTCGCCCTCATCACCGGGTCATCGCGCGGGATTGGCAAGGCGATTGCCGAAGAAATGGCGGAGCATGGCGCCAAGGTCGTCATCTCCAGCCGCAAGCAGGATGCCTGCGAAGCGGTAGCTGCTGAAATCAATGCGAAGCATGGTGCAGGCACGGCGATTGCGATCGCCGCCAACATATCTTCGAAAGACGATTTGCAGCATCTGGTAGACGAATCGCGTAAGGCTTTTGGCAAGATAACTGCCTTGGTCTGCAATGCGGCATCCAACCCCTATTATGGCCCAAGCGCCGGGATCAGCGACGATCAATTCCGCAAGATCATGGACAACAACATCCTGTCCAACCACTGGCTGATTCATATGGTCGCACCCGAAATGCTGGAGCGTGGTGCAGGTTCGGTGACCATCGTTTCGTCGGTGGGCGGATTGAAGGCCTCGACCGTGATTGGTGCCTATTGCATCTCCAAGGCGGCCGACATGCAGATGGCGCGCAATCTGGCCGATGAATTCGGGCCAAAGGGCGTGCGCGTGAACTGCATTGCGCCGGGCCTCATCAAGACCGACTTTGCCCGCGCGCTTTGGGAGAATCCCGATACGTTGGAAATTTCAACCCGTCGCTCGTCGCTGCGCCGCATCGGTGAGCCATATGAAATCGCAGGGGCAGCGGTATTCCTTGCCAGCAAGGCAGGCGGCTTTACCACAGGACAAACGATCGTCATCGACGGCGGCAATACAATTTCAGGAGGATGAGCATGGGCGCACTTGCAGGCAAAGTTGCAATCATAACAGGCGCGGGTTCGGGGATCGGTCGCGCATCTGCCAAACGGTTTGCTGCCGAAGGCGCGAAGCTGGTCATAGGTGACAAGACCGAAGCGGTTTTCGAAACCGCAAAGATGGTCGAGGAAGCAGGCGGCACCGTCACCGCGCTGCAGATTGATGCCGGTGTAGAGGCTGATGTTGCGAAGCTCGTCGAGACCGCGAAAGCCAATTATGGCGGCGTAAATGTCGCCTTCGCCAATGCCGGTATCATTGGCGATATGGGCGGAATCTTTGAAATCGATCCTGCCTCCATGGCCGAAACCTTCCGCGTCAACGTCATTGGCCCCGCCTTGATGGTGAAACATGCGGGCAAGGCGATGGTCGATCAGGGGCGCGGCGGGGCCATCGTGCTGACCGCGAGTGTCGCAGGCCTCAATTCGGGGGCTGGCCCGCTGACCTATTCGGCGTCGAAGGCAGGCGTTATCAACCTCGCCAAGACAGCGGCGCAGCAGCTGACGACATCGGGCGTGCGCGTGAATGCGATCTGCCCGGGGCTCACCGAAACCGGCATGACCAAGCCGACCTTTGACTATGCCCGTTCGAAGGATGTGATGCACAAGGTGGGGCAATTGAACCCGCTGAAGCGGGCGGCCCAACCAGAGGAGCTGGCCAATGTCGCACTGTTCCTCGCCTCTGATCAAGCAAGCTATGTCAACGGTCAGGCGATTGCGGTCGACGGTGGTTTGACCAGTTCGCATCCGGTTACGCGGCAACTTCTCGGACAGACGGCACACTGACATGAGCGACGACAGCACAGCACTTGAACTTGGTTTTCTGCCCGATCGGCTCGCCCGCATCGGCGCGCATATTCAGGCCAAATATCTGGACAGTGGCAAGCTGCCCTTCGGCGCGCTGCTTATCGGGCGTGGTGACGAAGTCGCGCATACATGGGCGTCGGGCGTTGACCCTGATGCCATTTTCCGCATCGCCAGCATGACCAAGCCGATCACTTCGATCGCCTTCATGCAGTTGGTGGAGCAGGGGAAGGTCGCGCTCAGCGAGCCGGTCGCCAAATATATCCCGGAATTTGCCGATCTGGGCGTGTTCATGGCTGGCGGTGGCAATGTGCCCTTCACCAGCCGCCCGCCCACGACACGGCTCAACATCATCGACGTGCTGCGCCACACCACCGGCTTCACTTACAGTTTCCAGGAACGCACGCCGGTCGACGCTGCCTATCGCAAGACCGAGCTTGAGCACTGGATGAAGAATGACAGCCAGAGCTTCATCAACCATCTGTCGCAGATTCCGCTCGAATTCGATCCGGGCACTTGCTGGAATTATTCGGTTTCGACCGACGTATTGGGCGTATTGGTAGAGCGTATTTCGGGCCAATCGCTGGGCGATTATTTCCGCGAGCATATTTTTGAACCGCTCGGGATGAAGGATACCGGCTTCAAGGTTGCGGCCGATCAGGCGCACCGCATTCCACCCTGTTATGCGTTCCACCCCAAAGACAAGATGGTGCAGACCGACAAGGCCGGTGCCGACAGTCTGTGGGCGCAGGGGTGGAAATTTGAATCGGGTGGCGGCGGCCTTGCCTCGACCGTCCACGATTATCATCGTTTCTGCCGGATGTTGCTCAATGGCGGCGCTCTCGATGGCGTGCAGATAATCAGCCCCAAGACACTGGAGTTGATGACCGCCAACCATTTGCCCGGCGGCGGTGACCTGACCCAGCATTCGAAATCGCTGTTCAGTGAAGCGGAGAATGCCGGAATCGGCTTCGGGCTTGGATTTGCCTGCAATATCGATCCGGCGGCGACGATGCTCGCAGGCTCAAAGGGTGAATTCTACTGGGGCGGCATGTATTCGACCGCCTTCCTTGTCGATCCGGTCGAGGATTTGATCATGGTTTTCATGACCCAACTCGCGCCCTCATCGACCTATCCGATCCGGCGTGAAATTCGCACAATGATGTATGCGGCTTTGGCGGCTTAGTCCCCCTCCCGCAAGCGGGAGGGGTTAGGGGAGGGCCCGTCCAACCGCATTCGTTTCAGGCCCTCCCCCAGCCCCTCCCGCAAGCGGGAGGGGAGCAGAAAGGAAGTAATATGCAATCCGTAACCACCTCGCAGGACGGTGAAATCCTCGTCCTTTCGGTCAACAATCCGCCGGTAAACGCGCTCAGCTGGCACGTGCGCCAGGGCATTTCGGACGGTATCGAACAGGGTCTGAAAGACGACAGCGTTAAAGCCGTCGTCATCCGCTGCGAAGGGCAAACCTTCATCGCTGGCGCCGACATCACCGAATTCGGCAAGCCACCGCAAGGCCCGGATTTCAATGCTGTGCTCAACACCATCGAAACCGCGACCAAGCCGGTGATCGCGGCAATCCATGGCACGGCACTGGGCGGCGGTCTGGAGACAACCCTTGTCTGCCATTACCGTATTGCCGTGCCGTCGGCGAAACTCGGCGTGCCCGAAGTCAAGCTGGGCCTGTTGCCCGGCGCTGGCGGCACACAGCGGCTGCCGCGCCTTGTTGGCATCGAACAGGCCGCCGTCATGACCTCGCTGGGCGAACCTATCTCTGCGCAAAAGGCGCTTGATACCGGTCTGATCGATAAACTGGCTGGAGAAGACAGTCTCGCTGCCGATGCCGTTGCTTTCGCACGCGAATGCGTCGCAAAAGGCCCGCGCCACACCCGCGACCTGCCCGTCAAGGGTGACACGGCCATCATCGCCAAGCTTGAGGCTGAAAATGCGCGCAAGTGGAAAGGCTTTGATGCACCTTATGCGAACCTGCGCTGCGTTGCTGCTGCGGCAGAAAATCCGAATATCGAAGACGGCCTGAAATTCGAACGCGCCGAATTCATGAAACTGATGACGGGTAGCCAGTCCGCGGCGCAGCGGCACATGTTCTTTGCCGAACGTCAGGCCGCCAAAATTGACGGCCTGCCCAAAGACACCCAGCTGCGCGACATCAAGAAGGTTGGCGTGATCGGTGCGGGCACCATGGGTGGCGGCATCACGATGAACTTCTTGGCTAAGGGCATCCCGGTCACCATCGTCGAAATGGTGCAGGAAAATCTCGATCGCGGCGTCGGCGTGATCCGCAAGAATTACGAGGCTTCGGCTGCCAAGGGCCGCTACACCAGCGAGCAGGTCGAAAAAATGATGGGCCTGCTCACGCCCTCGCTCAGCTTGGAAGACCTTGCTGATTGCGATCTGGTGATCGAGGCGGTCTACGAAAGCATGGACGTCAAGAAAGACGTGTTCGGCAAGCTCGACACAATCTGCAAGCCGGGTGCAATCCTCGCATCGAACACCAGCTATCTGGATGTGAACGAGATTGCGGCCTCGACCTCGCGTCCGCAGGATGTGCTCGGCATGCACTTCTTCTCGCCCGCCAATGTCATGAAGCTGCTCGAGGTTGTGCGCGGCGACAAGACCGCTGACGACGTGCTCGCAACCGCGATGGCTATCGGCAAGAAAATCGGCAAGATTGCGGTGGTCGCAGGTGTTTGCCACGGCTTTATCGGCAACCGCATGCTCAGCCAGCGCCAGATTCCGGCGAATGCGCTTTTGATGGAAGGTGCATCGCCCGAACAGATCGACAATGTATTCACCGATTTCGGTTTCCCGATGGGGCCTTTCCAGATGGCCGACCTTGCCGGGATGGATATCGGCTGGCACCGCGATACTTCGCTCGAGCCGACCAATGTACGCGAAGCCATGTGCCTTGCCGGTCGTTTCGGGCAGAAAAACGGCAAGGGCTTTTACGACTATGACGAAAAGCGCAATCGCACGCCCAGCCCCGAGGCGCTTGCCATCATCGAGGATTTCCGCAGCCGTTCGAACATGCAGAAACGCGAGATAACCGACCAGGAAATCATCGAACGCTGCCTCTATCCGATGGTCAATGAAGGCTATCTGATCCTTGAAGAAGGCAAGGCGCAGCGCGCATCCGACATCGATGTCGTCTGGATCTATGGTTATGGCTGGCCCGTCTATCGCGGTGGCCCGATGTTCTGGGGCGACCTTGAAGGGGCCAAGAAGATCGTCGAATCGCTTGAGCGCCAAGGCGTGAAAGTTGCCGAATCGCTGAAGGCGAAAGCCGCCTGACTTTGCACCGTCGCCGGTGAGTTGAGGCTCACCGGCGATGGGCTGAATATGAACAACGGTTCATCTCGCGACTCCTGCGGGTCACCGACTAGATATTGTGGCGAAACCCCGTCCCGGCCATCAGGCTGATACAAAATAAAGGTTCGGGGTCGCTTTTCCATGTTCCGCAAGAAATTTGTCGCCGCTCTTGGCGCACTTGCCCTTCTCATTCCCGCTCAAGCGATGGCGCTGCAATGCGCTCCCTTTGCGCGTGATGTTTCGGGGATTGAGATTTTCGGCAATGCGGGAACCTGGTGGGGTCAGGCGGCTGGCAAATATGAACGGGGCAATGAGCCAAAAGTTGGCGCTGTAATCGCATTCAAGCCCACCCGGTCGATGCCGATTGGCCATGTCGGCATGGTCAGCAAAATCGTTTCCGACCGCGAAGTTCTGATCGACCATGCAAATTGGTCAGTAATCAATGGTCGTCGCGGCCAGATTGAACGCGGTGCACGCGTACTCGACGTTTCGGCGGCAGGCGACTGGAGCGAAGTCCGTGTCTGGTACGCGCCGGTAAACGGCCTCGGTACTTCCAGCTATCCGCTTTACGGCTTCATTTATAAGGATGGCTCAAGCAACGAAGCTTGATCAGGCGTCCAGCGGCTTGGGCGCATCGTCCAGGGCCTTGCGTCCCCAGACAATCAGATAGAGCAGCGCCGCTCCAATCAGGATGAAGGTCGCCGGTTCCCACCAGTTGAACAGGGCCACGCCAATGGCGGGTGTGACGATATAGGCCGAGCCGTTCAATGATGCGATCTTGCCGGCCACATCACCCTGCTCAAAGCGGCGAACGGCAAGCGAAGCGCCTGTGGTAAAGCCTGGACGGTACAAACCGAACCCCAAAGAGGCCAAGGCAAAGCCCAAAGTGATGCCGTAAAAATCGAAGCTCACCCCGACAAGCGTGATGCCGAGTAGCGCAAGGAATGCACCCCACAGCACAGACGCGCGCGAACCGATCTGCAGGATGGGAATCAACCCCCATTGTGCGAGCAAGGTCGCCATCGCGCCAACAAACATCACCGAACCGGTGGCCTCGACCGTTTCCTTGGGCAAGTCGTGCAGGCCCAACCGGTCACGGATCAGAAAGCCCACCACGCCCAGCATGATGGCCTGCGCATGGCCGCCGATCAGGCCCGCGATCAGCCAGCTGGCAAATCGCTCATCGCGCCAGGGCAGGCGCACTTCCTCTCGTGGCAGGGCGTTATCTTCTTCGACGCCCTCCTCGACTTCGGGCTGATTGACCGAGGCGGCGGAGGGGTAGGATGTCACGATCCCGCGCGCGGCAAAGCGCGGCGTGTCATTGGGCAGGCGCAGCTTGAGTGCGATGAGCACGAGTACGCCGAAGCTGGCGAACACCACCAGCGGTCCGGCCAAGCCAAAGGGCTCGAAAATCAGGAAATGGGCGAGGGCAGGGCCGATTACGGTGCCGAGGCCAAAGGAAGAGGCGAGCAGTGACAGCGCCTTGGCGCGTTCCTCGCGCTCTGTCCGCGCGGCGATATAGGCTTGCACGGCTGGCGGCGCGGCAGAGCCGAAACCGCCATAAAGGCTGCGGAATATGGCGAAGATGATGAAGGTCGCAGCGGGCCCGATAAAGCCTTCCAGCCCCAGCCACAGCACCAGCCCGCACAACCCCATCGACGCCGCAAAGCCGATGACGCCGACGGTCATCAACGCCTTGCGCCCGCGCTTGTCCGAAAGCCTCGCCCATTTGGGCGCGGTCAGCACCCAGAGCAAAGCCGACCAGCTGAACGCGAGACTGACCCAGACGTCGGCAATGTCGAGCTTGCTCGCAATAGCGGGCAGGGCGGATTGCATTGCGGTGTTGCCCGCTGCCGCGACCAGCATCACCAGGAACAGGATCGTTACCCGATCGGCTGGAATAGCAGGGCTTTTCGGCATTATGGCTTAACCCAATCATAGCTGCGCGTGACCGAGGCAACATGCAAGTCGTACCAGCTATACCAGCGGTCACGCCCTGCATTGCGGATTGCCGCATGTTCGGTGTTGTCGCGCCACGCCTTGGCAGCGTCCTCATCTGCCCAATAGCTGACGGTTATACCGATGCGATCATCGCCGCGTGCTGAATTGATGCCGAGATATCCGGGCTGCCTGCTGGCAAGCGCGACCATCGCGTTGGCGGCACCTGCATAGCCCGCATCATCCGCCAATGTCCGTTCGGCGATGAAGATGACCGCAACGGTCGAAGGCGGATAGGTCGGCATTGTCCATCCATAGGATTGACTTTACGTTTGGGGCAACCCCGCGCGGTCGTTTTATAGACTTTTTTGCTTAACCGGCTTGCATCGTGCGCGCGCATTTGCAAGTGCAGATGACCACTGTATTACAGCCCTAAGGCGGATTGATGAACGACGGCTCGGTAGCAATCACTTCGAAGATCGAACGCATCAAGACATCGGTGCAACGATTTTTCGGCCCATGGGGCGTATTCTTCAAAGGCTTTCTCAAGCACCCGGTGATGGTTGGCTCGATCATCCCTTCGTCGCGCTGGACGGTGCAGAAAATGCTCGCGCCAGTGAAGTGGGACGAATGCAAACTGTTCGTCGAATATGGCCCGGGCGTTGGCACCTTCTGCCAGCCTGTGCTCGACCGGATGCGTCCGGATGCGACACTGCTGGTAATCGACACCAACCCAGACTTCATCGAATTTCTGCGCAAGCATTTCCGGGATAGCCGCTTCATCGCGGTGCACGGTTCTGCCGCAGATGTGAATGATATCATCCGCGGCTTCGGCTTCGAACATGCCGACTATGTGTTGTCGGGTCTGCCCTTTTCGACGCTGCCCGGAGATCTTGGACCAAAGATTGCCGAGGAAACCGGCAAGGCCATCCGCCCCGGCGGCGCGTTTCTGGTCTATCAGTTCCGCGCCCGCGCGCGCGACTTCATGGAACCGCATTTCAAACGCATCGACAATGGCTATGAATTCTGGAATGTGCTGCCCTGTTACTTGTTCTGGGGCTGGAAAGGCTAAGCTTTCTTTCCCGGTAGCCGCTTTTGCAGCATTTGGGTGATGCGCAGCGAGATGCGCCGCCCGATATTATAGTCGACACTGTTGACCAGCAGATAGGCGAGCGACCAGCGCAGCCGATTGAACCATGACAGCCGGTTGCGGTGCAATTCCGGGGTCTGCACTTCGCTCTTGAGCGCCAATTGACTGGCCAGTCCGCGCAAATAGTCTGCCAGCCCGGCATCGTCGATCCGCAGCATCAGTTCCTTGTTGATGAACAGGCTGCGGATATCGAGATTGGCCGAGCCGATATAGCTGGCATTGTCGATCACCAGCAGCTTGGTGTGGAGCAATTGCGGCTGATATTCGCAAATCTGCACGTCCCGCTTGAGCAGATAGCCATAGAGGATGCGGGCGGCGCCGATGGTGGCGCCATTGTCGGTCTTGCCAGCCAGGACCAGCCGCACTTCGCCGCCCTTGCGTGCTGCCGACGCCAGCCGCCGCAGGATAGTCTGTGTGGGGGAGAAATAGGCAGCAACAACGTCTATCGTTCGGGCATTTTGAAGGTCGCGCTTGAGCGCCAGCGCCCAGGGCGAGATGCGGTTGGTGGGGCCGCCGACCAGCCACTGCAACCGTCCGGTTCCCGGCTGCCAGGTGCGGATCAACCGCCGCAATGCGAGCAGCCGCACGCCGCCATCCGCCGACAATTTAATCAGTTCGGAAATGTAGCTCGATATTCGTGCGACTTCCGGCCCCGATATGGTCAGGCCCAGATCCTCCCAGCTATCGTCTCCGCGTCGTCCGAAATATTGGTCGGTGATGTTGAAGCCGCCAATCAAGGCATGTTCATTGTCAATGACCAGCAGTTTCTGATGGTTGCGGATCAGATAGGATAGCCGCCAGCGCGAACTGAAAAAATGATAGCTGCCGCCTGCCTCGGCTATCGGCTGGAAAAAGGATGCCGGGACTTTTGACGAGCCGAAGCTGTCGACCAACACCTCGACGTTTACACCACGTAGCGCTGCCGCTGCCAGTGCGTCGCGCACTTCGGTTCCGCTGGTGTCGTTGTGAAACATATACATGCTTAGCGTCAGGCTGTGTGTCGCCGACCCGATCAGCAATAGCAGGCTTTGCAGTCGCTCCTGCGGATCGTGCAGGATATGCAAAATATTTCCGGCGATTTCGAACCGCTTTCCAGGTAAATCCAATGCGGTTTTCGATGCCTCCATAAAGGGCAGATAAGAGGTCGCACCGCGACACGCAACCAGCGCAAGCGCGTGCTTGCCGTTGACAAGTCGGGCCCTAACCCCTATTTGCGCTCGACTTTCCACACATTCAAAGTGATTCAGGAGCCGACATGGCGCGCGTTACCGTTGAAGATTGCATCGATAAGGTTCCGAACCGTTTCGACCTCGTTTTGCTCGCTGCAGAGCGTGCACGCGAGATTTCCGGTGGTGCGGAGCTGACCATTGATCGCGATCGTGACAAAAATCCCGTCGTCGCGTTGCGTGAAATCGCCGAAGAAACCGTCCGTCCGGAACATCTGAAGGAAGGCCTGACGCAGTCGCTGCAAAAGGTTCAGGTCGACGAGGACGAAGAAGTTGATGACATCGGCTCTCTCGCCAAATCGGCAGAAGCGCTTCGCCTGACCGCTGCCGCGCCTGCCCGCAGTGCCGGCGTCGCCCGCGACTACGACCGTTAATCGGCAGGCGGGGGGGCTTCCCCGCCACCCAATACCCGCAGCTTTATCTGGCCACTTTCGAGCAGTGGCGCAGCGATAGCTGCTATCCGACCCTGCCGTTCGGTTACCAGTGCACGGTTGAAAAAGGTATTGGCGATAACATCGGCGATCTGAAGTCCCGCCAACCGGTGGCTGTGTTCGAGTTGGGTCGTGCCACAAGGTCCAACCAGCTTGGCAATATCGGCCCGGATTGCCGCCAAGGTTTCGGGGCCGTACCGTCCGTCATCGATGATCACGCTATCACAGCCCGGAATTTCGGGCAGCATAGCGCCGACCACATCTTCCAGCAGTGCTGCATAGACATCAATGTCATGATCGCCACGGTCGGCATCTTTTTCCGGAACCAGTGCGGATATCGCAATGCCAATTGAAATCTTCGCTTCGCTGTCTTTGACAAGTTCGAAAAGCAGCGCGCGTTCGGCGAAATCGATGCGGCTTCCCTTCACCTCGCCGTGATATCCGGTAACGGTGCGGAAACGCGCAATCAACGCCTCAGCCCTGTCCTCTTCAATGTCAATTCCGGCCAGCGTCATTACTCCGCGTCCGACACCACCAGATTCGTCACAATATATTGGCATGAGGCGATGCTAGCGCTCGTTCAAGTGCAGGGATAGCGCTTCTTCATCGCATCGAACATCGCGGTCGTGATCGTTGTCTTTGGCCGGACGGCTGCCGGATAGGTGCGCAAATGGGCAAGAAGCTGTTCGGAATTTAGCGATGCCGTTTTCGGCGGGCAGCTGTGCGGTGTATGCCCGGCCTTCTTGTCGGCGGCTATTGTTTCGCGATAGGTTTTGCCAGCCGCATTCGCTTCGCCATATAATAGTTTGATGTCTGGAGAACCGAGCGCCCCCATACCTCTGGCCTTCAGTGCGTCTGCTTTGGCAAGGAATGTTGCAACATTCATGTCGCCCGGACCAGCAACGGCGGGGGGCGCAAGGCCCGCCAGTACAAAACATGCAAACGCACCGATATTCCGCATATACCAATCTCCAGTCAGTTACCCGCTGGACGGTAAGCCCGCCATTTTGAATGGCAAGTGAATCAGCGTACTAGTCCGTGACCTCACGCACCTTGCGGGCTGGTTCCACCAACGCTTGTCCGCTTTCCCCGACCAGCCTTTGGAATGGCGGTGCCAACAGTCGGGATATCTTTCGGTTGCACGGTCTTGCTACCGTCGCGTTCGAATTTTCCGGTCTCAAGCAGCTGCTTGATTTCGTCTCCCGACAGCGTTTCGAACTCGAGCAAAGCTTCGGCGAGAAGGTTCAACTGCTTGCGATGCTTTTTCAGCAGCGCGGTAGCCTTGGCGTAGCCGCCTTCTACCAGTTTGCGGATTTCGGCGTCGATCTTCTTCGCGGTCTCGTCCGACATGGCCGAGCGCTGGCTATAGCCATAGCCCAGATAGCCATCCTGCTTTTCTTCATATTGCAGCGGGCCCAAATCGTCCGACATACCCCATTGGGTCACCATGTCGCGCGCAAGACTGGTAGCATATTGGATGTCGCCCGAAGCACCGCTACTGACCTTGTCATAACCGAAGACCAGTTCTTCGGCGACGCGGCCACCCATGCTGACCGCCAGATTGGCGTGCATTTTGTCACGATGATAGCTGTAATTGTCGCGTTCGGGCAGGCGCATTACCATGCCCAGCGCACGACCGCGCGGGATGATGGTGGCTTTGTGGATCGGGTCGGATGCGGGCTCGTGGATCGCAACGATGGCGTGGCCGGCCTCGTGATAGGCGGTCATGCGCTTTTCGTCTTCGGTCATCACCATCGACCGGCGCTCGGTCCCCATCATCACCTTGTCTTTGGCGTCTTCAAATTCCTTCATGGCAACCAGACGCTTGCCACGCCGCGCCGCGAGTAGTGCTGCCTCGTTGACAAGATTGGCGAGGTCAGCGCCCGAAAAGCCCGGCGTGCCGCGTGCAATCACGCGTGGATCGACATCGGGGGCCAAAGGCACCTTCTTCATGTGCACGGCCAGAATCTTTACGCGGCCATCGATATCGGGACGCGGTACGACGACTTGGCGGTCGAATCGGCCCGGGCGGAGCAGGGCAGGGTCAAGCACGTCGGGACGGTTGGTCGCGGCGATGATGATGATGCCTTCATTCGCCTCGAAACCGTCCATTTCGACGAGCAGCTGGTTCAGCGTCTGCTCGCGCTCGTCATT
>NZ_DAOLHN010000011.1:0-67909 GCF_035329025.1 Sphingorhabdus sp. | reverse complement strand
AACCCGTGGCCCCCTGATTACAAATCAGGTGCTCTACCAACTGAGCTAAGCCGGCGCGACCAATGCGGGCCCTTTAGCGTCATAGCACCCCAAAGGTCCAGCCCTCTCTTTGCGCTATTTCAGGGGTCAGCAGTTCAGGCATCCAGAGAGCGGCGTGCTGGCTGGCGTTGCGCATCCATGCGGCGGTCAGCAGCGCGTCGGTGGCATGGTCGTCGAGCCTGTGGAGCAGGGTAGGAGCATCGGCACCGAATATGGCGAGCGCCTTTGCCAGCGTCGCTGCATCGCGGATCTTGCTGGTGTTGGCGGGTAAGCCTGCCGCACGCGCGGCGATGGTGGTGTAGATTTCGATGATGACGGGGCCACGTTCAGGAAGCGGATCAAATGGCCAGACGGGGATGCGCCCGCCCAGCCTGTGCATCATCCGCATTCCGGTGAGCGAGCTCTTGCCGACCTGACCTGCTCCAACCAGGTTGAAGCAGCTCCAGCTATTGGCCTGTTTGGTCGCGCGCTGGTGGCGTTCGACTTCGCGTAGCCGCCCGACGCCACCTTCGAACAAGTCGCCGACATGGCCCTTGCCATGGCGGAAATGGCGGCGGACTTCGGGGTGGGCAAGAAAGCTGTTAGCCGCCAGATGCCGGTCCTCGGTGCAGAGCTGGTCTATCAATGCCCATAGCGCGCGGGCGTCGGCGGGGCTGTCTTCCCATTCTGGAAAAAAGCTGCCTTGGTCGAGAAAGGGAAAGCCGAGCGATAGATCGAGGCCGATCAATATATCCTCGTCCGCGTCGGCGCATTCGAGCAGCCAGTCGAGAATGGATTGGCGCGACCAGCGCTTTTCGGGGCCAATCAGTTCGGGTGCCCCTTCATGGCCGATGCTGGCGAGGGCGAGGCCAGAAGGATATTCGCCAACCGCGCCAGACCAGTCGATACAGGCAAAGCGTGAGAAATGGCGCATGTGCGATGCTATGCCCCCGCTGTTGCCCAAATAAAAGGGGGGGCCAAATAAAAGGGGGCGAGGTTTCCCCCGCCCCAATTGGCTGCTTCGGTAAAGGCAGCTTATTTCTTGACCGGTACCTTGCGGGCCGGAGCGCGCTTGACTGTTTTGGGTGCCAGCGAGGCGACCGGTTTCTTCGCTGCAGGTGTGGCAGGAGCCCGCAGGTCCGACAGCATCCGTGCCGCCGCGTCACGTCCGCCAAGGCCAAAGGCGAGGGCAAAGGCAACCGCAGCACCGATGGCGAGCGCGCCAAAGGCATAATCGACAATCATCCCGCCAATCTGCATCTGCTTTAGGCCGATGAAAACGAACAGGCCGGTTGTGATCCAATAGGTAACGTTTGACGCAATTCCTGCGCCTGTTGCATCGGCGATCAAATTGCGAAGAATGTTGGCGATGAGCACACCCAGAGCAATCAGCACTGCGCCAAAGACGACATTGCCTGCCTGCGCCAGCACCGTTTCGAGGATGTTCGTCAACTGCGGGAAACCAAGCATGTTGGTCGCCGCGATGGCGAAGAAGATCATGATGGCGATGGTAACGATCGCGGCAATCACGCCTGATGCCGTGCGGCCTTCGGGCAGGATACCGAGCTCGTTAATCGCACGATCTGCGCCAAGGCTGGGCAGCAGGTCCCGGATCAGCGCTGCCACCCAGCGCGAGATCACAAAGCCAATACCGAGCAAGAGGCAAGCACCGATGATCAGCGGGATGGCTTTGAACACCATGTTGAGCAAGTTCATTGCCGGTTCGGTGATTGCCGATATTTCCAGCATCTGGAGTGCAGCAATCGCGACCGGAATGATAACGAGTACATAGACAATCGTACCCAGCGTCTTGGTAATCGCATTATTCCCGGTGATGGCTTCGACCCCACCCTTATTGGCCCATTTGTCGAAGTCGACGGCGCCCAAGGCGGTTTCCACCAGGTCGCGGGCGATTCCTGCGATCATCGAACCGATGAAGAAGATTGCGGCAGCAAAGACCACATTATCGAGATAACCGATGAAATTGGTCAGCAATCCCTGCACGGGTGTAATCACGCTATCAAATCCAAGCTGCTGGAGAACCGCAAGCAAGCCGAGCAACCAAACCAGAAGCGAAACGATTTTACCGAGCGCCATTCCGACACTCTCTCCGCTCGATGTCCCGCGTTGCAGGAAAGGTATTTGGTCGACCATCTTTGCGAAGGTCCATTTGGCCGCTTTGGCGAGCGCCCAGGTGATCCCCAAAATAACAAGGGCGAAGAATATCTTCTCCGCCCATTCCATGAAAAGTGCCTGATCAAAGGCGTAACCTGCTATCTGCAAACTATCCATTTTCGCTCCCCCTAGTTGCGAACCGAAGGGTTCAGAAGCAGGAAGAATCTATCATGGAATCAAGACTCTGGCAAATTTTTGCTGCATCTTATGCTGCGCAGCATTTTTATGAGTCAAAGCAATGATTTGACTCGTTTATTTTGGTTCGACGGTAAACAGCTTGCGCATCAATGCAGCCAACTCCCCGGTGACAATCTCTATGTCGGGCACGGAAAGCCCGGCGCGCTGTTCGCGTGCGATCCATTGCGGCAAGCCGAATATCAGCGCCCCGAAAGTGTGGATCGATAGGGCAGGTAGCTCACCCTTGATAAAATATGGCGCGGCCCACCCCATTGCCCGTTCCACGAAAGCCGCATTCAAATCTTTCAGCGCGGTCGTATGCTTGAGCACCCAAGGCGCCGCGGCCGTATCGAGCATGAAGGTATATTCGTCGGAGAACTTCTTCTGGAAATCGAAGGCAGCGCGCACCGAAGCCTCGGCAGCGGCGGGCACCGTCGACTCAGCCTCCATCGCTGCAATCACATGCTCCCAATAGTGACGGCGAATACCGACGAAGATTTCGAGCGCGATGGCTTCCTTGGTCGGGAAATGATGGAACAGACTGCCGTTTGACACACCCGAATGCTTGCAGATTTCAGCAATCGAGGTTTCATCCAACCCTTTGGAAAAAAACAGTTCGCGTGCGGAGGCGAGGATGCGGTCGCGGGTCTTTGGCTTGGCTGCATTCATTACGCCCCCCTTATCAAAGGCCTGAGAAAAACAAGCAAGGAAAAAATGGATTGACACTCTAGAGTAACACTCTATTTTTAGATCATTCCCGAGATCGGGATGCGACCCAAGGAGAGAGAGAATGAACAGGAAAAAGGACTGGTTGATTGCTGCAGCTTTATCGTTCGGCATGATCGGGGCCGCGCACAGCGCGATCTATATGAAATATGAAGGCGTCAAAGGCGAAGCTGCTGCACCGGGCAGTGATGCGCCGAAGGAAGTCGCACCCAAGCCGGATGAGCCGCAAAAGGGGCTGCTGCTTCCTGCCGTGCAAAAGGCGTCGGACATTGCACCCGACACCCCTCCGCCCGCGCCGCGTTCCAAACCGCGTGTCGCCGTTGGTGATGTGAATGGCGATGGTCGTGCCAATGCGCCCATCCGCCATGGCACGATGACGGTCCGCAAGGCGGGCGAAAGGCCGCTCGAAAATAGCGGGCAGGCGGCCCGTGGAAAGCATTTCAAAGATGCCAAGCTGACTTCTCGCAAGGCCGGCGAAGGGCAAAGCAATCGTAGCGGAAGAGTCGGCCAGATCCGCACCAACCAGTAATCCGGAGTGCCCTGCATTTGTATGCGGAGCATTCAGCGTTGCGATTGGGCCCGGCTACGCGACCCTGCCGGGCTCAATCGCCCAAGGTTAAAACGACGCGGCCAATGGCCTCGCGCCGTTCGAGCACCAGCAATGCGTCGCGGGTTTGATCGAGCGGAAGGCGGTGTGAAATATGCGGGCGCATGACACCTGCTTCAGCCAATTTCTTCAGTTCGATGGATGTTCTGGCCGCAAGTTCCGGATCGCGGCGGCTGGCCTCACCTGCGCGCAGGCCGATCAGGCTATATCCTTTGATTAGCGCATGGTTGGCGGGGAAGCTGGGCGTGCTGCCGCTGGCAAAGCCGACAATCAGGAAACGTCCGCCCCATCCGATCGCGCGTGTTGCGGTAATCGACAGATCACCTCCTACAGGATCGAATACGACATCGCAGCCTTTGCCGTCGGTCAGTTCCTTGACCTTGGCCGCTAAGTCCGGATCGGCCGGATCGAGCGCATGGTCTGCGCCAGCCGCAAGGATAGCTGCGCGCTTTTCCGGGCTGGAACCCGTGCCGATGACAATCGCCCCCATATATTTGCCGAGCGAAACCGCCGCCATGCCGACTCCGCCAGCGGCGCCCAGCACCAGCAAGGTCTCACCTGCTTTGAGCGCAGCCTTGTCGTGTAACGCGTGCCATGCAGTAACGCCGCCTGCGCGCCAGCACGCTGCCTCTTCCCAGCTTAATGCATCGGGCTTGGTTGCCAAAGCTGCGGCAGGAACGACCGCTTCTTCCGCAATACAGTCGCCCTTGCCGCCACCCATCACGCCATCGCCCGGTTTCCAATTGGTCACACCGGCGCCGACCTCGATGACTTCTCCCGAAAATTCCATACCCGGAACGAAGGGCGGATCGGGGCGGAACTGGTATTTGCCGTAAGTCATCAGCAAGTCGGGGAAATTGAGCCCCGCCGCCTTGATGGCAATACGAACCTCGCCGGGTTGCAACGGCTTGCGTTCGCATTCCTCAATCCGGATGCTCTCGGGTCCGGTCAATGCCGTACAGACGGCGGCGCGATACCTCATTTGCTGTTCCTCTCCCTGCGCAGGCCATCCCAATAAGCGAGGCGCTCGGCTATTTTGGCCTCCAGTCCACGCGGGACAGGGCGGTAAAGTTCCGCTGGCTGCATCTCCTCTGGCCAATAATTGGCACCCGAAAAACCTTCCTCAATGTCATGGTCATAGGCATAGCCTTGGCCATAGCCGATATCCTTCATCAGCTTGGTCGGCGCGTTCAGAATATTGGCTGGCGGCATCAACGAACCGGTTTCTTTGGCCAGCTTCCATGCGGCTTTTTGGGCCTTGTAAGCTGCGTTCGATTTGGGCGCAGTGGCGCAATAGAGGCAGGCTTGGACAATGGCCAATTCACCTTCCGGAGATCCCAGAAATTCATAGGCATCCTTGGCCGCGATGCATTGTTCGAGCGCCCGCGGATCGGCGAGGCCAACATCCTCAACTGCAAAACGGGTGATGCGACGGAGCACATAGAGCGGTTCTTCGCCCGCAACCAGCATCCTCGCCAGCCAATAGAGCGCGGCCTGCGGGTCTGAACCGCGCATCGATTTGTGCAGGGCCGAAATGAGATTGTAATGCCCCTCACGGTCCTTGTCATAAACCGGCATCCGGCGATGGAGCAGGGCGGCCATGGCCTGAGGGTCCAAGGGGGCGTCTGGCGGCGCGATGGCGAATAGCGTTTCGGCCTGGTTGAGCAGGAACCGACCGTCGCCGTCCGCACTCGCAATCAGAGCCAAGCGCGCATCGCCGGTGAGGGGCAGGGGCTTTCCTTCGACGGCTTCGGCACGTTCGAAGAGTTTGAGAAGGGCGGCCTCATCAAGGCGTTTCAATACCAGCACCTGCGCCCGGCTGAGCAATGCGGCGTTCAGTTCGAAACTGGGATTTTCAGTGGTCGCGCCAACAAGTGTGACAATGCCACGCTCGACAAAGGGCAGAAATCCGTCCTGCTGCGCGCGATTGAAACGGTGGATTTCGTCGACGAACAGCAATGTGGCTTTGCCGGTGCGCGCTACCTGTTCGGCCTCGGCAAAGGCCTTTTTCAGATCGGCGACGCCCGAAAAAACCGCCGAAACCGCCATATAATGCATGCCAACCGCGTCGGCCAAAAGACGCGCGATGCTGGTTTTTCCTGTTCCCGGCGGCCCCCACAGGATCATTGAGGACAATCGCCCGGCGGCGACCATGCGACCGATGGCCCCATCAGGCCCAGTCAGATGCTCCTGCCCTACAACTTCCGAAAGCGACTGCGGGCGTATCCGATCGGCAAGCGGCGAATGTGCCGAAACAGTTTCGGGACGGGTTGGGGACGGGGCGCCGAAAAGGTCGCTCACGCCTTGGTCAGCTCCGTGCGACGTTGCCGGACCAGCCGGACATAGGTATCGGCCACGGCCTGATTGATCGCATCCCAGCTATATTCGAGGCTGCGTTGTTCACCGGCCTTGCCATGCTCCATACGCAATGCCGGGTCTTCACAATAATTGCGCAACGCCTCGGCAAACTGAGCAATGGCGCCCGGGGTGATAAGCCGCCCTGAGCGGTTGTCATCGACCAAGCTTTGGCTGCCGGTGGCTTTTGCCGCGACAACCGGTAGGCCGCAAGCCATCGCCTCCAGCGTCACATTGCCAAAGGTTTCGGTGACGCTGGGGTTGAACAATATGTCCATGCTGGCGACTGCGCGCGCCAGATCGGCACCGCCCTGGAAGCCGACAAAGGCGGCGTCTGGCAGGCGGCTTTCGAACCAGCCGCGCGCCGGGCCTTCGCCGATAACCAGCACCTTATGCCTAACATTGCGACGGTTGAGCTGGTCGATGGAGTCGGAAAACACGTCGAGGCCCTTTTCCATGACTAAACGGCCCAGAAATCCAATGACCGGCATATCGTCGGCTATGCCCAATTCATTGCGCCATTGCAGGTCTCGGCGAGAGGGATCGAATATGTCGCGATCAACGCCACGCGACCAGATATCGATATCGTAATTCATCCGCTGTTGGCGAAGCACCTGTGCCATCGATTCCGATGGTGCGACCAGCGCATCGCATTTCCGGTAAAGCGTGCGCAACCAAGCTTCAACCAACGGTTCGAGGAACGACATGTTGTAATAACGGAAATAGGTTTCGAACCGCGTGTGCACCGAGGCGAGCACCGGCAAATTGCGTTTACGCGCCCATTTCACCGCCTTGCGCGCAACCCGGTCCGGGCTGGAGATATGCACGACATTGGGCGCGAAGGCTTCCAGATCACGCTTTACTGCGCCGGAAAGCGCCAGTGGAATGCGATATTCGGGGCGGTTTGGGATCGCCATCGACGGTACGCTGACCAAATCGCCGGTGGGCGGGAAGGCAGGTTCGTCGACGGTAGGAGAATAGACCCGCACCTGCGCGCCTTGGCGCAGCAAATACCCCACCAGCCGGTTGAGTGCCTGGTTTGCGCCATCGCGCACATAATTATAATTGCCGCTAAACAGGGCAATGCGAAGGTCCGCCGTCTGCATCCGCAGCCTATTAGACATCGCGGGCGCGATTGCCAATGGCCAAGCCGTGACCGGACGGTTAAGCTCTGGCATGATCAAAACGAACATCGAAGCCTTGTTAATCGGCAAACCCGTTTCGTTCAGAGGCGAGGGGGAAGACAGTTCCATCGGCTCGCGCCTTTCGGTCGACCATCCGGTTTATCTGACCTTCACCGGATTTGAGGGGGATCGCGTCGGCGACCCGACTGTGCATGGCGGTGAGGATAAGGCAGTGCATTTCTACCCGGGCGAGCATTATCCGCTTTGGGAGGCCGATTTTGCCAAAGCCGGGCGTGAACCTCACCCGCATCTTGGCCGCTTGGGCGGTTTTGGCGAGAATATCTCGGCGTTGGAAATGACCGAAGACCGTGTCCAGATTGGCGACCGCTTCCGGATTGGTGAGGCGTTGGTCGAGATCAGCCAAGGTCGGCAGCCTTGCTGGAAATTAGACCATCATTTTGGAATGAAAGGCATAATGGCTGCAGTCGTTCAAACCGGCCGCAGCGGCTATTATTTCAGGGTGATGGAAGTCGGCCATATCAAGCCCGATGACAGCATCGAACAAGTGGAACGCGCGCGGCATGGCTGGACCGTCGAGCGCGCGTTTCAGTTGTTAATCGGCGGTATGCACCGAATGGACGGGGCAAATACCGCATTGCGCGAATTGGCGGAAATGGAGACACTTGCCCTTCATTGGCGCTGGCGTGCGCGCCAGTTGCTTGAAAGTCAGGGCGAGGCGTAACTTTAAGGTCAATCGAGGCGAACCAGAGGCTATGATGAAAAAGCTGAGTCAAATTGCCGTCGCCATGTTTTCGGCCATGCTCCTCTTTGCGTTGGCGAGCGCTTCCGAAGTGCGCGGAAAGACCGAAACTGCAACCGCCGTCTTTGCGATGGGATGTTTCTGGTGCGCCGAGGCCGATTTCGAGAAGGTCGACGGCGTGATTGATGTCGTATCCGGTTACACTGGCGGTCGGGTGCGGAACCCGGCCTATGAGCAGGTGAGCGCCGGTGGAACAGGTCATTACGAAGCGGTGCTGGTTACCTACGATCCGGTGAAGGTGAAATATTCCGAACTGATTTCGGTCTTCTGGAAGAATGTCGATCCATTCGACGCAGCAGGACAGTTTTGCGACAAGGGCGAGAGCTATCGCGCCGCGATCTTTCCGCAAGGTGCTGCCGAACAGAAGGCAGCAAAAGCTTCGTTCGACTATTTGGTGGGCTTCTTCAAACGCGATCTGGCAACCAAAATAGTGGCACGCAGCGCTTTCTACCGCGCCGAAGATTACCATCAGGATTATTATAAAAAGAACCCGATCCGCTACCGCTATTACCGCAGCCGTTGCGGAAGAGATGATCGACTGGCGGAGGTTTGGGCTAAGTAACGCGTTTTTTTACCGCAGCCCTGAGCCTGTCGAAGGGCGTCTCAAGGTTTGCATTGACGCTGATAGGCGCCCTTCGACAGGCTCAGGGCTACGGTGATAGCTGGAAAGGGTTAGTTACCCCGCCGCCGCGCCAACCACCTCCGGCCGATATAGCCGCACACGCGTCACCCGGCGATCATCGCCTTCGAGTATCTCGATCTTCCAGTCGCTTTCCTCGTGGACCAATATGTCGCCGATGTTGGGAACCTGTCCGGCAATCACAAAGGCCAGGCCGCCAATGGTGTCGACATCCTCGTCCACATCCGCGAGTTTTTCGTCGAGGGCTTCGGCAAGGTCGTCCAGTTCCGTGCGCGCATCTGCTTCCCAGATACCCGGCGCGGTCTCGGTGAACAGCGCCTCCGGTTCATCGTCATGCTCGTCTTCGATCTCGCCGACAATTTCCTCGACCAGATCTTCGATTGTCACTAGGCCTTCGGTGCCTGAATATTCGTCGATCACGATTGCGAGGTGCGTCCGCGTCCGACGCATTTCGTCGAGCAGCTCGATAGCCCCCATGCTTTGCGGCACATAGCGCGGCTGGCGGATGAAAGCCTCCAGACTGTCAGGTTTTTCCTTGCCCTCAGCCAGTACGGCAAAGATATCCTTCACATGGATCATGCCGGTGATGTTATCGAGCGTGTCCTTGTAAACCGGCATGCGGCTATGGCCATGTTCGGCAAAGGCGGCGACCGCTTCGTCGAAACTGGCATCCTCGCGCAGGCCAAGAATGTCGCTGCGCGGCACCATGACATCATCGACGCGGTTTTCCGAGAAATGGAGCAGGTTGCGCAGCATCAGACGCTCGGGAGCTGACAGGTCGCCCTCGTCTTCAGGAGCGTCGCCTTCCTCTACATCTTCTTCATGTTCAGCGATTTTTTCTTCGAGCTGCTCGCGCAGCGTCGGCTCATGATTGCGTCCGAATAGAAGCGACTTCAGCCGCTGCCATATTCGTCCTTCCTCGGTTTCGTCCTTGCGGGGTCGTAAACCGCTACTACTATCGCCCTCCGTCATGGGGTTGGCTATGCTGCCTCCGGCTGTTTTCAATGGTCGCTATATGGATTGGCGATGCCCAGCGATGCAAGCGCTTTTACCTCCAGTGCCTCCATATGCTCGGCCTCTGCTTCATCGATATGGTCGAGCCCTAGAAGGTGCAGCGTGCCGTGGACGATCAGGTGGCTTACGTGCCGCGTCAGCGGGATGGCCTTGTCCTCGGCTTCGGATGCGCAGACACCATAGGCCAATATCATATCACCGAGCAGCACTTCTAGCCCCTCCCCTTCAGGGGAGGGGTTGGGGTGGGGCTGTCCGATGTCGCGCAAGGGCTGAGCAGCCCCACCCCCGACCCCTCCCCTGAAGGGGAGGGGAGAAAGCAACGCTGCCAGTTCGTCGGATTCGAGCATCGGAAAACTCAGCACATTGGTGGGCTTGTCCTTACCCCGCCAATTACGATTGAGTTCATGCACTTCTTGATCATCCGACAGTTGTATGCTGATCGACATTTTGAAAGGCGCATCCGCCAAATCGCCATGCGATGATACTGAAAAAGCTGCCTTTACTGCGTCTTCCGCTATTCGATCCCAGTCAATCTGGCCATCCCAATCGCGCGTCCGGTCGATGTCGACCTCAAGCATTTGGCCCCTCATAAGCATCGACAATGCGACCGACCAGCGGGTGGCGGACAACGTCGCTGCTGTTGAAGCGGATGGTGGTTATGCCTTCGACGCCTTCGAGCCGCTGCACTGCATCATTCAGCCCCGAATAGGTCGCGCCACCGGGAATATCGACCTGATTGGGGTCGCCGCAGATCACCATGCGGCTGTCCATGCCAAAACGGGTGAGGAACATCTTCATCTGCGCAGGCGTGGTGTTCTGCGCCTCGTCGAGGATGATGAAGGCGTTGGAAAGCGTGCGCCCGCGCATGAACGCGAGGGGGGCGATTTCAATCTCACCGCTGGCGATCCGCCGCTCGACCTGCTCGACCGGCAAAGTGTCATGCAGCGCGTCGTAAATCGGGCGGAGATAGGGATCGACCTTTTCCTTCATGTCGCCGGGAAGGAAGCCCAGCCGTTCGCCCGCTTCAACCGCAGGGCGTGACAGGATGAGCCGGTCAACCGCCCCGGTAATCAGCATCGCTACCGCCTGCGCCACCGCAAGATAGGTCTTGCCCGTTCCTGCCGGGCCGAGCGCGAAGATAATCTCGTCGCGCGCCAGCGCGTGCATATAGGGCACCTGCGTGGCCGATCGCGGCACCAGCGTTTTCTTGCGGGTGCGGATCATCACCTCGGGGGCGCCGTCGGCATCCTTGCGGACAATACCGTCGAGTGTCGGTTCGGCGCTCATCGAAATGATCGCTTGCACAGCTTCAGGGTCAATCTCCTCGCCGCGCATCACGCGGCTGTAAATATCGTTCAGGACATCGCGGGCGCGGGCGATTGCTCCTGCCTCGCCCTCAATCTGCACCCGGTTGCCGCGCGCTGAAATATAGACTCCCAGCCGGTTCTCAATGGCGACCAAATTGCGATCAAATTCGCCGAATACGGTATTGATGAGGTGCGGGCGGTCGAAGGTGATTTCGAGCCGCGACATATCGCCGGCTTGCGCTTGGGCTTTTTTCGCCATTCAGGCTGCGACCTGCATCAATAACTCTCCCTTGAGACTCAGTGGACCGGCTTCGACTATATCTACATCGACAATATCGCCGATGGAAAGCCCCGGTGCCAAGATATGCACAGATTGTAGCCAGGGCGACTTGCCAATCAGCTGGCCTTCGAGCTTGCCGGGCTTTTCGAGCAACACCGATGTGCGTTTGCCTAGAGTGCCGCGGTTGAAAGCCGCCTGCTGCTCGCTGATCAATGCCTGCAGCCTTTGCAGCCGTTCGTCCGCCACTTCGGGCGCAATCTGTCCGTCCATCGTTGCGGCAGGCGTGCCCGGGCGGGGGCTGTATTTGAAAGAGTATGCGTAGGAATAGACTGTCTCGCGCACGATGCTCAGCGTGTCTTCAAACTCGGCGTCGGTCTCGCCGGGGAAGCCAACGATGAAATCGCCAGACAGCGCGATATCGGGGCGTACCGCGCGCACCTTTTCGATGATCCGCAAATAACTCTCACGGCTGTGGCTGCGGTTCATGGCTTTCAATATGCGGTCATTGCCCGCCTGCACCGGGAGGTGCAGATAAGGCATCAGCTTTTCGACATCGCCATGCGCGGCAATCAGCCCGTCGGTCATGTCGTTGGGATGACTGGTCATATAGCGGATGCGGTGCAAGCCATCGATTCGGTCGAGCGCGCGGATCAATGTTCCCAGATCCTGTTCACCATCACCCCAAGCGTTCACATTCTGGCCCAGCAGGGTGATTTCCTTCGCCCCCGCATCGACCAGCGCTTTGGCTTCATCGACCAGTTCGGCGAAGGGACGGCTGATTTCAGCGCCGCGCGTATAGGGCACCACACAATAGGTGCAGAATTTGTCGCAGCCTTCCTGCACGGTCAGGAAGGCGGTTGGTCCGGTCTTGCGGCGCTTGGGCAGGGCGGCGAACTTGTCGAGCCCGGGCAAGCCCAGGTCAACCGTGCTTTCGCCCTTGGCGACGGCAGCAACCATGTCGGGCAGTTTGTGATACGCCTGTGGGCCGACGACGATGTCAACTTCGCTGGCGCGGCGGCTGATTTCTCCGCCTTCGGCCTGCGCGACACAGCCAGCCACGGCGATCACCGGCGAACTGCCATCCTTGCGGCGCAGCCGACCGATTTCGGAATAGACTTTCTCGGCCGCTTTCTCACGGATATGGCAGGTATTGAGGATGACAAGGTCGGCATCCTCCTTGTCCGACGCCTCCATGCCGCGCGCGGCAAACATCTCTGCCATGCGCTCGCCATCATAGACGTTCATCTGGCAGCCGTAATTTTTGACGTGAAAGGTCTTGGGCGACTCGTTGCTCATGGAGCGGCGCTATACATCGCGCCTATAGTGGTCGCCAGCCTGCATTGCCTCCGTGATGCGATGCCGCACTTCCGCCGAAATCGCCTTGCGATCGGGGTAGTGGGATGGATCGAACGGTTCCAGAAAATGGAGTGTCGCGGTGACGGGCATCACATAGGTCATGATCCGCCAGAAATTTTCGACAATGCCCTCTTCGCCCACCCAGGATAGGCGACGCGTATGTTCGCCATAGGTGAGGAATACCGGCTGCACCATCATGCCTTCAGGAGGCGGAACAAGCGCGGCAAAAAGCGAGGGTTTGAAGGGGAGCAAGCCGGAGCCATCATGCGTGGTGCCTTCGGGGAAGATCGTGACAGGTTGCTCGCCGCTCATCGCTTCGCGCAAATCGTCGACCTGATCGCCGACGCTCAAACGGTTTTCGCGGCTGACAAAGATAGTGTTGTTGATCGTGCACAGCCAGCCGATCAGCGGCCATTTTTCGATCCCGTCATTGGCGACAAAGGTGCAGCCGGTGACGCCAGAAATCACTGGAATATCGATCCAGCTATGATGGTTTGCTGCGTAGAAGACATTTTTTCGGATGCGCTGACCGCTGGTTGCGGTCGCAATACCGGCGGTCCAGCTAATCGACAGCAGGAAAAGTCGTGGCCAGGGTGATGGCTGGCGAAACAGGCGCCAGATATTGTGGAGGAGCAGCCCGACCAGAAGCGATGCGGCCATCAGCAACAGGCGCGCGCCAAACAGGATCTGCCCGAAAATCAGGCCGATCGGGTTGCGCTGCTTAATCGTCGCGGCTGAGTGCAACGCCGTATAGCTCCATACGGTGGTCGACTAAGCGATAACCCAGCTTTTCCGCTATCACTTTTTGCAACGCCTCAAGTTCCGGATCGACAAACTCGATGACTTTGCCGGTTTCGACGTCGATCAAATGGTCGTGATGCGCCTCCGGCGATGCCTCATAGCGCGCGCGCCCGTCGCCAAAATCATGGCGGTCGAGAATGCCTGCTTCTTCGAACAGGCGGACCGTGCGGTAAACGGTCGCAATCGAAATCTTTGCGTCTATCGCAGATGCGCGGCGATAGAGTTCTTCGACATCGGGATGATCGTCTGCATCGGATATGACGCGCGCGATTACGCGCCGCTGGTCGGTAATGCGCAGGCCGCGTTCGGCGCACAGCGCTTCAAGGTCAATCCGGGATTCCATGTTACGGTATTTAGTGTCGCGCGGGGATTCGTCAATGAAAAGGGCCAGTCCACACCAGACCGGCCCTTTCATCAATTCCGCTTTGAGTGAAAGACTATTTCACTTTCTTTTTGCGGCCAGAACCCGGTGCACGGCCCAGGCCGATTGCCTTTGCAAGGTCGCGACGCTGTTCGGCATAGGCCGGGGCAACCATCGGATAGTCCGCTGCCAGACCCCACTTTGCACGATAGTCATCCGGCGTCATGCCATAATGTGTCATCAGGTGGCGCTTGAGCATTTTCAGTTTCTTGCCGTCTTCAAGGCAGACGATATAATCGCGCTTTACAGAAGAACGGATCGGAACGGCAGGTTCAAGTGCCACTGCAGGTGCAGCAGCGCCCGCAGACAGGCCGGCTAGTGCGCCATGGATATTGGAA
Organism: Sphingorhabdus sp.; assembly: GCF_035329025.1. Lineage (GTDB taxonomy): Bacteria > Pseudomonadota > Alphaproteobacteria > Sphingomonadales > Sphingomonadaceae > Sphingorhabdus_B. The sequence continues at coordinate 53,750 of NZ_DAOLHN010000011.1, read as the reverse complement.
ATCAAGGTCGGCAAATCAGAAACCGCCACCGTATTGTTGCTGACATGCGCCGCCACAATATCTGCGGTGAGCGTGATCAGCATTTCATTCGTGTCATTGCTATCTTCAGCCATATATATTCTCCCTTACCCGGTATTTTGTTTTTGACAGCAATGTTATTAAAGCATCTCAACTGTTCATTATCAATAAATTTCACAGAGAAATTTTCCCAATTCAGTCCAAATCATCATTCGGGTTGAAAGTATATCAAAAGTTCAATGCCATGGTGCTCGCATCGAAGCGATCACCGTTGATACCTCTGTAGTAAGACTTCCGGGTTCCGCAGCGTTCGAAGCCGTGGTTCTGATAGAAGAGCAGTGCGCTGTTGTTTGACCGTACTTCGAGGAAAATGCGGTTGCGCCCAGCCTGTCTTGCTTGATCAACAATATGCGCCAAGAGAGCGCGCGCTATGCCTTTGCGCTGATGTTCCGGTGCGACCCCGATCATCAACAATTCTTCTTCATCACAAACCCAACGGGTGAGGGCAAATCCTGCAATTTTGCCGCTTTGCTCCGCCAGCAATATGCTGGTTTGGGGCAAGGCTAATAGTGAAAGGCATTGGGCCGCTGTCCACGCTTCTCCATATTTCGGATCAAAAGCACTGTTCATGACGGGCATTATCGCAGCAATGTCGCTGGCGTCGCCCGTGATGATGGAGATATCTGTCATCGGGCCGTCGGTAATTTTGCGTCCGGGCCGCGCACATAAGCGGCGGAAGGCGCGAGCGTTGGAAGATGGGCGATGGCAGGCCAAAAGCGAGCGTCAGAGACAGCCTCTACCGCAATGCCTGCTTCACGTATGTCAATCAAAGCGGCTGCAGCATCGCCAACAATATAGTTGGCCTTGGACCTTAGGGCTGCCGCTTCAGGTAATAAGGAACAAGCATCAGCAATCGCTGAACCCACGGCATCGAAAGACTGGAAAAACAATTCACCATGGCCACCGTGGATGGCGACATCTATCGGTTCGGCGTTTCCGATTTTGTCGAGCGCAATTGCGGCAAGCATGGCCAGGCTATTATAGCCTTCGCAATCGACATTCCATGCCAATCCCAGAGCTTTGGCGGCAGACAGGCCAACGCGGATACCGGTGAAGCTGCCCGGTCCGACATTTACCGAGATAATATCGGCCAGCCCCTTTTCAGGGAGTTCAGCAATCATCGGCACCAGCCGCTCGGCATGGCCGCGCCCGATCACTTCATGGCGCGCGTCGATGCACTCAGTGCCTTCAAAGAGCGCAACCGAGCAGGCGCGCGATGCAGTGTCGATAACCAGCCGTCTCACGCGACGTCGCGTAGACGATCAGACGATCTTGTTAAAGCGGGCAAATTCCGGACGCGGGCTGCGTTCGAAGATTGTCGCCGGGTCGCCATAGCCGATGGTCGAGATGAAGTTCGATTTCACCTTGGTGCCGGCAAAGAACTCGGCGTCTACCGCATCATTGTTGAAACCCGACATCGCACCGGTATCCAACCCGAGCGCACGCGCGGCGAGAATGAAATAGCCGCCCTGAAGGCTGCTGTTGCGGAACGCGGTTTTTTCGATCAGCGCATCATTTCCGACGAACCAGCTGCGTGCATCGGTATGCGGGAACAGTTCGGGCAGGTTTTCGTAGAATTCCATGTCCATGCCAATGATCGCGGTTGCAGGTGCCTGCAGGATTTTCTCGCCATTGGCGGGCATGGCAAGCGCCGCAAGCTTTTGCTTCGATTCATCGCTGACGCACCAGACAATGCGCGCGGGCAGGCAGTTGGCCGAAGTCGGACCGTACTTCATCAGCTCCCACACCGCTTCCAACTGGTCGTTCGACACCGGCGTGTCGAGATAGCCATTATAGGTGCGAGCGGTGCGGAAAAGCTGGTCGAGCGCGGCATCGCCCAGCGGCTGATTGATCGGCATATTGGTTCCCCAGTTGGTAAGTTGTCAGGCCGCGCGGACTTCGGTCACTTCGGGCACATAATGTTTCAAAAGCTGTTCGATGCCATTTTTCAGCGTCGCGCTCGATGAAGGGCAGCCCGAACAGGCCCCTTGCATCTGCAGGAAAACGACGCCGCGCTGGAAACCGCGATAGACAATATCGCCGCCATCATTGGCGACCGCGGGACGGACGCGGGTTTCGATCAGTTCCTTGATCTGGTCGACAATTTCTGCGTCGGCGGGGTCGTCGAGCGGATATTCGTCATCCGCTGCGGGAACCGAGAAACCGGCCTTGGGCGCATGGAACAACGGCATGTCGGCCGAGAAATGATCGAGCAGGATCGACAGCACATCGGGCTTCAGGTCGGCCCAGCTGACGCCGGGGGCAGCGGTTACCGAGATAAATTCGCGACCGAAAAAGACACCGGTCACATCGCCAAGGCCAAACAAGGCTTCGGCGAGTGGAGAAGCTTCCGCCTCTTCATGGTCGGCAAAATCGCGGGTTCCGGCATCCATTACGATGCGTCCGGGCAGGAATTTGATTGTGGCCGGATTCGGCGTCAGTTCGGTCTCGATAATCATGCCCTCCATTTGGGGAGAGCGGGCAGGGGACACAAGGCCTTTTTCCTTCTCCGGCCAAAAGAAAACCCCGCACCCTTGTTCAAGGTACGGGGTCTTCCCTGGGAGAAACCGGTCGGTTTAAGCCGCTGCTTGCTGGTCCTCGCTCTTCGTCTTCCAGAGCGAGTAGAATATCCCGCCCAATATCAACGCGAAGGTCACGCTCAGGCTGATTACCGGCGGGAATTTGTCGCCGCCGATCAGGAAGTCGGAGATGAAAATCTTCGACCCGATAAACACCAGCACCAGCGCGAGTGCATATTTGAGGTAATGGAAACGGTGCACCATCGCCGCCAGCGCGAAATAGAGCGCGCGCAGGCCAAGGATCGCCATGATGTTCGAGGTGTAAACGATGAAGGTGTCGGTCGTGATCGCAAAGATCGCCGGTACCGAATCCACCGCGAATACCAAGTCCGCCAGATTGATAACGATCAACGCCAGCAACAGCGGGGTCATCGCGGTGACCATTTTGCCGGTCTTGCTATCAGGGACCTTCACGAGGAACTTCTCGCCATGCAGCTCATGCGTGACGCGGAAATGCTTGTTCATGAACTTGACGACAGGATTTTTGGACACGTCCATTTCCTGATCGCCGCTGAACAGCATCTTCACACCCGTCGCGATCAGGAAGGCCGCGAACAGATAGAGCGTCCAGTAGAACTCCTGCACCAGTGCAGCACCCGCCGCGATCATCAGGCCGCGCAACACAATCACCGCGATGATGCCCCAAAGCAGGGCTCGGTACTGATATTTGGCTGGGATCGCGAAATAGGTGAAAATCAGGCTGATCACGAAGACATTGTCGATCGACAGCGCCTTTTCGATGAAGAAGCCGGTATAATATTTCATGCCCAGATCGGGGCCTTTGGCATACCAGACCCACAGGCCGAAGGCCAAGGCGATGCCGATGTAGAATGCGGAAAGCTTCAGGCTTTCCTTAATGCCCATTTCCTTATCTTCCTTGTGCAGGAAACCAAGGTCAAAGGCGGTCAAGGCAACAACAATGCCGATGAAGGCAAGCCAGAACCAGACCGGCGTACCCAAAAACATATCGAACAGGAAATCCATCTGTAGGGCCCCTATGTGTCCAATCCGTCCCGAGAGACGGAGGTTGCGCCGCGTGTCGCGCTTTCGGATGAACAATCCGACATCACGCATGCCGCCGCATGCGCCAGAGGGGCCCGGATCGAGCGTCGATTTAGGGATTATGCCGCGAAATTCAACTGGGAATTTACCTGTAGCAACGACGGCAGTTGCCTCCCGCCATGTCGATGCCACTCAGATCGAATAGTCGGTGTTGGCCTCTCGTTGCTGCCGGTCGGCAGAAATGGCCTCTGCGCGGAGCAAGAGATTTTCCAGATCTTCCAGATCAATGTCAAAGGTTTCGCCGCTTTCGGCAATGGCTTGATCGATGTCGGCGCGCAGCAGGCCCGACAATATGGGGGACTCGACCACAGGTTCCGGTCGATGCGGATAACTGTGGCGTGAAAAACGATGGTAGAGCCAGCCCATTGCCAGCAATGCCGCACTGTTCGCGGCGACCAGCGTTACCGGATAAGCAAAGCTTGCCTTCACGATGGCATCCCCACCCAATATTGCAGTAATCGCAACGGCACCGCCGGGCGGGTGGAGGCAGCGCAGGATCGACATTCCCATGATCGCCAGCCCGACTGCCAGTCCGACGGCAAGCGCCGGATCGGGAATTGCATAGGCAACCGCTACGGCGACAGAGCCGGAAACCACATTGCCGCCGAATACCGGCCACGGCTGGGCGAGGGGGCTGGCGGGCACGGCAAAAACCAGAACTGCCGAGGCGCCGATAGGCGCAACCAGGAACGGAAAATCGGGAAAGGCATATCCAATCAGCATGCCTGTGAGGGCGGCCCCCAATACGCCAAAGGCTGCGCCGGCAGCAGCGCCGCTGCGATCACGCAGGCTTGCCCCGGCGAGCAGGGGCACAAACAGGCGCAGTCGCTGCATCAGCCCTTCATCGCTGCCAGCATCTCGCCCATTTTTTGGTGAAGCATATTCACGGCTTTCAAAGGACGCACCATCACTTTGAAATGGGTGATCAGGCCATCATCGTCACATGAAATCATGTCGATGCCATTGATTTTGATACCGTCGATTTCGGCTGTGAATTCCAGGATTGAGCTGTTCTCGCGGTGCCATTCGCCGACATAGCGGAATGTATCATTGCCCAGCGTGTGGCCGGCAGCAGCGAGATATTTGGAGGTGATAGCCTTGCCTAGCTGCGGGCTGTGGACGACCGGGCTTTCGAAAACACAGTCGTCGTGCAGGATCTTTTCAATCTCGGCGACATCTTTCGACAGCGCGACGCGGTGCCAGATTTCTGCGGGGTTGTGTGCCATATTTTCTATCCTCCCAAACCGGAGCCCTGAGCCTGTCGAAGGGCGCTTGTCCGTAAAACGTGCTTCGACAGGCTCAGCACTGCGGTGGTTAGTATCCCAAATCCAAATTGACCAAAGGCTCCAGCTTCTCGCCCTTGTGATAGCGTTTCAGATTTTCGAGGAAGCGTTCGGCAGAGCGCACAAACATCTTGTCCTGCGCGCGACCTGACAGGTGCATGCTGATATGGCAATTGTCGAGGTTCCATAACGGGTGGTGGGCAGGGAGTGGTTCGGGCGTCGTTACGTCGAGGAATGCACCACCAATTTGCTGGTCCTGCAATGCCTTCACCAGCGCATCCTGATCGACCACCGATCCGCGCGCGATATTCACCAGCACCGCGCTCTGCTTCATCTCGGCCAGCTCGTCGGCACCGATCATTTCCTCGGTTTCGGGCGTTGCGGGGACGGCAAGTATCACCCAGTCAAACTCGCCCAGCCGCGCTTGCCAGGCATCGGGCGCGAGGCTCGACGGGCCCGGTGTGCGGCGGACTATCGTCACATCGACATTGAATGCCTTCAGCCGTTCCTCGATCAGCTTGCCGATCGCGCCATAGCCCAGCAGCAAGGCCTTTGATCCATAGAGTTCCACCTTGCCAGGCGAATCGATCAGCCATTCGCGCCGGTCCTGCGCGTGCATTACGTCGCGATAGCCCTTGGCGATATTGAGCATCCCCATGACGACATATTCGGCGATAGTGATCGCGTTGATCCCCGCGCCGTTGGTAACCTTGGTCCCGCGTTTCTTGAGCTCGGCGAGCGGCATGCCATCGACACCTGCATAGATGCTGTTGAGCCATTTCAGGTTGGTCGCCGCCGTGATGATCGCCGCCATGTCGGCCTTGTCATACATGTCGAACCAGCCGATTTCGGCGAGCAGCGCGAGTTCGAGCGCCTCTTCCTTGGTGACATACCAATGCGCCTCGACCCAATCAGGCAGACGCGGTTCGACCATCGCGCGGATCAGGCTGGAGGCCACAAATTTGGTTTTGGTCACTTACTTACTCCCCTCCCGCTTGCGGGAGGGGCCGGGGGAGGGCCTGTCCCGCAACTTGGAAGAACACTCATGCCCTCCCCTGACCCCTCCCGCAAGCGGGAGGGGGAATTACACCTCAATCCGCCAATCCCACCCCAACGGATCGCCGTCCATCACCTCGACGCCCTTGGCGATGAGTTCGTCGCGGATTGCGTCGGATTTGGCAAAATCCTTGTTCGCACGGGCTTCCTTGCGGCTGGTCAGGGCCGCTTCGATTTCCGTTGCGCTGATTTGCGCCTTTTTCGGCTGCACCCGCAAGTCGGCGCGTTCCAGTTGCAGCAGGTCGAGGCCTAGCACTGTGTCCATTTGCGCGATGGCGAGCAGCTTTTGCCCTTGATCGACCTTTTTGAGCGACAGCGTTTCTTCGAGCGCCGTCAAGGCGATGGCCGTGTTCAGGTCATCCGATACAGCATCATCGAAACGCTCAAACAGGTCGAGCAAACGCTTGTCGGTCGTCTCGCTTGCTGGCTCGATGCCTTTTACAGCCGCGACCGCCATCACCATCCGCTTCAACCGTGTGAAGGCCGCCTGTAGTCCTTCCCAGCTAAACTCCAGCTCGCTCCGATAATGCGCCTGCAGGCACATCAGGCGGTAGGCGAGGGGGTGGAAGCCCTTGTCGATCAGCAACTGCACACGCAAGAATTCGCCTGCGCTCTTGCTCATCTTGCCGCTACGCTCGATCAGGAAATTATTGTGCATCCACATCCGCGCGCCACTGTGGTCGCTATGGCAAAAGGCCTGGTTCTGCGCGATCTCGTTCGGGTGGTGGATCTCGCGATGGTCGATGCCGCCGGTGTGGATATCAAACGGAAAGCCGAGCAAGTCGCCCGACATCACCGAGCATTCAAGGTGCCAACCCGGCGCGCCGCGGCCCCAGGGACTGTCCCATTCCATCTGGCGCTTTTCGCCCTCCGGCGTCTTGCGCCAGATCGCGAAGTCCGCCGCATGGCGTTTGCCTTCGACGGCCTCGATGCGGCCCCCCTGACTATTGGCGCCTTCGTCGGTCTGCGCGCGGGCGAGCGCGCCATAATTGGCGACTGTCGAGGTATCGAAATACAGCCCGCTTTCCAGTTCATAGCAATGCTTGTCGGCGATGCTTTTGGCGAACTCGATCATCTGCGGCACATAGTCGGTGGCGATCGACCATTTGGCGGGTTGGCGGATGTTCAGCGCCTTGATATCGGCCCAATAGGCCTCGGTATAATGGCGCGCGATATCCCAGATAGACTGCGCTCTTTCCGCCGCCATCTTCTCCATCTTGTCCTCACCCGCATCGGCATCGTCGGTCAGATGGCCGACATCAGTGATGTTGATGATGTGGGTCAGCTTATAGCCCTTGTAGCTCAGCACGCGACCAAGCGTATCGGCAAAGACATAGGCGCGCATATTGCCGATATGCGGGTAATTATAGACCGTCGGTCCGCAGCTATAGACACGCGCCTCGCCGGGGTGGACGGGCTGGAATGTTTCCAGTTGGCGGGTCAGGCTGTTGAAGAGTTTCAGGTCGGACATGGGCTGGGCGATGGCTTAGCGAGGCCTTGCAGTCAAGAACCACGTCGCCCCTGCGCAGGCAGGGGCCGCGGTAGATTTACCCAACAATGGACGAATAAACTTCAAGCGGCCCCTGCCTGCGCAGGGGCGACGGGTGCGTTAAAACCCTTCCCAAGTCACCACTTCATCCAGCGGCGCTCTCGGCACAGGAAAGTTATTCACCGGCGCATCCGGATCGCGATGGCCGATCGCCGCCCCGCAGAAAAAGATATGATCGTCGGGAATGTTAAAGCACGCCCTGATTTGCGGCGTGTAGATTGCCCACGCCTCCTGAAAGCAGCAATCGAGCCCTTCCTCACGCAGCAACAGCGCAACCGTCTGCAACCACATGCCGATATCCGACCATTGCGGCGGGCCCATATAGCGCGGGGTGTGGATCAGCATCAGCACCGGAGCGTCAAAGGCGCGGAAATTGCGCGCGAACCACATCAACCGCGCCATCTTGTTGTCACGTGGGATATCGAGCGCGGCGTACATCGCTTCGCCCACGCCAAAGCGGCTATCCTTGTATCGGCCATCGAGTTCGGGCGGGTAGATGTTGTACTCGGGTTTATGGGCAGCCGGGCCTTGCGGAACGACTTCAGCTACAGCTGCCAGCAATTTCTTCAACGGCTCGCCCGTTGCCATCACCGCATTCCAAGGCTGCGTGTTACCGCCAGAGGGCGCATTCTGCGCTTTGGTAAGGATGCGTTCGAGCAATGCCTTGTCGACCGGCTTATCGAGAAATTCGCGCACCGACCGACGGGATGCGACTGCTTCGGTGACGTTCATATGCTGCCCTCCAGAGATTTAATCGTTCGATTAAAATTCTGTCACGCCTTCAGCGAATTGCAAGCCTATTCCTCGTCGAACAGTCCGGCCAATTGCTCGATCATCGTCCCGCCCAGTTGCTCCGCATCCATGATGGTGACAGCGCGTCGGTAGTAACGAGTGACATCATGGCCGATGCCGATCGCGACCAGTTGCACCGGGCTGCGGCTTTCGATCATTTCTATCACGCGCCTCAGATGCTGTTCCAGATAGCCGCCATGGTTGACCGACAAGGTCGAGTCATCGACCGGCGCACCGTCGGAGATCACCATCAGGATGCGGCGGTCTTCGGGGCGGGCGATCAGGCGGTTGTGCGCCCAGAGCAGGGCCTCACCGTCGATATTTTCTTTGAGCAAGCCTTCGCGCATCATCAGGCCGAGGTTGCGGCGGGCGTGCCGCCAGGGCTCATCGGCCTTTTTGTAGACGATGTGGCGCAAGTCGTTGAGGCGGCCGGGCATGGCGGGACGTCCGGCGGCAAGCCAATCCTCACGCGATTGCCCGCCTTTCCACGCGCGCGTAGTGAAGCCCAAAATCTCGGTCTTCACGCCGCAGCGTTCGAGCGTGCGGGCCATGATGTCGGCGCTGATCGCGGCGATCGAAATCGGCCGTCCGCGCATTGAGCCGCTGTTGTCGATTAGCAGCGTGACCACCGTATCGCGGAATTCGACATCGCGTTCGACCTTATAGCTCAATGAGCTTCCCGGAGCGACGACTATGCGGGCAAGCCGCGCGGCGTCGAGCAGCCCTTCTTCCTGATCGAAATCCCAGCTGCGATTCTGTTGTGCCATCAGGCGGCGTTGCAGGCGGTTGGCGAGCCGTGTCACCGCGCCCTGCAAGCCCGACAGTTGCTGGTCGAGATAGGCGCGCAGCCGGTTGAGTTCTTCCTCATCGGCGAGGTCGGTCGCACCGACAACTTCGTCATATTTGGTCGTCCAGCTTTTGTAATCGCTTTGCGGTAAATGATCCCAGTTGCGGCGCTGCGGGTTGACCGGCTGCATGCCGTCTTCACCCATGTCGCCATCGGTATCATCCATGTCGTCCATTTGCGACTGGTCATATTCGGCTTCGGACTCTTCGCCTTCGCCCTCTTGCGGTTCGGCGCGGGCTTCGGCCTGTCCGGCTTCGCCCTGGCCCTCATCTTCGCTTTCGCCGTCCTGCTCTTGCTCCTGTTCGGATTCGTCTCCGCCTTCGTCGGCTTCATTGGGTTCGATTTCACCCTCGGTCAGGTCGAGATGCTCGAGCATCGTCTGCGCGAGCGAAGCAAAGGCTGCCTGATCGTCGAGTGCGAGGCCAAGGGCATCCAAGTCGCCCCCAGCCTTTTCCTCAATCCATTCGCGCAGCATGTCGACGCCTTGCGCGGCATTTTCGGGAACCGGCTGGCCGGTCAGCCGTTCGCGCACCATCAGCGCGAGTGCGGTTGAGATCGGTACTTCTTCCGCCGCCTGCGCGCGCGAAATCGGGTCGGTGCGCAGCCGCATCTCCAGCGAGTGGGTCAGGTTGCCCTTCACGCCCTCCATCGCGCGCGAGCCCAGCGCCTCGATACGAGCCGTCTCTATGGCGTCGAAGGCGGCCCCTGCCATTGCCTCATGAGGTCGCAGTGCTGCATGGCGTGCCGCATCATGATGTTTAAGGCGAAGCGCGAAACTGTCAGCAAAACCCCGCGCTTCGGCAACCTGTTCGGGGGGCAGCGAACGGCCCGGCATCGGCACGCGAAAATTCTTCCCCGCCTGTGTCGGCGCGTCGGCGGTGAAGGCCAGTTCGATCTCTGGATCGTTCGCAATGGCGCGCGAGGTGCCGGTCAGCACCTGTTTAAATTGTTCGAGAGGGGAGTTGTCTGCCATGATCGACTCAGGGCCTTAACGGCAAATTTCCACCACGCAAAGGTTCAGCTGCAATTGAAAACGAGCAATTCATTCGGTTGCTGGGGCAGCAACTGGCGAACGGCTGCATTCATCGACGCCACCTTTTCCAGCATCGCAGAATCGGCTGAACAGCTTTTCACATCATATTGGTTTCGTGCATCGCGGGCCTTTTGCATCGCCTCCGACCCAAGCAAATGCCTCTCGATGCGATAGGTGCTGCTTCCCGGTTGGAAACTGATGATCGAAACCTGTGCTTCGTTATTGGGAACGAATGTGCGGACCCAGCGATCGCCATCCTCCGCATATTGCGTCCTTCCGTTGACGCAGCCATTGGCTGCCCATTCGAATGGGACATCGGCTGTATCCGAAACAGTAATCCGGCTGCGGCTACGGTCTATCACGCAGGTCAGCTTGCCTTCTTGCGCAACCTTGGCTGGGGCGGCCGGGTCTTCGATGTCGGTCAGGCGGGCCTTGGTGAGTTCATCCACTTCGGAAAAGCTCGGCCTTGCGTACCAGGTAAGCAGGGCCGCAATGACCAGCGCCGCTGCCGCACCACCAGCCAGCTTTGCCTGATCGCGTCTTTCGCGCTCCAGCAACTGCCAACTCGTCCCCGCTGCACCCAGCGCGAGAAATATCAGGACAACGGTCAACATCGACAGATTGTCGCGTGATTCGATGATGTCATATTCGGCCAGTCGCCGCGCTTCGCCGAAACTTTTGCTACGGGCCGCTTCGGTCAGCCGGTTTTCCTCGGCAATTCGGGCAGCTTCGGCGGCTGCCCTTTCGGCTTCGGCCCGGCTCATCTCGGCGCGCGAGAGGCATTCGCTATCGACCGAGCGGAAAGCGACACCATTTTTTCGCAAGAAAGCGGCAGCTTCGCGCTGCGCGACTGCGAAAAAGAATTCGGCATCACTGCCATCCGAAAGGCTGCCAAAGCTGTTGACGCCCAGAACGCGTCCGCAGCCATCGACCAAAGGTCCGCCGCTATTGCCGCCACCGATCGCCGCTGTGTGCAGCAAGGTCTCGAAATCCTTCGCAGATCGTCCGCCCGAAATATTGCCGCGGGTTTTCACTGGCGTCTGCGGGCGCAGGACGTCGGCCATATTGAGGCCCTGCGCGATATCGACGCCACCGGGATAGCCAATCGCAAAGACATCGGCGCCATCGCCTACCGGGCCACTGAAAAAAGTGGCCGGTGTAAGGCGCTTGCCGTCATTCAACGCGATCAGAGCCAGGTCGTTGCGCGGGGATCGATCCATCACCTCGGCAGCTATCGCCTCGCCGCCATCTGAAGGCACGATTACGATGCGGATGGCCCCGTCATATTCCTCCTCGGAAACGACATGGGCGTTGGTCAGCACCTTGTCCGGTGCAACAACGATACCTGATCCGTGACCGATCGGCGTGTCCCCGCCCGATGCCGGGAAGACGACCACGCGAACGACGCTGCGGCTGGCGGCGGCAATGTCTTCCGGGTCGGCGCGGGCAGTCGATGCAAAAATCAACGCGATCATCGTAGCAATAAGGCCGGTCAAACTAAGTCGCACACGAATCTCCCTCAGGCCCCGCAAAGCCTTCGAACACATTTAAGCCCTTGGTTCAATGCAAAGGCTATCAGCCTCACTGCTTCCTTACAGGCTCTTCACGCGCCTGCACGTTCACCCCATCGCGCCCGATAGTGACATCCAGCGGCACACCTTCGACTTGCCCGCTGACAGTCACGCCCTTGCCGGGGTCGACGCGGACTTCGGTGCCATTGATATTGACCGGCAGTTCCGGGATGTCCGGCAGGTCGAGCGGTTCGATCGGTCCCGTTGGATCGGGCTCGACTGCCGGTTTTGGCTTGGGCCGCGCACCGGCGCCTTTGACTGCCTGGCCCATGAAGTCACGCCAGATGCGCGCGGGCAGGCCGCCGCCGGTCATGTTCCTCAGCGGAGTATTGTCGTCATTGCCGATCCACACGCCAACCACCAGGTCACCCGCAAAGCCGATGAACAACGCATCGCGATAGTCCTGGCTGGTGCCTGTCTTGCCATAGGCCGGGATCGAAAGCCGCGCCGCACGTCCGGTGCCCTGATTGACGGTCGCGCCAAGCAGTTCGAGCAGCGCCTTGTGCTGGGCATTGCTGAAGCTGCGCTGCGCCGACATCAGCCAGCCGAACCAGCCTTCATCCTCGGCCACAAACGCCCTCGGTTCGACCGGCCATTTATTCCCGGCAATGCCGGCATAAGCCGATGTCAGTTCGAGCAAGGTCATGCCTGAACTGCCAAGCGCCAGGCTGGCGTCGCGCGTTAACGGGCTTTGTACCCCCAAATCCTTTGCCGCACGCGCCACCGCGCTATAGCCCAGCTGGTTGTAAAGGCGCACGGCGACGACGTTGCTCGATTGTGCAAAAGCCTGTTTCAGCGTGATTTCGCCGCGATAGCGGTCGCTGTAATTTTTGGGGCGATAGGCACCTTCGATAATCGGGCTGTCATCAACCTTGCTCTCGGGCGTCATCCCGCTGCGCAGCGCAGCGGTATAAACAAACAGCTTGAAGGTCGAACCCGGCTGGCGCTTCGCCTGCGTCGCCCGGTTGAAGGGGCTGTCTTTGTAGCTTTTGCCGCCCACCATCGCCACGACTTCGCCATTGGGCCGCATCGCGACCAGCGCAACCTGCGCATTACCCAAAGGTGCGCGCGCAATCACCTTGCGGGCGATATTCTGCAGGCGCGAATCCAGCGTGGTGCGAATGACCTGATCCGAATAGCCAGTTTCGGCATCGAGCCGCGCTTGTGGCATCGCCCAGTCGGCGAAATAGGTGCCGGTCGGCAGCGTTTCCTTATAGCGCACATCGATCCGCGCGATCGGTGTCGCATCGGCCTTGGCCTCGCTGATTGCACCGGTTGCGACCATCGCGTTCAACACCAGCTTCGCGCGTTTTGCCGCGCGCTGGGGATTGCGCGTCGGGGCAAGGCGGTTAGGCGCTTGCACCAGTCCTGCAAGCATCGCCGCCTGCGACAGCGTCAGATTTTCGGGCTTGCGATAGAAATAGTGCATCGATGCCGCGCGCAGGCCGTAAATATTGTCTCCGAAATAGGCATTTGACAGATAGCGTTCAAGGATTTCATCCTTGGTCAGCCAAGCCTCCAGCCAGAATGCGATCAGCGCCTCACGCGCCTTACGAGTCAGGCTGCGCTCTGGTGTCAGGAAGGTGAATTTCGCAAGCTGCTGGGTTATCGTACTGCCGCCCTGTTTGAGGCCGCTGCCGAAGGTGTTGCTCCACATCGCGCGGGCGATGCTGCGCGGGTCGACGCCCCAGTGCGAATAGAAACGCCTGTCCTCAATCGAAAGGAAGGCCTGCACGACATGCGGCGGCAATTCCTTGACCTTGACGGGCTTGTCGACAATTGCACCGTTGCGGGCAATCGGTGTGCCATCCCATGCCAGCAGGGTGATGCGCGGCGGCGCGATGGGCTGCAGCGATTTGGAAAGCGGGGCCGTGACCGCCAGCCAGAAAACAATCAGGATGAACAGCAGCAACAGGCCAGCGCTGGCACGGGTGAACCACCACCAACGGGTTTTGCCGAGCAACCATTTCTTCGCAGTTTCGATTGACGGCGATGCTGCAGGTGTCGTGCTTTCCCAAGGCTTTGCTTCGCCGGGAAACATCCCGGCATAGGCACGGTCGAACGCCGCCAGTCTGCTGTCGATATTGGTCGGGGGAGGGGTTTTGGATCGGCGGAAGAACATCGATATGCTGTGTTATAGGAATAAGACGGCTAAGGGTAGAGCAAATTTTGGCTTACAGGAAGCTGTATGGATCTACATCCACCCCGACGCGCACCCCGCGCGGGAATTGTAGGCCACCGAGCCACTCGCGCATGATATTCTGCAGCTCGACCGAGCGTTGGGCGTGAACCAGCAGGCGTTGCCGGTGCCGCCCGCGCAGCATGGCGAGCGGAGCAGGAGCGGGGCCATAGACGTGCATCCCCTCAATTTCAGGAGCCGAACCGCCGATTGCGCGCGCAGCTTCGATGGCTTCGCGTTCATCTTCAGAACTGATGATGATCGCGGCGAAACGCCCAAAAGGCGGGGCGCCGGCGCGGCGGCGTTGCGCGGTTTCGGCGTCGTAAAAGGCATCGCGATCGCCTTCGACCAGTGCCGCGATCACAGGGTGCGACGGATTGCGAGTCTGGATGAAGACTTCGCCGGGCTTCTCTGCTCGACCTGCCCGCCCGGCGGCTTGCGCGATCTGCTGGAAGGTGCGCTCGGCGGCGCGCAAATCGCCGCCCTCCAAACCAAGATCAGCGTCGATCACACCCACCAGCGTCAGTTCGGGAAAGTGATAGCCCTTGGTCACCAATTGCGTGCCGATGATGATGTCTACGGCCTTATTCTCGACCAGTGCAACAAATTCGGCGGCCTTTTCCGGCGACCATAATGTGTCTGAAGTTGCGACGATGGTCCGCGCCTCGGGTAACATGCGCTGCACCTCGTCGCAGATGCGCTCGACCCCGGGCCCGCAGGGGACGAGGCTGTCTTCGGCGCTGCATTCGGGGCAGGCGTCAGGCGGCGGCATCACATGGCCGCAATGATGGCAGGCAAGGCGGCGGACCAGCCGGTGCTCGACCATCCATGCAGTGCAATTGGGGCATTCGAACCGATGTCCGCAATTGCGACACAAGGTGAGTGGCGCATAACCTCGGCGGTTGAGGAACAGCAGGCTCTGCTCGCCGCGTTCCAGCCTTTCCTCCAGCGCCTTGAGCAATGTAGGGGCAATCCAGTGGCCGCGCTCTGGCTGATCCTGCGTCAGGTCGATCGCTTCGATCCGTGGCATCTTCGCAGCGCCAAAGCGTGATGGGATTTCCAGGCCCTTATAGCGGCCGATGCTGACCATGTGGCGGCTCTCAAGCGCTGGGGTTGCCGACGCCAGCACGACCGGGAAGCCTTCAAACTTGCCACGCATCACGGCAACGTCGCGCGCATGATAGCGCACGCCATCCTCCTGTTTGAAACTGATCTCATGCGCCTCGTCGACGACGATCAGTCCGGGGTTGGCAAAAGGCAGGAACAGTGCCGAGCGTGCACCGGCGACGACTTGCACCCGTCCCTCGGCTACGCCGCGCCACACGCGGCGGCGCTGCGACTGTTTCATCCCCGAATGCCATGTTGCAGGTTCGACCCCGAAGCGTGCCTCAAAGCGTTGAAGAAAGGGCTGCGTGAGTGCAATTTCCGGTAGCAAGACAAGCACTTGTTTGCCAGTCTTGAGAGCTTCTGCGACCGCTTCAAAATAGGTTTCGGTCTTGCCCGAACCGGTAACGCCATCGAGCACAATCGGCTCGAACGCGCCTTGTTTCACCGCATCGCGCATCACCCCGGCAGCAGCTTCCTGTAGGTCAGATAGTTCTGGACGATGATGCTCCGGATCCGGTGCCGCAAAGGGCGCATCGATGCTGACTGTCACCGGCTCCAGCGCGCCAACTTTTACCAGCCCACGGATCACGCCTTCACTGACGCCCGCTTGTTCGGCCAGCTCACGCACCAGCCCTTGCACGTCCACCAAAGCATCCAGCGCAGCTGCGCGTTGCGGGGTCAACCGGGCGGGCTCAATTCCTGAAGGCCGATATTCGGTGACAGTTCCTCCGGCTGACAGCGCGGCAGAGGATGAAATCACCATCCGCAACACGGCAGCATGGTTAGACAAATAATAGTCGGCGACCCAATCAACGAGCCTTCTCAGACCGCGCTTGATAGGCGGGACGTCGATAACCTCCAACACGTTGCGCAGGCGGTGCTCCTCGACCGCCTCGTCGCCGAATACGCCGTCATCCCAGATCACGCCAACCATCTTGCGCGGCCCCAGAGGTACGACGACCGCTGAACCGACATCGGCTTCCATCCAGTCGGGCAGGCGATAGTCGAGCGGCCCGATGACTTGCGTCAACAGGACCACGCGCACACGCTTGCCGGAGGGACGGGGACGATTCATCCGGCGGATATAGGGTGCGCCCATCGCTGCGTCACGTATTTGGCGTCCCATTCATGGCAGAGACGGAATTTTTCTGATATTCAAACGCGATAGGGTTTGGGAGGAGTCGTTTCATGTCGATAGTGTTTGAACGCCGCCAGTTTTTGCTTGCGAGTGCAGCAGGGGCGACGCTCGCTCTGGCCGGCTGCGCGTCCGGTCCGCGCTACAGCCTTGCCGAAGTCATTCGCCGGTTGCTGGTGGCGGCATCGCAAAATGCGTTCGCACTGCTTTTGCAACCCGGTGGTTTCTACGATCACTCGGTTGCGCGCATTGCCTTGCCTGACCGGTTGGGTGGCAGTCGCGGGACGGGAATCCTGTCGGTTGTGCTGCAAAGCCAGTCCTTCCGCGACCGGCTGCATCGCCAACTCAATCGGGCTGCCGAAAAAGGTGCCGAGCGTGCCGCCCCGTTGATTGCCGATACGATCCGGATGGTCAGCATCGAAGCTGCCGACGAAATCGTGCGCGGCGGGCCGCAAGCCGCCACTCGGTTCCTGCGCGGAAAGATGGGCATTGCGCTGTTCGACGCCATGCTGCCGGGCATTTCCGAAGGGCTGCGCCTGTTCGACGATCAGGTGATCAACCGCGCGGTCCAGTCGGTCACCGGCTTTGATATGCAGGCGCTCGGTCAGGATATCACCCGCAAGGCCGACGATGCGATCTGGGCGGCGATCGGGCTTGAGGAAGAAGGCATCCGCGCGAATCCGCAGAAGACCAATGACCCGATGCTGATCGCCGTGTTCGGTTTGCTCAAATAGGCGCAATATAGCGCTGTCCAAGCGATGGCGCTTTTGCCTATAGGCGGTGAAGTGATTCCACCCATCTATTGAGAGCTGCGCACCAATGAAATTCTTCGCCGACACCGCCGAAATCGACGACATCAAGGAACTGGCCGCAACCGGCCTGCTGGATGGTGTAACCACCAACCCTTCGTTGATCATGAAATCGGGCCGCGATTTCATGGAAGTGACCAAAGAGATTTGCGGGTTGACCGACGGGCCGGTCTCGGCAGAAGTCGTCGCACTCGATCATGCGACAATGATGAAAGAGGCGGAGGTTCTGCGCAAGATTGCCGACAATGTCTGCATCAAGGTGCCGCTGACCATCGACGGTCTCAAAACCTGCAAGGCGCTGACCAGCGACGGCACGATGGTCAATGTCACGCTTTGCTTCTCGGCCAACCAGGCGCTGCTCGCGGCCAAGGCAGGGGCGACCTTCATTTCGCCTTTCGTCGGTCGTCATGACGACAATGGCTTTGACGGGATGAACCTGATTTCCGATATCCGCCTGATCTACGACAATTATGATTTCGGTACCGAAATCCTCGTCGCCAGCGTGCGCCATGGCATCCATGTGCTTGAGGCGGCAAAGATCGGTGCTGACGTGATGACCGCTCCACCTTCGGTGATCAAAGGGCTGTTCAAACATGTGCTGACCGACAAGGGCATAGAAGGTTTCCTCGCTGACTGGGCGAAAACGGGGCAGGCTATCGGGTGATTAACCCTAAAGGCCTTTGGCTGTATGGAATGGAAAGGCGGGCGAGCGTAGCTGGATAGGCCATAGACCGAGTTGATCGGCAGGAGGACCAGCATGAACAGACCCGAAATGGTGTTTCCCATCGCGCACATTCACTATGAT
This sequence comes from Sphingorhabdus sp., assembly GCF_035329025.1. GTDB lineage: Bacteria > Pseudomonadota > Alphaproteobacteria > Sphingomonadales > Sphingomonadaceae > Sphingorhabdus_B. The sequence continues at coordinate 35,865 of NZ_DAOLHN010000011.1, read as the reverse complement.
GACGAGATTGACGAGAGTGGCAAGGTTGTCGTTCCAGACGAGGTGCTTGAAGCGATCAAGACGCTGATCCGCTGGACGGGTGACGATCCGCGCCGTGAAGGCCTGATCGATACACCGCGCCGTGTCGGTCGTGCCTGGCGCGAATATTGCGCCGGCTATGGCGAAGACCCCTCTGTCCATCTTTCGCGCACTTTTGAAGAAGTAGGCGGCTATCACGAATTGGTGCTGCTCAAGGACATTCCGTTCCAGTCGCATTGCGAGCATCATATGGCGCCGATCATCGGCAAGGCCTCAATCGCCTACATGCCGACCGACCGTGTTGTCGGCATATCCAAGCTCGCCCGCGTCCTCCACGGTTTTGCCCGCCGCCTGCAGGTGCAGGAAAGGCTGACGGCAGAGGTCGCGAACTGCATCTGGGAGCATCTGAAGCCAGAAGGCGTCGCGGTGGTGATCGAGGCGCAGCACGGCTGCATGACCGGGCGCGGGGTGAAGGTGCACGGCGTCAATATGGTCACTTCCAAACTGCTCGGCTGCTTCCTTGACGACCAGTCGAGCCGCAAGGAAGTGATGAGTCTGATGGGTTATTGAGGACGCCGGATAGTTTTTTCTCCCTACCTTCACCCCAAGTTCGTCACCCCCGCGAAGGCGGGGGTCCATCACCGGACGAGTAAATTTGAATAGCCGGTGATGGATTCCCGCCTTCGCGGGAATGACGATGCTCTGTGCACTGGCTGTGGCATCGCCACGGCATTTTTCTTCCCCAGCACAATCATTGCCGTTAAGGCCCTGCGGCAGAGGGGAAAGTCTTGGCGGAACAACCACATCATCCCGAACATCTTGTAGAACGGCTCGCCGTCGGCACGCTCGACCGGTTGGTGAACCTCTTGTTCGCGCGGCCGGTGCAGATCGTGCCGTTGCTTTTCTTCCTCGTCTCGCTGCTCGGCGCTTTTGCTCTGTCATTGCCCTCGGCGACTGAAAGCGGGCAGGGGACGCCTTTTGTCGACGCCTGGTTCACCGCTGTCTCGGCGCTGTGCGTCACCGGGCTGTCGACGCTCGATGTGCCCAACCACTGGTCGGGGCAGGGTGAGCTGACGATCCTCGTGCTGATCCAATTGGGCGGCCTTGGCATTATGAGCGCCTCGGTGCTGCTCGTGGCCTTGTTCAGCCGCACTATGGGCTTTGGCATCAGGCGCGGGCTGGCGGCGGAAAATAGCGGGATCACCCCGGGCAATGTCCGCCCGCTGCTGAAGATCATCGTCGCCTTCACCTTCACCTTCGAAGCCATAGTCGGGCTCTGGCTGTTTGGCTGGCTTGCGCTTGGCCATGGCCAGCCGCTGGCGGACGCGGCATGGAACGGGCTCTTCCACGCGGTTTCTGCCTTCAACAATGCCGGTTTCGCGCTGTGGAGCGATAATCTGATGGGCTTCCAATCGGACTGGCTGTTCCTCACCCCGATCATGGCGGCGGTTGTCGCGGGGGGCATCGGCTATCCGGTCTATCGCGACATGTGGACGCAGCGCGGCTGGAAGCGGATTTCGCTGCACGGGCGGTTGACGCTCTATGGCTATGCCTTCCTGTTGGTTGCGGGCGCGCTGCTGTTCATAATACTTGAATGGGAAAATGGCGCGACGATGGGCAATATGGAGCCGCACGCGCATGTGCTCAACGGCCTGTTCCAGTCGGTCACCGCGCGCACCGCGGGGTTCAACGCGGTCAATATCGGGGAGCTTTCCGACCAGTCGCTGATGCTCACCTCTATCCTGATGTTCATCGGCGGGGGCAGCGCGGGGACTGCGGGCGGCGTCAAGGTGGCGACGGTGGTCGTCATCCTGCTGATCATCTGGTCCGAAATCCGCGGCAAGCCCGATGTCGAGGCATTCGGTCGCCGCATCGGGGAGCATAATCAGCGGCGTGCCATTTCGGTTGTCGCGCTCGCGACGGTGCTGGTGCTCGGGCTCGGCTATCTGCTCGTCGCGCTTTCGCCGCAGATTGCCCCGCGCGATGCGATGTTTGAGGCAGTTTCGGCCTTCGCTACCGTCGGCCTCTCCACCGGCGTTACCGCACAGTTCACCGATTCCGGCAAATATCTGCTGATATTCCTGATGTTCGTCGGGCGGGTCGGCCCGATTACCTTGTTCGCGGCGCTTGCGTCACGCGGCAAACCCGTATTTTACCATTACCCAAAAGAGGAGGTTCTCATTGGCTAGGAAAGCAAAAAACGCGGAGAAGAAAAGCGTCGCGGTGATCGGCCTTGGCCGCTTTGGCGAGGCTGTTGCGCTGCGTCTGGTCGAGCTGGGGCATGAGGTGGTCGGCATTGATGGCAATGCCGATATTGTCCAGAAACTCGCCGACGACCTGCCGCATGTGGTGCAGGCGGATTCAACCGAGGCAGAGGCGCTGCGCGCGCTGGGCGTGAACGAGGTCGACTATGCCGTGGTCGCGATCGGCGCGAGCCTGGAGGGCAGCGTGCTCTCCGTCCTCGCGCTCCAGGAGTTGGGCATCAAGGATATCTGGGCGAAGGCTTCGACCCGCCAGCACGGCCTGATCCTGACCCGGCTGGGCGTTTCCAAGGTGGTGTTCCCCGAGGCTGATATGGGCCACGCGCTGGCGGAGCAGCTTTGCGGGGCTTGAGGGGGGAGGGGGCGGAACTGTCCTGAATTTACATTCTTAGCGGCAAATAGTCGACTGGGTTTGCGGGCAGCGGTAAATTTGCCGGTTAGGCACATTAATACCAAAACGATTGGCTTGATCGATATGCGGTGAGCTGTCCTGCGTCGGATTGATGCCGAAACCGCAACCGTAAACGCGGTTCCCCGCTAGTGTCCCCATATTGCGAACCGGCTGACTTGTGCCGCATGCTCTGGCAATTTCGGCAGGCACGGTAAGGTTCACAAGCGCATTTTGGAAAGGGCCGTGGCACATTGTACTGCCTATGAAGCCTTCCTTCGCGGGGCATATCACGACGCCTTCCAGCCATATGATATTTACAGCAGCCGCGCTTGCCTGACCGCCAGCTGTGCCATTGCCATTGCTTTGATTGACGGAGGCTTGAGATGCAATCGCCCGGTCCGCAGCCGCTTTCTGCTTCGCTGCTTCCAGCCTAGCCCGGACTTCCTTGTGACGTCGTTGTGCTTCGGCAGCACTTTGTGCCTGCGCTTGTGCGATTTGCTGGTTTCTTGCCTGTGATGCCTCGGCATTGACTTGAGCCTGGCGGGATTGCTCGGCTCTTGCCGCTGCAGCGCGTTCCTCAGCCTGTCGGCGCTGCTCGGCGTTGATCGCGTCAACCTCTTCCCAGCCGCGTCGATTTTCTTCTGCCGCAACCCTGAATTTGTCATTCAAATCTGCAAAAACATTGGCGATCGGGTTGCCTTGGGCAGCATTTTGCGCATCGATCTCTGCATTTTCGGCATCAATTTCTGCTTGCTCCGCCTGCCGCCGTGCCTCTGCTAGCTTGATTTCGTGGTTTTGTTGTACCAATTCTATGCGCTGCCTTTCGGCTGCACGTTCTGCCGCGATACGCTCATTTTCACGTTTAGTCTCTAACTCGAGCGCCTTTAGTTCCTGTCGGGCTAGGTGAATTTCATCGGTTCGTACACCATTGGCATAAAAGCATGGTTCGCTACCTTTCTCTTCCCATAGCCGACATGTGCCAGGTCCATTAGGTACTAGCCCCAGAAACTCTCCAGCAAACTCTCCCTTTGAATCAGATGCACGGGCAAAACCAACCGGTCCGAATACGGGCGCTGTAGTTAGCATATTAGCAGCGACAGAACGCACTAGCTTCCCTGATGAATCCAGTTGCTGCCAGAAAAATTGCCACTTTTCGCGGTCGTCCTGCGAACCTGCTCCATCACCGAAATATTCCCAAATAGCTTGCTCTCCATTTGGAGAGAAAGAGACAGAAAAGGCCGGGACAGATTTCCCTTGTTTATTGGTTCCCTTGTCACGACACATTGGCCAAAAAGTCACCCAATCCGCCGGCCGAAAGCTTGGCTCCAAACAATGTGCGGGCTTTGGTCCACCGGCGAACAATGTTTCACCCAGCGGTCTAATCAGCTCTCGCACCCAATCCCCGTCTTCTCCTCTTCTATGGAAGAACAGATATTTTCCGGCAGGAACTTTGCTAATCGGATCTGGATTTCGGAGTGTTTCTTCAACAATTCCTGTCAATTTTACCCCTGATCGACCTGTGAACGCGACCTCGCCAGAACGTTGATCGCCGTTCGGTAGATAATGTCGACCAATGGCTTTTGGAGCGACGACTGCATTTTTGAAAAGCGCGGTTAGGCGGTTACCATCTGCATAAAATAGCTGACCTTGTCCATTTCCAGCATGATCGAGACCAACAGCATAATTAGTTTCGTATAGTCGCCCGACCGGAACGATCGTTTTGGGTATGGCATAAATCTTCAATTGAGGGTCTTGCTGGAGCGGCATCGGCAGTTGCGTAACATCAGCCTTCGATTTGAACACAGATCGTACGATCAAACCTCCACCATATTTTTTTCGATCTCTTGTTCGCAAAATGCCGACGCCAACTGGCACAACCGCGATAAAGCTTTGTTTCTTTTTCAAAGCTTTCTCTGATCCATTTTTTTCTATATACTGACTGTGATAGACTTCCGCGACCTCTCCGATCCATACTGTACCATTGCGATAGGTTAGCATTCCATATCCATCAGGTGCGCAGTTTACCCCGTCGCCATAATAGCTTTCGGGAGACTCTTCAGGGTTTTGGTTCAGCGGAAGCCAGCGTGCAGATATCGTTTGCTTCTCCGGCAGACAGGTTTTGGGGCGCACGAGGATATTGTTTTTTACCGGAACGGCCGCGTTGATAACAAACTGCGGTCCACCAACACCAGTACTTACGGGGGCCATAGCGTTGGCGGGGCCAACAATGCGTTCGTACATCCTAACAGCATCGGCCATTTCCGGAGGCAGCTTGTCAATCGGGTATTTGGTGAGTGGGGCCCATGTCTGCGGACTATTGGCATCGAACGGTAGGCGCGGAGCGGACGTTACAAGCGGCGTCAGTACCGTCTTGGCTGGCTCAACAGTCTGTGTGCTTGCCCCATATGGAAGCAACATTGCCGTTGCCAATACCGTCAACCGCTTCATCATTCTGCTTTTGTCCCCAACAGCCTAATCCGCAACCTTGCCAGATTTATTGTGCTTGGCAATGGTGGATACTAAGGTCGTGGTGCTGTGATCTATGTCACGGTCAACATTGCGTTACAACTCAGACGATGCTGTATGTCGTCTTTGTCGACCGGCCGACATTAGTGCGGCCTTTCGTAAGCGCTTTGCGCTTGCAATGTATTACTGGTTTGCGAGCCTGGCGCTGAAAGTTGCTGGTCACTCAATGACGGTACAGGCCACCAATCATCTCTTTTTCCAATACCATCAAAATTGCATGCCTAGGGATTCCTGAATAGTCGGGCAGGCTAGAATCTAAGTAAGCAAAGAGAATTTTCTCCGGTTATGCGTTGTTAAGCTCCGCGCCCAAAGTTGTGTTGGGCGCAACAAAAAAGCCGCCCGGCGTGTGGCGGGGCGGCTCTTTGTTTGCGTCTGCGACGGAAGCTTAGTTGGCTTCGTCTTCGCCTGCGTCAGCCGAAAGACCTTCGGCTGCCTTGGCGGCGGCCTGTTCTTCTTTCAGCTTTTCGATACGGGCTGCGTCGGCGGCATCGGCTTCGTCAGCCGCAGCTTCGCGGGCTTCGGCCATTTCGATGGCCTGGGCTGCGAGTTCAGCCTGTTCGTCTTCGAACATCTGGTCGATGACGTTGACGCCGTCCTTCTGCAGTTCGGCTTCATCGTCCGAACGCGCAACGTTGACGGTGACGGTCACCGAAACTTCGGGGTGCAGAACGACCTTGACGTCGAACACGCCGAGGGTCTTGATCGGGCGTTCGAGAACGATCATCGCCTTCGAAACCTTCGCGTCCTGTGCATTCAGGCCGTCAACGATGTCCTTGACCGAAACCGAGCCATAAAGCTGGCCAGTGTTCGAAGCCGCGCGGATCAGGACGATCTGCTTGCCTTCGACATTGGTCGCATGCTTTTCGGCATCGCCGCGACGGTTGGCATTGTCTGCCTCGATCTTCGCACGATTGGCTTCGAAAACCTTGCGGTTGGCTTCGTTGGCGCGAAGCGCCTTTTTGTTGGGAAGCAGGAAGTTACGGGCGTAACCGTCCTTCACGGTGACGACATCACCGATGTGGCCCAGCTTTTCCACGCGTTCAAGCAGGATGATTTCCATGGGTCTTCTCCTTACTTCACGACATAGGGCATGAGGCCAAGATGGCGTGCACGCTTGATGGCTTGGCTGAGTTCACGCTGCTTCTTCGCCGAAACGGCGGTGATGCGGCTGGGAACGATCTTACCACGTTCAGAGATATAACCCTGAAGCAGGCGGGTATCTTTATAGTCGATGCGCGGAGCATCCTTGCCCGAAAAGGGGCAGGACTTGCGGCGACGGAAAAACGGACGTGCCATGGATCAGATCTCCTCTTGAGCACGGGGAGCGCGGGCTTCGCGATCACCACGGTCGGGGCGGGGGCCACGGTCAGGACGGTCGCCAAAGCCACCGCGATCACCACGGTCGCTGCGTTCCTGCTTGCGCATCATCACCGACGGGCCTTTTTCATGCTCGTCCACGCGGACGGTCATGTAACGGATCACATCTTCGTTCATGCGGGTCTGGCGTTCCAGCTCGGCGATGGCATCGCCCGAAGCGTCAAGGTCGAGCATCACGAAATGCGCCTTGCGGTTCTTCTGGATCTTGTAGGCAAGGCTGCGAAGGCCCCAGGTTTCGGTCTTCACGACCTTGCCCTGATTCTCTTCGACGATCTTGGTGGCATTTTCAGCCAGCGCATCTACCTGTGCTTGTGACAGGTCCTGACGCGCCAAAAAAACATGCTCGTACAACGGCATGGGCGTCTTCCTTCTCTTACCGATCGCTGACGTCGCCCCATGCGAGCGCCCCTCCGGCTTTCTTCATTTCGGCCGGGCAGTCCCGGGCGAAGGCGCGCCACTACGCCGGAATGGCTGGGAATGCAAGGGTTTTGGCGGATTATTGCGGGGTTTTGTTCTCGACCCGGTAGAGCGTTGGCAGCGCAGTGGTTCCGCCACGCGACAGGAATGCAATGAAAGCTTCCAGATCGGTGGGCCCCACTGCCGGATCGGTGCCATCCTTGAACAGCGAAAAGCCATCGCCACCGTTTGACAGGAAGTCGCTGACAGTGACGCGGTATGATGCGTTGGCGTCAAGCGACACGCCGTTCAGCGTCGCAAACAATACCCGCTGGCCAATGGGACGTGACAGGTCATATCCGAAGCGGAAGCCGCTCGATGGAGAAAGAATGCGGTACCAGTCCGGATTATTGAGCTGTTGCTCCAATATTCCGATAATCTGGTTTCCCGTCAGCGTTTTGGTGATCAGCGTGTTGCCGAAGGGTTGCGCTGCGAAAACGATTCCGAAGCTGACGTTACCGTCGGCGTCCGGCACAACATCGGCCCTGATGCCGTCGGGGTTCATGAAGGCAATCTGTGCGCCGCCATTTTCGGCACCCGCGGTTGCCGAGAGCTGGGCGTCTGCGATCAGATTGCCCAGCACGCTCTCGCCGGTCTTGCCGCGGTCGCGCGTCGCAGCGCCCGCTAGCGTTCCGACCACGCGGTTGGCCTCTGCCTTCGCCGCTTCCCGATACCGGCTGGCCAGCGCTGCCAGATCAGCACGCGGCGCGAAGATAGGGAAGCCTTCGACCAGAGGCACTTCGCCGCGCGCATTGGAGAAGGCCTCGCTTTGCACCACCACATTGCGCGCGGTTTTGGATAGGATTTTGCCGGTTCGGGGGTCGACCTTCAGATCGATACCGGTCACGACCTGACCGCGCGAACCGGCACTGGTCAGCAGGATCGGGCGGGCCGGGTTGATATTGGCATAGTCGCAGACATAGCTCTGATGCGTATGGCCAGAAACGACCAGATCGACAGCCGGGTCCAGCCGGTCGAGTATCGGAAACAAAGTCCCCGAAACGCCATCACATTTGGGATTGTTGATATCGCCGCTGTTGTTCACCCCTTCGTGAACCAACACGACGATGACATCCGCACCTGCATTCCTGAGTTGCGGGACCAAGGCATTGGCGGTGTCTGCCTCATCGGCAAAGCTGATGCCTTTGATCCGTCCGGCAGAAACCAGGTTCGCGGTCCCTTCGAGCGTCATGCCGATGAAGCCCACGGTCACCTGCGCCTTGCCCTTGCCGAAATTCTTGAGCGCGAAGGGCGGGAACAGGGTGCTGCCATCGGCCCTCTTTGTGTTCGCAGCCAGCATTTTGAACTTCGCGCCGGGGAAGGGTTTGTCGACTCGGCACGGCTCGGATTGCGTGAACTTTTCGCAGCCTCCGCTCTGCATGCGCAGCAATTCTTCGGTGCCGCGGTCGAATTCATGATTGCCAACCGCGTTAAACTCCAGCCCCACCATGCCCATTGCCATGATCGAGGGCTCGTCGAGGAACAGCGAGGAGGAAAGCGGCGAGGCACCGATCAGGTCGCCTGCAGCCACCACGACATTGTTCGGTGCATCCGCCTTCAGCGAGTCGATGGCAGAGGCGAGATAGGCGACGCCGCCGGATGGGATGCGGACTTTTACGCCTGCTTCGTTGGGAACTTCGGTCGTTGCCTTGGGTGGATCGAGATGGCCGTGAAAGTCGTTGATGCCGATGATACGGATATCAACCGGCGCGACCGTCTCATTCGCCATGCGGGTGCTGGCGCAGCCGGGCAAAGCGAGGACAGTGAAAGCGAGGAGCAGTTTCTTCATCGCCGACCCATGGCAAACTGGCATGACGGGTTCAAGTCAAACACTGGCTTTCACAAGGCGCGTCAGCAGATCGGCGGCAAAGCCGCTCAGCGTATCGTCGCGCGCACCCATGATGACGATGCGATCGCCGGGTTGCGCCAGTTCGACGATGCGGTTGCCGCAGTCTTCGCGGCTCGGAATATATTCTGCCTGCTTGCCCGCCGCGACGACGGCGTCGGTGATCGACTGGCTGCCAAGCGACTTGTCGACCGTACCGCCAAAATAGACCGGATCGCACAGGATCAGATAGTCATCGCGGTTGAGATGTTTTGCAAAAACCCCGGCCAGCTCATTGCCCATCACCCGGATCGGGCCATAGCCGTGCGGCTGGAAAAATGCGATAATGCGGCCCGGAAAAGCCTTCAGCGTCGCCAGCGTCGCTGCCGTCTTGTCCGGATTATGACCGAAATCATCGATTACAGTGATGCCACCTGCGATACCGACAATGTCGAAGCGCCGGGCCAGCCCCGCAAAGCGTTCCACCCCATGGACCGCCTGCGCGACCGGCACATCAAGCGCCAGCGCGGCAGCAATAGCGGCGAGGGCGTTGGCGATATTGTGGCGTCCTGGAACCTGCAATGTCACGGGCCAACTCTGGCCATTGGCTTTCAGTGTAAAGCGGCTGCCCAGCGGCATTTCGATAACATCGACTGCGCGTACATCTGCCCGGTCAGTGAAGCCGAAACTGATCGCGTCCTGCAATCCCATGGGAGCCAAAAGAGCTACGGTTTCGATATCGTCCGCGTTCCAGATTGCGCGTTTCGCTGTTTTGGCGAAATCACCGAACAACTGGCGCAATTCATCGAGCGACTTGTGGTCAAGGCTGATATTGTTGAGCACAGCGACTTCCGGGCGGAAAAGCGCAATCGAACCGTCGCTTTCGTCGACCTCGGACACAAAAACCCCGCCATGGCCCACACGGGCACTGGCGAAGGGTGTGCCTTCCGAGACGAAATTCTTCATCACCCCGCCATTCATTATGGTCGGATCCATCCCGGCGTCGGTCAATATCCAGCCAATCATGCCGGTTACCGTCGACTTCCCACTGGTGCCGCCAACCGCGACCGAGCGCGGAGCAGCATTGAACAATTGGGCAAGCAGTTCGGCACGTGTCATGCGCGTGCAACCCAGTTCCTTGGCCTTAGCGACATCGGGCACGCTGTCCTCGACTGCGGCAGATGCGATCAGTATTTGGCCGCCACTGGTCAGCCCGCTGCCATCTTGCGGAAAAATGTCGATACCCAGGCTCTGCAGCCATTCGAACTTCGGTGCGAGGCGCCCCTGGTCGAGCGCGCGATCTGAACCAGCGACCTTTGCTCCACCATCGCGGACGATATTGGCCAGCGGCAACATACCCGAGCCGCCAATACCGCAAAAGAAATAGGATTTGTTTTTTGACATCCAGCCCCGCTATTGCGCGAGGGCAATTTTGGCAATCGCTTAAAGGAGAGGGGTTATGAGGATCGGCATTTGTGCGCCTTCGACTCCCTTCACCCGCGAGGATGCCGAGCGGGTGGTTGCATTGTCCGCACAAAGCCATCCCGAAGCCAAACTGGTCTTTGATGAGCAATGCTTCGTCGAAAATGGTCATTTCGCAGGAACCGACAAGCAGCGGCTGGAAGCGTTTGTACGCCTGGCCAACGACCCTGCATTTGATGCCGTCTGGTTTGTGCGCGGCGGCTACGGCGCTTGCCGGATTGCCGAAGATGCAGTGAAACGGCTCAAGGCTCCGGCCCGAGCGAAAAGCTATCTTGGCTATAGCGATCAGGGCAACCTGCTGGCGGCGTTGTATAAGGCAGGTATCGGCTGGCCTGTCCACGGCCCGATGCCGACCGATATCCGTCGGGAGGGTGGCGATCAGGCTGTTCAACGAGCATTGGACTGGTTGGTAAAAGGTGATGCCAAGTCTCTCGAATCAAACATATTTAAAGGCCATAAATATGCGGCTTTCAACCTGATGACGCTCGCCATGCTCGTCGGCACACCTCTGATGCCCGATCTTAAGGATCATGTTTTGATGGTCGAGGAAGTCAGCGAATATCTCTATGCCTTCGACCGCGCTTTTTTCCATGTCGGAGAGCATTTGAAGGGGGTCGGCCTTGCAGGCTTGCGCCTCGGCCGCGTCAGCGATGTACCAGAGAATGACCGCCCATTTGGCGAGACGGCCGAGGAAATTGCGCGGCGCTGGTGTAAGCGTTTCGGTATCAGCTATCTGGGCGAAGCGGATATCGGGCATGACAGCGCGAATAAGGTCGTACCGTTCGGCGCTATCGGTTAGTTCGGGTTTCGCAAGTCCACCTGCAGCAGGTCATCGATAAACAGACTGACCAATTCGGCCTGGGTAGCGACGCCCGACTTGGCGTAAACATGGCTTAGCTGGGCCCGCACGGTTCCTTGGGCCGCACCACGCAGCCGGGCGATCTCGGCGGCATCGCAGCCCTTGATGGCGAATAGCGCCACTTCAGCTTCGGCATCGGTCAGCTTCCAGTCGCGAAAGCGCATCTGAATATGCTCGGTGAGCGCGCCCGAGGCGATCGCCAATATGCGTTCGCGTTCCTGCGCCTCGGCCAAAAGGCGGCGTGCCATCAGCGCGCCAATGCCGACGCCTGCCAGCAAGGCAAAGGCGATCAGCGCTTCGACCAATATGTGAAAGTCCATTTCGCCTGCCGCCAGATCGCCTATGGCATCGGCGATGAAAAAGATCGCGGCGATTGCCTGAATACCGACAATCACAGCGACCAGACCGGCCCTTGCGGGGCCGGTCGTCGCTGGTTTGTCGACTTTTCGCGTCATGGCTTCCTTCGGTTCATAAAGGGAATCATCGCTCCCACGGTTCCACGTCCATGCCGCATTGTTTCGAACAGGACACCCAATATGTGCAATGCGATCAGGACATAGAGCAGATTGACCGCGACTTCATGGACTTCTTCCAGAACCTCTTCGCCACCTTCGCTCGATTCACCACCTTCCTGCTCTTCTCGCTCTTGCTCGCCTTCTTCTTCGGAATAGCCGCGCACCTCGGAAGAAGCTGCCTCATAGGCCTCTCCAGCCTCACGAACATTAGGATTGGCAGGCGGTGGGCCGGACATGGCGATGCCGCTGGCGATGATGACGGCCAGACATGACCACAAGACATATACCATCAGCGTGCCGAGCGGATTGTGTGAACTATGCTGTGTTTGCTGGCCCTTTCGGGCTCCGACTATGTAGCGCACGGCGCGCATCGGATTGGGGGGGAAGGCGGAAAAACGGGCATTGCGGGTGCCGACAAAGCCCCACAGCCAGCGCAGCAAGAGCAGACCAGCCAGCGCATAACCCACCCAGACATGCCAACCCGATCCTTCTTCGGTGAAAAGGGCGTTGGCGATGACGGCAGACGCGACCCCCCAATGGGTCAGTTTGACGATGGGGTCCCACCGTTTTGTAGGTTCGATGACGGACATAGGATGCTCCAGTGCTTGCGGTTTCAACTGGGGCAATTGTAGCGAGCAGCGGCTGCCGTCCATCCGACAGCCGCTGATAACCGGCATTTAAGCAATTGCTTATCAGAAGGCGTGGCTCGGAAAGTCGGCATCCCGACCTTTCCTTTCTGTCATTTGTGCCTACATTGCCCCCATGCAGGGAACGCTTGGTAAATTGCTGTCGCACTGGGTTTGGACATTTCCGCTGCTCGCATTGCTGGGTGTATTGGCAAGCCTCGGTGCGGTGCTGCCGGTGGGGCTGGTCGGCATTTTGCTCGCGGGCGCTGTGGTCGCGGCAGTCCACCATGCCGAACTGGTCGCGCACCGGATTGGCGAGCCTTACGGAACGCTGGTGCTGGCGCTTGCAGTAACAGTTATCGAGTTGGGCCTCATAATCACATTGATGTCTGCTGCGGGAGAAGGCGCTGCGACGCTGGCCCGCGACACCGTGTTCGCAGCGGTCATGATCATTCTCAACGGACTTATCGGAATCTGTCTTCTGATCGGCGGATTGCGGCACCGTGAACAGAGTTTTCAGCAAACCGGCGTGAGCGCTTCGCTGGCGACGCTGTCGGCGTTAACTGTCTTCAGTCTGGTGCTGCCCAATTATACCGTTTCCGAAGCTGGGCCTGTCTATTCAACCTCGCAACTGGCGTTCGTCGCGATTGTGTCGGTGATCCTCTATGGGACCTTCGTTGGTGTTCAGACCTTCCGGCACCGCGACTATTTCCTGCCGCCCAAGGAAAAGGTGGCAAATGTCGACGAACATGCCGAACGCCCAACTTCGCGCGCTGCCGCTCTCTCCTTTGCCTTATTGCTGGCCTGCCTTGTTGCGGTGGTTCTGCTCGCAAAGCAATTGGCAGCGCCGGTCGAGCAGATGGTGGCGGAATGGGGTGCGCCGCGCGCGCTGGTCGGGGTCATCATTGCCGGGCTGGTGCTTTTGCCCGAAAGCGTTGCTGCTGTCCGCGCTACTCTGTCAAACCGGCTGCAGACCAGCCTTAACCTCGCGCTCGGTTCAGCCTTGGCGACGATCGGACTGACCATCCCCGCCGTTGCGGCGCTTTCCATTGCGATGGCGATGCCGATTGCGCTGGGGCTCGACAGCAAGTCGATGGTGCTGCTGATGCTGACGCTGCTGGTCAGCGCGCAAGCCCTCGCGACCGGCAAGACGACAATCCTGCAAGGCGTCGTCCACCTTGTCATTTTCGGGGTCTATTTGTTCACAACTATCATCCCCTGACGCGCACTCTTGCTTGCATCACGGGCTTTCCCGCCATAGGCGGCTGGAAACGACAAGATGCATAAGGGAGCGAACATGCGGGCATTCATCTTTCCGGGGCAAGGCAGCCAGGCTGTCGGCATGGGCAAGGCGCTGGCCGAGGCAAGTGCGGTTGCGCGCGCGGTTTTCCAAGAGGTTGACGACGCCCTAGGACAAAGCCTGTTCAAGCTGATGTGCGAAGGTCCGGAGGCCGACCTGACGCTCACCGAAAATGCCCAGCCCGCAATCATGGCTAATGCGATCGCCACGTTGCGCGTGCTGGAGAAGGAAGGCGGCGTGAAGCTCTCCGATGAGGCCAGTTTCGTTGCAGGCCATAGCCTTGGCGAATATACGGCGCTCTGTGCTGCCGGTGCTTTCGATCTGGCGACGACCGCCAAGCTGCTAAAGCTGCGCGGGCAGGCGATGCAGGCGGCGGTCCCGGTGGGCGCCGGCGCGATGGCAGCCTTGCTCGGTGCCGATATTGAAAAAGCGGAGGCACTCGCAGCTGCTGCGGCGAACGGAGAGACCTGCACCGTTGCCAATGACAATGACCCGACGCAGGTCGTGATTTCCGGCCATAAGGGCGCGATTGATCGCGCGGTGGAGCTGGTCAAGGATCATGGCATCAAACGCGGCATCCTCCTGCCGGTATCCGCACCTTTCCATTGCCCGCTCATGCAGCCCGCCGCCGACCGCATGGCCGATGCACTGGCGCAGACGGCGATCAATGCGCCTTATGTACCGGTTTTTGCCAATGTGCTGGCAGCACCGGTTTCCGAGCCCGATGAAATCCGCAAACTGCTCGTCGAACAGGTCACCGGCCGCGTCCGCTGGCGCGAATCAGCGATTGCGATGCGTGACGCCGGCGTCAGCCATTTCTTCGAATTTGGCGGCAAAGTGCTCTCGCCGATGGTGAAGCGCAGCGCAGGTGACGAGGTTGCTACCACCAGTATCATTTCGATGGACGACATCGAAGCCGCCCTGAAGGAGCTTTAATCCATGCTGTTGCAAGAACGTGACGGATCGATCCTGACGATCACCCTTAACATGCCCGAAAAGCGTAATCCGATTTCTGACGTCGCTGTTGTGGATGCGATTTGCAATGCCTTTGAAGAGGCTGACCGGGATATTTCAGTACGTTGTGTAATCCTGACAGGTGCAGGTACGGCTTTCTCTGCCGGGGGCGACCTGAAGCAGATGCGCCCCGATAGCGGCGGCCTGCGTTCGGGCAATCCGGTCGAAACGCGTCGCAACTATAAATATGGCATCCAGCGCCTGCCGTTAATGTTCCAGGCGCTCGAGGTGCCGGTGGTGGCGGCGGTTAACGGCCATGCGATTGGCGCCGGGCTTGATCTAGCCACGATGTGCGACGTGCGTGTGGCCGCCGAGAGCGCCAAATTCGCCGAAAGCTTCGTCAAGCTGGGCATCATCCCGGGCGATGGCGGGGCGTGGTTGCTGCCACGCATCGTCGGCTTCAGCCGCGCGACCGAACTGGCGCTGACCGGCGAAATGATCGACGCGGCGGAAGCGCTGAAAATTGGGCTTGTCAGTCACGTCGTTCCCGACGCCGACTTGCTGACAAAAGCGCGCGAAATCGCCGCCAAGATCGCCGCCAACCCGCCACATGCCGTGCGCATGACCAAGCGTCTGCTGCGTGAAGGGCAAATGGCGGACCTCAAGAACATCCTCGAAATGTCAGCGGCGATGCAAAGCCTTGCGCACAACACCCGCGACAATGATGAGGCGATCAACGCGTTCATCGAAAAGCGCACACCGGTTTTCACAGGAGAATAAGATGTTCGATCTTACAGGCATGACCGCGCTTGTCACGGGCGCTTCGGGCGGAATTGGCAGTGCCATTTGCCATGCGTTGGCGGGGCAGGGCGCTCGTCTCGCGGTATCGGGCAGCAATGTCGAAAAGCTGAAGGATTTCCGTGCTTCACTTGGCGGTGACCATGTTGCCGTGCCGTGCAACCTTGGCGACAAGGACAGCGTGGAAGCGCTGGTTCCGGCTGCTCTCGAAAAACTTGGCCAGATCGACATCCTCGTCAACAATGCCGGCGTTACCCGCGACAACCTTGCCATGCGCATGAAGGATGAGGAGTGGGAAGAGGTTATCAAGATCAACCTCGAAGCGGCCTTCCGCCTGATGCGTGCGGCGACCAAGCCGATGATGAAGGCGCGTTTTGGCCGCATCATCACCATCACCAGCGTCGTTGGCGCGACCGGCAATCCGGGGCAAGTCAACTATGCCGCGTCCAAGGCTGGCCTTGTGGGCATGTCCAAGGCGTTGGCGGCAGAACTCGCAAGCCGCAATGTTACCGTCAACTGTGTCGCCCCGGGCTTCATCCGTACCGCGATGACAGACGTCTTACCCGATGCGCAGAAAGACGCGCTCAATGCGCGAATCCCGATGGGCCGCATGGGAGAGGGTAGCGATATTGGCGCAGCCGTCGCCTATCTGGCGTCCAAAGATGCGGGCTATGTCACCGGCCAGACACTGCACGTGAATGGCGGGATGGCGATGCTCTGACGCGCTTCGTCGGCCACAAAAGCACTCCCCCCTTGCCAGCCGCCTTGCTGGGCATTAGGGGCGGATTTCGTTATTCAAATCCCAAACAAGAAGGGGCATAAAATGAGCGACACCGCGGATCGTGTAAAGAAGATCGTAGTCGAGCATCTCGGCGTTGAAGCTGACAAGGTCACCGAAGCAGCCAGCTTCATCGACGATCTGGGCGCAGACAGCCTTGACATCGTCGAGCTTGTGATGGCGTTCGAAGAAGAATTCAACGTCGAAATCCCCGACGATGCGGCTGAAAAGATTTCGACCGTCAAGGACGCGATCGATTTCATCAACGCCAACAGCTGAGTTGGGGCTGCTTTGCGCAGCTGAATGAGCGAAATTTACAGGCGGCTTTCCGGACAGGCGTGAACCTGCTGGAAAGCCGTTTGCTTTTTTGTACGCGCTCGCCTTAATGGGCGCGAACCAATTGCACGATGGAGAGCGTCACATGCGTCGGGTTGTAGTTACGGGTCTGGGTCTGGTTACGCCGCTTGGTGGCGATGTTGAAACGACTTGGGCGAACCTATTGGCATCAAGATCGGGCGCGGGGAAAATCACCCGCTTCGACGCAGAAGCCGGTGGCCAGAAATGCCATATCGCTTGCGAAGTAAAGCCCAAGGACCATCCCTGGGGTTTCGATCCCGACAAGCGTGTCGATCACAAGATCCAGCGTCAGGTCGATCCGTTCATCGTCTATGGCATCGACGCTGCCGGACAGGCGCTCGAAGATGCCGGTCTCACCGATATGGATGATGACCTGAAAACTCGCACCGGATGCTCGATTGGTTCGGGCATTGGCGGCCTGCCGGGTATTGAGAGCGAATCAATCGTGCTCCACGAAAAAGGCCCGGGCCGCGTTTCGCCGCACTTCGTACACGGGCGCCTGATCAACCTGATCTCAGGTCAGGTTTCGATCAAATATGGCCTGATGGGCCCGAACCATGCCGTGGTGACCGCCTGCTCGACCGGCGCGCATTCGATTGGCGATGCCGCGCGGATGATCAAGGATGGCGATGCCGATATCATGTTGGCAGGTGGTGCCGAAAGCACCATCAACCCGCTGGGCGTTGCCGGCTTTGCCCAGGCGCGCGCGCTCAATTCAAGTTTCAATGATCGTCCTGAACAGGCCAGCCGCCCCTATGACAAGGACCGCGATGGCTTTGTGATGGGTGAAGGTGCAGGCGTGGTGGTGCTTGAGGAATATGAGCATGCCAAGGCGCGCGGCGCAAAAATCTATGCCGAAGTGATTGGCTATGGCCTTTCGGGCGATGCCTATCACGTCACGGCGCCGCATCCTGAAGGCAAGGGTGCGGAACTCGCCATGCGAATGGCGCTGCGCAAGGCAGGGCTTGAGGCTGGCGACATTGACTATGTCAACGCGCACGGCACTTCGACCATGGCCGACACGATCGAGCTCGCCGCGGTGAAGCGTGTGCTTGGAGATGATCTGAGCGGCGCATCGATGAGCAGCACCAAATCGGCGATCGGCCATCTTTTAGGCGGCGCCGGCGCGGTTGAGGCGATCTTCTGTATCCTCGCAATCCGCGACCAGATCGTGCCGCCGACTCTGAACCTCGACAATCCTGACGAAGGCACCGAGGGCGTCGATCTTGTTCCGCATGTTGCCCGGAAGCGGGAGGTCAAGGCGGCGCTCAACAACAGTTTCGGTTTCGGCGGCACCAATGCCAGCCTTATCGTAAAGGCCATCTGATCGAATGAACCGGCTGTTCAAAGGGCTGCTCGTTGCGGGCGGCCTGCTGTTCCTGATCATCGCAGGAAATTTCATCTACGGATGGAATGCGGCCGGGCCGCTGGCGAAGGAGACCGCGATTGTCATCAAGTCGGGTGCCAGCATCCGCTCGGCTGCAGAGCAGTTGGAGGATATGGGCGCGATCAAGTCTGCCGATGCCTTTGTTAACCGGGCCCGGATTTTTGGAGCCTCCAGCACCATCAAAACCGGGGAGTTCCTGATCCCCGCCCGGGCCTCCAACTCCGAAATCCTGTCGATCCTGACCGGCGGAAAAACCGTGCAACGCATGGTCACCGTGCCTGAGGGCATGCCGTCGATCATGGTCTATGAAAGGCTGATGGCTAATGACCGGTTAACCGGCCAGATCCCGGTTCCGCCCGAAGGTTCGGTCCTGCCGGACAGCTATGCCTTTGAAAAAGGAGAAGCACGCGCTGCCGTTGTCGCGCGCATGCAGGCAGCCATGAAAAAGACCATCGACGAACTTTGGCCCAAGCGAAGCTCCGATGCGGTCGTGAAAACGCCGCAGGAGGCTGTCACGCTGGCGTCGATCGTCGAGAAGGAAACATCCAAGAAATCCGAACTCAGGATCGTGGCTGGTGTTTACTCGAACCGGCTGAAAGTCGGCATGATGCTGCAGGCTGACCCTACGATCATTTATCCGATCACCAAGGGCAAGCCGCTGGGCCGGCGCATCCGCCAGTCCGAAATCGCATCGGTCAATGATTACAACACCTATTCGATGGTCGGCCTTCCCAAAGGCCCGATAGCCAATCCGTCGCGAGCGGCGATCGAGGCGGTGCTCAATCCGGAAAAGACCGACTATCTGTTCTTCGTCGCCGATGGCACGGGCGGCCATATCTTTGCCAAAACGCTCGAAGAGCATAATGCCAATGTCGAAAAATGGTACGCAATCCGCCGCGAGCGGGGGGAAATGTAACCCCGCTTACGGCTCGGCTATGTTGAAGGCAGTGGGCATCGGATCGAGCGCTGCCTGTAGGGCTTCGACAGCGGCTTTATCGCCTTCAATCTTTAATCCCGCCGCTTCTAACTGGGCCAACGGCATTTTCAGGAACAGCATGGCGAGATACAGCTGACGCGGGCCAGTGACCGTTGCGTCGGGCGCTGTATGTGCCGCCCCCATCTCGCTAAACATCACCGAATTGCCGACGCTGATCTTCGCCTTTTCCTGCCGGTCGGGGATAACAAAGTTGATCGCCAGCTTCCGATCCTTGATGATGTCCGGATTGAGCCGTGTCGCGACGGAATCGAGCAGTAACGGCGTCGCAATTGCGGAAATCATGTCCACGCTTTGTGTCGCAATACTGGGCGTCATGCCCTTCCGCAGATCACTGGCTGCTGTCAGGTACTGGTTGCGCCAGATCGCCGATTCCGCCTGATAGCCCTGCTGTTCATAGCTGTCGGCCAGCAAGGCACGCGCTTCCGCGTTTTTGGGGTCTGCGAAGACGAGTTGATGGAGCAGGTCGGAGGACCAGCGATAGTCGCCGGCGTTCATTGCGCGCTTGGCTTCTGCCACCACTTTCTTGGAGCCACCCATAGCAGCCACAAGACGCTTACCGCGTTCCTCGGGTGGGTGCGGGTTGAGGTTGGCCGGAATCGCATCATACCAACCCAGATAGCGCTGGTAGATGGCCTTCGAATTATGGCTGTAGGTGCCATAATAGCCACGGTTGAACCATTGATTGGCGAGGGCAGGCGGGGCTTTCAACCGCTCTGCGATTTCGGTTTGGGTCAAACCCTGGTTCATCAATCGTACCGTCTGGTCGTGGAGGTAGCGATAATTGTCGCGATGCCCGGATAGCCAGCCTTCGACTTCCTTCTGCCCGAAACGTGGCCAACAATGGCTCGACATGATATTATCACTGCGTCCCGCGTAGAGATTTACTGCTTCGCCCAGATATTGCGACCAGGCCAGTGTATCGCGCACTTTTGCCCCGCGCGGTGTTAGTACATTGTGCAGTGTGCATGTGGCGATTTCTGCGGCGAGGAAAGTGCGTGCGGCGGGCACATAGACATTCATTTCCGCAGGTGCTTCGGATTCCGGGACCATCTGGAATTCCAGTTCAACCCCGTCGACAACACGCTTGTCTCCCGTCTTCTGGATAGTGTCTGTCGGCGTCAGTAAGGTGATCTCTCCACCAGCTACTCCCTTGCCGATGCCGCTTCCCATTTGGCCTTGAGCGCCGGGCGTAAGACCGGTGCCAAACTGGTAATTGGCGCGCCGCCCCATTGCACCGCCGGCCATCACATTTTCGGACGCGGTTTCTTCAATGAAATGTTCAGGCGCGATGATGGCGACCTTACCAGCCTTGATATCGGCCTCACTGGTCACGCCGCGCGCGCCACCGAAATGGTCGCCATGGCTGTGGCTGTAGATCACGCCGGTAACCGGGCGCGGGCCGAGTTCCTTGTTCACCAGTTCGAGCGCAGCCGCAGCGGTTTCGCGTGTGGTCAGCGGGTCAATCAGGATCCAGCCGGTCTGGCCCTTGATGACGGTCATGTTCGACACATCGAACCCGCGCACCTGCCAGATATTGTCGGTGACTTTGAACAGTCCGTGATGGCGCAGAACGGTCATGTGCCGCCAAAGGCTGGGGTTGACGGTGGCGGGGGCTTCGCCCTCCATCCACTTATAGGCGTCAAGGTTCCAGACCGGGCGGCCATCCTTGGCGCGGATGATCGGGTCGGTGCGGGTAGCCACGAACCCCTGCTGCGCAAATTGCAGATCGCGTCCGTCCTCTACCGGCAGGTTCGCTTCCTCTGCCTTTTGCGCGGCAATCGTAGCCTCACTCGCAGGCTTAGGTTCCAATGCAGGATCGGCGGCAATCGCGGGTGTCGACACACCCAGCAGCAAAAGCGGAATTAAACGCATATTTTCTCTCCCTCGACTGACACCTAAGTCAGTAAGGCGATGCACTGCAACCCTCATTGATATCGCTCAAGTCGATTAGTGAATGCGAGATACTCGGTTTCACTCCAGCGAGAGGCACGGCTAGTGCGCCCTCATCGCCGGGGCCGGTGCCGGTACCCCCTCCAAACCCTCGCCCGGTTCCGGCAATCTCCCTATCTTGCGGTGCGCTTCCACTGCGCATAGTCCCGATCCATGCCGGAAACCGCGCCCATCATCGTCACCGCAACCATGGGAAAGGCCGATCAGGCCTGGGCGAATGCGCTTAGGACAAAGCATTTTCCGCCGGAGCGCAATTATTTGCAGGCGCACATCACGCTATTCCACCACCTGCCACCGTCGCATTGGCCGGAGATCAAGGCGCGGCTGGCAGGGTTGGCCCATGAATTTCCGCAGCCTGAAGCCTATTTGCGCGACGTGATGTTTTTAGGACGGGGGGTTGCCTATCGGGTTGAATGCCCTGAACTGCTAGCCATGCGCGAGGAGTTGGCGGCTGACTTGCACGGCCTGCTGACGCTGCAGGATCAGGCCAAGCCGCGTTTGCATATCACGGTGCAGAACAAGGTCGAACCGGCGGTCGCCAAGGCGTTGTTCGCTGAGCTTTCAGCTGGCTTCGAACCGCGACCGTTGGAAATCTCAGGGCTCGCCGCGCATTATTATCGCGGCGGCCCATGGGAGCCTATCCAGAGTTGGACATTCAGCGGGCGGGGCTGACGACTGCCTTTCCGCCCGTGGCTTGGCCAATTGCCCAACGCAGCGCAAGCAAACCGACAAACCACATTGCATCGTTCACTGCGACACCGGTGACGATTTCTGCGGAGAAATTCTCTGCCCCGCCGCCAAATTGGGCATAAGCGCGCAGCAGCACTTCGTAGACGGCAAAGGCCGAGGTGAGTGCGGCAACGCTGCGCAGCACGCTTCCTTCGACTTTGCTTGCGACCATGCGTGCCACGCCAAATCCGGCTAGTGTCGCAGCGAGGATGGCGATACCATGTCCTACGGCCTGCGCATCCCACGGGAAGTTCATCAGCAGAAAACCAACCGCCTGATTGGCCGCCCAGACGGCACCGACCAGCGCGATGCCTGCGCGACGATCAAGCGTGAGCGCAGCAAGCGCCGCAATTGCAGCGAAAGGGAATATGCAGGCGAGCGCAAGGCTGCCGAGGACGGTTGCACCTGCCAGCGTCGCTGGCCAAGCAGCGGTCTTTGGGTTCAACATTGCATTCGCCATAGTCATATTCCCTTCCTTGTCATTCCAACGGTAGCGGCCATCGGCCCACCGTCAACTCCCTAAAATTTAGCGCGCAGCCCGATATGGGCGTTACGGCCATAGGCTTTGTAGCCCGCGACAGTTTGGTAATCGGCATCGGCTGCATTTTCGACGCGGCTATAAAGTTCGAGTGCGTCGCTGACATCATAGGCGGCGCGAATACCCACCAAAGCATAGCCGTCCATCCGCACCGAGCCGCCAAAGCCATCGAGGCTGTCGCTGGCGAGACGCAGGTCGGCGCCCAGTTTCAACTTAGCCATTGCTTGCCAATCGATGCTGGCGTTCAGGCTGTGCACCGGTCGGCGCAGATGGCGGACGAAATTCGCGGCACCGTCTTCGCGCTTTTCTGAGTCTACATAGCTGTAATTCGCACGAACGCTTAGATGGTCGCTGGGGCGCAGTTCGACAAAGGTTTCGATCCCCTTGGCGCGCGAACGGATGATATTGTTGTAACGGTAGGTAAGTAGATCGAAATCAATCATGTTTTGCGTGCGCCGTTGGAACGCGGTCGCGCCAAAACGCAATTGACCCTCAAGCAGGCCTTGCTCAAAGCCCAGTTCATAGCTTTTGGCGACTTCCGGCTGCAGACCGGGATCGCCGTAAAAGCTGAAGAGCTGATATAAGGTCGGTGCCTTGAAGCCCTCGCCATAGGCCGCGCGGATGACCGTTTGGGATTTGGGTCGCCATGCGGCGTTCGCACTGAATGTTGCTTTGCTGCCAAAGCTTTTGTGGTCGTCGACGCGGGCGCCCATAGTGATGGTTATCGTTTCGGTCGGATCTATGATAGCTTGCGCATATGCACCCGAATGCCGGGTTTTGGCGGGTGCAAATCCGTCGGTGAATCGCGACCTCTCATGTTCGACACCAAACACGGCGCGTACTGGCGGGGCGAGTTGCCAATCGCCCTGATATTCGAACCGCTCCGTCCGGCCGCGCGACAAAAAGTCAGGTGCTGCTGCGCCGGGAGCAGCATAATTATCCCGGTTGATGTCGTTGACAGTAAGGGCAATCCGGTTCTTCAGATTTCCCATGTCAGCATGGATACCGGCATAGCCGATCACTTGCTGGCCGGTCGAATATTCGGGTGTGTCTGATAGGCTGTAAAAGGGCGGGGGGAAGCCATCCAGTTCCGCACGGCTGTGCGAATAGAATCCCCGCAGATCGATGCTCACCGTGTCGCTGAGTTTGACCTCAAAAGCCCCGTTGGCCGCATATTGCTTATAGCCATCGGCCTCGCTGCCGTTGGCCGCTGCGGATATTCCGTCGTCGCGGAAAAAACCACCGCCAAGGCTGGCCGAAATTCGGTCGCCCGATATCCCATATTGGCCGACCAGATTGGTGCGGTTGTTGCTGCCATATTCAGCGCGTACGGCGCGGTTGTTGGCGGATCCGGGGCGGGCAGTGATGATATTCACCACACCGCCAATCGCCTGACTGCCCCACGGAACCGAGTTTGGCCCGCGCAGCACCTCGACTCTGTCCAGATTGCCAATCAGCAAATTGCCAAAATCGAAACCGCCACCGGGGGAGGAGGGGTCGTTGACGCGAACGCCATCGATCAAGGTCAGCGTCTGTTCACCTTCGGCACCACGGATACGGACTGCGGAAAAGCCGCCGATGGGGCCGGTGTTGGATACCGTCACGCCGGGAAGGGTGGCCAGCAGGTCCGACAAGGTTGAGGGCTGGCTCAGCTCGATCTCGTCTATGCCGATATTGGAAACCGAATAGCCGCTCTTCCTGGCCAGCAATTCTGTGCCGGTCGCTGTGACAACAATTGTGTCACGAGACGGCAAACGTTCTGAAAAGAAGCTGCAGCAGCCGCTGTCGCCTTGAAACGGGCCTGCGGTTGAAGCCTTAGTTTGGGCCTGTGCGCTGAACGGCAATATCGCCAGTGCCGCTGCAGTCAGTTTCAATATGGTCATAAAATTTCCTTCCTGTGACGATGCATTCAAATGCCGTCACGCGAAGGAAAGCTCCTGAGAAGCTTCATTCGATCGTCCGCGTTTTCCCGCACGGGCGAAGGACTGGCTGCAACAGGCAGGTCTCCTGGCTCCCGGGTCGTTGCGTCTACCTACCTTCCCGGTTTCCCAGTGGTATGCGAGGAAGACACTCGCCGGTCACAGTTGCGGGTACAGCGCCGGATTGTCACCGGCTTCCCTTTTCACCCCGGTTTCCCTGGGCACCTGTTACGGGGAGGGCGGTTAAGCCCGCAAATTGCGCAGGTCAATCCCCCTCCCGCTTGCGGGAGGGGAAGGGGAGGGTGCGAGCGAAGCGAGCTTGGTGCGGTTTCAGGCCCTCCCCCGGCCCCTCCCGCAAGCGGGAGGGGAGATGTATGCTCACCTCTCCACCCCCTTGACCTTCCCCCATTGCCGGGCCGCTGTGTAGCCCAGATAGCCGGTGCCGAAGAGCGCGTAGAGCGGTTCGGGCAGGCCATTCAAATAGGCGTTCATCCCCGCCGCAATGTCGAGCGCGGCTTGCGGGCGGAAGGCGGCGATCAGGCCCATGGGCAGCGACCAGAGGATGATGGCGTACATCACATATAGGAAGCTGGGCCTTGCCCGGCTGGTCCATGGGTCAGGCGATTGTGCCTCGGCGAGGATGGCCGAAAGCTGGGTGCGCAGCGTTTCCAGTTCCTGGCTGCCCTGTAATTTGATCAACTCGATCTTCGCCGCATCGCGCGCCTTCGGGTCTGGGATCAGTTTGTCGATCAGCGCAGCGATGGGGCCGATCAGGGTTTCGATTATGGCCATATTTTTCCTCCAAAGGTCTCACTTAAGTCACACTTGAAACGGGGGCATTCAGCCAATCCGGTTGGCCAACCAGCCATAGACAAAGGCTTCTTGGCTTGGTCGCGCTTCTGCGATGTTGATATAATGCGCGCCCTGCAGTGCCTCGACGGCCTTAAGCAGCACTGACTCCCCATTGCCGCCGCGTTTGCGCAGGAAGGCTTGCAGAGCGGTGATGGTCGCGGGACCGATCTGTCGGTCGACGGCAAGGTCGGCATAGTCCCGGCCTTCACGGTTGAGCGCATTGAGCGCACGTTGCAAAAAGGCGGTCGCTGTGCCTGTGCCCATGTTGATGCCGGTATCGAACAGTTCAGCCGCCAGGGCAGGGGCTTGGATGGCCACTTCGTCAAAGCGCGGCTTGAACCAATATAGCCGTTTGTAGATTGCCGCCGCATCGCTACGCGGCAAGGCGCGCATGTCGCCGACATATCCCTGTCGCCGGGCAACGGCCTCTGTTATCCCCCAATTTGTCGGCCCGCCGCGATCGGCTGGATGGTTCACATATCCGCCCTCGCGTTCGATTACGTCGTCGATCAACTCGTCAATATTGGTCATTGTTTCGATCCATTCTTGTGACAGGCGAATCAAATAACCAAATAGGTACAATGTAGGACAGAGAAAAATCCAGTCGCTCGGATACGGGGCTTTTCCTGTGCTGCAGGATTTTTTTAATCGCGCGATTAAATCTTATTGCCCGACAGGCTGAATGGCGTATTGAAGAATCAATAACTGCCCGAAGGCATGACAGGAGAGGTCCCAAGATGAATTTCGATTTTTCCGAAGAGCAACTCGCGCTGAAGGATGAGGCACGCAAATTTCTCGCCGCGAAATGCCCGCCCGACCGCGTCCGCAAATTGATGGATGAGGATAGCCCGGGTTTTGATCCGGAGCTTTGGGCGCAGGTCGCCGAGCAGGGCTGGCTGGGCGCCGCAATTCCGGAAGAGCATGGCGGGCTTGGCCTTGGTTATCTTGAGCTGTGCTGCATTGCCGAGGAGTTGGGCCGTGCGGTTGCGCCGGTGCCTTTCGCCTCGACGGTTTACTTCTTCGCTGAAGCGTTGCTGCGTGCGGGCAGTGCCGAACAGAAGGCTAAATATCTGCCGCAGGTCGTCACCGGCGAACTGATTGGCACCATCGCCAGTGCAGAGCAGGCAGGTGCAGTTTCCGCCGCCAATATTAGCGCTGAAGTATCGGGCGGCAAGCTGACCGGTGTTAAACTGCCTGTCACCGACGGAGCGGTTGCGCACCATGCGGTGGTTCTTGCGAAAGAAGGCGGCAAGCCGACGCTGTATCTGGTCGACCTCAATGGTCCCGGCGTCACCCGTGAAGCGGTCAACACCATCGACCGATCGCGCGAAGCGGCGCGAGTCGAATTCAAGGATGCGCCGGTTGAGCGGCTGGGCGAAGTGGGCGATGGCCTCGCGCTGTTTGAAGCCATTAACGACCGCGCCGCGGTGTTGATTGCGTTCGAACAGGTCGGCGGCTCCGACATGTGCCTTGAAATGGCCAAGAATTACGCGCTCGAACGCTTTGCCTTTGGCCGCGCAATCGGCGGCTATCAGGCGATCAAGCATCGCCTCGCCGATATGTACGCCAAGAACGTGCTCGCACGCGGCAATGCTTATTATGGCGCCTGGGCACTCAACAGCGATGCCCCGGAATTGCCGATTGCCGCGGCTGGCGCTCGCATTTCGGCGTGCGATGCCTATTGGTTTGCGGCCAAGGAAAATGTCCAGGTGCATGGCGGCATGGGCTTCACCTGGGAAATCGATGCCCACCTGCATTATCGCCGCAGCCGCCAGCTGGCGCTGGTTGCTGGTTCGGCGCGCAACTGGAAACACCGTTTGGTCAGCATGCTTGAACGCCGCAACGCGGCCTGAAATTTTTAGGGAAGGAACGAGAAAATGGATTTCAACGACACTCCCGAAGAAGCCGAATATCGCGCCAAGGTTCGCGCGTGGCTCGAAGAAAACGCGCCGCGCGGCGTGAAGGGCGCATCGCTCGGTGACGAGGATGAAAGCCAGATGGATGCGTGCAAGGCATGGCAGGCCAAAAAGGCTGCGGCTGGATACGCACAAATCCGCTGGCCCAAGGAATGGGGTGGCGGTGGCGGCACCACCATCCAGAGCGTGATCTTTGCGCAGGAAGAATCGCGCATGGGCGTGCAGCTTGGCGGCCCGTTCGCGATCGGCCTTGGCATGTGCATCCCTACCGTGATGGCGACCGCTGACGACGAAACCAAGAAGCGTTTCGTCGGCCCAGCCGTGCGCGGCGAAACCATCTGGTGCCAGCTTTTCTCTGAACCCGCTGGCGGATCCGACGTTGCAGCCATCCGTACGCGTGCGATCAAGGATGAAAGCAGCGTCGATGAAAATGGCGATTTCGATTGGGTCGTCAACGGCCAGAAAATCTGGACCTCGGGCGCGCATTATGCCGATTATGGCATCGTCCTCGTCCGCACCGATCCCGATGCGGTGAAGCACAAAGGCCTCACCATGTTCTGGATCGACATGAAGTCGCCGGGTGTGCAGTGCAAGACGATCCACCAGATGTCGGGCGCGCGTGGCTTCAACGAAGTGTTCTTCACCGATGTTCGAATCAAGGACAGCCAGCGCCTCGGTGCGCTCAACGATGGCTGGAATGTGTCGATCATCACGCTGATGAACGAGCGTGCCTCGGTCGGCGGTGGCGGCGGTGCGCGCGGCGGCGGTGCGATCAAGGCATTGCAGGTAGCGCAGAAAATCCGCGACGAAAATGGCGATCCGCTGTCGAATAACAGCACGGTGCGCGAAAAGATTGCCGAACATTATGTTCGTGCCGAAGGGCTGCGCTTCACCGGTATGCGCTCGCTGACCGCACTGTCGCAGGGCAAGACGCCGGGGCCCGAGCAATCGGTAACCAAGCTGGTGCAGGCAGCCGGCATGCAGGATCTGGCCGAATTCATGGTCGATTTGCAGGATCAGGCAGGCATCATCCGCGATCCTTCGCTTGCGGTTGAAAATGCCGATTTCCAGGAGATGTTCCTTGGATCACCCGGTGGTCGTATCGCGGGCGGGACGGACGAAATCCTGCGCAACATCATCGCTGAACGCGTACTTGGCCTGCCCGGTGAAATCCGCGTCGACAAGGGCGTACCGTTCAAGGACCTGCCCACCGGGCGTTGATAGGAGGACAGGTGATGACGTTTCCCTTGCCCAATGTGTCGAATGACTTGAACGGGCGGGTGGCGCTCGTCACTGGTGCCTCGTCGGGCTTCGGTGTGCGTTTTGCAAAGGCGCTTGCCGCGTGCGGAGCCAAGGTCGGGTTGGCGGCGCGTCGCGTCGACCGTCTCGAGGCGGTTGCGGAGGAAATCCGCGCCGCAGGCGGCGAGGCAATCTGCATCCCGATGGATGCGACCGATGCCGATCAGCTGTTCGCGGCGGTCGATACGCTCGAAAAAGCCTATGGAACGGTTGATATCCTCATCAACAATGCAGGCATTCCGGATGCCCAGCGCGCGCACAAGATGGAGGTCGAGCTGATCGACCGAGTGCTCGGGGTCAATCTCCGTGCGCCCTATATCCTCTCATGCGAAGTGGCGCGGCGGTTGATGGCGGCGAAAAAGCCGGGACGGATCGTCAATATCAGCTCGGTTGCGCATTACAGCTATTCGGGCAATGGTGCGGCGCTGTACGCGATTACCAAGACGGCGGTTGCGCGGATGACCGAGGCTCTTTCGCTCGAATGGGCGAAATATGACATTAACGTCAACGCGATCTGCCCCGGTATGTTCAAAACCGAAATGCTTGACGGCATGCTGGAACGCGTCGGTGACCTCAGCCAGCATGTGGTGCGCAAGCGCGTTTGCGACCCTGCACAGATGGACAGCACCTTGCTCTATCTCGTATCACCCGCATCCGAATGTGTGACCGGCGCGGTCATCCGCGTCGATGACGGGCAGAGTGCGCGTAACTAATTCAGAAATAACAGGATCAGGAGAAGGATAAATGGCAATCAAGACCCGCATCACCGAAATGTTCGGTGTCGAAACCCCCATAGTCATGGGCGGCATGACCGGCGTGGGCTATGGCGAGCTGGTGGCGGCTGTCGCCAATGCAGGCGCGCTCGGCTTCATCACCGCGCATATGTTTGAAAGCGGGCAGGCGCTGTTTGACGAGATCGAAAAGACCCGCAAGCTGACTGACAAGCCCTTTGGCGTAAACCTGACTTTGCTGCCCTCGATCAATCCGATTCCGTATGACGATTATCGTGAAGCAATCATCGCCTCGGGCGTGAAGATTGTGGAAACCGCTGGCCGCGCGCCGACCGACCACTTGCCGCGTTTCAAGGAAAATGGCGTCAAGGTCATCCACAAATGCACCAGTGTGCGCCATTCGGTTTCGGCTGTGAAAAAGGGTGTCGATGTGATTTCGATCGACGGCTTTGAATGCGCTGGCCACCCCGGTGAGGATGATGTGGGCCTTGTGGTGTTACTTCCCGCCACCGTCGATGCGCTGCCAGATACCCCGATCATCGCTTCGGGTGGCATGGCAGATGGCCGCAGCCTGGTTGCGGCACTCGCGCTTGGTGCCGATGGCGTCAATATGGGCACCCGCTTCTGCGCGACCGTCGAGGCCAACATTCACCAGAATGTGAAGCAGAAGATCGTCGACAATACCGAACTCGACACGGTCCTGGTCGGACGCAGCCTTCGCAACACCGCCCGCGTTGCGCGCAACGCGATTTCGGAGCAGGTCGCAGAAATCCAGAAAGACCCGACCAAGACCTTTGCCGATGTGAAGGAATTGATGGCGGGCGTGCGCGGCCGTGAAAATGTGCTCGCGGCGGGCGATACAGATGGCGGTATCTGGACCAGTGGGCAGAGCCAGGCGCTGATCCACGACATCCCGACATGTGCAGACCTCGTCAAGAACATCATGGCGCAGGCCGAGGCAGTGCGGAAACGGATAGCTGCTTAAGAGGGGTTTGGGAAAAATTGGTCGGGACGAGAGGATTCGAACCTCCGACCCCCACACCCCCAGCCGACTTTTGGGGTGTTTTTAGTGCAACCTAATGGAACGGAAATACTTGTATAAGTAACTGAAAAACGATATGAAAAGATGAATATCGTTGTTCAAAGTGTTTCCATTATGTTCCATTTTGTTTCGTCAAGTTGCACCATGAGTGCACCACCAGTACCCTTTTTGTTCCATGAGGGGTGCTCTTAATATGCGCTATGCATTTACACAAATGTCGATCGACAAAATGCAAATTCCTAACGCGATGGTGGAGCATCGTGACACGCGGCTCAAAGGACTTGTTCTTCGCATTACACCGACTGGAACAAAGTCTTGGTACTGTGAATATGCGCGGGGAAAGCGCATCATGCTTGGTCGAGCGGATGCTTTGGGCGTAGCAGATGCGCGTGAAAGTGCGCGGGCGATACTTGCGGATGTCTACCGGGGTATAGATCCCATGGAGGCTCGGAAGCCCAAACAAGTAGTTCCGACCTACCGCGCGTTCCTTCAGGGCGACTACTTGGCCTGGGCCAAATCCAGCCAGCGCTCCTGGAAGCAGAACGTAAATCGGTTGCAGACTGCGTTCAAATCGCTGCTTGACAAGAAACTCGACAAGATAACCGGTCTCGATATTGAGCGCTGGAGAGGGCAACAGGTCGAAAGAGGATTAAGCAATCAAACGATCAATCGCGACATTGCGTCAATCAAAGCGAGCTTTAATCGGGCGGTTGACTGGGGCATTTTGCCGCACAATCCCCTTTCAAAGGTCAAAAAGGCGCGGGTTGATGATTGTCTGAAAGTGCGCTTCCTCAGCGCAGGCGAAGAAGGACGGTTGCGAAGAGCAATCGAAGAACGTGAAGAGAGCCGAAGGGTCGAACGGGAATCCGCCAATCGATGGAGAACCGAGCGTGGATATGTTGTCCTACCAGATTTAAGGGATGTCGTGTTTACTGATCATGTAAAACCGCTCATTCTATTATCGCTCAACACGGGATGCCGTCGCGGCGAGTTGTTTGATCTTACATGGTCGAATGTGAATCTAGATCGGCGAATTTTGACTGTCACGGGCGCCACCGCCAAATCCAGAAGAACACGGCATATTCCGCTGAATCGCGAAGCAACATCCACATTGCTAAACTGGCGGGCTCAATGCGATGATTTGTCGGGCCTGGTATTTATGAATGAGCAAGGCCAGCGTTTTGATCGCGTCAATTCCTCCTGGAGACGACTGCTCAAAGCCGCTCAAATCGAAGATTTCCGCTGGCATGACATGCGGCACCATTTCGCATCGAGATTGGCGATGGGTGGCGTTGATCTAAACACCATTCGCGAACTGCTAGGCCATAGCGACTATGCAATGACCTTGCGATACGCACATCTTGCTCCTGAATTTAAATTGAAGGCCGTTGAAGTCTTGGATGAAGTACGAGAAGCAGCCAATTTCGGCGCACAAGTTTTGCCGTTTCGGCGTTAGACAGCCAGCCCGAACCAATCGATCCGGAGTCGATCAAATCCGATCTTGGTGCCCTCGACGATTACGCTTCCCGATCCAGGAAATTCGATGTCGTCAGGCACCTCAATGACCCAGATCGTGTTGTCATCGGTTTTTACGATTTTCCCACGTCGGCTTTGCCTGACTTGGCCTGACACGCGAATTCTTTCACCCGAGCTCACATTGCCTCCACATCAATTTTGCCAGAATGTCAGGACATTCCGGACATAGGACGGTGTTTCACCATTGAGAGGAATTCCTCTCACACGAGAAACTGCGCCCGGTCCAGCATTGTATGCTGCTACCGCGAGATGAACCACGCCAAACCGATCCAGCATCTGGCGCAGGTAGCGCGCTGCGCCGCTTATGTTGGCATAGGGATCGAAGCGATTGGTGACACCTAAATCCTTGGCCGTTCCGGGCATCAACTGACCAAGCCCTGCAGCACCAGCATGGCTGACTGCTGTTGGATCGTAGCGCGATTCCGTCCAGATGAGAGCATCGAGAAGCCCGACCGGTAGTCCGAACCGGGTTTCGGCGGCATAAACGTGAGGAAGAAATGCCGCTCGTCGGAAATTTGTCCGAGGTTTTTTTGGCTTGGGCTGAGGAGTCGTCTTCAACTGACCGCGTTGACCGCCATCATTGGCCAAATGTTCGGCCACTTCTTCCCGCAGCGGTGGTGCCCAGTGGCCATGTTCAATCAATTGAAATCCCGACGCGTCATTGATTCGGTAGCCGAGCGAGGACGTTTCGGAGGCTTCGATGGGCGTTTGGCTCGAAACTATAGCCTGTGGTTCATCCGGTAGTTCGCTCGCAAAAGCCGCTGAAAGTGGCAGTGCGGCGAAAAATCCCAGGGCGATATATCTCATCACTCATTCCTTCTCGCGATTGTTGATGCGAGAACATACAATGAACATGTATGTGTAGGAAAACTCCACACGGCGCAGAGTGGAGGCAGCCAAGGCCACAGCAAGCCTTTGGCAACAGGAATGATCGATGACGAAGACCGCAAAGCATGTGCCCATTGCCCTCGAAAGACGCGCACGACAGATTGTTGACGCGCTTGGCGGCCGTTGGACGGGCCGGCAGGGCATGTGCTGCTGTCCGGCCCACGACGATAAGACCCCGTCGCTTTCCGTCGGGCTGACAAGCAATGCGATCCTGTTCCATTGCTTTGCGGGCTGCACCAGCGATGAGGTACTAGAAGGCCTCAAGCGTCATGGCATCCAGCCGCGCGATCTGTTCGATGGGAAGGGCGGACCGATCACTATGGCCGCGAAGCCATTCGGACCAGATGCCAACGCTTGCAGGCTTTGGCGCGAAGCTGTTCCGCTCGCGGGGACGATTGCCGAGCGCTATCTCGTCAATCGATCAATACCACTTCGTTCATCTGAATTGCGGTATCTCGACCGAACGCCGTTGGGACGAAAACCCGACGTTCGCTTTCTGCCGGCACTCATTGCCGCGGTACGAATGGATATCGGCATCGTCGCTATCCATCGGACATTCCTCGACCCTGTCACCGCTAGCAAAGCTGATTTCTTCAAACCCAAGCGTGCGCTGGGGCAATTTGGGGCAGGCGCCATCCGTCTGGCAGATCCGATTGATGGAAGGCTGGGACTGGCTGAAGGAACCGAAAGCGCCTTTTCGGCGCAGGTGCTGTTTGGCATTCCTTGCTGGGCCACTCTCGGAAATGAGCGGTTCGGCATCGTCTCCATTCCCGAAAGTGTCACCGAGCTGCATCTGTTTGTCGATAACGACAAAGGGGGCGATCTGGCGCTGAAGCGCGGAATGGAGGCTTACGAGCGCGCCGGACGAACGATCATCCCGCACAAGCCTGACCGTCCGGACGATGATTGGAACGATGCGCTGCGAGAACAGCTTGGCACGACTGCGGCTGCCTGACGGCAGCGTAGAGTGGAGGAGGCCGTTCGTCTTCTGAGGCCCGGTCGGCAATCCTGCGAAGATCGCTGGCCTCTTTCAGGAGGCCCAACCCATGAACCAGCCCGCGTTCATTCTCGAATTCTCGCCTAACGAACTTCCAGCAATCACCGCTGCGCGCAGCCTTGCGGACGATCTTGCCGCCAATGTACCAATCACCCGCAAGCTTCTCTCAGAGACCTTCACCCGACTGACGGGTGCAACCGATGCAGACAACCGCTGGTCCCTGTCTGATACCTACGCGTCGGTGGAATTGGCGCAACTCCTCTATCTGCAGGCGACATCCTCGATCACGCCCGATAGCCAAATGCCAGAAGCCTTTGCCTGCTTCGACAAGCTCGAAAGCCTAACCCCCATCCAGCATAACCGGTCCGAAGAACAGGTTCGCTTCCAGCAATTCTCGACACCATTGCGCCTAGCCTGGATTGCGGCGCGTGCAGCTGCATTGTCGAGCAGCAATCTGACGCTCGAACCGTCTGCGGGAACCGGCATGCTCGCCTTCTGGGCCAAGCAGAGCGGCTCCAAACTTGCGCTCAATGAAATCCATGTCTTGCGGCGCGATGCACTCCATGCGCTCTTCCCGGACGTAAGGATTTCGATGCATGACGGTGAGCTCATCGAGGAGCTTCTCGATCCTGCGATCCTGCCGGATACGGTCCTGATCAATCCACCCTATTCAGTCGGGCTCGAACGCGGCGAAGATGGCCGAACGGGCGCTCGCCATTTGCGCTCTGCGCTCGCCCGATTGGCGGTCGGCGGCAGGGCGGTTGCGATCATGCCCGAATGGTTCGACCTCCATGCCTTTGTCGAGCGTTCGCGGATGCCCGTTGCCGTCCGGCTCAATGCATCAATGGATCGCGCTTTCGCACGTGCGGGAACTTCAATTTCAACGCGGCTTATCGTTCTCGAAAAGGTTGACGATAGCCGAGCCACGGTAACCTGCCATATCGGTGATTTCAGTGAGCTTGTGTCGCTTGTCGATGCCCTGCCGATTCGTGCTTCGCGCCAGCCGCTGGCTGTGCCCGCCCGACCCTTAAGGCCCGCTCTGCGAGTTGCGCCGCGAACGATAAGCCGCCCAATCGCGCCGGCTCCTTCGATCTCATCCAACGCTGCTGAACCGCATGCGCTCGAGTTTGTGCCGCTCAATGAAGCGGCTCCCATATCCGAACAGGTCGGTCATTATCTCCCATATCGGCCCAGCCGGATGATCATTACCGGCGCGCGCAATCACCCTACGGCACTTGTGGAATCGGTCGCGATGGGCTCGATTGCCGCACCCA
Source organism: Sphingorhabdus sp. (assembly GCF_035329025.1). Taxonomy (GTDB): domain Bacteria; phylum Pseudomonadota; class Alphaproteobacteria; order Sphingomonadales; family Sphingomonadaceae; genus Sphingorhabdus_B. The sequence goes on along the minus strand of NZ_DAOLHN010000011.1, from coordinate 1,287 downwards.
TTCCCCATGTCCAGCCGCTGGTCATGGCAAATTGTGTTGCTGACGGGCTGCTGTCCGACGCGCAGCTCGAAACCTTGGTCTATGCAGCAAATGCCTTCGAGCGCGATCTTCCCGGCCTCTATCTGCCCCATGACAATGGATGCACTTTGCAGCCGCATGAAGAAGGCTCAGTCTATCGTTGCGGCTATTTTCTGGGCGACGGTACCGGAGCCGGAAAGGGCAGGCAGGTTGCAGCCATTTTCCTCGACCGCTGGCTGCGCGGCGAACGCCGCCATATCTGGTTGTCAAAGAATGAAGCGCTGCTGGAGGACGCACGGCGCGATTGGAGTTCGCTTGGCGGTTTGCCGCTCGACGTCCAGCCGCTATCGCAATGGAAACTCGGCCAGAATGTCACAATGGGAGAAGGCATTTTGTTCGTGACCTATCCGACGCTCCGGTCGGGCCGCGCTGATGCGACACGGCTGCAGCAAATCCTCGACTGGACGGGCGAAGATTTTGATGGTGTGATTGCCTTTGATGAAGCCCATGCAATGGCCAATGCTGCAGGCGGCGAGGGAAGCCGCGGTAAGGTCAAAGGCAGTGAGCAGGGCGTTGCTGGTGTACGCCTCCAAAATCTTCTGCCCCGCGCGCGTGTCCTTTATGTCTCCGCAACCGGCGCGTCTGATGTGAATAATTTGGCCTATGCAGCGCGGCTTGGCCTGTGGGGACCTGAGACCGCCTTTGCGACGCGTGAGCGCTTTGTCGATGATATTCGGAAAGGTGGCATTGCAGCGATGGAGCTGGTCGCCCGCGATCTCAAATCACTGGGCCTTTACACAGCCCGTGCGCTCTCCTTTGCGGGTGTCGAATATGAGATATTGGAGCATGAACTGATCGAGGCGCAGATAAAGGTCTATGATGCATATGCCGAGGCCTGGGCGATCATTCACAGCAATCTGGGCGAAGTGCTCGAAGCCACCCGCATCGTTGACGCAGATAGCGGCAATACGCTCAACAAGGGTGCCAAGGCAGCAGCGCTTTCGATCTTCGAAGGCACCAAGCAGCGCTTCTTCGCACAGCTTCTCCTCTCAATGAAGCTGCCAAGCCTGTTGCCAGCGATCGATGCGGCGCTGGCCGAAGGAAACTCCGCCGTGATCCAGCTCGTATCGACCGCCGAAGCCATGCTTGACCGCCGGCTTGCCGATTTGACACCTGAGGAGCGTGAGCATCTCGAAATCGATCTCTCGCCGCGCGAATATGTGATCGACTATCTGGTACAGAGCTTTCCCGTCCGGTTGATGCAGGTCT
>NZ_DAOLHN010000010.1:0-70316 GCF_035329025.1 Sphingorhabdus sp. | reverse complement strand
TCGATCTCGGCCTGTTCCCGCTCGGCAGCTGCACGATGAAGCACAACCCGCGCCTCAACGAAAAGGTCGCGCGGATGAAGGGCTTTATTGACGTTCACCCGCTGCAACCGCAGGAAACGGTGCAAGGTGCGTTGCAGGTAATCAACGAACTTGCCTTCTGGCTTGTTGACCTGACCGGAATGCACGGCGTTGCCATGTCGCCCAAGGCCGGCGCGCATGGCGAATTGTGCGGTATCCTTGCAATCAAAGCCGCGCTCGATGCCCGCGGTGAAGACCGCCCGGTCATTCTCGTCCCTGAAAGTGCGCATGGCACCAATCCCGCAACTGCCGCTTTCGCTGGCTTCAGCGTCGAGAATATCCCCGCAACCCCCGAAGGCCGCGTCGATGTTGCAGCATTAAAGGCGCGCCTCGGTCCCGACGTGGCGGGCGTGATGATCACCAACCCGAACACTTGCGGTCTGTTCGAACGCGATCTGAAGATCATTTCGGACGCGGTGCATGCGGCGGGTGGCTACGTCTATTGCGACGGTGCCAACTTCAACGCCATTGTCGGGCGCGTTCGCCCCGGCGACCTCGGCGTCGATGCGATGCATATCAACTTGCACAAGACCTTCTCTACCCCGCATGGCGGCGGCGGTCCCGGTTCTGGTCCTGTTGTGCTTTCGGAAGCGCTGGCACCCTTTGGCCCTATCCCCTTTGTCGCTAAAATGCCTGACGGCAGCTTCAAACTCGTGGAAGAGGAATCGGCCACTGAAATGCACCCGCAAACCTTTGGCCGCATGACCGCCTTCCACGGCCAGATGGGCATGTTCACCCGTGCGCTGTCCTACATCATGAGCCACGGTGCCGATGGCCTGCGTCAGGTGGCCGAGGATGCGGTGCTCAACGCCAATTATGTGCTGCGCAGTCTGGAAGGCACGCTCGAAGCGCCCTTTGGCGCGTCGGGCCCGTGCATGCACGAGGCGCTATTCACCGACAACGGTTTGGCCGAAGGCTTCTCAACGCTCGATGTCGCCAAGGGGCTGATTGACGAAGGCTATCACCCGATGACGGTCTATTTCCCGCTGGTGGTTCATGGCGCGATGCTTGTCGAGCCGACCGAGACCGAAAGCAAGGCCGCGCTCGACCAGTTCATCGGCGCGCTGCGATCGGTGGCCAATCGTGCCAAGCAGGGCGACCCGTCGCTTAAATCCGCCCCGCACCACGCGCCGCGCCGCCGCCTCGATGAGACGCTGGCGGCGCGCAAGCCGGTGCTGGTGTGGAAGGAAGCCGAGCTTCCCGTAGCGGCAGAGTGACCGGAAAAATTTAATCGCGCGATTAAACTTCGCATTGACAGCCGCTCCAGCCTCGCCAATTAGGGGCTGGAGCGGCTGAGCCTATGCAGCCGATCTTCTTGGGAGAGAGAGAAGATGGCCGATACTTCGGAATTGAACACTTTTGACGAATTCGTCCGCCACTGGGCGGAAGAACGCGGTGATCGCCTCGCCATGCGTGAGGAAGACCGCTTCTTCACATATGCCGAGCTTGAGGAACGTACTGCACGCGTCGCCACGGCCTTGTTGGCAAAGGGCCTGAAAAAGGGTGATCGCATCGCCTGGATCGGCAAAAACAGCGACATCTATTACACGCTGTTTTACGGAGCTGCGCGCGCTGGCATCGTGATGGTGCCGGTTGGCTGGCGTCTGGCTCCGCCCGAATGGGCCTATATCATCAATGACACCAAGGCGAAGATCCTGTTCCTCGGCGCCGGATTCGAATCCGCCCCGGCATCGATGGAAGGCATGCTCGAACATGCCGAACAGGTGATGACCGACCCAGAAGCACGCGCGATGATCGAAAGCACTGAGCGCGCGCCGTTTGAACCCTCCGCTCCCGACGATGCTGTACTCCAGCTCTATACATCTGGTACTACGGGTAATCCCAAAGGGGCGGTTCTATCGAACCGCAACCTTTTTGCCTTGCGCAAACATTCGAACGCGGCAGGCCTCGCCTACACCAAATGGGATGATGATGAGGTTGTGCTGGTCGCCATGCCCTGCGCGCATATCGGTGGAACCGGGCTTGGCGTCATGGCGATCGCAGCGGGCCTACCGGCTTATATCCTTGCCGAATTCACGCCAGACGGCTTCTTCGATTCGGTTGAAACCGGCGGCGTGACGCGCCTGTTCATCGTTCCGGCGGCACTGCATATCCTGTTGCAGCATCCGCGCTGCGCCACGGTCGATTTCAGCCGCCTCAAATATATCCTTTATGGTGCTGCGCCGATCCCCTTGGAATTGCTTCGCCAGTGCATTCAGATGTTCAAATGCGGCTTCATCCAGAATTACGGGATGACCGAAACAACAGGCACCATCTGCATGTTGCCGCCAGAGGACCATGATCCCAATGGCAATCCGCGCATGCGCAGCGCCGGTAAGCCGCTGCCCGGCGTCGAGATCAAGGTGGTCGATGCCGATGGCAACGAAGCACCGACCGGCGAAGTCGGCGAGGTCTGGACCCGTTCGTCGAACAACATGGTCGGCTATTGGAACCTGCCAGATGCCACTGAAAAGACCCTCACCAATGATGGCTGGGTCAAAACCGGTGATGCCGGTTATATGGATGAGGATGGCTATCTCTATATCCACGACCGGGTGAAGGACCTGATCATTTCGGGCGGCGAGAATGTGTATCCCGCCGAGGTGGAAAGCGCGATCTATGGCCATCCCGATGTGCTGGAGGTGGCCGTTATCGGCGTGCCCGATCCCAAATGGGGTGAAGCGGTGAAGGCGGTCTGCGCGCCGAAGCCGGGTGCGATGATCGATCCTGACAGCATCATCGCTTGGGCACGCGAACGCATTGCGCCGTTCAAGGTACCCAAAAGCATCGACATCATCGAGGCGCTTCCGCGCAACCCATCGGGCAAGATCCTGCGCAAGGATCTGCGCGCGCCCTATTGGGAAGGCTATGATCGGCAGGTGAACTGAGATGAGCGAAGCGCAGATAGACCTCAACGCCTTTCGCGCCGAGGTGCGTGGCTGGCTGTCCGAAAACCTGCCGCCCGAATTGCGGCAGGCGCACAATCGCGCGACCAGCGTGTTCGTCGAAAAGGAATTCAACCTTGCCTGGCAGGCGATCCTGCTGCGTAAGGGCTGGGTCGCACCGCACTGGCCCGTCGAACATGGTGGGACGGGCTGGAACGAGGCGCAGCGCTATATCTTCGCCTCCGAATGCGCGCGGGCAGGGGCACCCAGCCTTGCGCCCATGGGGCTGAAAATGGTCGCGCCCGTGATCATGAAATATGGCAGCGAGGCGCAGAAGGGCTATTATCTGCCCAAGCTGCTCGCCGGTGAGCATTATTGGTGTCAGGGGTATAGCGAGCCGCAGGCGGGATCCGATCTTGCGGCGTTGCAACTGCGCGCAGACAGCGATGGTCATGATTATGTGCTCAATGGTTCCAAAATCTGGACCACGCACGCGCATGTCGCCAACCACATGTTCTGCCTTGCGCGGACCAACCGCGACGGGCGCCCGCAAGAGGGCATTACCTTCCTGCTGCTCGAAATGGCTACGCCGGGGATCACGGTAAAACCGATCATCTCGATCGCGGGCGACCATGATTTCAATCAGGTGTTCTTCGACAATGTCCGTGTGCCCAAGGCAAACCGGCTGGGTGACGAGGGCAAGGGCTGGACGGTTGCCAAGACGCTGCTCGAATATGAACGCGCCGCGGCCTACGCGGCTGGCTTGATCGAAGCGCTGGCCGAGGTGCGTGCTGCGGCCAAGGATGCCGAACTGCTCGAAGACCCGGCTATCCGTCGCCGCTTTGCCGAACTCGATTCGCAGGTGCGTACGATCCATGCGGTCGAGGATATGGTGCTTGCGGCGATTGGTGAGGGGCGCGATCCCGGTCCTGCTTCATCGATGCTCAAGGTGCAGGGCACCGAATGCCAGCAAAAGATCCAGGAGTTGGCAGTCGACGTCGCGGGAATCTACGCTGCACCTTATCAGTATGAGGCACGGCAGGCGGGTAGCAACACCGGCTATGTCGGGCCGGAAAGCGCGCTGACCGCGACGGCACGCTATTTCAACGGCCGTGCGGCCTCGATTTACGGCGGATCGAACGAGATTCAGCGTAACATCATGGCCAAGCTAGTTCTGGGCCTTTAACGGCCGAGATTACCGCCCCACACTGTAATAGTCGAAGCCTGCTTTGGCGCCTTCTTCGGGGCGATAGATGTTGCGCAGGTCGACGAGAACGTTGCCCTTCATCACGCCCTTGAGCTTGGCCAGGTCGAGCGCGCGATAGGCATCCCATTCGGTGACGATGGCGACCGCATCCGCACCCTCGGCTGCGGCATAGGCGCTCTCAGTCATTTTGACCTCGGGAAGGATCTTGGCGGCTTCTTCCATGCCTTCGGGGTCGTGCGCGTACACCTCGGCGCCCGCATCGATCATCGTCTGGACAATGGCGATGGACGGCGCATCGCGCATGTCATCTGTATTGGGCTTGAAGGTCAGGCCGAACAGCGCAACCTTTTTGCCACGCGCATCGCCGCCGAGCGCGTTGACGATCTTGCGGCCCATGGCGCGCTTCCTGAGGTCATTGGCCTGCACCACCGCCTCGACGATGCGCACCGGCGTGTCATTGTCCTGCGCGGTCTTGAGCAGCGCCAGCGTGTCCTTGGGAAAGCAACTGCCACCATAGCCGGGCCCCGCATGCAGGAACTTGCTACCGATACGGTTATCCAGCCCGATACCGCGCGAAACATCCTGCACATTTGCGCCAAGCTTCTCGCACAGATCAGCCATTTCGTTGATGAAGGTGATCTTGGTAGCGAGGAAGGCATTGGCCGCATATTTGATCAGTTCGGAAGAGCGGCGGCTCGTGAAGAGGATCGGCGATTCGTTGAGGAACAGCGGGCGATAAACAGCGCGCATCACCTCGCGCGCCCATTCGACATCGGTGCCAACGACAATGCGATCCGGTCGCTTGAAATCACCAATCGCTGCGCCTTCGCGCAGAAATTCAGGGTTGGAAACGACTTCGAACTCCAGATCGGGTCGCACGTCGCGGATGATGCGCTCGACTTCGTCACCGGTTCCCACCGGGACGGTCGATTTGGTGACAACGACCGTTTTGGGTCCGATGGCAGCACCAATTTCCTTGGCAGCGGCATAAACATAGCTCAAATCCGCATGACCATCGCCGCGGCGTGAGGGCGTACCCACTGCAATGAACACTGCATCGCAGCCCTTCACCGAGCCAGCAAGGTCTGTCGAGAAGCTCAGCCGCCCGGCATCGACATTGGTCTTCACCAAGGCATCCAGCCCGGGCTCATAAATCGGCATGATATTGGCGTTCAGCCGGTCAATCTTGCTATGGTCCTTGTCGACACAGACCACATCATGCCCGAAATCGGCAAAACAGGCGCCCGACACAAGGCCGACATAGCCCGAACCGATCATTGCAATTTTCATTTTATAATTCCTGCGTGAATAGCTGTCAGCAGCACTTTAGTAGGTGCGCCTTCGGGCGGCAAGGTTGCCCGGTTCAGCCAACAAGGCGGAGCGGAGAGGTATTGTTTATAGTCGCTGGCTGGTCCGGCCAGATTCCGCGCGTGTCATAGACTAGCTTTACGCTGCGCTCAGCGAGTGGAATCGCCTTAAAGGCGTCATGATCGACCAGCGGGATCAGGATTTCACATTCAAGCAAGGCGCTGTCGATGTCGGTCAGTGCAGCGCCACTGCCGTCGAATTCCTTCGGCAGTGCGGCTGCATAGGGTTCGACTACATGTACCCGATTGCCGAATTTATGTGCGAGTGCTGCCGCCACCTTTTTCGCCGGACTTTCGCGGAAATCGTCGATGTTGGCCTTGAAGGCCAGGCCTAAAAGTCCGACTGACATGCCCGGGTTGGCTTCGATCAGTGCCGTCGCCTGCTCGATGACATGGGTGACCTTGCCATCATTCACTACGCGCGCGGTGCGGATTAGCGGCGTATGTTCGGGTGCGCCATGGACGATGAACCAAGGGTCGACCGCGATGCAATGGCCGCCGACACCGGGACCGGGCTGCAAGATGTTGACGCGCGGGTGACGGTTGGCAAGGCGGATCACTTCCCACACATCAAGCCCCATCTGGTCCGCCACGATCGACAGTTCGTTGGCAAAGGCGATGTTGACGTCGCGAAAGGCGTTCTCGACCAGCTTGGTCATCTCTGCCGAACGGGCGTCGGTGGTGACGCATTCTCCGCGAACGAAACGCTTGTAGAAGGACAACGCCTTGCGCGCGCAGCGCGGGGTTATACCGCCGATCGAGCGGTCGTTCGAAATCAATTCTTCGAGGATTTTTCCGGGAAGCACGCGTTCGGGGCAATAGGCGATGGCGATCTCCGGCGTTTCGGTGGTGATGCCGGGAACTTTCAGGTCAGGACGCAGCTGGGCAATCAGGTCTTTCACACGATCGGTTGTGCCAACTGGCGAGGTCGATTCCACAATCACCGTATCCCCCACCTTAAGCACAGCCGCGATGCTGGTGGCGGCGGAAAGGACATAGCTGATGTCAGGTGCGTGATTTTCGCCAAACGGTGTAGGTACCGCGATTACGAAAACGTCGGCTGGTTCGACCACGGTCGATGCGCGCAGCAATTTGCGCTGCACTACGCCTTGAACCAGTCCGTCAAGGTCGACCTCTTCGATATGAATTTCGCCGCGGTTGATCGTATCCACTACATGCTGGTGCACGTCGACACCCAGAACGCGGCAGCCCGATCGGGCGATCACAGCTGCGGTTGGCAGGCCGATATAGCCGAGCCCCATCACGCAAACATCGGGTTTCTTATCGGCAAGCATCGGCTACCAGTCCTGCAATGCGAATGGCTGCCCTGCCATCCCCGAAGGGATTGTGCGCGCGCGCCATGGTTGAATAGGCTGCTTCATCATCCAGAAGCGTGAAAATTTCGGAAATGATGCGGTCCTTATCGGTACCGACCAGCTTGGCGGTGCCAGCTGTCACACCTTCGGTCCGCTCGGTCGTATCGCGCATCACCAGCACCGGTTTGCCGAGTGCAGGCGCTTCTTCCTGCACACCGCCACTATCGGTCAGCATGATATGGCTGATGGCCAGCAGTCGTGCGAAATGTGGGTAATCGAGCGGTTCTATCATCGCGATGTTGGAATTGGCGCCCAAACGCGCATCCATGACCTTTCGGACATTGGGATTAAGATGTACCGGAAAAATTATGCCTACATCGTCGCGCGCGGCAATTGCGCTCAAAGCCGATGCGATACTCTCCATCCCTTCACCAAAATTCTCGCGACGGTGGGTGGTGACGCCGATGATCCGCTTTCCGGCAAAACGCGCCTCAAGTTCGGATAAACCAGATGCAAGTTGCGGACGGGCCTCAATCTTCTCGGTGACCCAATGCAACGCGTCGATTACAGTATTGCCGGTTATGTGGATGCCCGAGTCAGCAATGGCCTCCGCACGCAGGGCCGACGCCGAAACATCGGTCGGCGAAAAATGCTGGTCGGCAATCGTGCCGATGATCTTGCGATTCACCTCCTCAGGCCAAGGCTGGTAGATATCATAGCTGCGGAGCCCTGCCTCAACATGGCTCACCGGAATCTTGCGGTAATAGGCCGCCAGCGCTCCTACCATCGCAGTAGCCGTATCTCCCTGTACGATCACGCGAGACGGCTTCTCAGCATCCATCACGTCGCCGATGCCGGTGAGCAGCCTGGCTGTCAGCGCATCCAGCGTCTGGTTGGGCGCCATGACGTTCAAGTCATAGTCAGGGGTAATCTCACCGATTTCCAGAACTTGGTCGAGCATTTGCCGGTGTTGTCCAGTGACAAGCACGCGGACAGTGATCTCTGCGCGCGCCCGCAGAGCATGCACAACCGGGAATAGCTTGATCGCTTCCGGCCGTGTACCAAAAATAATCAGGACGACAGGTTTGTCATTCATTTCTGCGTTTTAGCGCGGCAGGCCTTAAATTGATACTAAAGCGAGTGTTAAGGGTTGTGAAATGTCCTAATCGACATGGCGCTTCCAAAATCAGGCTGGAACCCTTAGCTGCCATCGTCTAGCAGGCGACTATATTTATTCGGGAATACGGAAACATGAAGAATATCGTCCTTCCTCTTGTCGCATTGTCGCTCCTTGCAGGTTGTGCAGGGCCGGGGAAACTCGGGGGATCATCGAATATTACCGTGATGCAAGGCAGTGAACTGCCTGCACCCGACCGAGCTGACCTGCTCTCTGAGTCCCGCCCCTATCTCATCGGGCCGTTTGATAAGCTAACGATCGATGTTTTCGGGATTGAAGAGCTGAGTAAGAAGGAGGTTCAGACCGACGCGAGCGGACGTATATCCTTTCCGCTGGCTGGGGTGGTCGAAGCTGCTGGACGGACGCCTGCTGAAATTGAAGACGAGATCGAGACGCGACTCCGGTCACGCTATGTGCGCGATCCACAAGTGACGGTGAACCTGCAGGAGACGGTAAGCCAGGTAATTACTGTTGACGGGCAGGTCAAAAAGCCCGGCTTATATCCGGTGATCGGCAAGATGACGCTGATGCGTGCAGTCGCGACCGCTGAAGGAACCGCTGAATTCGCAAAACTGGACGACGTCGTCATCTTCCGCACTGTGAATGGCCAACAATTGGCCGCACTTTACAACTTAAAGGCGATCCGTCGCGGCAATTATGGTGATCCGGAAGTATTTGCAAACGATGTTGTGGTTGTTGGCGATTCGCAAGCCCGCCGCCTGTTCCGCGACGCCCTGCAGGTTGTTCCCTTGCTGACAACACCGCTAATAATTGCTCTGCAGAACAGCAACTAACCGTCATTGCTGTCCCCTTACGGGGAAGGGCAGGCAAAACAAAAAGCGGCGCCCCGGTAATCCGGAGCGCCGCACTTTTTTGTAACTGCCCGCCGAAGCGGGCAGTTATCTTATCAGAACTTCACGCCCAACTTGACGCCGTAGAAACGCGGCGGAGCCGGGTAGACGGCAAAGCTGTTGCCCTGTTCCGGGATCGGGAAGGCGGTGATGTTGTAGTAGGTGTTGAAGAGGTTTTCGACATAACCCTCAACGCTGTACTTGCCATCGCCGAAATTGACGCCCGCCCGCAGGTTGACGATGCCATAGCCGTCATTGCCGGTGAATGGCTTTGCGACCGGGTCGTTCACCGGATAGTGATCGCTGTTATAGCGCCAGTCTGCGTGGATCAGGCCGTTCACGCCATCGCTGATGCGCGGCGTCCAGGTGATGCCGCCTGTGATGGCATGCTTCGGCTGGTTTGACGCCTGCTGACCATCGTCGGTTCCTGCCGCCGGATCGCTCACCTTCGCATCAAGATAGGTGTAGCCCATGTTGATGACGAAATCGGGATGCGGACGGATGATGCCTTCCAGCTCAATGCCCTTCGATACCAGCTCGTCATAGTTCAGGACGACGAAATTGTTTCCGAGGAAACGGTTCGACTGATAGTTTTTGAAGGTCGAATGGAAGAGCGAGGCGTTGAACTGGAATTCGCGGCTTAGATTGGTTTTGAGGCCGACCTCAAATGCATCAACCGATTCATTGCCGAATTCAAGGTCGGTCAGCTGCGCGCCGTTGCCGCCGAGCAGAACCGAGTCAAAACCGGCGCGGTCGAGGTTGTAACCACCCGACTTATAGCCACGATCATAACCACCGAACAACAGCACATCTTCGTTCACCTTATAGGCGATGCGCGCCGTGCCTGTGAACTCGCTTTCGCTGCGCTTGTCCGAACGGATGCCGTTGAATTCGCTGTTCACTGCCGGGTTGCAACCCAGCAGATAGGCACCGCTGAACAGGCCCGAAGCCTGCAATGCCTGACGATACGGCAAGGTCGCCGGGTTTTGGAAGAAGGCACAGGTCGGCGATACTGCGTTCAGGTCAGTATCAATTGTCTTCTTTTCATAGTTGTAGCGCAGGCCCAGCGTCAGTGACAGACTGTCGCTGATGTTGATGATGTTGTGCGTGAACAGCGCAATTGCGTCGGTATCGACGCTGTATTTGTCGGCCACCTGACCAGCGCCGGCAGGCGTGCGCGGCAGCGGGCTGGTGAACAGAGCAAGCAGCGCTGTATTGCCAGCGGCAGCCGCAGCAAGTGCCGAATTGGTCGCGAGAGCAACCTGTCCGAACAGCGGAACGCCAGCGCCCAATGTACCGTATAATTGCAGTCCGGTCGGCAAGGCCACCGAACGGGTAAGGCCATTGATAACGGCATCGGTATATTGGTCAGCTTGCGTGCCGAAACGGATGGTGTCGGTCATCGTCAGCTTTTCATTCATGTAGAATGCGCCGACAAGCCAGTCGACCTTGTCGTTGAATGCCGAACCCTGCAGGCGGAGTTCCTGCGTGAAGTCCTTCATCCCGGTGCGGTAATCATCGCGATAGGCACGATCGAGACCCGAGAAATCGATGTCCTGGTCGCGCAGCGCTTTCCAGTCACGATAGGCGGTGATGGAGGTCAGCGTTGCACCGCCAAAGTCCCAGTTCAATTCGCCAGACACACCCCATTCATCGACCTTTTCGGTCAGGCCACGGCCCGGTGTCGTTGCCATGACGCGGCCCTTGGCGTCGAACGGACGAACGATGCCGTCACGGCCAACTGCGCCACCTGCCAGCGGGTTTGCCGACAGCGCTTCGATCGCGTTGCTCGCGATGAAAGCGATGGCGTTGTTGGTACTGGTCAGCGGTAGCGAGAATCCGCTTCCGGTGTTCAGTGCGCCACAGCAATCTTCGTTGGTCTTGGCAACATCGGCAATCAGGCGGAAGTTGATGTCGTCATTTTCGAAATAGGCCTGACCGCGGGCGAACCAGCGGTTGATATTGTTCACGCGGCCATCTTCATTGGCGAGTTTGATGTAGCCATCACGCTTGTGATAGCCGCCGTCGAGACGCACAGCGAACTGTTCCGAAACAGGGCCGGTTACGCCGACTTTGGCTTCGATTTCATCAAGATTGCCATAGCTAAGCTCGGCATAACCGCCGAGTTCGAACTTCGGCTTGGAAGTTGTGATGCTCAACGCACCTGCAGAGGTGTTGCGACCGAACAATGTGCCCTGGGGACCACGCAAAACTTCGACGCGATCGATCGGGGGAAGTTCAGCCAGCGCAACACCGGCACGGGCGCGGAACACGCCGTCAATGAACACGCCGACAGCCGGCTCAAATCCGGGGTTGTCACCAGCCGTACCGATACCGCGAATGGTAAGCACTGCACCGGTGGCCGACGACTGGCCGGTTGTGGTTTTCAGCGAAGGGGCGAGTTGCTGGATGCCGCGAATGTCGACGACACCGGCGTTGGCAAGCTGCTCGCCAGCGACGACGCTGACAGCAAGCGGAATGTCTTGCGCGGCCTGGTCACGGCGCGTCGCGGTCACTATGATTTCGTCAAAGGCGACTTCTTCTTCAGCCGCTGCGTCGGTTGCTTCGACGCCTTCATCCTGTGCCTGGGCAGCAGAGGCAAGCCCGATTGAGGCGACACTAATGGTCGACAGCAGTGCGGCACGCACTGCAGCATGTGCAAACTTCATATTAAAACTCTCCACTTGATCATCACAAATGTGCCGGAAATCGGCTAACTTCCTTGGGAGTGGGGATGACAGGTCATCCCTGTATTATTGTTTTTATGGTGCATTTTGCACCGATTGCGGCTCTAACGTGACAGCTTATAGCCCGCAATGCGCTTAAATGTACTGATGCAAAATCTTTGTTAAGCGCGGCATAATTGCCACAATTTGTAACAATCGTTTGCAAATTTGATGTTTGATTTCAGTGGTTGGGGGAGTGAGATGAAAAGATCGGCAAAATGGCTCTTGGTGTTAGCGGGCGTCGCTATCTCAGGAATTCTGGCAGTTCGCCATTATCAGGCAGATGTTGGCCTTATGCTGTTTCAACGCGCGGTCGATGCTCGTGTCGGGCGGGATAATACTGCCTCGCTTCCCGACGGCTTGCATATCGGTCTTTGCGGTACAGGCTCGCCACTGCCCAATGCCGACCGAGCAGGGGCGTGCACCGTGGTGATGGCCGGAAAGCATATCTATGTGGTCGACGCTGGTGAAGGCGGAGCGCGCAATATTGCGCTGATGGGCATACCGAACGGGAAAATCGATGGCTTGTTTCTGACGCATTTCCATTCCGATCATATGGATGGCTTGGGGCCGATGATGCTGCTTCGGTGGACGGGCAGTTCTGCGAAAGCCCCCTTAGCAGTTTATGGCCCTACCGGCGTCGACGCGGTGATTGCCGGCTTCAATGCGGCCTATGCGCAGGATAACAGCTATCGCATCGCCCATCATGACGAGGATATCGTACCGCCGTCCGGAGCAGGGGCAACCGCAATGCCCTTTGCCATGGACGGGGACAGCACGGTGGTCCTCGAAAAAGATGGTCTGACTGTCACAGCGTTCAAGGTCGACCATGATCCGGTTTCGCCTGCAGTCGGATACCGTTTCGATTATAAGGGGCGTTCGGTTGTCGTCAGCGGCGATACTGCCAAATCAGCGGTGCTCGAGCGTGTAGCCAAGGGTGCCGACATTTTATTGCACGAAGCGCTCCAACCGAAACTGGTGACCAAAATGACCGATGCGCTCGACAAAAAGGGATTGGGTAACACCGCCAAAATAACCAAGGATATTCTGGATTATCATGCCTCGCCAGAGGAGGCTGCGGATAGTGCGCTTAAAGCGGGTGTCGGCCAACTTGTGTTCACCCACATCGTTCCGCCTTTCCCGTCGCGCTTCTTTAATCCGGCCTTTTTGGGCGATGCCCCCAAACGCTTCAAACGCGAAATTGTGGTCGGTGAAGACGGCATGCTCTTCAGCCTGCCAGCAGGCTCCAAGTCGATCAGCCGACAGGAGTTGATGTAATCCCCTCGACGCGTGTAATAGGCTGAAAATCGGGGAGAGGCATATATGGCATTTCGGGTCACCGCATTTGACGTGGCGCAGCGGGCAGGCGTTACCCAGCCTACCGTATCGCGCGCCTTGAACGGTAGCCCCAAGGTCAGCGATGAAACCCGCGCCAAGGTGCTGCAGGCCGCGCAGGAACTGGGCTATGTCATCAACCAGAATGCCACGCGGTTGCGCCGTGGCGAGACGATGACATTGGCAGTGGTGCTGATCGGGCGGGCGGGGGAGAGTGCCACCGAGACCAATCCCTTCTACTTCTCCTTGCTGGGCAGCGTTGCCGCTGCCGCCGCCGCCAAAGGCTATAATTTGCTGGTGTCCTTTCAGGACAGCCCCGGCAATTTCTTTGGCCAATATGACGATGCCCGTCAGGCCGACGGGATGATTGTTATCGGCACAACACAAAATCCCGAAGCTTGGGCCTATTTTCGCGGGCTCGACCATCCGGACAAGGCCTGGGTGTGCTGGGGCGCGCCCGATGATGATCTGCGCTGGGTGCGCAGCGAGAATGAAGGCGGCGGTCGGATCGCGGCACGCTACCTGCTCGAATCCGGACGAAAGCATCCGGTTTTCATCGGCGCGCGCGCTTCCCAACAACGCCAGTTTGGCGAACGCTATGACGGATTTGCCGAAGAGCTGCGCACTGCGGGGCTATCAGCGCCCGCGATCGAGGTCGACGAAAGCCTGTCGCGTGAGGAGCAAGGCATCGAAGCCGTTCGGACTTTGCTCCAGTCCGGCCAGCCTTTCGACGGCATATTTGCAGCCTGTGACCTGACCGCGCTGGGCGTGTTGCGGGCGCTTTCAGAAAGCGGGATATCGGTTCCTGAACGGGTGTCGGTCATCGGTTTTGACGGGATCCGGGCCGGCAATTATTCGTCACCGCCGCTGACGACGATAGAGCCTGATTTCGAGCAGGCCGGCGACCTGCTGGTCCAGAATGTGTTGAACCGCATATCAGGCGAGCCCCTGACCCACCGCCGCGTGCCGGTGCAACTGGTGCGGCGCGGGAGTTAGGCTTAAAGCCCCAGCACTTCAGGCATTGTGTATCGCCCGGGCTTTTGCTGCATCAGCCAGATTGCGGCCTTCATGGCGCCACGGGCAAAGATCATCCGGTTTTCGGCACGGTGTGACAGGGTGATGCTCTCCTCGTTCCCCGCCAATATCACACTATGATCGCCCGCCACCGTGCCACCGCGCAGCGATGCAAAGCCGATCGCGCCTTCCTTTCGTGCCCCGGTGATGCCGTCACGTCCACGCTCGCTATTGTCGGTAAGGTCAATATAGCGTCCGGCAGCCGCGGCTTCGCCCAGCAACAGGGCTGTGCCCGAAGGGGCATCAACCTTCATCCGGTGATGCATCTCGACGATTTCGATGTCCCAGTCGGTTCCCAGCCGCGATGTGGCCTCTTTCACCAGCGCGGCGAGCATGGTGACGCCGAGCGAGGTGTTACCGGTCTGCAAAACGGCAATATCCTGGGCAGCATCGTCGATCAGCCAGTGATGCCGTTCCTCAAGCCCGGTAGTGCCTATAAGAATAGGTTTCTTGGCAAAGTTGCACGCGGCCAGATTGGTTTCCAGTGCATGTGCGCTGGAGAAATCGACCAGCACGTCGGATGCTGCAGCAAGGCCTGCGATATCGTCACCCTTGTCGACCCCGCCTGCATGTTCAAGCCCGGCTTCGTTGATGGCGTCTACCAACGCCTGACCCATGCGGCCCTTGCTGCCAATGATACCGACTTTTGCCATAGTTGCGTGCCCTAGAATTTGCTGCTTCATGGGCGAGATGACCAATATTCGCAATATCGTAATCCTCACCGGGGCAGGTGTGAGCGCCGAAAGCGGGATCGACACTTTCCGCGATGCAGGCGGGCTGTGGGAGAAACACAGGGTTGAAGATGTCGCGACACCCGAAGCGTTCGAACGCGACCCTGATCTGGTACACCGCTTTTACGACATGCGCCGCGCGGCCATTCAGACCAAGGAACCCAATGACGCGCATTATGCGCTCGCCGAGCTCGACCGGCACTGGCGCGGCGACGGGCGCAATCTGTTGATCGTCACGCAGAATGTCGATGACCTGCACGAACGGGCTGGTGCCGAACGATTGCTGCATATGCATGGCGAGCATCTGAAGGCGCTGTGCATGGCTTGCGAAATCCGCAGCAATTGGCGCGATCCGATGCAGCATCGCCCACCTTGCCCTATTTGCGGTACCCCATCCTTACGTCCCGACGTGGTCTGGTTCGGCGAAATGCCTTATCATATGCCCGAAATCTACGCAGCAATCCGCACCGCCGACCTGTTTGTCAGCATCGGTACCTCGGGCGCGGTCTATCCTGCGGCGGGTTTTGTGCGTGACGCGAAGCAACAGGGGGCGAAGACCCTCGAACTCAATCTGGAGCCGTCACAGGGTAGCCATTTCTTCGATGATGCGCGTTATGGCCCGGCGACAGAAATTGTGCCCGACTGGGTTGAGGAACTTCTTGATTTATAACCTTAGTGCTGAGCCTGTCGAAGCAAGCCTTGAGGATAAGCGCCCTTCGACAGGCTCAGGGCCACGGTTAGACTTCACCACAACTCCGGCAGTCGGGATCCTTGGGGAGGTTCAAGGTGCGCATCGCCGGTTTCAACCCATCGAATATGTGCAGCTTGCTCCGCGTTTCGTCGCCGAAACCGGTGAGCGCGCGAATGGCTTCCATCGCGGCAAAGCTGCCCATCAGGCCACACATCGCGCCGAGCACGCCTTGTGTGGCGCAATCGTCGCAATCGTCGGGGTCATGTGCGTCACCGACGAAACAGCGATAGCAGGGGGCGTCCGCTTCCCAGCCGCGAAAGGTACCGATCTGGCCATGAAACTGCCCGATGGCGGCGCTTACCAGCGGAACGCGTGCGGCAAGGCAGAGGTCGTTGACGATCAGGCGGGTGGCGAAATTGTCGCTGCCGTCGATGACGACATCAACATTTTCCAATATCTGTGCAGAAGTTTGCGCTGTAATTCGTTCTTTTATAGCATGAAAATTCACATAAGGATTCAAACGGCGGACGGCTTCAGCAGCTGCATGAACCTTGTGCTGACCGACCTGAGCTTCGCTGTAGAGTACCTGCCTTTGCAGGTTCGACGTCGAAATTTCATCATCGTCGACTGCGCTGATTGTGCCAACGCCGGCGGCCGCCAGATACTGGATGGCCGGGCAACCGATGCCACCCGCTCCGATCAACAGGACATGACTATCGAGTAGTTTGCTCTGGCCGGGGCCGCCAATATCGCGAAGAACGATATGGCGGGCGTAGCGGTCGAGCTGGGCGTCGCTGAGCGTCATACCCCCGTGGAACCGAATCCACCTGCACCACGCACGGTATCGTCCAGCGCGTCGACCTCGCTCACTTTAGCCTGCGGAGCGGCAGCGACCACCAACTGGGCGATCCTGTCACCGCGTTCGAAGCTGACGTCTTCTTCACCCAGATTCGCAAGGATAACCTTCACCTCACCGCGATAGTCACAATCGATCGTGCCAGGCGTGTTGAGGCAGGTGATGCCGTGCTTGAGCGCGAGGCCCGAACGCGGCCGGACCTGAATTTCATAGCCGTGCGGAATGGCAAAAGCGAAACCTGTGGGCACGGCAGAGCGCTTGCCCGGTTTCAGGGTGATTGCCTCAGCCGCACAGATATCCATGCCAGCAGCACCTGCGCTGGCATAAGTCGGCAGGGGCAGGCCTGCGCCATTGTTGAGCCGCTTGACCCTGATTTCAACCTTGTCCGACGGCATTGGCGACCTTCTCCATCAATTTGCGGGCAATCACATCCTTGGGCGCATCGGCCAGGCTTTCAACGCCATCCTTGGTGACGATATGCACGGCATTGTTCGCGCCACCCATGACATCGCCCGAAACGTCATTGGCCACAATCCAGTCGCAACCCTTTTTGGCGAGTTTGGCTTGGGCGTGCTCGATGACCTTCTCGGTCTCGGCCGCAAAGCCGATCAACAGGGCAGGGCGCTGTGCATGCTTGCCAAGCGTCGCAAGAATATCCGGATTCTCGGCGAGTTCGAGCGGGGGGACGGCCTTGCCATCCTTCTTGATTTTCTGTCCGGCCTCGTCGGCGGCGCGCCAATCGGCAACGGCTGCCACCATGATCGCGACATCGGCGGGCAGGGCATTTTCGACCTCAGCGAGCATTTCGCGCGCGCTTTCCACATCGATGCGAATGACGCCCGGAGGTGTCGTCAGATGGACAGGGCCTGCGATCAGCGTGACGTCCGCACCCATTTCTGCCGCGGCCTGTGCAATTGCAAAACCCTGCCGACCCGAGGAACGGTTGGCGATATAGCGCACCGGATCTATCGGCTCATGCGTGGGGCCAGCGGTCACCAGAACATGCTTACCGAAAAGCGGGCGGTGCGCAGGCTCGGCAAAATCGGGCTGGGCGGCCATCACGGGCGTCGCGGTCGCCAAATGATGACTGATTTCGGCAAAGATACGCTCGATTTCGGGCAAGCGGCCCGGGCCGAATTCGCCGCAGGCCATTTCGCCCGCATCCGGATCCATCACATGCACGCCATCAGCGCGCAGGCCCGCAACGTTGCGCCGCGTCGCCGGATGTTGCCACATACGGACGTTCATTGCCGGAACAGCTAGCACCGGCTTGTCAGTCGCCAGCAGCAGGGTGGTAGCCAGATCGTCGGCAATGCCGGCATGCATCTTGGCGAGCAGGTCTGCGGTTGCGGGGCAGACAACAACAAGATCAGCCTGACGCGACAACTGGATATGCCCCATCTCGGCCTCATCCTTGAGGTCGAACAGGTCGGTATAAACCTTGTCCTCGGATAACGCCCCTAATGTCAGCGGTGTAACGAACTGCGAACCGCCCTTGGTCAGCACGCAGCGCACGGCATGCCCGGCCTTGCGGATCGTGCGCACTAGCTCGCACGCCTTATAGGCCGCGATGCCGCCGCCGACGATCAACAGGATGCGTTTTGCTGTCAAAGATCAAACACCTGTCAAAAGCACGTCGAGTGCATTCATTATCGAACCTTGCTCATCGGCAAGAAACGCGACCGGATTGGTGAGTCGCTCTTTTGGTATGGCGAAAATCTGTTGCGTCATCATCACAAAATTCTCGCCATTGATATCGAAAACCGGATTCAGTCGAGGCGTTACGGGCATGCCCGACACCGGGAAAAGCGGTACTACAACTCGTGTAGTTAACACTGCCAAAACATCGGCCTGACAATCAAGCAAATAGCCTTTGCCGCGCGCACCTGGGTAAACGTCAAAGCGGGCCATCAGAGTTGGCGATACTCGTCATAAGGCATGCCATTTTCTTCTACCCATTTGTTCCAAGCGTGCAGAGATTCCCGATTCTCTTCCAGCCACTTGGCTTCGCGGGCTTTTTTCACCTGATCCGAAAGACCGCCTTCACAAGCTTGTGAAAGATTGATGCCGAGCGCTTTGGCTTCCTCAACCAGATCTGTCGGCAAACTGACATTGGTCGGTTTTTTTTTGGGAGCCGAGAATCGCGATAGCTTATTCATGCGCAAAGCGTATGCGCATTGTTGGTGGTGGTCAATGTGGCAAGAGCTGAACACTAACTCTCAGGAACAAGATTTTGGGCTTGTTGCGGAGGCCCGAAGTAGTGACTCAATTTTCGATAAAATAGTGCGGCAAATATCCCGCAAACACTGCCAAAAAGCATTAGACTCTCGTCGCGGGACGGATCGTCTACGGCAAACGCGTAGAACAATCCGATGCCAGCCACTCCGCCAATCAGTGCATATGCCACCCAGTTACCAAAGATCGGAAATCGGATTGTCAGTTTTTGTACAACCCAGCCAACCAGCGAAATCGGTAACCAAGCGAAAACAATCGCTGTTCCGATTGAGAATATAAACGAAAACACAAGTACATATGCAGCCTGACCGAGCAATCCGCCGATGGAGTCACGACTGCCGTCACCCAGATCACCGGCAATCATGATGGCTACTGCCAAGAGGCTGCCAAACATGCCTGAAGCTATCGCCGTGAGGAACCCTCTCCCCAATGCGCCCAGGATTGTAACCTTGGGCGGTTTTTCTGCTATTTCATCCATGCCATTGCCATCGCTCCCAGCCCGAATGCTGCTGCGGCAATGACTATATAACGCCAATGTAAACCTGATCGACGCTTTTCCCATACCAGTGCAATTTCAGGCAATGGCGGTGGAGGCGGGGCGCCGCCCTTTTTGGGCAATTGATCATCGAGCCGCTTGATAAGGTCGGGGATCAGCGCGAGCGTTTTCATGCGGTCGCGCAGACCATCGGCCAGTGCAGCTTCAGGGCCGAGTTCGCCCCGAATCCATTCGCCCACATAAGGGGCGGCGACATCCCACATGTTGATGGCAGGGTTCAGGCTGGTGGCTACGCCTTCCACCATCACCATCGTTTTTTGCAGCAACAGCAAATGCGGCTGGGTCTGCATGTCGAAATCGCGGGTGATCGCGAACAGGCTGTCGAGCATCTGCCCAACCGACAATTCGCTCACCGGCTTGCCGCGCGTTGGCTCGCCCACGGCACGCAGCGCGGTCGCGAATTCGTCGACATTGTGATAGCTCGGCACATATTGCGCCTCGAAATGGATTTCGGCGACGCGTCGGTAATTGCCGGTGGTCAGACCGTAAAGGATTTCGGCAAGCCACAGCCGCGCCTGCCGGTTGATCCGGCCCATGATGCCAAAATCGATCGCGACGATGCTGCCATCGGGGCGCACGAAGAGATTTCCCTGATGCATATCTGCGTGGAAAAAGCCCTCGGAAATCGCTTGCCGCAGGAAGGTCAGCACCAGTTTTTCAGCCAGTTTGCCGGTATCGTGGCCGGCAGCCTTCAAAGCCTCAACATCCGAAATCTTGATGCCATCTACCCATTCGAGCGTCAGGACCCGGCCCGAGGTGCGATCCCAATCAATTGCCGGGATATGGTATCCCTCAACCGCCGCCATCGCTTCCTTGAGTTCGCTTGCCGAGGCAGCCTCTCGCCTCAGGTCCAACTCGCGCAAGGTCCAGCGTTTGAGATTGGCGATGACGAGTTGCGGTCGCAGGCGCGCTGCTTCGCCGCCCAGCGCCTCCAGATGCGCTGCCGCCCATTCATAGGTTTCGATGTCGCGCGCAAATTGTTCACGGATACCGGGGCGAAGCACCTTGACCGCGACGTCGCGTCCGTCGGTCGTGCGTGCACGGTGCACCTGTGCGATCGAGGCAGCACCTACCGGTTCTGGATCGACATATTCGAACAACTCGGCAGCGGGTTTGTTGAGGCTGTGATCGATCTCGTCGTAAATCCGTTCGAACTTTTCGGGCGGCAGCGAATCCTGCAACGTCAGCAAATTGTGCGCCGCTTCCTCTCCGACCAAATCGGGGCGGGTGGCGAGCGTTTGACCCAGCTTGATCGCGGCAGAGCCGATTTCACGGAAAGCCCCCGCATAGTCTGGAACCTTCGGCTGGATCGTCCCTAATCGCGCGATCCGGCACAGCCGCTTCACCTGCGGCGGGGTATTCCGGTCCTTCTCGATCCCGCGCAGCGCCCCATGGCGCGCCAATATGCGGCCCCATTTGAGCAGGCGGAGGATATGCGTGGTCGGGCGCGTCATGCTGCTTGCTCCCCCTCCCGCCTGCGGGAGGGGTTAGGGGAGGGAGCGAGCGCAGCGAGCCTTGAGCCGTTGCAGGCCCTCCCCCGGCCCCTCCCGCAGGCGGGAGGGGAGCAAGTCGTGCGCATATTCAAACCTTCCAGCCGCTGTGGATCGCCACCAGCCCGCCCAGGATCGGCTCGACCTTGGTCTGTACGAAGCCTGCGTCGCGGATCATAAGCTCAAACTGCGGCATCGGGGGGAATTTGCGGATCGATTCAGCGAGGTAGCGATAGCTGTCTTCATCACCCGCAATCATTTTGCCCATTTTGGGCAGCAGGTGATGCGAATAGACATCATAGACTTTCGACAGGCCCGGCCATTCGACCGTCGAGAATTCGAGGCAGAAAAAGCGCCCGCCATAGCGCAACACGCGATGCGCCTCGCGCAGGGCGGCGGGAATATCGGTGACGTTGCGGATGCCAAAGGCGATGGTGTAGGCGTCGAAATGCCTGTCGGGAAAGGTCAGTTTCTCGGCATTCTGCTCGCTCCACACCAGCGTGTCGATGCCGCGGTCTACTGCGCGCTCCATGCCGACGGCGAGCATATCCGGATTGATGTCGCTGACGGTAATATTGGCCCCGGCCTTTTCCATGCGAAAGGCAATGTCGCCGGTGCCGCCCGCCATATCGAGAATATCTTCGCCCGCGCGCGGCTTCACGCGGCGGACGAACTGGTCCTTCCAAAGCCGGTGCATCCCGCCCGACATGGCATCGTTCATGATGTCATATTTGCTGGCAACGCTCGAAAAGACGCCGCGCACGCGCTGGGTCTTTTCTTCGGGGCTAACCTGTTCATAGCCAAAGGAGACGGTTTTAGTCATGAAAGGCGCCCTAGCCGATAGTTGCGCCGCCCGCAAAGGGTGATAGGTGCAAAATACGATGCCTGAATTGCCCGAAGTTGAAACCACCGTTGCCGGCCTACGCGCTGTGCTTGATGGCGAAGTGATCGTCAGGGCCGAACCGCGCCGTGCCGATCTGCGTTGGCCGATTCCGGTCGACATTCGACAGAGGTTAACAGGCGCGCGGGTAACCGGACTTGGTCGGCGGGCCAAATATGGGCTTATCCACACCGATCGCGACGACACGCTGATTTTCCATCTGGGCATGTCGGGGCGTTGGCGGGTGGATCCAGACGAGATCGAGAAGCACGACCATTTCATTCTCGAGACCGGCGCGGGCAGGGTGGTCGCCTTGAATGACCACCGGCGCTTTGGCTCGCTCGATATTGTGCGGCGCGATGAACTGGACGGATTTCGCCATTTTGTCGCAATGGGGCCAGAGCCGCTGGACGATGCGTTTGATGCCAAGGTGCTTCTGGCCGCCCTGAAGGGGCGCAAGGCACCGATCAAGGCAATGCTGCTCAACCAGTCGATCGTGGCAGGGCTTGGCAATATCTATGTGTGCGAGGCGCTGCACATGGCCGGGATTTCGCCGATCACTGCCGCGACCGCAATCAGCAAGCAACGCGTGGAAAAGCTGGTGATTGCCATAAAGGACGTGCTGGCCGCCGCGATCAAGGCCGGAGGCTCAACCTTGCGCGACTTTGCAGCGCCTGATGGAGAGTTGGGTTATTTTGCGAAAGACTGGCTTGTCTACGGTCGCGAAGGCGAACCCTGTCATTGCGGAACGACCGTCCAGCGCCGCGTTGATTCGGGCAGATCGACCTTCTACTGCCCGAAATGCCAGCGTTAGTGCGGTAATTCGCGGTTGACGAATCTGTATAGCATGGCTAAGGGCGGCGCTTCATCGGGTCCGGTCGAGGAATTTCTCCGGTACTGGATGCCCGTAACTATCTGATTTTTTGAGGACTGAAATGGCCAATACGCCGCAAGCAAAAAAGCGTATCCGTCGCAACGCGCGTCGCAACGAAATTAACGGCAACCGCGTCAGCCGTATCCGCACCTTCGTGAAGAAGGTTGAAGCCGCTCTTGAAGCTGGCGACAAGACTGCTGCTGCTGCCGCACTTTCGGCTGCCCAGCCTGAACTGGCGCGCGGCGTTTCGAAAGGTGTGCTGCACAAGAATATGGCATCGCGCAAGTTCAGCCGCCTCACGAAGCGCGTTGCCGCGCTCGCCTGATTCGGCATTCTCGCGAGGGTGAAAGCCACCCTCGGGATTATAAATAAAGTTAACGGCCCGCCCTTCAAAGGCGGGCCTTCTTTTTGTCTGGCTGCTGCGTTGCAGCAAAGGGCGCATTTCCGGCGATTCGGCATATGTTGACAATGGGTTAAGTAGAAAAATGATTTAAAATCAGAGTGATAAAAAAAATTCTACGCAATTTCAGCGCTTGAATAGAGTCAATGCGAATTATTTCACTTTTTTTGCAGAGCGCCCCTTGATCGACTCAAAGCCGCATGGCTAAGAAGGACTTTCCAGCAGCGTGCGATTAACCTCGCGCCTGTCTCAATCGAGAATGACGCAATAGAGGCTTCTGTGCAACGACACAGGGGAACGGTGGGCCTGTGTCAGCCGATTGGGCGGGTGTGCGCAAACAAACAATGCCGTTGCTGGTGGGGTGAAAGGGGTGGCTAAGTGACGCTTAAGGTCGTGCGGTCGGAGCAAGATGCAATGGGGGGCTCCGTGTTTGAATCCGATTGGCAAAATGTAGCGTCGCGTTTGCGCCGCGATCTCGGGGCGCAGATTTACGGGCAATGGATCCGTTCAATCGTGCTTGGCGATTTCTGCGAACTTACCGGCACATTGGAACTGCTGACGCCCTCCGACTTTTCGGCGAGCTGGGTTTCGGATCATTATGCTGACCGCATCCGTCTGGCCTGGTCGAGCGTCAACCCCGCCGTGCGGCAATTGAAAATCCGCGCGAAGCCGGGCGCTGCCCGCGTTGAGATGCTGCAAGGCAACGGCTTGGCAGAGCGTCCGGCGGCGGTTCATGCGACTGAAGCCATGCCGGTTCGCAGCCAGCTCGACCCGCGTATGACCTTTGCGAATTTTGTCAAAGGGCAGACCAACGCGCTGGCGCTGAGCGCTGCCGAACGTGTCGCGGCATCCGAGCGTCCGCTGTTCAACCCGCTTTATTTGCAGGCTGCAACCGGTCAGGGCAAGACGCACCTGATGCATGCCATCGGCCATGCCTATGCAGAAGTGAACCCGAACGCGCAGATTCTCTATATGTCGGCGGAAAAATTCATGATGGAGTTCGTCTCCGCCATGCGCCGCAAGGAAGTGATGGAATTCAAGGCCCGCTTGCGTGCCGTCGACGTCCTTCTGATTGACGACATCCAGTTCATCATCGGCAAGGTATCGACACAGGAAGAGTTCCTGCACACGGTCGATGCCATCATCGGTGCCGGCAAGCGCCTTGTCGTTGCCGCCGATCGCGCCCCGCAGGCATTGGACGGCGTAGACCAGCGCATCCTTTCGCGCCTGTCGATGGGGCTTGTAGCCGACATCCAGCCCGCTGATCTTGAACTGCGTCGCTCAATCCTCAACCAGCGTCTAGCCAACATGCCTGAAACGCAGGTCGGCGAAGATGTCATCGAGTTTCTCGCGCGCACGATCAGCCGCAATGTCCGCGAACTCGAAGGCGGGTTGAACAAGCTGATCGCCTATTCGCAGCTCACCGGAAAGCCGATTACGCGCACATTGGCAGAAGAGCAGCTGAAAGACATTCTCAGCGCCTGCCGCCGCCGTATCACCATCGATGAGATCCAGCGCGCGGTTTGCGAATATTACCGCATCGACCGCAGCGAAATGTCGTCGAAGCGCCGCGCACGCGCTGTGGTTCGCCCGCGCCAGGTCGCGATGTATCTCGCCAAGGTGATGACACCGCGAAGCTATCCGGAAATCGGCCGCAAATTCGGTGGGCGCGACCATTCGACCGTGATCCATGCTGTCCGCCTGGTCGAAGACCTGCGCCGGATGGACAATGACATGGACAATGATGTCCGCGCGCTGCTTCGTCAGTTAGAGGCTTGAACTGGGTCGATAAGGCGCTTTCCTAAAGGAATGCAGCAGACTATCCCGATGCCAATATGGACTCGGGAGGTTCTTGATGGCGAAATACTGCATCCAGTGCGGCACAGCCCTGAATGAAAGCGCGCGCTTCTGCGGCCAATGTGGTGCGGTTGTGCCTGTCGCCGGAGTTGATTCGCCAGCGCCCGCCAGCGAGCCGCCAGTCGCAACACGGGCCTATACGGCAGTTGAGCAGTATGAACCCGCCACCGAGGGCGGTGCTGACGACAAAAAGGGACCTAACTGGTTGCTGATCGGCGGCGGTGCGGGGTTGATAGTGCTGCTCGCGCTCTATTATTTCCTTTTCCTGCACGATGACATGGCAGGCGACAACCTCGAAGATCGGATCCAACCTGCGGAGGTGTCTGAAGAGGTAGCGATCAGCAAAGAATTTTATGCCGTCACAGATGCGAATATTCGCGACAAGGCATCGACCGAAGGTAGCACCGTCCTTGGCAAGCTGCTGCGCGGAACGGCCGCCACCGGCAAGTTGATCGTTGGCGAGGATGGAACAAGTAACTGGCTGGAACTGGCCGATGGCAAGGGCTTTATAGCCGCCATCAACCTTTCCGAAATCCAGCCGCCCGAAATCGTCAAGCCACTGGGCGACAAAAGCTGGACGACGGACCAGGCAATCGAAATCTGGGCCCAGCCCGATACCGCCTCGACGCTGGTCGATCGCGTTGCCGCCGGAACGCCGCTGACGCTATTCGGGATCACCGCCAATGATTTCATCGAAGTGAAGCTGAAAAAAGGTGGTGTTGGCTATATTGCAGACGGTGCCCGCATCGCGGAACTGGCCAATGGAAAGCCGATCGCGCTTGCCTTCAATCCGAACAGTTGCAGCTTTGGGCCAGAAATTGATGCGCTGTTCAGCAAGATGGGTGATCGCATCAGGGCGAACTACAAGGCTTTGGAAAACAAGGAGTATCCAAGTGAAGAGGCGCGCGCCAAGGCTTTAGTGGCGGTGGAGGGAAGAAGCACGTTCGAAAAACTGCAGCGCAGTTTCGAAGGGCTAACGGTCACCGCGATTGCCCAGCATTATGAATCGCAGTCGGTCTACTTTGCAGACCCCGCATCACGGGTAATCGAGGTGTTGCGTTCAAAGGGGTACAAGGTCGGAAAAGATGGCAGCATCCCGAGCACGGATCTTTACGCCGGGGTTGGTGGCACGTCGGGCGAAGGGGCTCGCTATGGCAAGACAGATCTCAGCTGCGGTGTCTGACAGAGAAAACCCCGCCTGGTCAGAGGCGGGGTCCTGGGTGGCTGACCGTTAAGCCAGTCTATTTCTTTTTGCCGCCGTCTTCGGGCGCCACCGAGATGCGCACCGTTTCGCCGCTATTGCCAGGGAAGCCAGTGAACATGGCAGTAACGAGGTTGGGCACCAGATAGGGCAGGCGGTTGGAACGCGACTTTGCCTCGGCCTTGCCTTCGAACAGGCGCTCACCTGTGTCCGTGCGTTCGATCTTCATGTCGATGCCGCTCGTGTAGACAGTGTAGCTGCGCACATCATATCCGCGACCGAAGCCCGGTCCGTACAGGAACGGATCGTGCCAGCCATAAACATAGCGGGCGCCACGTGGAGTGCGGACCACATAGGGTCGGTAATAGCCCCGGCCGAAACCATAGCGGCCATAGCCCCAGAAGGGGTCGTAAAAGGGATCGTCATAGACGACCGTGCGCTCTTTGCCTTCGTCGACGCCATAGCCCAGCTTCACGGTAAAGTCGGCGGTCGAACCGGCAGCCGCCGGAATATAGCCGGCCTTGGTCATCTCCGCGGAAACCATCGCCGCATATTGGCCAAATTCGATCCCGCCTTCATTGACCGGGTCGGCAGCTTTGACCGTAAAGGTTTGTCCCTGCGGCGCGGGCATTTGCTGGAACCGCGAAACATCGGCCTTGAATGGCGTTGCACATGCCGCCAGCGTCAACAACAGTGCCGGGGCAAGAATGGAAACAGCTTTACGCATCGAACTTCACCTCCGTTGCCGCCAATATAGGCTGGCTTGCGGTGATATCTATCCGAAATGCGCTGAACTGTTGTTGAACGGCAGGGTGTTCACACCGCTGTCATGTAACAAATTGTCAGCGCAGCAAACCCAGCGCCTGATAGGTCCGGTCGAGCGTAGGCTGAGCAAGCGCTCGGGCTTTCTCGGCACCTTTTTGCAAAGCTGCGTCGATTGCCGCGCTGTCGCTGCGCAAAGCATTGAACCGTTCGGCAATAGGGGCGAGCTTGCTGACCAGCAATTCCCCCAGCGCCGGTTTGAAGGCGCCAAAGCCTTGGCCGCCAAATTGCTGCAGCACTGAATCGACATTGCTGCCTTCCAACGCAGCATAAATGCCGACCAGATTTTCGGCTTCAGCGCGACCGGCGAGGCCTTCCTTCGCGCTTGGAAGCGGTTCGGGGTC
Source organism: Sphingorhabdus sp. (assembly GCF_035329025.1). Lineage (GTDB taxonomy): Bacteria > Pseudomonadota > Alphaproteobacteria > Sphingomonadales > Sphingomonadaceae > Sphingorhabdus_B. The sequence goes on along the minus strand of NZ_DAOLHN010000010.1, from coordinate 43,363 downwards.
GGTTTTGGCCTTGCGCACCTTTTGCATGATCGTGTCTGCATCGTCGGTCAGGTTGATGCGGCTCATATCCGACGGATCGGACTTGCTCATCTTGGCGGTGCCATCGCGCAGCGACATGATTCGCGCTGCTTCGGGCGGGATGATCGGCTCGGGCAGGGTGAAGATGTCGTCCCCATCGCCAAAGTCATTGTTGAACTTCTGCGCAATGTCGCGGGCCAGCTCGAGATGCTGTTTCTGATCTTCGCCAACGGGCACATGGGTGGCCTGATACAGCAGGACGTCGGCGGCTTGCAGCACCGGATAGGTGAACAACGCAACCGACGCACCTTCACGGTTTTTGCCGGCCTTGTCCTTCCACTGGGTCATACGGTTCAGCCATCCCATCCGCGCAGTCCCGTTGAGCAACCATTGGAGTTGGCTGTGCGCCGGGACTTGCGTCTGGTTGAACAGGATAGACTTGTCGGTATCGATGCCGCAGGCAATGAGGGCAGCTGCCATCTCGCGGGTATTGGCCGTGAGTTCGGCCGGTACATGCGGCTGCGAAATGGCATGCAGGTCCGCAAGGAAGAACAGACATTCGCCCTCATCCTGCATCTTCACCCAGTTCCGAATTGCGCCCAGATAGTTTCCGAGGTGCAGGTTTCCGGTGGGCTGGATGCCCGATACTACGCGCATGATGACTTCCTTAATTTGCTGCTTGCTTGCGGGTGAGCATCGTGATCTTGCTGCGATCAATCGCGCCGGTCACCCAAGCGAGGCCGAAATAGACGATCGCACCTGCGCCGACCAGCGCCAAAATGCTTGATATGCGTGCTATTACGCCTGCTCCATAATAGGTGTCGCCATAAGGTGCCAGGAACCAGATTACTCCGCCCATTGCCGTAGCAGACAGCAATATCCGGCCAATGCGTACCAACAAATCGGGTTCAATCGTAAACTGCCCGCGCCGGTGCAGGATCGTGTAAAGCATCGCACAATTCGCCCAAGCGGCGAGGGCACCTGCCAACGCCAGGCCAGCGACACCCATTACAGGGATAAGCGCCAGGTTCAGCGCGATGTTGATCGTCAATGAAACCGCTGCCGTATATACCGGGGTCTTGGTATCCTTGCGGGCGAAAAAACCCGGCGTCAGTACTTTGACAAGCACATATGCGGGAAGGCCGACAACCAGCATCGCTACGACAGACGCTGTGCTGATGACGTCGTCCATCCCGAACTTGCCACCGAAGTAAAAGGCGCTGACCAGTGGCTGTGCCGCGCAGAACAATCCGACGGCGGCGGGGACCGTGAGAAGCAAACCAAGCTCAATCGCATTGCTTTGCACGCGCTGTGCTCCGCCCGCGTCATCCTTTGCGATGAAACGCGACAAGGCAGGAAGTATCGCTGTGCCGAGGGCAATGCCGATGATGCCCAGCGGCAACTGATTCAGTCGATCCGCCAGAGCAAGGAATACAAACGACCCTTCCTCAAGGCGCCCGAGAAAAAACAGGTCTATGAAGCGGCTAATCTGGTAGATTCCGGCCCCAAATACGGCAGGCAGGATAAGGACACCCAGTTCGCGTACATCGGGGGTGAAGCGGGGTCGTTGCAGCCTGAACCGGAAGCCGGCTTTGCGCGCCCAGTGCCAGAGCCACAGCATCTGTAAGACGCCAGCCAGTGAAACCGACCATGCCAGCAACAATGCCGTGTTTTCCGGATTTGCGCCGCCGTCGATAAAGATGGCAATCAGCATCGCCGCAATCATGCAGATGTTCAGCAAAACCGGCGCAAAAGCGGCCGCTGCAAATTTGCTGATCGAATTCAATATAGCCGCGAACAGCGTCATGATGCTAATCAGCCCCAGATAAGGGAAGGTGATCCGCGCCAACGTAATGGACGTGGCGTTAGTGCGTCCACCGTTTCCAAAATCGTCAATCAGCCAGATGACCCACGGCATTAGGGCAATCATCAATGCGGAAAAAACCAGCAGGATTGGAATGAAAACCGACAGCACCTCATTCGAAAAACGCTGCGCAGCCTGATTGCTGTCGTCGCCATCTTCCGCCGCCTTGCGGTTGAACAGCGGGACAAATGCTGCCGAAAAGGCCCCTTCAGCAAATAGTCGGCGGAAGATGTTTGGTAACTGAAATGCCAACTGCCAAGCATCGCCAACCGCACTTGCACCCAGCAAGCGCGACAGCATCATGTCTCGGGCAAAGCCGAATATGCGGCTTATCAGCGTCATTCCGCCGATAATGCCGGTCGATTTAAGCAGGTTCATCCGGCCCGCCCCGACGCTTCAGATTACTATAATCAGGCTTCGCCAGCGGGTTGGCCTTCGGCAGTTGCCTGAGCCTGCGCGAGTTGCTGGATATAGAGGCCGTTGAAATCGATTGGATCGAGAACCAGCGGCGGATAGCCGGCATCGCGGATTGCGTCGGCCACCACACGGCGGGCAAAGGGGAACATCAGGCGGGGTGCTTCGCCGAACAGGAATTGATGGGCATAACCTTCCTCGACATTGCGCAGACCGAAAAGTGTCGCATATTCCAGCTCGACATTGAAATGCACACCCTGATCGGCTTCGGCTTTCACGCCCAGCTTCAGGATCACCTCGTTCACTTCCTCGTTCACCGGATTGACTTCGATGTTCACCTGAACGTCGATCTGCGGCTGGCCGTCCCATCCGTAGCTGTGCGGTGCGTTGGGATTCTCGACAGACAGGTCCTTGATATACTGGCTGAGCATGCCGACCGCAGGTGACGTATCTTCGCCATTGGGCTTGAGGGTATCTGAAACGATGTTGCCTTCTTCGGCCATTTTTATGTGCTTTCCTTAGTGTATTTCGCGCCATCCCCATGGCCGCGCTTCGGCAGCGCGCCTAGCAGGGGGATGGGCAAAGGGCAATGGTTTAGCAGGGCAACAAGCTGGGCTTTGCCTCTCCCTGCAAAAGAATTGCGCCAAGCCATTTGAAACTGGTGGGGGAAATGCCTATGTTGACGACAAGGAAGCTGGGTTTCATGCCGTTCAACAAGGGTTAACCCGGATTTTGGATTTTCGGGCTAATGCATTGATGCCCGATATGGTAAGGCGTGTATTATGGTGACTGTCGAAATCGTTTTGCTGGCAATGGTTGCAGCCTTTTTGGGCCTGCGCCTCTATTCGGTGCTCGGCAAGCGCACCGGGCATGAGCAGGAGCCTGTCGCACGCCCCGCTATGGAGGAACGTCAACCCGCCGTTGTGCGCCAGCCTGTCGGCCAGCGCGAAACACTGGCCCCCGTTCCGACAATGGATAGCCCGCTGGCGGATAGTGCAGCGCAAAGTGGCCTGCGTTCGATCGCCAACGCCGACCGCACATTCGATCCCGCACTGTTTCTGGAAGGCGCAAAATCGGCCTATGGCATGATCCTCGAAGCCTATTGGAAAGGCGATAAGGATCAGCTCCGTTTTCTGTGCGATGACGATGTTTATGAAAGCTTCGCTGAAGAAATAGACGCCCGTCTGGCACGCAGCGAGACTTTGGAGAATCGATTGGTCCGCATTGATGAGGCTCGCATCGTCAATGCCAGCTATGATCACCCGATGGCGCGGATTTCGGTGCAGTTCGATGCCGACATTGCCGCATTGGTGAAGGATGCCAATGGTACTATCATTGGCGGTTCACTGACCGATGCCATTGAAACACATGATATCTGGACTTTCTTCCGTGACGTGAAATCGGGCGACCGCAACTGGAAGCTTGACGAAACCGACACGGTCTGATTCACCCCGGGGCATGAAAAGCCCCGTCTTTGCGCTCGCCCTGTCGACCCTTTTGCTTTCTGCCTGCTCGGGCGGGATCATCCCAAAGGGTGGCGCTTCTGCTCCGTCGACAACGCCCGCACCCGATGTGGCTGCAAAGCCGGTTCCCGCAACGCCCGTGCCGCCCGTAGCTGCGGCTGCAGCAACAGGCGAAATCCTGAACGCGGCCAGTGCGGGCCTCGTTCGCGGGCCAGCCATTGGCAGCCTCTCTGTCGATCCGCGCAAGACCAATCTGGCGCTTGCTTCTTTCCGCGCCTCCTGCCCGGGCCTGCTCAAGCGCACGGACAATTCGGGTCTGACGCAAGGCAGCGACTGGCAGGACGCTTGTGATGCCGTCAAAACATGGACTGGCGATGCGATCTCTTTCTTCGCGACCTACATGGATGCCGTGCAGGTGGGCGAGGGCAAGGCCTTTGTCACTGGCTATTTCGAGCCTGAAATTGCGGGTTCGCGCACCAAGCAGCCAGGCTATGACGTCGCTATCTACAAGCGCCCGCCCGACCTGATCGATGTCGATCTTGGCCAGTTTTCCGACGACCTCAAAGGCAAGTCGATCCGAGGCAAGGTGCAGGGGACGAAGTTCATCCCCTATGACGAACGCGCCGCTATTGTGAACGGTTCGCTGGCTGGACGCGGGCTCGAAATTGCATGGGCGGCGGATCCGATCGAATTCTTCTTCCTGCAGATTCAGGGCTCGGGCCGCTTGCGGCTTCCCGATGGCGGGGTGATGCGCATTGGGTATGAAAGCCAGAACGGGCGCGGTTATACCGGCATCGGTCGGCTGATGAAGGACCGCGGCCTGATCACCGACGGTTCGATGCAGGGCATCGTTAAATATCTGCGCGAAAACCCTGAAGAGGGGAAGAAGATCATGAACGAAAACAAAAGCTTCGTCTTCTTCCGCGAATTGACCGGCGCAGGCCCGCTGGGCGCGATGGGCTATCCGGTTGTGGGAGAGGCGAGCGTTGCGGTCGATCCCAAATATGTGCCGCTGGGGGCGCCAGTCTGGCTGTCACTCGACCGGGCCGAACCTAATGGCATTTGGGTGGCGCAGGATACCGGAGGCGCGATCAAGGGTGCCAACCGTTTCGACAGCTTCTGGGGTGCGGGCGATCGCGCCCGTGCGATTGCCGGTGGCATGTCGGCACGCGGCAGCGCCTTACTGTTCCTGCCCAAGGCAGCCGTCGCGCGCCTGATCCCGACCGTGGAATGACCCGCCGCCTCCATCCGGAGGAGCGGTCGCTTTGGAACCGTGTCGTGCAGACGGTGAAGCCGTTGCATCCGGTAAAGGTTGCATTGCATCCGCATCCGGTTGACGAACCACCAAAGGCAAAGCCAGCGGAACCTAAAGCGGCCAAGCCAAAGCCCAAAATGGGTGCCGTTCGCTCCGTAGCCACGCCGGCCAAACCGATAGACAGCAATCTTGATTCGCACTGGGATCGTCGCTTTCATAAAGGGGCTGTCATCCCCGACATCAGCATCGATCTGCACGGGCAGGGTCTGGCCGGTGCACATGCAAGGCTAGATCACACGCTCGAGCAAGCCATTCATCAGCGGTTGCGCGTGGTGCTGCTTGTCACCGGAAAAGCGCGCGCGCACGACCGTGCGAGCGGCGCGGGCCGGGGCGCGATTGCCGCTGTGGTGCGTGATTGGCTGGCGGCTTCGCGCCATTCGTCTCACATCGCCGCTGTCCGGCAGGCGCACCCACGCCATGGTGGCGATGGGGCGCTGTACATTGTGTTGAAGCGTTGATTGGTTGAGGCGTGACCGTAGCCCTGAGCCTGTCGAAGGGCGGCCATCGACTCAGCGCTACATCTGAAAAACGCCCTTCGACAAGCTCAGGGCTGCGGTGAATTCAACTCAACGCGCCAACAACCGCAGCGTTACCCGCCGATAAATCTCTGTCAGCGCATCAAGGTCTGCAATCGCAACCGCCTCGTCCAGCTTGTGCATGGTTGCATTACAGAGGCCGAATTCGACGACTGGGCATAGTTTAGACAAGAACCTTGCATCGGATGTGCCGCCGGTGGTCGAGGCTTCGGGCGCGATGCCGGCCACTTCCTCCACTATGGCGGCCAATGTTTCGCTGAGCTCGCCCGGCGGGGTCAGAAAGGCCTCGCCAGAGATCATCGCTTTCAGCGTGCCGCCGCCCGGTTCAACAATGCCGCGGATCAGTTCGACAAGGCTTTCGCCGCTGTGCAGGTCGTTGAAACGGATCGAAAGCCGCGCCAGTGCTTTGGCGGGGATGACATTGGTTGCCGGATTGCCGGTGTGCAGTTCGGTAATCTCGATATTGCTCGGCTGGAAAAATTCGGTGCCTTCGTCGAGCACCACTGCCTTGATCTGCGCGAGGATGGCCACAAGCCGCGGGATCGGATTGTCTGCCAGATGCGGATAGGCGACATGCCCCTGCGTGCCCTCGACGGTGATCCATATATTCACCGAGCCGCGCCGCCCGACCTTCATCATATCGCCCAGCTGGTTGACGCTGGTGGGTTCGCCGACAAGGCACAGGTCTGGCAGGGTACCACGCGCCTTCATATGATCGATCAGCGCGCGGGTACCGTGGATGGCGGGGCCTTCCTCATCGCCGGTTATGATCAGGCTGACCGTGCCGGCATCCTCGGGAATATCGTGCAAGGCCGCAACGAAGGCCGCGATGCTGCCCTTCATGTCGACCGCGCCGCGCCCGTAAAGCAGGTCGCCACGGATTTCCGGTTCAAACGGCTCGCTGGCCCAGCCATCACCCGGCGGAACGACATCCAGATGCCCGGCAAAGGCGAAATGCCGACCGCCTTTTCCACGAATAGCAAACAGGTTTTCCACAGGCCCGCCATGCGCCGGATTGGGGTCGTCAGCGCCTGCAATGAAGCGCTCGACGGTGAAACCCAGGGGCGCCAGCATCGCCTCCATCGTATCGAATACGCTGCCGCGCGCAGGCGAGATACTCTCGCAAGCCATTAAGCGTTGGGCATAAGTGAGAGCCAAACTCTCTGTCATAGTCTGTGTCATCCCCGGCTTGATCGGGGATCCATGGTCTGACAGCGAGGTTTGAACCGACGGTTCAGGCCATGGATTCCCGCTTTCGCGGGAATGACAAGCTGGGTAGGATTTGTCCAACATTAAGGAAGCCAACCTATGCCCAAGATCGATATCGAAGCCATCCCGCAATCGAACGCTACCGGTTACCCAGAACCATTTGACAAGGCGGTGGAGGGCCGTTGGTGGCGCAGGTTGGCACCGGCTGCGGGCCTGACTCAAATGGGGGCGAGCCATGTTGTGCTCAAACCCGGCGGCTGGTCATCGCAGCGCCATTGGCACGAGGCAGAGGATGAGATCGTCATCATGCTGTCGGGTGAGGCGGTGTTGATCGAGGATGAAGGTGAAACCATGATGCGCCCGGGCGATGTCGCCGCTTGGGCGGCGGGTGTGCGCAATGGACACCATATGATCAACCGCAGTGACAGCGATTGTGTATTCATCGCTATCGGGGTCGGCGACCGCTCAAAAGGCGGCGGCTATTCGGATATCGACATGATGTTCAGCGAAGAGCATTATTACCATAAGGATGGTAGTCTCTATCCAGCCAAAAGGCTTCCCTGAATACCGTAGCCCTGATCCTGTCGAAGGGCGTCCCAAGGTTTGCGTAGCGGCTAAAAAGCGCCCTTCGACAGGCTCAGGGCTAAGGCAATTTGGACTTGAACTGCTATTTTTTAGCCGGCTCGTTCTCGAACTTTTCGATCACCCATTCTTCATTCTGGGCCGACTGATACCATTCCTCCATCCAGGGATGGGCAAGCACCGCCTCGATATAGCTTTGCGCAAAGCCGGGCAGGGTGAAGCCGTAAGTAACAAAGCGCGTCACGATCGGCGCGTACATGATGTCGGCTGCGCTGTAGGTGCCGAACAAATAGGGCCCTTCCTTGCCAAAGCGTGCCCGTGCCTCGGCCCACAGACCCAATATGCGGAGCGCATCGTTGCGCGTCTCTTCGCTGATCGTCACGCCCTCATAGATTTTGCGCAGGTTCATCGGGCATTCGCGGCGCAGCGGCAGGAAGCCTGAATGCATTTCAGCGGCCATTGCCCGCGCCATGCCGCGTGCAACCTCATCCTTGGGCCAGAAACGTTCGCGCCCGACCTTGTCCGCGAGATATTCGATGATCGCGAGACTATCCCAGATGACCGCATCGCCGTCCCACAATATCGGAACCTTGCCAGACGATGGGGCAAGGTCTTCCTCACGCTTCCGCTCATCCCAGCCTGCATCGTAGAGCGGGACCGTCATCTCCTCAAAATGCAGCCCCGATTGCTTGCAAGCCAGCCAGCCACGCATCGACCAGCTTGAATAGGCCTTGTTCCCGATGATGAGTTTGAGCGTCATTTGGCCGTAATGGCGCGATAAATCATTGGTGTCGAGAGCTGTCACTCGACACATAACCTTGTCATTCCCGCGAAAGCGGGAATCCATGGTCTGACACCAAGGTTTAAACCGACGCCCCGGACAATGGATCCCCGATCAAGTCGGGGGTGACACGAACTCTATTAAACTAACTGGCAATCGCTTCCAGCACCGCCTCGCGCAAAGCATCAATCCCGCCCTTTTTTTCCGCAGAAGTCGCCGAAATGACAGGGAAGGCGGCGCTGTGCTTGCGCAGTTCCTCCAGCGTTGCGGCCTCGACTGCGGCGAGTTCGCTAGCCTTGATCTTGTCGGTCTTGGTCAACACGATTCGATAGCTGACCGCGGCGCCATCGAGCATCTTCATGATTTCGCGGTCGACTTCCTTGATACCGTGGCGACTGTCGATGAGGAGGAAGGCGCGTTTCAGCACCTGCCGCCCGCGCAGATAATCATTCACCAGATAGCGCCATTTTTGCACCGTCTTCAGCGGTGCCTTGGCGTAGCCATAGCCCGGCATGTCGCAGATGCGGAATATCGGCGGCTCGCCGACATCGAAAAAGTTGAGTTCCTGCGTGCGCCCGGGTGTGTTCGAAGCGCGCGCCAGCCCGTTGCGATTGACCAGCGCGTTGATCAGGCTCGACTTGCCGACATTGGAACGACCGGCAAAGGCGATTTCGGGTACCGTTGCATCGGGAAGGAATTCCAGGCTGGGGGCCGACTTCAGGAAGTTGACCGGGCCTGAGAAGATTTTCGTATCCATGCTTCTAATCCCGTCACCCCTGCGCAGGCAGGGGCCGCTGCAGGTTTCAATACCGTCAAATGCTTAGACCGCCAACGGCCCCGGCCTGCGCCGGGGCGACGCCGCGGTTAAGCCTTCGCCTTTTTCTTTTCGGCCTCTTCCTTCGCCATCTGCTCCTTCAGGATCGGATGCTTGGAATAAAGCCATTTTTGCTGGCCAATAGAGATGATGTTCGAAACCACCCAGTACAGCTGCAGACCCGCCGCGAAAGGCGCCATGATGAACATCAGGAACCAGGGCATGATCGCAAAGACCTGCTTCTGTACTTCGTCCATCGGCTGCGGATTCAGCTTCTGCATCAGCCACATGGTGATGCCGAGCAGGATAGGCAGGATGCCGATGGCTAGGAAGGTCGGCGGATCGAACGGTAGCAGGCCGAACAGGTTGACCGGGGTCAACGGATCGGGTGCCGACAAGTCCTTCAGCCACAGTGCAAAGGGCTGATGCCGCATCTCGACCGACAGCATCAAAATCTTGTAGAGCGCGAAGAAGATGGGAATTTGCAGCAGGATGGGAAGGCAACCCGCCAGCGGGTTGATCTTCTCTTCCTGATACAGCTTCATCATTTCCTGCTGCAGCTTGGGCTTGTCGTCCTTGTAGCGTTCCTGCAGCGCCTTCATCTTCGGCTGCACCGCCCGCATGCCCGCCATCGAAGCGAACTGCTTCTGCGCGACGGGATACATGAACAGGCGGACGATAATCGTCAGCGCGATGATCGCGACGCCGAAATTCTTGAACAGGTCAAAAAGCCACAACAGCAGCTTTTGGAACGGAATGGCGATGAACCAGAACCAGCCCCAGTCGATCGAATAATCGAGATAAGGGATGCCGAGCTTTTCGGTGTAGTTGGTCAGCTCTTCATATTCCTTGGCACCTGCGAAGAGCCGCGATGTCTGGGCTTTGGATTGGCCTGCTTCGACTGCCGTCAACTGCGCATTGCGAACATTGGCCCAATTATAGCCGCCTTCGGAGAGGAATTCGGCCTTTACGGGCACTTTCTGGTCGGGGATCAGGGCAGCCAGCCAATATTTGTCGGTCAGGCCATTCCAGCCGCCGGTGGTGGCAAAGCTCACCTTGCCATTCGGAGCCTCGGCGACCTGATCATAACCCCATTCATAATTGGGCTCGCCATTGAAAACGCCCATCGGGCCGATATGGATTTGCGTAAAGATCGAGCCACCCTTGGTCGCGTCCTTGGGTGCGCCCTTGCGGCTGATGATGCCAAAAGGCGCGATATTCGCGGTCGGCAGGCCGGCGGCGTTGGTGAAGCGCTGCTCGGCGGTTATCATATAATGCTCGTCAATCGACAGCTTGATGTCGAACCGCTGGCCTTCGGGGTTAGTCCAGCTGAGCGTTACCGGGGTTGATGGAGCGAGCTTCTTGCCATCAGCCGTCCACACGGTTTTGTCGGTCGGAAGTGTTGCGCCATTACCCGTCCAGCCGAAACGCGCAAAATAGGCGTTGGCTGTGCCTGAAGGCGCAAACAAGCGGACCGGCGGTGATTTCTTCGATAACTCCTGCCGGTGCGCGGTCAGTACCAGATCATCGATCCGCGCGCCTTCAAGGTTGATCGAGCCCTTCAGCTTGGGCGTTTCGACCAGCACGCGGGGGTTGGCCGCAAGGGCTGATGGCAGCGCCACAACCTTTTCGGGCAACGAAGTGACAGCAATATCGCCGCTACCGCTGTTCGCGCTCTCCACCTTTGCTGAAGTGCTTAAGCTCTTCTCTGCTGGCGGCGGTGTCGGGAAAAACATGTTCGCGACATAGGGCCAGCCAAAAAGGATTAGGCCAGTCAACAGCACAGCCAATATGATATTACGCCGGTCTTCCACTCAAATATTCCCTGTTATTTCAATGTCTGGATCATGTGTTGAACACATTAGGGCACCGGATCATATCCGTGCCCGCCCCAAGGATGGCAGCGCAATAGCCGTTTCAGCGCCAGCCAGCCACCCTTAATCGCGCCATGTTTCTGCAAAGCCTCTATCGCATAGGACGAACAGCTTGGTGCGTAACGGCAGGTCGGTGGCAGGATGCGCGAAGGGCCCAATTGCCAGCCGCGCGCGATGAGGATGAGGAGCTTGGCGATCATGAAGCGAGCTTTCTCAACGCCTTGGTCATTTCTTCACGCAGCATACCAAAATCGCGCTCTATGCCGCCTTCGCGCCCGATCAGGATATGATCGGCACCGGCCTTGCCCAAATCAGGAAGCAATTCTGCCGCCAACTCACGGAAACGGCGGCGCATGCGATTACGCACCACCGCGTTGCCGACTTTCTTGGTTATGGTGATCCCGAGCCGCTTGGCAGGGTCTTCGTCGCGCCGGTCATGCACCAGCAAAACGAAACCGGGAGTTGCATAGCGCTTCCCCCGGTTGGCAGCCAGAAACTCCGGCCTTTTCTTTATGACGGTGTAACCGCGCATCTCGCGGCTACCGCAAAGCGCCCGGCTTAGGCCGAGAGCTTCTTGCGACCGCGGGCGCGGCGTGCGTTCAGTATCGCACGGCCCTTGGCGGTCGACATGCGGAGACGGAATCCGTGACGGCGAGCGCGCACAAGATTGCTCGGCTGGAAGGTGCGCTTCATGGCTCAAATCCTCAATAAAATCAGCAATTGGAATAAAAACAGCCGCCGAATCTCTACGGCGACCGCCTTTGTTGAGCGGGCCTTTATGGTTTGGGCGGGTAAAAGTCAACATGACTCAAGGCTGTTTTTGGCCAAAATCATCGCGCCGGAAGATGCGCATCAGGTCGCGCTTTATTGGCGGGAAGGGCGGGCGTGTCTTGAACCGCTTCCGCCGCATCGCCCAATTGGCCCATTCGCCATATTCGGGATGGCGCTTGCTCACTCTTGCATATTGCCGTTTGGCCCAAAGCGAATTCTTGATCACAAGCGCGAGCCCGATTGGAAACAGAATCAATCCGCCCGGCCCCGGCAACCAACCTATCAGTGGCGCGAGGATCATCAGGAACCAGCCCAGAATGATCATCGCCCATTGGTAGGATCGGCTGTCAGAGAGCTTGCGCGTGGCCATAGGGCGGATGTGGGGCTGCACCGCCCTTAATGCAAGAATGCGTCGCCCCTGCGCAGGCGGGGGGCGCAAGAAGTTTACAGAACCAGTTGGGTAAAACTACATCGGCCCCTGCCTGCGCAGGGGCGACGTTTACTCTTTAACCCTCGCACATTTCCACCAGCTGATCTGCACAGGCACCCCAACCTTCTTCAAAACCCATTTCGACGTGGCGCCTGCAGTCGTCTTCGGTCCAGTGGCGGCAAAGCGCGATATAGCGCGTGCCATCGCCTACGGCCTCGACCGACCAGATCCCGATCATGAACGGGCCCGCCGGCATCAGATCGCCCACCACCGCATCGGTGAAAGCGAAACGGCGGCCTTCATCCCATGCAAGCACGGTGCCGGGATGCGGGTGTACTTCGCCATCGGGGCCATACATGGTGCACATCGACGCACCCCCCGCCCGCCGTTCGAGCTTGTCAAACTCCGCGCGCCAGGGTTTGGGGCACCACCAATCGTTGATGCGGTTGGTCATGATGTCCCACACCCTTGCCGGCGGTGCATCGATGAAACGCGTGACCGACAGTTCCCACCCATTTTCTGCTGTTGCTGTCATTATCCGTCTCTCCGCACCGCTGCTTCGATGGAGGCATGGTCGATCTTGTGCATCGTCATCATCGCTTCGAAAGCACGTTTCGCGACATCACCTCCTGCCGCCATCGCCTCGGTCAGCACGCGCGGCGTGATTTGCCAGTTCAGACCCCATTTATCCTTGCACCAACCACAGGCGCTCTCCGCGCCGCCATTGCCGACAATCGCATTCCAATAGCTGTCGGTTTCGTCCTGGCTGTCCGTCGCGATCTGGAAGGAGAAGGCTTCGCTGTGCGGGAAAATCGGGCCGCCATTGAGGCCGATGCAAGGGATGCCGCAAACGATGAACTCAACGGTCAAAACATCGCCAGCCTTGCCTCCCGGGAAGTCACCAGGCGCGCGATGGACTGCTGTGACTATACTGTCCGGAAAGGTAGCGGCATAGAAGTTGGCGGCCTCTTCGGCATCCTTGTCATACCAGAGGCATATCGTGTTTTTGGCCGTCATCACTTTCCTCCCACAAGTGAGAACATCGCACCTTGCGGGTCGATGCCCTGCACGATCCAATCCTCGCCGGGGACTTCCATCGGACCATTGATAACCTGTCCGCCACTGGCGGTGATTGCGGCGTGCGCGGTGGTGATCGAGGGAACACGGAAATAATGCGCCCAACCGGTGGGGGCGCCTGCAGGCACCTGCATAATCGCGCCAACCCCGCCGCGATCATGGTCGATGAACTGATATGTGCCCATCGGGCCCATGTCCATCGGTTCGGGCAGCGTCCAGCCGAAAAATTTGGTGTAAAAGGCCAGCGCATGCGCCTGATTACCTGCATATAACTCATTCCACGAACAGCGACCCTGCAGGCTGGTCGAGAAGGCGGTGCTCTCGCTGCCACCGGGTGGAGGCGTGGGCGTCATCACATAAAATGGCGCGCCGCAGCAGTCCGCCACCATGGCAATCCGCCCGGCCATCGGCACGTCGCGCGCGGGCATCAGGCATTTGCCACCCGCGGCTTCGATTGCCGCGACGCTGGCATCGGTATCGTCCACACCGATATAACCCAGCCAACTGGGGCGAGCGCCATGCTGAACCATTTCGGGTGATAATGTCAGGACGCCGCCAGTCATCCCACCATCGGCATTGGCGATGAAGCCATAGCCGTCGGCCTCTGGCGGACCTGCGCTCAGGCTCCAGCCTGGAACGACCGCCTCGTAAAAAGCTCTCGCTCCCGCAAAATCGTTGGTCATCAGCTCGTACCAGATCCAGCTGCCTTGCAATCTAGCCATGGTCTGTCCTTTCAGGCTTTGAGGTCGACGACAGGCACAAAGCCGCCGAAAATCATCCGTTTGCCGTCAAAGGGCATCGGGTTCTTTTCGGGGTCCATGCGCGGATCGGCCTTAGACGGGTCTTCCATCCATTCCGTCATTTTTGCGAATGCGGCATCGCGGGTGGCCTTGTCGGGCCATTCGATCCAGCTGAACAGCACCTCTTCGTCCGCATCGGCTTTCACTGCCATGCGGAAATCTGTGGTGTGGCCTTCCTGAACATCGTCGCCCCAACATTCGACCACGCGCAATGCGCCGAGATCCATGAAAACGCTGTCGCCCATTTTGGCATGTGCGATGAACTTGTCCTTGTTTGCCTTGGGGCAGGCGATCACGAAACCGTCGATGTAACTCATACTCTCTCTCCTCCATCTGCCCCCTTTTCGGGGTGCTTATTCGCTCGGCGGAACAGCTGCCGGATCCATCCAGAAGGGTTCCCAGATATGGCCGTCCGGGTCGGCGAGCGTGCGCTGGAACATGAAGCCATGGTCCTGCGGCGGATTGAGGTCTGCGGTTCCACCGGCGGCGGCTCCGGCATCGACCAACGCGTTCACGGCGTCCTTGCTGTCCAGCGTGATGGCGATCATCACTTCGCTCGAAGTAGCGGGCGGAATGGGCCGGTCGGTGAAGCTCTTCCATTTGTCGTGGGTTAGCAACATCACCATGATCGCCTCGCTCCAGACCATGCAGGCCGCGGTCTCGTCGGTGAAATGCGGATTGTTGGTGAAGCCCAGCGCGCTGTAAAACGCCATTGCCTTGGGCAAGTCTGCCACCGGCAGGTTGACGAAAATCATCTTGTTCATTCTAGGTCTCCTCTGTCGAACAGCATTTTTATGTAGCGTTTGAGGTGGAGCACGCTGTCGCGCGCTTCCTTGGGGCTGTTCTTGGCCTTGGCGATGATGAAGGCGCCCTGCAGCACCGCCTGGATATGATAGGACAGGCTTATAGCCGACACGCCGTCGCGGATGCCGTAGCGTGCGATGGCCGCTTCGATATCCACGGCCAGCCGTTCGCAATAGGCGCTGATGCTGGCATCGCTGGCGCGGCGCAGCGTGTCGCTGCTGGCAAAGCTTTCCTGCACCATCGTCCCGACAAAGCAGGTGAAGCCTTCCGGCGGGCCTTCGAGCATGAACATTCGGAAGTCGATATGGGCGAGCAGGCGTTCAAGCGGGTCTTCGATGCGTACCCAGGGGGGCAGAGTGAAAATCAGTTCATCGGCGCGCGCGGTCCATTGCTCGGCGGCGGCAACGCCCAGTTCCTCTTTGGACGCGAAATGGTGAAAGAATGCGCCTTTCGACACGCCCGCCGCCGCACAAATCTCGTCCACCGAAGTCGCGGCATAGCCCTGTTTGCGCACCAGCATATGCGCCGCGTCGATCAGTTTCGACCGGGCAGACGGGCGCGGGGCATTGGCATTGCGACTCGACATCTTCAAAACATACCAACCAGTCGGTATGTCGTCAAACTGCTGCGCGATGCCGCTGTGAATGGTCTGATTTTGAATGGTTTAAAGCTTGAGCGTCATGGTGACGTGCACGCCATCCCCATGCCATAGCCGCTCAACATGCGCGTCGGTCGTCTCGAAACCGACCTTCTCGTAAATCGCCATCGATGACGCGAGGCCATCGGTAGTCTCCAAAAAAACTTCGCGGTGGCCGCATGAACGCGCGTGATCTAGTGCGAGGTCGACTAGCTTGCGTCCTACACCTGTCCCGCGTGCTTTGGGCAGCAGCACGACCCAGCGCAACTGTCCAACCTCTCCGCGATCGACCAATGCCGAGCAGCCGACAGCCTTGCCGTCCATTTCTGCGAACCAGACGCGGCTTCGGCTGGGTTGGTCTAGTTGCGCCTCGGCCACGGTTTCGGCGACAAAGTCCCAGAATGGCGGGCCGAACCGATCGCCTTCGACAGCATAACCGAGACGATGCAGGTCGACGATTAACTGGTCGTCGCCCGGTCGCCGGTCATGCCGGAAAGTGATTGGTGAAGCCCCCATGCCTTGCGGCTTAAGGGGAAAATCTTCGGCTAATCAAGCGGCAGAAGTTCAGTCCAGCCTGACGTAACGCGCCAGATCGCGGCTGTTCAGGTACAGCGCATCGTCGTGCGGGGCGCTGTTGGTCATTGCATAGAATCGGCGCGCCTCGGTCTCGCTCAGCCCCATTTCACGATAGAAAGCGATATAATCCTGGTGCACCGGATCGTCGGCGGCGAAATCGTCTGCCTCATAGCCATCCTCATCGCGCCAGCTATGGACGGCGAATTCGGCGGTCGGCGCGGCGCGGCGCTGGGCACCGGCGAGGAACAGTTCGACCCCGCCCGAGCGGACTGAACCACCCTCAGGCACATAAGTCATGACGCCATGACGTCGTACCATCCGGGCGAGCGCGAGATTGGCTTCATCGTCGCCAGTGCCGGGACAGTCGACCATGTCGATCTGCCTGAGCGATGGGAATGCGCGGAGGAGTGCCGCGAACTGCTCCGGCGTTTCGCTTTCGATGCTGCCGATCAGCTCGGCGCGATCGGGTGCGACCATGTGGAAGGGGCCGAAACTGGCAAGCGGTGTTCGGCTGGGTGAGATGTCACCAAAGGGCTGGGCAACGAAACGCTCGGCGGTCGCGCCACCGTCATCGAGATCGACGACTTCCTCGATTTCGTAGATTTCGCTCGCGGTTTCCAGCGTCGCAGCATGGCTCGGCACCGCGATCAGGATGAGCGCGAGCAGGCCTGCAATGCCGATTGGATAGGGAGGACGTGTTGCCATGATGGCTGCGGCTTTGCACGTGCGTCGCTTGCGAATTTCTCATCGCTAAGGGTTAAAAGGAATTTAGGCATGATTTGCCTTCGCCCGATTTCATGCTAACCGGTGGTAGCGCGCGGTGGCCAAAATGGCGCAACTTTTGGACCTGTTTCTAAGGAGTTGCCGCGCCATGGTCGCGATTGTTTCTACTGTTGCCTATCTGGGTCTTGAGGCCCGCGCCGTTGAGGTGCAATGCCAGATTGCGCCCGGAATGGTGGGCTTTGCCGTAGTCGGATTGCCCGACAAGGCGGTCGCCGAAAGCCGTGAGCGCGTGCGGGCCGCGATCGCCGCCTTGGGTCTTTCGCTCCCCCCAAAGCGGATCACGATCAACCTCTCGCCAGCCGACCTGCCAAAGGAAGGGTCGCATTACGACCTGCCGATCGCGCTCGCGCTGCTCTCTGCCATGGGCCTCGTCGATACCGAGACGCTGGCGCAATATGTCGTTGTGGGGGAATTAGGACTCGATGGCCGTGTGGCGGCGTCTCCAGGTGTGCTGCTGGCTGCACTGCACGCTTCGGGAAGGCAGATGGGGCTGATCTGCCCGGTAATGCAGGGTGCGGAGGCTGCATGGGCGGGGCAGGTTGAGGTCATTGCTGCGCCTGACCTGTTGTCGCTGCTGAACCACCTCAAAGGGCAAGGCATTTTACGCCCACCCGAGCCGGGTATTGCCGAGGCGCCGGTGCGCGGGCCGGACCTGAAACAGGTGAAAGGGCAGGAGACGGCGAAACGCGCGCTGGAGATTGCGGCGGCTGGCGGCCATAATCTGCTGATGGTCGGGCCGCCGGGCGCAGGCAAGTCGTTGCTCGCGTCGTGCTTGCCCGGAATATTGCCCGAACTTACACCAGCCGAGGCGCTCGAGGTATCGATGATTGCCTCGGTTGCAGGTGCGCTAGAAGGCGGGCGCATTTCGCGCAAACGGCCTTTTCGCGCACCTCACCACAGTGCCTCGATGCCTGCGCTGGTTGGCGGCGGTTTGCGGGTGCGACCGGGGGAGGTCAGCCTTGCCCATTTGGGCATATTGTTCCTCGATGAACTACCAGAATTCCAGAGGGTTGTACTCGATAGTTTACGCCAACCCTTGGAAACAGGCGAGGTCAGCGTCGCGCGCGCAAACAGCCATGTGACTTTCCCGGCGCGGGTGCAATTGGTGGCGGCCATGAACCCCTGTCGGTGCGGGCATCTGGGCGATGCTGCGCTGGCCTGCAGCCGCGCCCCGCGCTGTGCAGCAGACTATCAGTCGAAGGTTTCGGGCCCGCTGCTCGACCGTATCGACCTGCATGTCGAGGTGGAAGCCGTCAGCGCCGCCGACCTTGTCCTTCCGCCCCCAGCCGAAGGCTCGGAGCAGGTCGCCGCACGCGTTTTGGCGGCACGGCAGGTGCAGACGGAACGGTTGGCGGATGTTCCCGCCCGCACCAACGCCGAACTGGATGGCGACCTCCTCGAAGCTCATGCAACACCCGACGATCCCGGCCAGCGTCTGCTTGCGCAAGCCAGCGAAGCGATGCGCCTATCGGCGCGCGGCTATACGCGGATATTGCGGGTCGCGCGGACGATAGCGGATCTGGCCGGATGCGAGACCGTGGGCCGCATTCATGTCGCCGAAGCGCTATCCTATCGCCGCCAACCTCCAAGGAATTGAACGCGCAATATCCCCCTCCCGCTTGCGGGAGGGGCTAAAGGAGGGCCTGACAAATGAGACGCCCTGAATATCGCACAAGAGACATCAACCGTTCGCGCGAATTGCGCCGAGAGGCATCACTGGCAGAACGGCTGCTTTGGTCGGCACTTTCGAGTGGCAAGTTATCGGGGCACCGATTTACCCGCCAATATCAGATTGGCCCCTATTTCTGCGACCTGGTGTGCCGTTCCGCAAAGTTGGTGATCGAAATAGACGGATATTCGCACGACATCCGGCAAAGTTATGATGCACGACGGGACAGTTTTTTACGCAATCAGGGTTACCGCGTTTTGCGGTTTTCGAATGACGATGTGATGCAAAATCTGGAAGGTGTGGTGGCAACGATCGCGCTTGCTCTCGGGCCCTCCCCCAGCCCCTCCCGCAAGCGGGAGGGGAGTTATTAGCGCATCCAGCAAGTCCCCCTCCCGCTTGCGGGAGGGGCTAGGGGAGGGCCTGTGATGGCCTAAGGCACAACCATCCGCCGCGCCGTGATCACCTTCACCGGTTTGGCAATCATCTGCCCCTTCATCGCACCTTCGCCTAATGTGGTCGATATCGGCGCGTCGAATATATGGCGGACAACCTCCATCCCCGCCGAAACGTGACCAAAGGCGGTGTAGCCGGCGCGCGCCTCGGGATCGGTCGACTTTGGATCGGCATCGAGGCTAGGCATATCCGAAAGCAGGATTGAAAAATCGCCCTTCGCGGTGCCCGGGGCCCAGCGCGCCATAGAGATCGAGCCTGCCTTGTGTAGAATTCCCGTCTGGTCGGTGGTTTCATGTGCGATAGGAGGAAGGTCGCGCTTCGGATCGCCACGCGTGCCGGCCTGAATGAGGCCGTTAGGTTGTTCACCCCAGGGCAGCTTCATCGCGCGGTAAAAGGTTATGCCGTCAAAGCGCCGTTGATCGACATAACGCACGAAATTGCGCGTCGCGACGGGTGCGCGCTTCGCGTCCAGTTCCAATTCGATCGGCCCCAATTCTGTGGTCAGCACGACTTTGACCAGATCAGGAATCGGGGCAGGGGGCGGCGGAGCCTTTTTCTGCTGTGTGGCTGCGGTCAGGGCGATGAGCAGCGGCAGGGCGGCGAGGAAGAATCGGCGGTTCATGCTACTACTCTGCCTCCACTTCCTCTCCGGGTGAAGCATTGACGAACTTTCGTGCGGTATCAAAATCATGCCCGGCCCGCAGGAATGCCGCAAATTGCTTTCGCTTCTGATCGTCCGACGCGGGTTTGCTGGCATAGGGACCGATCCGTTTGCGTTGGGCAAAGCGCTCGGCAGACTGCCATTTTTGTGCAGCACTTTCGGCATGCGCATCGCCTGCATCGGCTTCCGATATGCCCTTGGCGCGCAAATCTTCGTTCACCCGGCGTTGTCCCAGACCGCGCGCCGTCATCGTTCGCGCGCGGGCGGCGGCAAAGGCGGCATCGTCAATATAACCGAGACGCACGAAATCGGCGATCAACCCTTCAATGTCCGCTGCATTTTCGTTCTCCCAGCCACGCTCGCGCAGTTTGCGTTGCAAATAGTCGGACAGCTTCTTCCGGCTGGTGGCGTAGCGCCCGACATAGTGTAGCGCCAAGTCACGTAATTTCACTGGATTCAGTGGCTTAGGCGGTCTGTTTCGTTTTGGTTCATCTGCCACGCCGCATTGTTGCCACAGTCGGGTCGAAATTTGAACTCCAAAGGTCGTGTAAACGCGCTCGATTAGGGATCGCAAGATTAAGGGAAAGCACATGACAGGTCTAACACCCACGCCCTCCAGCGACACGCTGGAGCGCCGGTTTTCAGACTTTGCAACTTTGGGTGAGGCGCTGGATTATGCGGCGCTTGGGGCCCGCGGCCTTAATTTCCACGACATGCGTGGCGAATTGGCGCGCCCCTATCCGTTCAGCGAGATGCGCAAGGATGCGCTGGATGTCGCCTATCGCCTGATCAGCCATGGCGTGAAAAAGGAAGACCGGATCGCGCTGATTGCCGAAACCGGGCCCGAATTTGCAGCGCTGTTTTTCGGCTGTGTCTATGCTGGCGCATGGCCGGTGCCGTTGCCACTGCCGACCAGCTTCGGTGGCAAGGAAAGCTATATCGACCAGATCATGGTGCAGCTCAACAGTTGCGATCCTTCGTCCCTGTTCTTCCCGCCCGAACTCGTCGAAATGGCTGGTGAGGCTGCAAGGCGCTGCAATGTGGAGGGTATCGACTGGGCCGAGTTCAATGATCGCATCGCGCTCAAGACCGAGCTGCCGCATGCGACCACTGACGAGATCTGCTATCTGCAATATTCGAGCGGATCGACCCGGTTCCCGCATGGCGTAGCGGTGACGCACAAGGCGTTGCTCAACAACCTGTCAGCGCATAGCCATGGGATGGAGTTGAAGCCGCAGGATCGCTGCGTATCCTGGCTGCCCTGGTATCATGACATGGGGCTTGTCGGCTGCTTCCTCTCCGTCGTCGCCAACCAGGTGTCGACCGATTATATGAAGACCGAGGATTTTGCGCGCCGTCCGCTCGCATGGCTCGATATGATCAGCCGCGCAGATGGCACGGTGATCAGCTACTCGCCGACTTTTGGTTATGATATCTGTGCACGCCGTATTTCAAGCCAGAGCCAGGTTTCGGAGCGTTTCAAGCTCAGCCACTGGCGACTCGCGGGCAATGGTGCGGACATGATCCGTCCCGATGTGATGCAGGCCTTTGTCGATGCCTATGGCGACGCCGGCTTCAAGGCGAGCTCCTTCCTGCCCAGCTATGGTCTGGCTGAAGCAACGCTGGCCGTGTCGATCATGCCGCCCGGCGAAGGTATCGAGGTTGAGCTGGTTGAGGAAAGCGAACTGACCGGCGTGCCCGGATCGCCCGATCGCCCGACCCGCTATCGCGCCATCGTCAACTGCGGCAAGGCGGTGAAGGACATGACGATTGAGGTACGTGACGGTGATGGCAACGTCTTGCCCGATCGCGTGATTGGCAAGGTCTGGTGCACTGGCCCGTCGCTGATGGTTGGCTATTTCCGCGATCCGGAATCGACCGAGGCTTGCATGGCGGATGGCTGGCTCGACACGGGTGACATGGGTTATATGTCCAATGGATACATATATATAGTCGGCCGCGCCAAGGATATGATCATCATCAACGGCAAGAATTACTGGCCGCAGGATATCGAATGGGCGGTCGAACAATTGCCCGGGTTCAAGGCGGGTGACATCGCCGCCTTCTCGGTCAGCAATGGTGGCGAGGAACCCCCCGCCGTGCTCGTCCAGTGCCGCACTTCGGACGAAGCCGAGCGCGCCAAGCTCCGCGAGCAGATCAAGGACAAGGTGCGATCGGTCACGGGCATGAACTGCGTTGTAGAGTTGGTCCCGCCACGCACGCTGCCGCGCACCAGTTCGGGCAAGCTCAGTCGTGCCAAAGCTCGCAATCTCTATCTGTCGGGTGAAATTCAGCCATACGCAATTGCCGCCTGAGTGGGCGGTCGACTGCTATGAATTTGAACGGGACGCTTACGAATAAGTAAGTTTCTGCTGTTACGCCGCAGGTGTGAACAAACCAGATTCAAGAACTGACCTGCCCAGCGATATTTCCGCAAAGGCGCTTTTGGGTTTTGCCTCGCCCGGCGGGATGGAGGCTGTGCAGCTGGAGGAAATCCAGGCGCGCTCGATCCGTGATCGCAGCACGATGCATATGGCCACGAACATTTTCTGTACAATGTTGGTCGTCGCGATCAGCTTTGGCTCGGCACCCATATGGGCAATCGCGACATGGGTCGGTGCGCTGCTCGGATATAATATCCTGTGGTTCACCACCCTGCGCAACAAGGGACTTGCAGAGGGGCGTCGCGCCACACGCAGCGACTTTCTGGAAATGGGCCGCAACGCCGGGATAAGCGGCGTCATATGGGGATCGGCATTGCCTTTCCTGGGCAGCTTTGGCGCGATGCCGCAATGGCTGGGCATCTGGTCGGTGACTTTGGCCATGATGGTATATGCCTCAATGGTGATACCGAGCCTGCCGATTGCAGCGACCGCCTTCATCTCGATCGCAACTTTCGGCGGATTTGTCGGCTGGACCCTGCATGGTGAATATTATCTCGCACTAGCCAATGCCGCACTTGGCACGTTGATGATATTTGGTGTTTTGCGGAGCGCAAAAGCGCAGGTCCTGTTCGAACTGGCCAATAATGTGCTGCAAGAAAAATCGGAAACGGTCAGCCTGCTGCTCCGTGAATTTGAGGATAGCGGCGCCGATTGGCTGTGGCAGACCGATACAGGTCGCTGCGTGACGCACACCAGCCCGCGCTTTGCCTATGCTCTGGAAGCAGACCCCAAAGCGATTGAAGGCCAGCCGCTGCTCAAACTCATTGCAGGGGATTCGTGGGAAACCGGCCAATATCCAGAGGCGCTGCACGAACTTGCCGAGCGACTGAAGCGCCGCGAACCATTTTCCAACCTGATTGTCCCGGTGACAATCAACGGCGTCCGTCGCTGGTGGGAATTATCGGCATCGCCGCGCCAGTCGGAAAGCGGCGCTTTTTTGGGTTTCCGCGGGGTCGGCTCCGATGTGACCGAACAGCGCGAATCTGCGGAAAAAATCTCGCACCTTGCGCGATTTGATACGCTCACCGGGCTTCCCAACCGCCTGCAATTGACCGAAGCGCTTGGGCAGGCGCTGGCGGATGCGGATCAATGGCGCCGCCGCTGCGGCTTCATGATGATCGACCTTGATCGGTTCAAGGCGGTCAACGATACGCTCGGGCATCCCGTGGGAGACCGCCTGCTGGCTCAGGTCGCAAAGCGTCTGAAAATGATCATGTCGGCCAACGAGCTTTGCGGCCGTCTGGGCGGAGACGAATTTGCAGTCGTTCTGAAAGACGCCTCTGACGCCGGCTATGTGGCCACCGTTGCGAAGAACATCATCGATACCTTGTCCAAGCCCTATGAGGTTGACCAGAACACCTTGTTCATCGGCGCAAGCGTCGGCAGCGCGGTAGGCCCTATGGACGGGCGTACTGTAGAATTGCTGATGCGCAGTGCAGATCTCGCGCTCTATCGATCCAAAGAGGATGGTGGCAGCACCCATCACAGCTATCAGCACAAATTGCACGCCAATGCCGAAGAAAAACGCGTTCTCGAGTTCGAGTTGCGCAACGCCCTCAACGCCGACCAGTTCCACTTGGAATATCAACCGGTGGTCGAAGCCAATGGCGATCACGGCATCACCGGCTTCGAGGCTTTGCTGCGCTGGAACAACCCGAAATTCGGTCTTGTGTCGCCCGCCAAATTCATTCCGGTTGCCGAAGACGCCCGCTTGATAGTGCCGATCGGCAATTGGGTGCTGCGCCAGGCCTGTGCCGACGCGATGAAATGGCCCGACACTGTGAAGGTGGCGGTGAATGTTTCAGTTGATCAGTTGACCAGTCAGGGTTTTGTGGAATCGGTTGTGCAGGCATTGCACGACACCGGGCTCCCCGCATGGCGGCTTGAGCTTGAAGTGACAGAGAGCATTTTTGTACGCGACGGAGGACTTGCCGTGCAGGTGCTTGATCGCCTGCGCAAGCTGGGCCTCAAATTGTCACTCGACGACTTCGGCACCGGCTATTCCTCGCTCGGCTATCTCAGCAATATCCGTTTCGATACCATCAAGGTTGATCGCAGCTTTGTGACCGGCGCGGCCAAGGGCAAGGCAGAGTGCATTGCGATTATCCGCGCTGTCGTGGCGATGGCAGATGCGCTCGACATTGCGACCACGGCGGAAGGTGTCGAAAATGAAACCGAACTGGCGATGATCCAGCAATTCGGTTGCGACAAAATCCAGGGCTATTATTTCGGGCGGCCGATGGCATTCCTTGATGCCTGTGCCTTGTTCCGCACTGCGCGGGCTGCGCGAAGCGTCGCCTGATCAGCCAGCCGGTTTGGCCGCCTGCGCCTGCAACCAGTTGCGGACATCCTCAGCACTTTTGTCGGCGATTTCCTCCATCGGCAAATGGCCGATGCCCTTATAGATCTGCGTGCTGCTGTTCTTGTAGGTTGAAGCGAACCATAGGGCGCTGCTGACCGGAATCAGTTTGTCCTCATCGCCCCAAAGGATCAGCGCGGGTACCTCGCGTGTAGCTTCGCCAGCCGGTTTGCTGGAAGAGCGGTTGGAAATCTGCGCAAAACGCTTGGCAGTGGCTTCGCGATTTCCTGGATAACGCAGCAATTCCCAATATTCATCGATCTCGGCTGGTGTCGCAACCGACTGGTTGCTGACACTCTGCTTTAGCGAGCGTTCGATGACGCTGCGCGGCGTGATGACACTCATGATGGGCCGAAGGGCTGACATGCGCGCGATACGGAAACCGATGGGCAACGACTTGGGCTGGGAATTGGGCGCGCCGCTGGCATCGACCAATATGATGCCCTGCAGCTTATCGGGATGCGCCTTGGCATATTCATGCGTCACCCAGCCGCCCATGCTGTTTCCGCCCAAATAGAATTTGGAGAGGCCACGGTTTTTGGCCACCCGGTCGACAACGTCGACAAAGCCTGCTGCGCTATAATCGTCCTTTGGGTGCGGGCCGGTCAGGCCGTGGCCGGGCTGATCATAGCGAATGATGCGATATTCCTTACCCAGCCGGTCAACCCATTGCTGCCATGTGTGAAGCGAGGCGTTGGAGCCGTGGAGCAGGATCAGGGCAGGGGCGTCTTTCGGCCCCTCGTCACGCAGATGGACGGTCAGGCCGTCACCCAGATCGACAAATTCGGACTCGGCGTTGGCATATTTGGTGCGCAGCTCATCAGCCGGGATGTCGGGGGCATAGCCCCATGCAAAAAGAGCCGCGACCGCGACGAGCAGAGCTATGGCGGCCCATTTGAAGAATTTACGCATCCCTGTCCTCCCTGCGCTGTCACTATGTTCTACAGTATTTCGTGCACTTTTTCCTGCGGCCGGCACAAGCGTACACCCTTGGCGGTTTCGACAAAGGGCCGTTCGACCAATATTCCTTCTTTCACCATTTCATCAAGGATACGATCGCCATCTGCGCCGTCGATCAGCCCCAATTCCTCGGCGGGCGATCCGCGGGTGCGCAACGCTTCGCGTGGGGTGAGGCCGGCATCGCGGAACAGCTGCACCAGCTTGGCTCGCTCAAAGGGTGTCTTGCGATATTCGATGACTGTCAGGTCTACACCCGGAGTTTCCTGAAGGATTGCCAGTGTCTTGCGGGAGGTTCCGCAGTCCGGATTGTGCCAAATGGTTGCTTTCATAAAGGCTCCTTTGCAGCTCTTCTATGACCTTTCGAAAAAAGTTCAACGTTGTGTCGCTTTTGTAATTGCACATGATAACAATTCGCAATAAGGCAGTGATTGGGGGTTGAGATTCATTCTCAACAAAGGGACATGTTGAATGAAAATTGGTGTTACGGGAATTTCGGCTCTGGCCATTTCGATGGCATTGGCGGTTCCGGCTGTTGCAGGTGAATATATAGAAGGTGGCGATCAGTGCGAGGATTGCCGGACGATCATCGTCACCGGCGCCAGCACCGGCTATGTCGCGCAGAATATCGTCACCGCGACCAAGACCGACACGCCAATTCTCGACGTTCCTCAGACCATCCATGTCGTCACCCGCGAACAGCTCGATGATCAGGCGCAATATAGCCTGAGTGAAGTGCTGCGCTATGTTCCCGGCACCACAGTGGGGCAGGGCGAAGGCAATCGCGACCAGATCACTTTGCGTGGGCAGAATACTTCAGCCGACTTCTTCCTCGATGGCGTGCGCGACGACGTGCAATATTATCGCGGGCTTTATAATGTCGAGCGGGTCGAGGTTCTCAAGGGGCCCTATGCGTTGATCTTCGGGCGCGGTGGTGGTGGTGGCATCATCAATCGTGTGCAGAAGACTCCGATTGCCGACGAAACTTTCGGTGCTGCCCGCGCGAGCCTCAACAGTTTCGGTGGTTGGGACCTGTCAGCAGACCTCAACGCTCCGTTGGGCGACAAGGCAGCGGTTCGCCTCAACGCCACCTATGAGAAAATGGAAAGTGACCGGCGATTCGTCGATGGCGAACGCTATGCCTGGAACCCCTATCTGGCGGTCGACCTCAGCGAGGACTGGAAACTCGGCCTGTCCTATGAATATGTGAATGATGACCGCGTTCCCGATCGCGGTGTGCCTTCGATTGCCACAGCTGCCGGTCAGCCCAACACCCCGGTTCGCGGTTATGACCGGCTTTTCTTCGGCGTACCCGGTGTAAACCGCACCACATTGGAAGCGCATATCGCAAAGCTGCGGCTTGACGGCCAGTTGGCGGACAATCTGAAATTCACCAGCACCTTGCTCTATGGCGATTATGACAAACTCTATGTCAATGTGTACGCCAACAGTGCCGTGACGGCGGCGAATACGGTTGCACTTGATGCCTATTCGGATCCGACAAAACGCGAAAACCTGATCGGGCAGGCCAACCTCATCTGGGATATCGAAACTGGTGCACTGGAGCATAAGCTGCTGTTCGGTGTCGAATATGGCGACCAGAAAACGCGCAATAGGCGTTTCAACCGCACCTTCAGCCCCGGCACGACCTTTAACCTGAATATTCCGGCCTATCCGACCGTCGCCTTCACCACGCCGTCGCGCGATACGGTGTCCGACGTCGAGTTCTTCTCCGCCTATGTGCAGGATCAGATCGGCATCGGCGAGCATTTCGATATCGTCGTCGGCCTTCGCTACGATCATTTCGAGATTGACGGCATCGATTTCATCCCCGCCATTGATCGGCCCTTTGCGCGGAGCGATGACAAAATCAGCCCGCGCTTTGGCCTGATCTGGAAACCGCAGGAAAATGTCTCGATCTACTCGAGCTTCAGCCGCTCCTTCCTGCCGCGCTCGGGCGATCAGTTCATCTCGCTGACGACGACGCAGGAAAATCTCGCGCCGGAAAAATTCACCAATTACGAACTCGGTGCAAAATGGGATATCCTGCCCAACCTGAATGTGACCGCGGCCTTGTTCCAGCTTGATCGCAGCAATGCGACCACGCCCGATCCCGCCAATCCGCTGACCAGCATCAATGTGGGCAAGACGCGCACCAAGGGACTCGAACTGGCCTTGACTGGCCGGGTACGGTCCGACTGGCAGGTGAGTGCGGGCTACACATATCAGGACGGTACCTTGCGGGGCAATGAAAGCGTCCGGCTCGCGCAGCTACCCAAGCACCAGTTCAGCCTGTGGAACCGCTATGATGTCAGCGATGCCTTGGGGATTGGCTTGGGTGTGATCCACCAATCCAGCCAGTTCGCTGCAATCCGCACCAGCGCCACGACGACCAAGCTCCCCAGCTTCACCCGCGTCGATGCCGCATTGTTCTATGATGTCAGCGAAAAGGTGCAGCTGCAGGCGAATGTCGAAAACCTGTTCGACACCAACTATTTTGCCGACGCGCACAATAACAATAACATCACCCCCGGCGCGCCGATCAATGGGCGGGTGACGGTGCGGGTGAAGTTTTGAACAAATGCAGCGATTGTAAATCCGTCATGCTGAACTTGTTTCAGCATCCATTTATCAGCTTCTACCGAAAGTCTGAGAGGCGAAATGGACTCTGAAACAAGTTCAGGGTGACGGTGAGTCGACTTGTTCCTTGTTCAATCCAGTTCCGCCACAGCCTTGGCGTGTGCCTTACCATTCTCGACATAATACGCGACGCCCATGCGCATGCCGATAAGGGCGGGTTCAGGCAGCTCGCGCACCAGCTTGGCAGGGCGGCCGACCCACAACTCCTTGGGACCGATGGTCTTGCCTTCGGGTAGCAGCGCGCCGGCACCGAGCATGCCGTCTTCCTCAACCGCACAACCATTCATGATAATCGCGCCAAGGCCGATAAAGCCGCGGTTCTTGATCGTGCAGCCATGCACCATCGCCATATGGCCGATCAGCACATCGTCGCCGATGATAGTCGGGCATTCGGGCTCGTTCGGCTTTGGGCCGTCGCAATGCACGACGCTGCCATCCTGAATGTTGGTGCGCGCGCCGATCACGATACGGCTGACATCGGCGCGCAGCACGCAATTGTACCAGATGCTCGCCTCCGGCCCGATGGTGACATCGCCGATGATCCGGCACCCGGGTGCGATGAAGGCGCTTTCGTGGATCTGCGGCGTTTTGCCGTGGATTGAAATGATCGAAACATCAGGGCGGTGGGTCATTACAGGATCTTCCAAAACGATAGATAGGGTAGAACCGAGGCATAATCGTCGGTCCAGCGATCATCGGCGCGCGGCGGTTTTAGCTTGATCCAGCGGTCCGGATAGAAATAGGCTGGTCGTTTATCATACACCATGCCGGTCAATCGGGCGAGTTTGCCTGCATCGGCGCTCATCGCAATCCATTGAGAGGGGCGCATGCCTTGATTGATGATGGCCTCCGGTGGGCTGTCATGGCGCAATGCGGCAAACCATTTTCCCGATGCAGCCTCAGCCGCAATCACAGGGTTGAGGTCAAAATGCCGGTTGGAGATATGCACCAGCAACAGCCCGTCGGGTTTGAGCGCACGGCGATAGACCTCGAACGCCTCTTTGGTCAGCAGGTGGAGCGGAATTGAGTCTGACGAGAAGGCATCGATTGCCAGCATGTCAAACGTGCCTGCCGGTTGCTCTGCCAGCGTCAGCCGCGCATCACCCAGATGCATTTTGGTATCGGGCGCGCATTTTTCCAGAAAACTGAAAATCTTCCGATCGCGTGCAATCTCGATCATCAGCGGGTCGATTTCAAAATAATGCAGCGTCTGCCCGGGCTTCTTATAGCAGGCGAGGGTGCCGGTACCGAGGCCGACAACACCCAGCCTAGCCCCCGCACCATATATTTCTTCAGCGCGTTGCCACGCCAGCCCGACACCCGAAGTTGCGCCATAATAGCTGACGGGAAGTGTCGGCTTATCCCGCAACTGCATGCCGTGCATCGTGGTGCCATGGCTCAGCCAGCGCACACTGGCATCCTTGCTCTGGTTGATTGTATAGGTTCCAAAATAGCTGCGCATCCGGGCACCACTATTGCTCAGTTCGACATTATCCCAACCGCCATTGGCGAGCATGGCTGCTGTCACTACCAGTGCAAACGCAATCCTGCGACCGGTCACGACCAGACCTGCGATCAGAATGATGGCGATCAGCGCGGTCTTCAACTGCCCTGTTTCGGTCGACAGGTTCATGCCGATATACAAGCCGATCCCGAGTGCCACGAGCGCGATTGCCATCGTCGCGATTGTCCAGCCACTTTTCCCGAACGTCTCCTCCTCGCCCAGCGAGAACAGGCGCAATTGCGGCAACAGCAATGCGGCGGCGATCAGCAGGATGGGATGTTCCCACGTCCAGTTGAACAGCAAGGGTGCCACAATCGCGCAGAAAAAGCCGCCAATCACCCCGCCAATCGACATCATCAGATAGAATTCGGTAAGCCGCGACGCGTCGGGCCGGGTACGGTACATTTCGGCATGTAGTGCAACGGCAAGCACGAACAACAGGCTGACGCTGACGATCAGCCCGTTATAGGCGGCCTTGCCCCAGATCATGAACACCGATGCGCCGCCCACCACCAATATGGCTGGCGCTATGCGGCTGAATATGTCGGCGGGCAGGCGATAATCGGCAAAGGCGACCGAGAAGCTCAGCAGATACAGCCCCAGCGGGATCACCCAGATCAGCGGCATCGCCATCAGATCGGTGGTCAGGTGCGAAGTGGTCGACAGCATCAATCCAGACGGCACCGCCGCCAGTGCGATCCAGTAAAGTCGTTGCCGCCAGCTGATCGGCGGAGCGCTGACGGGTGCGGCTGCCTCGCTCGTGATGTTTCTGCCCGACCAGATCGCCCGCGCGCAAACGGCCACCAGCAGGAACAGAACGGCATAAAGCCCGCTCCACATCCATGTTTGTGCCCTGATCGGCAGGGTGGGCTCGACCAGCAACGGATAGGCGATAAGCCCGCCAAAACTGCCCAGATTGGAGGCTGCGTAGAGCGCATAGGGTTCGCCGCTATTCCCGGCCAGGCCGAACCAGCGCTGCATCAGCGGCGCCTGCGCCGCAACCGCAAAGAACAATGGCCCGATTGATGCGAGCAGCAGCCAAGGCACCCAGAATATCGGTGAACCGTCGACGGGGATGGCAAACCTTGCCAGGCTGATGGGAAGCCACAAGGCTGCCGCAATCAGTACCGCCAGATGCACCCCGGCTTGCCGCTTCGGTGCTTCGCGCGATAACCGGTGGGCGTAGGCATAGCCGGCAAGCAGCAGCGCCTGGTAAACCAGCATCGCACTGTTCCAAACCGCCGGCGCGCCGCCCAGCCGGGGCAGAGCCATGCGGGCGACCATCGGTTGGACAAGGAAGAGCAGGAAGCTGCCGGTGAAAATGGTGAGGACGAACAAGGCCCGTCCGCGCATCCCGCTTGCTTCGCTCATTCTACCCTATCCCCTTTGGTCCCAATCCTTGCGACCAATGCGATAAGTTACATGCCTTAGCAATGGGCTATCGGCGGGCACCTGCGGATGGTCGAAATCGAGAGCGGGATCATAGGTCATCCCGATCCGCTCCATCACCGCGCGGCTGCGCTGGTTGTCGGTGTTGGTGATCGCCCAGACGGCATCGTCGGGCAGATTGTCAAACGCCCATTGCACCGATGCGAGTGCCGCTTCGGTGACAAAGCCCTTGCCCCAGGCAAAAGGCGTCATCCGCCAGCCAGCTTCGGGCTTGCCGTCGATAGAGGTGCCCGGCCGCCCGCGGATGATCCCGCACCAGCCAATCAAGCGGCGGTCTTCCTTGCGCTCCATCGCCCAGAAACAATGGCCCTCATCCTCCTGCATCCGGTACATCCGCGCCACCAGCGCCGCGACCTCATCTCGGCTCATCAGCGGGCCAAGCGTTTCCATGACGACGGGGTCGGAACAGATGGTATGGAACGGATCAATATCTTCTTCACGCCACTGGCGCAGGATCAGGCGAGGGGTTTCGAGGCGGAATGCGGGCATAGCGTTCGAGTAGTAGGTTTTTGGTCAAAGGGCTATGTACTTGTCGCAAGTCACATATCAAATCAGCCGCTGCCGTTCCTCGTTACTCAACAGGGCGCAAAATTCGGTTTTGCCGAACCAGCGATAGCGATTGCGGGCTATATGGCCGTACATCCAATCGCGGAAGCCGGAAGGGATGAGGCTGGCAAGACGCAGCAGATGCCAAGGTCCGCCCAATATCTGGCACAATTTGAGGTAACCCGTCGACGCGGTATAGACGCGACCGTCCGCTATCAGCAGGTAGGACTCGTCCAGCTCCATCCCGAAATGGCGGTATAAGCCTTGTCCCAATTCCCCCTGCGCTGATGTCAGATTGACGCGTCGCTTGCGATCAAATCGCATCAGCCAGGCGGCGCCAGTCGAGCATAGAACGCATACGCCATCGAATACGAACAGTGCCTTGTTGTCATCGAAGGCCGGAATCTCGGGATCGTCCCGATAGGCGTAAGGAGTTTTAGGTTCAGCCATGTACAGGGTCCGCGATAACCGAGATATCAAGGCCTTTCAGCGCGGCGAGATATTCCTCTAGGCCAATCAGATCGAGGCACGGTGTCGCTCCGAAGCGATCTACTTCCCCCCTCGCCAGTTTTCGGGCCAGCAATATGGCGGGTGTGCAGGGAATGAAGGGTCCATGCCCCGACCGGGCGATCAGGAAAAAGCGCACCGTCTTTTGCCCGCCTGATTTGCTCTGGCCCGACAGATACATGTGAAAGCCGCTCCGGCTCGTGCCCATCCAGTCGAAGAGGAAGGCGACGTGCAACAGCCGCTCAGCATGCGGTGCGAGTGATCGGACCAGACCTAGCCGTACCGCCCAGCCGAGCAGCCATGTGCCGAAATGGAGGATCGCCAGTTCGTGCCCGGCTGCGAAACGCAGGTTTTGCAGTTGTGGATAGCGCGAAGGGAAGAGAGCAAGGTCGGGAATGTCGCAATTGCCAAACCAGCGACGGCCAAGCTCTGGATAGCGTTCGCCATGTGTATCCTGCCAGCCGAAAACACTGATTGGCTCTCCATCGCGTGTCGTTTCGAACGGCTTTCCAACATAGCTCAAAATGGCTGAAGTAGTGGCGAGACCGCGATTGGTCTGTTGCGCGGCGCTGATCCCGTAATCAATGCTGTCGAGGCGTTCGAAACCGGGCAGATGATGATCGATAACCGCCGCAGTCAGGCATGGGACCGAGCTTGCGCCGCTTACAACCAGCACGCTTTTCGCTTTTGCTGCGGCATCGAGTGAGCCGATTTGTGCGACAAAATCGCGTGCGTCTGCAAGGTCGAGATAATGGCAACCCTGCGCGATGCAGGCGCGGGCTACGCGATAGTCCTGTGTCTGGAACGGGCCGGTTGTGTGGACCACAATATCTGGCGCAATGGCTTCGAGTGCGGCGCCAACATCGGCATCAATATCGATGCGATGCGCCTCTGCCGGGTTGGCTGTTTCCAGACTGGCAATGAACCTTTCGGCCTTTTCGACCGAGCGCCCGCCAATCAATAGGCGGATGGCCGGATCGCTGGCCAGCGAACGCGCAATATAGCTGCCGAAATTGCCATAGCCGCCAATGATGAGAAGGCGTTTCATCATGTCGGCTTCATCACCATCAGGCCGAATATGACCACCAGCCCGCCAAAGGCCGGCCAGCCGAGCAAGAACCACCAGCGGAATAGTCGGTTAAAGGCGCGCTCATCAAAGGCGCGATCGATTGCTTGCCGGTCAAGCATGCGTTTCATAGCGATCTGTAGGTAAACGACAGGAAGCCAGCACAAACCGGCGAGGATGTAGAGTGCATAGGTCCCTACCAGCCAGTAATCGGTCCAAGTGAAGCCACCCTGCCAGATCAGCCATGCGCCTGTCAGCGGCTGTAGGATCACGGCGGGCAAGGTGAAGGTAAAATCTGCGATTACGGTGAAGCGCGCGGCATAGCGACGTTCGTCGATGTTCTTGGAACGCAGACCCATCAGCATGAAGAAAGCGATGCCAATCCCAGTACCAAACAGGATTGTGGCACTGATGATGTGGATCACTTTGACGATCGAATATAGGTCCACGCTACCCTCTGTTTACAGCTTTAGAACAGGAAGTTGTCGCAATTCCAATCGCAAATCGGGCCGTTGCAATAGTGCGATTTGCAACGGGGCTTATGGTCGCCAATCTTCGCGCTTCAGGCGATAGATGATGGTGGGGTTTTCTTCGGGCGGATATTCGGGATCGACATAGTCAAGTTCGCGCATCCGCTCCATGCCGAGCCTTTCCATCATCTGCCAGGATGCAACATTGGCGTCGCTTGTCTGGGCATAAAGCAGGTCGATATTGTGACGGGTGAAGGCGAGTTCGATTACTGCGCGCGTGGCCTCCAGTGCATAGCCTTTGCGCCAATAGCCCTCGGCGATGCTCCAGCCGACTTGCAGCGCGCCATTCAAAACCGGACCCGCCGCCGCGACTTCAATCGGCCCGATGCCGCACTGGCCGATCAGCAGGCCCTCGTCCTTGGTCTGCACATGCCAGAAACCATAGCCATCCTTGGCTATGCCCGCCGCCTTGCGCGCAAAGCCGGCCTCGACCTGATGCCGTTCCTGCACACCGCCCAGATGTTTGCGCACGGCGGCTGTATTCATCACCTCCATCCAGCGGTCGAGATCGCCAGGGGCTTCGGTGCGGAGGATGAGGCGGGTGGTTTCGGCAACTATCTCGGTCATGGTGTTTGTCAGGCGCTGGGGTCAAAATTATGGCACGCGGGGACGCGAGGCCGAAGAACGCGAACAGATCGCGTTGCGGCACCCATTTGTCCAGCCTAAACTGGTCGAGAGCACAAACGCCTTAGGGTTTTCGCGACAGCTCTGCGGCCAGAAAATCGAAAACGGTTCGCACACGCTTGCTCTTGTTCAATTCACGGTGCGTTACCAGCCACATCGGAACGATAATCGGTTCCATATCCGGAAGGATGCGGCGAACCAGTGGCTCAGCGTCTCCGATATCCTTTGTTATGCCCCCAATACCAACGCCTTGTTTTACCAACTGCCACTGCGCGATATGGCTGTTGCAAACGACCGGGAAATTTTTCTCGGTCAGAGTAAGACCCATCATATCGAGCATTTGGACCAACGGCCTATTGTCCGAAAATGCCAGAAAATCGGCATTGGTCAGATCGGCAAGCGTTTGGGGATTCCCGATCTTTGCCAGATATTCAGGTGTCGCGTAAAAATGGGCTTCATCGTCTCTAATCTTTTTGGCGATCAGGTCCGGCTGCGACGACGCAACATGCCTGATCGCAATGTCGGCTTCACGGCGCAACAGGTCTGACGTGGTATCGGAGGCTGCAATTTCTACGGTAATGCCCGGATATGCCTGGCGCAGTTTCGCGATGATCGGCGGCAGCACATAGGCGCTATAGGCTTTACTGGCGGCGATGCAGATCGACCCTTCAATCGATTGTGACTGACCCGATGCAGCACGAGACACGCGCGATGCGGCCTCGCCCATTCCGCGGACATGCTCGAGTAATTCGAGCCCGCTCGGGGTTAAAACCAGCCCCCTGCCGACACGCTCAAACAGCACCAGACTGAGTTCTTCTTCCAGCGCATCTACTTGGCGGCTGAGCGTAGGTTGCGTCATTCCCAAAGCGCGGGCAGCAGCTGAAAGCGAGCCTTCCTCTGCCGTTACGAGAAACGCACGCGCCCTGTTCCAATCAAATTTTACCGACCGCCAATCCATACATTTATGCATATATGAAATAGCAATTACCGCAATTGTTAATCGCAAATCGCATAGCTAATTCTCTGATCGAGCCATACGAACACACCCCAAAAAAACCAAGGAATTATAACCATTGTAAGCCCTTAGGTCGCAACCCTGGCTCATACGCCAATTCTCTCCCGCTTATTTTGGACATCCAAAAGTGCGGGCAGGAAGTTGGTAGTGGTCGTCGGCGAAGGTCCTGTTCCCCAAAGCGGGATATGGTCTTTACCGATCCGGGCGAGGATCGAATTTTGCAATCTACCCCCCAGTGACTCTGTGCGCAAAATTCGGTCCTCCCCGGGAACCCTACACATCAACAAATTGACCAACCGAAACCAGGCCCGCGGCCTGCCCGTTTTGTTGCCCAACGCATTTTCAGGAAACAAATTTTATGACCCATAAACCTGCCAAATCGCTTGTGACGGCAATGGCCTTCATTCTCCCGATGGCGCCGTTGCAGGCACAGGAACAGGATGGCGATCAGAGCGAAAACCACATCGCCGTAGGCGTCGGTTTCCTCGACCAATATGCTCCATTCAATTCGGCCAAATCGCAGGCCAATCTCCTTCCCATCATATCGATAAAGCAGGGTGCCTATTATTTTGAGGTCGCCGAGACAGGCTTTCAGTTCGAAAAGGAGACGGGCAGCATAAAGCCATCGGTGAACCTTTTTGTTTCGGCACGCAGTCCGAGCGGACGGGATCGTCAGAAACTGTCATTCGATGCCGGCGCGCGTTTCTCGCTTGAAAGCAAATTGGGTATCGTCAGTGCCGAAGTCCGCCACGATGTCACCGACAAGTTCAACGGATCGGAGGTCATTGCCCGGTACAGCTACCCGATTGCGACTGGCCGCTTCCTGATCACGCCGTCTGTGCAGGCGAGCTGGTTGGATGAGAAGGCCGCGAATTATATGTACGGCGTAACGACCGTGCAGCGCGCTCGCATGATCAGAAAAGGGCGGCGGACAATTCTGCCTGTTAGCGCAATCCTCGACGACGCCCTGAATCTTGGCGGCGATATCTCAATAGCGGTGCAACTCAATGATCGGCTGACGTTGATTGCTATGGCCGGGGCAACCGCGCTGGACAAATCCATCCATAGAAGTCGGGCAATCGAACAGAAATGGGAGGCGCAAAGCCTGTTGGGCCTGACATACAGATTCTGAGGACATTTGCTGCGCGCCGTGTTTGCGAAGGCGCAAGACATTGTAAACAAGGAGTATTGAAATGGCTCGCCGTTTCAACAGGCCCGCTTCGATATTCGCCCTGTTATATTTTGCGACCCTGCTGGGAACGGTTTTGGGGCTGGTGCAAGTTGTGCAGATCCCGCTGGGTGCCCTACCCGAGGACAGCCAGCGCCTGAGTGCGACCCCCATCTGGCATTTCATCCATGTACTGGGCGGCTCCGCATTCGGGCTTCTTGGGCCCATCCAGTTCAGCCGGGTGTTGATGGGCAAATATGGATTGCTGCACCGGGTTATCGGTCGGGTTTTTGTGGTTTCGGGGGCCATGATCTCTTTGAGCTCGCTGGGTCTGCTGTGGCATTTTCCCGACACATATTCGGTGGCTGTCAACATTGGGCGGTTATTGTTCGGGCTTGCCTTGGGCGTGGCGCTGACAATGGCGATGCTGGCAATCCGCAGGCGGGATTTTGCGCGGCACCGCAATTGGATGATCCGTGCCTATGCCGTCGGCATCGGGACCACCATCATCTCAATGATATTCTTCCCCATTTACGCGATCACGGGGGAGCCGCCCAAAGGGCTTGTCGCCGATATCCTGTTTTTGGGATCCTGGCTGGGTTGCATATTGTTTGCGGAAGGTCTGGTACGCCGGATCTGACCGTATAGGATGTACCGGCTTATCCGTTCAGCAACCGCGCCGCATGCGCCGCGTGGTAGGTCAGCACGCCAGAGCAACCTGCGCGCTTGAAGGCCGTCAGGGTTTCGAGGACAAGGGCATCGCGGTCGCCTGCTCCAGCGGCTGCGGCGGCCTCGATCATCGCATATTCGCCGGAGACCTGATACGCAAATACAGGCACTTCAAAGCTATCTTTCACACGACGGATGATATCGAGATAGGGCAGGCCCGGTTTCACCATCACGCTGTCCGCACCTTCTGCGATATCCATCGCGACCTCGCGCAGGGCCTCGTCGCTGTTCGCCGGATCCATCTGATAGCTTTTTTTGTCGCCCTTCAGCAGCCCGCGCGAGCCCACCGCATCGCGGAAGGGGCCGTAAAAGGCGCTGGCATATTTGGCGGCATAGCTCATGATCTGGACATTGACATGCCCGTCCATTTCGAGCGCCCGGCGGATCGAGCCGATGCGGCCGTCCATCATGTCGCTGGGCGCGATGATATCCGCCCCCGCACGCGCTTGGTTGACCGCCTGATCGACCAGCACGCCGACGGTATCATCGTTGAGGACATAGCCGGCCTCGTCAATCAGCCCGTCCTGCCCATGGCTGGTATAGGGGTCGAGCGCGACATCCGTCAGCACGCCAATGGCATCGCCATGCGTCTGCTTGATCGCGCGAATGGCGCGGCACATCAGATTGTCGGGATTGAGCGCTTCCGCACCGTCGTCACTGCGCCGGTCCGCCTGCGTGTTGGGGAAGAGCGCGATGCACGGAATGCCGAGGTCGATCGCTTCCTTTGTCCGAACCACGATCTGGTCCACCGACCAGCGCGACACGCCGGGCAGCGAGCTTATGGGTTCCTCCACCGCTTCACCCTCGGTAATGAACAGCGGCCAGATCAGGTCTGCGGGTGTCAGCACCGTCTCGCGCACCATCGCGCGGCTCCAGGGTGTGGCACGGCTGCGGCGCAGGCGGTTATTGGGATAGCTTGGATTGCTCATCGCCGCTGCTTAGCCGACGATGCCGTCCGGCTCAACGGATTAACCGGTAGTACGGCTCGGTCCGATTTTCGCTGCGGAAATCCTGTCGATTTCGCGCTCGGGCGTATCGTTGCGGCGCGATGCGGCGGGCAGGGGGGCGAGCGCGGCGCCTGGCTTTACCGCCTTCAATCGCGCCAGTTCGCCCTTGAAGCGCGAGAGATCGCCGCCCGAAAGCTGGGCGCGCTGGGTAAAGGTGATCGACATCGGGTTGACCGGGCGACCGTCGCGATAGAGTTCGTAATGGAGGTGCGGGCCGGTCGACAGGCCGGTCGAGCCGACATAGCCGATAATCTGCCCTTGGCGGACACGCTGCCCCGGAGAAGCGGCGATGCGGCTCATATGCGCATAGCCGGTGGCAATGCCGCCACCATGGTTGATTTGCACGAAATTGCCATAGCCACCCTTGCGCCCGGCATAAGCGACGACGCCATTGGTCGCGGCAAAAATGGGCGCGCCATAGCCGGCCTTGAAATCGAGCCCGCTGTGCATGCGCTTATAGCCGAGGATGGGGTGGCGGCGCATGCCAAAGCCCGAGCTGACCCCGCCATTGACCGGGCGGCTCAACTGTCCGCGCGATTCGCCCACACCAGAGGCTTCGAACCACTGGCTGCTGTCGCCATTATTCCATTTGAGCATCTGGATCCGCGGTTTGCCACCGCGATCGATACCGGCAAAGAGAAGGTCACCGACTAGCACTTCGCCGGTCGCGGCACGCTTGTAATCGACGACCAGGTCGAACTCGTCATCTGCGGCAATGCTGCTAAGCGAAGCGCGGCTGGCGATGACTTTGAGGAAATTTTGAACTGCCTCTGCCGGCGCGCCAGCAGCGCGGGCCGAGCGGTAGAGGCTTTGCCCGACAACGCCGCGAATGCGCAAAGGCGTGGTGTCGACCACGATCGGCTGGCGGTTAAGCGACAACGCGCCATCCTCCGTCCGGTAAACGGCGAGTTTCAGATCAAAGCGTGCGCGGAAATCCAGCTTTTCGAGCGGGCGCGCACTGTTTTTCGAGGTGCGTCGTCCAAGGACGATCTCAACCGGTGTTCCCGGTTCGATGTCGGTGAGGCGGGTTGCGCCGCTGACCAGACCAAGAACGCGATCGACATCGCCGCCGCCGACGCCGGCGCGCTGCAACACGCGGGCGAAACTGTCGCCGCGGCCGAGTGTGGCAGTGAGTTCGATGCGCGGACGTTCAGGGCTGGCGGCCAGCGCGCGGACGCTGTCATTGGCGGCCATCCGCCTGCCGGTATCGCTGCCATAAGCGATCGGCATGATCATCTGCGCCCGTGCTTCTTCAAGTTGTGAGCCCGAGGGCATAGGGGCTTGCGCCCCATAGACCGGGCCGAATTCGGGAACCAGCGACAGTGCGCCTACGGTCAATATTGTCAGGGTTCCAAGGCCACGAAACCAGCGCAGCGACCCGATATCGTCCCCCAGATCGGGAACCCAATCTATGCTCGCGAGTTTCTCGCGCCAATCGGGCAGGGGCAGGCTGCGCAAGGGTTGAACCATTGCGTCGGCAATTATCACCTCACCGCCGTTGCCGACAGCGGCAAAACCAGTTTCTTTCTTGCCGAACACTAAGACCCTTATACCCCCGTTAAGCTCCGGTCGGGCTTTCTTGCCGAACGGTTAGTAACGAGACAGGGTTAAAGTCAAATTAAGAACATAGGCAAGCGCGTTTACCTGCGGTGAAGGGTGTAAATTGAGCGGTCTAAACGACTCTGACCCATTTTCTGCCGCTCGCGCCACATTGCCAATCAGCGCACTATGCCGCTGACGGTGCGATAGAAGTTGCGTGCGCCCCAGTTGATCGGGCTGCCGACGGTCGATTTCAGATAGCATTTGGGCGGTCCGGCAACGCTTTGGCCGGGTCGCGTGAAGCCGTCACCGGTCCAGGTCCAGCCCTTGCACGTCGCGGTTTCGAGGCAGCGGTGCGAACAATAGGTGCCATCATCGTTGATCGTTTCAAACTCGGCATAATTGCCGCCGGGCAACTCGATGCCGCGCGCCTTGACGAAGCGGCGGTGGCCATCTGGCCCCCAATCCCAGCCATATTTCAGCAGATGTGCTTTCTCGTCATTTTGAGCGAGCGGGCGCACCCAATCGAGCTGGAACTGCTGGCCCGGCCCGGCGTGGCACGTCCAGCGGATAATATCGGCATCCGTCACCACATTACCGCCGCGAATGTCCCAGCAATTTTCAAAGTCCATCGTCTGGATGGTGGTGTAGGCGCCATCGGAACGGTTGACGATTTTGAAATGGCGTTGCTGCTGATGGATTTTCAGCTGATCGTCGCCCTGCCGTTCCAGCCCTTCGGAACTGCAAATCCACATATCAATGCGCGGCGGCCCAAAGAGCACACCTTCTGCCACTTGGGTGCAGCTGTAAAACTGGTTGTTGCGATAATCGAGTGCGGCTGGCCGGATCGAATTTCCCCATTGGCCGGGCAATATGGCGAAATGCTGATAGCTGATCGCCGCATTGCACGGGCGCATGCGCAGGAAGGATTCTTCCATCGACATGGTCGGCGTCACCACCTGTTCGACGCACAGGTCGCTATTCTTCGCCCGGATCATGTACACCCCCGGGCGCGTGCGGTCATAGACGCCGCCGAAAAGCTCCTTGCGCTGCTCATTCGTAATCGGCTCGCCACCGGTTTCTGCAGCGGTCGCCGAAGCGGTTGTGATAACCTGATCGGTTGGCGGCGGGATATAGGGGATCAGCTGACCCTGCTGTGTAGTGATCACCTGGTCCTGCAAGGCAAGGGCAGGGACGCCGATCAGGGTAATGGCCACAAGGCCGAGACCATAAGGTTTTTTCATCCTTGGATCCTTCCAGAAATTATTAGCGCGGACGGATAATCCCGCTTCGGACAAGATATCGGTAATTGGCCCCTCTAAAGAGCGGCGTTCCCGCGTTTGATTTCAGGTGACACATCGGCACGCGCTTGCCCTGCGCGCCCAAATAGGCCTCGTAATCGGGGCTGGTCCACATATAGGCCTTGCATTCCGGGCTCTCGAGGCAGCGGCGCATGCAATAACTGCCTGTGTCATTGCTTGTTTCGAACGCGGCGTAATCGATACCGCCCAAGGAAATGCCTTCGGCCTGGAACGGACGGCGATAGCCATCGGAATGCCACCACCATTTGGAATATTGGATACGGTCCCAGTGCAGTATGTCTCGTTCGAGCTGACGGATCTCGACGATATCGAAAAACTGTTCCGCGCCTTCTTCGCACGGCCATAAAATGACGTCTGTGCCCTCGCTGTTTCCGGCTCCGCGCATCGCCCAGCAGAAAGGCTTATAGTGCATTTCGGCTCTTAGCTCGCTGTTGATTTCCTTGATTTCCTTGTGATGGAAAATCCGGAAAGCCGATCGGGTGGGATGCCATGCGATTTCGATATGATCGCGCTCGTCGTCATTTGTGCATGGAAGAAGGTCCACACGCGAAGGTCCGAAAACCACGCCTCTTGCCGCTTTGGCGCATTCAACCAGATTGGTCCCTTCCAGCCTTCCAGCCGAATGGATGGTCGCATATTGGTTGGCATCGAACTGGACGATGGCAAACAACTGGCGCTGGTCGCTGGGGTTGCATGTCGCCAGCTTCAGATGCGGACGTTCCAAAAGACCACCGGGGGCCTGGCTCAGGCACATCTGGGCATTTGTCGGACGGATAAGATAATAAGCTGGCCGTAGCGAGCCGATGCCCACTTCAATCATTTGTTCCAGCGACAATGGGTGGCCTTCCGGTGGTGCCGGAAGCGGCTTTTGCCATTCGGGCAAGGTCTTTATCTGCGCCGTGGCGCTGTCAAGCGGAACACCTGTTCCCAAGGCCAGAAAGGCCAGTACCAACGCAAATATGCTTTTGTGAAATCCCATGCCATTCTCCCATCCGGGAAAATGGAAGCATGCTCAGCGATTTCGTGCGCTACCCATTCGGGTAGTTTCATCAGTGGGCAGTCAAAAAGCGGTCGATCGGGCTTTGCCAATTGAGCGGTGCTTCGCGCAGCAGCGCCGCCAATTCGGCCTGTCTTCCGACCCCGGTTTTGCCGAACACGCCCTTCATCAGGAAACGCGCGGCGTTGACCGAAACACCGCGGTCTCGGGCATATTCTTCCATCGTCTTGCCGTCCGCGACATAGGCGGCGATCTTCGCTTCCGACGGTGTCAGGTCGAACCAGTCGCGCAAACGGGTGATGATTTCGTCTGAAACATCCCGCCTGCCGCCACCGACCAGCAAAATCGTCGCTCCGCCATTGGCGACTGCAAATCCTGCGCCGACCTTTGGATCGACCCGCATGGCGACCAGGAAAACGGTTGTGCCATTGTCATTGATCGGGATGTTTTCGGTGCGCGCCTCGCCTTCGCCGCGTGCGAGCCGCGCCAGCCGTTCCTGCGCTTCGCGGTCGGCAAAGCGCACCTTGACGTTGGTGGTCACGAGCCCCTCGGTCTTTTCGATCCAGCGCTGCGCCGTCGCATTGGCATGCAGCAGTTCCAGATCCGGCCCCAATGACATGACAATCGAGGGTGAGGCATCCAGCGCAGCCTCTGCATTGGCGGCGCGCAGATCGGCCTCTCCGATACGGCGGCTGATCCGGCTGGCGCGCTGGATATGCGGGACAAGGCGGGTCACGGCTTCGCGCAGCCCGCTGGTGTCGCGTTGATCCGGCCCCGGCATGCAAAGGCCCAGATGATCCTGCCCGTGCCGGTCGAGCGAAGCGATGATCGACACTTCGATATCCCAGTTGGACAGGAAGCTTTTG
This sequence comes from Sphingorhabdus sp., assembly GCF_035329025.1. GTDB lineage: Bacteria > Pseudomonadota > Alphaproteobacteria > Sphingomonadales > Sphingomonadaceae > Sphingorhabdus_B. Next base: position 563 of record NZ_DAOLHN010000010.1, on the reverse strand, counting down.
TAGAATTCATCCTGCTTGAACCTGTCACGCGCAACGATTTCGTCGCTGTGCACAACCTGACCAACGGGAATGGCATGGCCCGCCATGCTCCAAGCCTGTCGTCCGGCAAACATTGTGATATATCCGGCGCGGGCAAAGTCGTTCACCCCTGCCGCCCCGATGAAACGGCCTGTGGCGGGCTGTAGCCTTTCCCACACCAACATCGCCACATCCCAGCGCGGCGGGCTGAAATGGCTAATGAGCGAGGTGAGCGCGACATCCCAGTGCGCAGGGGAGAGCGCTGCTTCATAAATGTCTGAAATTACCGCGTCATAGGCCGCGATCAGTTTCCGGCTCTCCATAACTTAAGGTCTAGCACCGCCCTACCCATTTGAATAGCGCCAAGTTGCGCAAATGCCGACACAAGGGCGCTCGAATCGGGGTGGCTCCGCGCTGCCCGACAGGAGGAAAACATATGCGCACCGTCGTTCACCAGTTCATTGTTGCAGCTTCCGCGATGGCGCTTGTCGCCTGCGGCGGGGGCGGGGAGGATCAGGCCGCCAATGCGACCCAGGCGGACGATT
>NZ_DAOLHN010000009.1:0-77538 GCF_035329025.1 Sphingorhabdus sp. | reverse complement strand
GGATTCGAACCTGCGAATGCCGGTACCAAAAACCGGTGCCTTACCACTTGGCGACACCCCAGCAGACCAAGCCTGACTGGCTTGGGAGAGCGGCCTTATAGCGTTCAAAAACCGCTTGGCAACACGTGCTTTGCTTAAATGATGCGATCCACCCAACCGTGAGGATCGGGCGCCACGCCGCGCTGGATTTCAACCAGTCTGGCCCGTAGTTTTTGCGTGAGCTGACCGGGGCCACCGCTGCCAATGGTGAAGCTGCCTTGTGCACCATGAACGCTGCCGACCGGCGTTACGACTGCCGCAGTACCACATGCAAAGGTTTCGACCAGCCGCCCGTTTTCCGCATCGGTGCGCCACTGGTCGATGGCGTAATTCTCCTCGCGAACTGTCAGTCCTTCTTCTTGCGCCAACTGGATAAGCGATGCGCGCGTGATGCCTTCAAGGATCGTTCCATCGGTGGGCGGTGTGACGATGCTGCCATCGTCGAAGACGAAGAACAGGTTCATGCCGCCCAATTCCTCAACCCAGCGATGTTCAGCGGCGTCGAGGAAAACGACCTGGTCGCAGCCCTGCGCAATTGCCTCCTGCTGCGCGATCAGGCTGGAGGCGTAGTTGCCGCCGCATTTGGCCGCGCCCGTCCCGCCGGGTGCGGCGCGGGTGTAATTTTCGGATATCCAGATCTTGATCGCAGGCGCGCCGCTCTTGAAATAATTCCCGGCTGCCGAGCAAATGATCATGAACAGATATTCGGATGACGGCTTCACGCCCAGAAACACCTCGCTCGCGATCATGAACGGGCGGATATAGATGGATCCGCCCTCGACCGGCGGGAACCAGGCCTTGTCCGCATCAATCAGCGCCTTGATCGAATTGATGAACAGCCTTTCGGGAATTTCGGGCATGGCGAGACGACGGGCCGACTGGTTGAAGCGGCGTGCATTGGCATCGGGGCGGAACAGCGCCATCGATCCGTCTGCCAGGCGATAGGCTTTCAGGCCCTCGAAAATCTCCTGTGCATAATGTAGTACTGCGGTAGCGGGATCGAGCGTCAGCGGACCGCGCGGGCCGAGCGTCGCGCTATGCCACCCTTGACCTTCGGTGTATTTGATCGTGACCATGTGATCTGTGAACACCTTGCCAAAGCCCGGATCGGCAATCAGCCCTGCGCGCACATCATCGGCAACCGGTGAGGGATGCGGTACGCGTTCGAGCGTCGGGATGGCAGAATGCGACATGCTTGGTTCCATTTTGAAATATAATTACGAAAATAGCAACTTTCAGGAAATGCTTGCACTTAGTTATGGGCTGCGTCAAGATACGTCAATATGGCTGTCCCATCTTCTCCCTCGATTGAGACATTCTCGCCAGCTGCGTCGCCACTCTTCCTGCGGGAGGACGAGGTCAGGCGCGGCGTCGAGTTGCTCTTTTTCGGTTACACGCGCCTGACGCGTTCGGTCGACGAGCTTTTGGTCGAGCATGGCTTTGGCCGCGCGCATCACCGCGCACTCTATTTCATAGCACGCCAGCCCGACCTTCCGGTCAGCGCGCTACTCAAAATCCTGTCGATAACCAAGCAGTCGCTGGGCCGCGTGTTGAACGACCTGGCAGCGAAGGGACTGGTAGAAACCAAGTCAGGCGAGGTCGACCGGCGGCAAAAGCTGTTGCGCTTGACCGAGGCCGGTGCCGCGTTCGAGGCGCAGTTGTTCGAGGCCTTGCGCACCGGTTTGTCGGCAGCTTATGCGGCGGCAGGGCAGGAATCGGTGACTGGCTTCTGGCGCGTGCTTGAAGGCCTTATCCCTGAGGATGAACGGCAGATGGTGATGAACTTGCAGGGCAGGGGGCGCTGATGGATCCGCGTTTAGAGCGATTGGAAGCGGTCATCCGCGCGCGCAAGGGCGCCGACCCGGCGTCGAGCTATGTGGCCTCGCTTTTTTCAAAGGGTACGGCCAAGATTGCTCAGAAAGTTGGCGAGGAAGCCACCGAAACGATCATTGCTGCGCTCAAGGAAGGTCCGGAAAAGCTGACAAACGAAGCTGCCGATCTGCTGTTCCACCTCGCCATATTGCTCGCGGATGCGAATCTGGGCCTTGATGACATACTGTGCGAACTCGAACGACGCGAGGGCGTTTCGGGAATAGAAGAAAAAGCCAGCAGGAAAGGATGACGCGTGCCCGTCGACGCCACTTTGCCTTATGATGAGCAGAATATCTTCGCCAAAATCCTGCGCGGGGAGATTCCCAACCGCACGGTATATGAGGATGAATGGGCGCTCGCCTTTCACGACATCAATCCGCAGGCACCGGTTCACATATTGGTCATCCCCAAGGGGGGCTATGTCAGCTGGGATGATTTCAGCGCGAAGGCGAGCGAAGCGGAGATAGCCGGTTTCATCCGGGCCGTCGGCCATGTTGCCCGCGAACAGGGGCTGGTGGCGCCGGGTTATAGGCTGCTCGCCAATGCCGGAATCCATAGTCATCAAGAGGTTCCGCACCTCCACGTCCATCTTTTCGGTGGAAAAGCGCTCGGGCCGATGCTGATGCGCTGAAATTTTGTTGCGCATGTCCATTTAGGCTCTAGTTTCGGCCCCAGAACATATTTTTTGGGGAGAATCTGATGATATTCGACCGGGTCAAACCGTTGGACGCCATTTTGGCGACGGCGGAAAAAAAGTCCCTCCACCGATCGCTTGGTGCATTCCAACTGACGATGCTCGGCATTGGTGCGATTATCGGCACAGGTATCTTCGTCCTGACCGCCGAAGCCGCGCAAAAGGCCGGTCCGGGCATGATGCTTTCGTTCGTGATTGCCGGCTTTGTGTGCGCTGTTGCGGCGCTTTGCTATTCTGAACTGGCATCGATGGTGCCGGTTTCAGGATCGGCTTATACCTATACCTACGCGGTCATGGGCGAAATGCTCGCCTGGATGGTTGGTTGGGCTCTTGTGCTTGAATATGCAGTGGCCGCCGGTGCAGTTTCTGTTGGCTGGTCCGGCTATTTTGTCGGGCTATTGGATAGTGTACTCGGTATAAAAATACCTTTGGCTTTGACGGCTGGTCCTTCGGCTGGCGGTATCATCAACCTTCCAGCCATGCTGATTGCTCTTCTGGTGACCGCTTTGCTTGTTATCGGCACAACCGAGAGCGCGCGCGTCAACGCCGTACTCGTGCTGATCAAAGTGGCCGCACTGACATTGTTTGTCGCACTGGCGGTTCCGGTTGTTCAGATGGACAATTTTGAGCCGTTTGCTCCGCTAGGTTTCGCCGGTATTTCTGCCGCTGCGGCATCCATTTTCTTCGCCTATGTGGGCTTCGACGCGGTTTCAACGGCAGCCGAGGAAACGCAAAATCCGCAGCGGAATATGCCGATCGGCCTGATCGGTTCGCTCGCAATCTGCACCGTCTTCTACATGCTTGTTGCAGGTGGCGTCATTGGTACGGTTGGAGCACAACCTCTTTTGACGCCTGAAGGCATGGGGATTGCCCCGGGTAGTGCTGAATTGACTGCTGCTTGTAATGCCATCGGCAACAATGCCGTCGTTTGTTCGAAGGAAGCTCTCGCATGGACTATGCGTGAAATCGGATGGGAAAAGATCGGTGATCTTATCGGTCTGGCCGCCGGTCTGGCGCTGCCTTCGGTCATCCTGATGATGATGTATGGACAGACGCGCATTTTCTTCGTGATGAGCCGCGATGGTCTTCTCCCCGAGAAGCTCTCGACCGTCCATCCGAAGTTCAAAACGCCGCATATCATCACGATCATAACCGGTGTGTTTGTTGCTATGTTCGCGGCTTTCTTCCCGGTCGGTGCATTGGCGGACATTTCGAATTCGGGAACGCTCTTTGCCTTTGCAATGGTTTCTATCGCTGTGATGGTATTGCGTCGCACCGATCCGAACCGCGTCCGTCCGTTCCGTACGCCTGCGGTGAACATTGTTGCGCCAATCTCGATCCTCGGCTGCCTGTATCTGTTCTTCAGCCTCTCAGGGTACACACTTCTGCTGTTTGTCGGATGGGCGGCTTTGGGTCTGGTGGTGTATTACGCCTATAGCCGCAAGGCGAGCCATGTTGGCCGCGGCCATATCGAAGTTCATGAAGATGATCCCGATGCGCCGCCGACCTCGGTTCCGCCGATCAACTGATCGGTAGTGTTGGACAAAAGGAAAGGGAGGCTTCGGCCTCCCTTTTTTTCCGCTACAGCGGCACGTGTCGTGTCGTTCCCGGGCGGGTGAATAATTGGCCGCGCTCGCCGATCAGGATCAGGGTCAGCGCCAAAAGCCCGCAACCCAGGAAGCCAAGCGCAACCGGCGTGACCGCACCATTGAACTGCTGGCCGATAACGGCTCCGATCAATGCAGCCCAGATCGTGCGTACGAAATTCTGGAAGGAAGAGGCTGAACCGGCAATCGCTCCGAAAGGCTGCATCGCGATCGACGAGAAATTTGAGCCGACAAATCCGATCATCGCCATGTTAAGCGTGATGAGGCCAAGAAACAGCGGCAGGGACGACGGCGCAAAGGTGGCCGCCAGAGCCTGCGCGATGGCAAGCGTTATGAAAGCGAACAGCGCCGTCTGCGATACCCGTCGCGCGCCGAACCGCTCCACGATCCGTGCATTGGTGAAATTGGCGCAGGCGATGCCGATGGCTATGATGGCAAAGCCAATGGGGAAGAAGTCGGGGGCCGAAAAAGTCCGGTCGAAAATCTGCTGCGAACTGTTCAGATAGCCGAACAATGCCCCCTGAGATGTGCCGCCGGCCAGCATATAGCAATTGGCAGAACGGTTGGTGATGACTTGCTTCCACGCGCGACCGAGCGCGCGCGGTTCGATCGGTATCGCATTTTCAGGGGCGAGCGTTTCTGGCAGGCGCAGAGCCACCCAGCTGAACACCAGCACCGCCATGATAGCGAACAAGTCAAAGATTGAGCGCCAGCCTGCGAACAGCAGCACGGCCGAGCCCACCAGAGGCGCGACAATGGGAACCGCCATGAAGACCAGGAAAATCGTCGACATGCGCCGCGCCATCGCATCGCCTTCAAACTGGTCGCGGATGATCGAGGTGACGAGCACACCCAACGCTGCGCCGCAAAGCCCTTGCGCCACACGCATCGCGATCAGCATCTCGAAACTGGTCGCAAAGCTGCAGGCCAGAGCACACAGAATATAGCCACCGATAGCAATCAGCAGGATCGGACGCCGTCCGAACCGGTCGGATAACGGCCCGTGCACCAGCGATCCGGCGCCCATGCCCAGCAAATAGGACGTAATCACATGCTGGATACGGTTGGCATCGACAACGCCCAAGCCGGCGGCCATGCGCGGGAAAGCGGGCAGCATGGCATCAATCGCAAGCGCATTAAGCGCCATAATCGACGCCATCATCACAATCAGTTCGCGGTCGCCAAGAAGTTTCTGTTTTGGTGGAGCGGTCATCATCCGCTTATGCGGAAGCAGCTTTGCGAAAACCAGCCCGTTTTCGGGTCGCGGCAATTACATTCGAATGTTACGCTATTTGGATGGAGCATATCATGCGTTTTCCACCGGCAGTATTGGGCCATATAGGGCGGGCATGACCGACGACGAACCATCGCTGCGCAAAATCATCCATGTCGATATGGATGCCTTTTACGCGTCGGTCGAACAACGCGATAACCCCGATCTGCGTGGAAAACCGGTGGCGGTAGGCGGTTCCTCGAAACGCGGTGTGGTGGCTGCTGCCAGCTATGAAGCGCGCGCATTTGGCGTCAAATCGGCGATGCCCTCAATAACCGCGCAAAGGCGCTGTCCCGATCTCGTCTTCGTAAAGCCCCGCTTCGAAGTCTATCGCGGTGTCTCGCGCCAGATCCGCGAAATTTTTTCCCGTCACACCGACCTGATAGAACCGCTGGCGCTCGACGAGGCTTATCTGGATGTGACCGAAGACAAGCAGGGCATCGGATCGGCGGTGAAAATCGCCAAGGCCATCCGTGCCGCCATCCGCGAGGAGACCGGGCTGACCGCCAGTGCGGGCGTCAGCTACAACAAATTTATCGCCAAGCTTGCCAGCGACCAGAACAAACCCGATGGATTGTGCATCATCTTGCCCGAACAGGGTGAAGCTTTTGTTGCGACCCTGCCGGTGCGCCGTTTCCACGGCGTTGGCCCGCGGACAGCGGAGAAGATGGAGCGGCTTGGTATCCATACAGGTGCAGACTTGCGCGCGATGAGCGAGGAATGGTTGCAGCGCAATTTCGGCAGCTCGGGCAGCTATCTGTTCAAAGCGGCGCGCGGCATCGACCATCGCCGGGTCAATCCGTCGCGCGAGCGCAAGTCGGTGGGTGGAGAACTGACCTATTTCAATGACAAGCAAAGCAACGAGGAATTGCGCGCCGCGCTCGACGAGATTGTCGACATTGTGTGGCGCCGCATAGAGAATAGCGGCGTCAAAGGCAGGACAGTGGTTTTGAAGGCGCGCTATTCCGATTTTAGAACGCTCACGCGCAGTAAGAGCCTGACCCGCAACCTGCTGGATCGTGGTGAGTTCGCGGCAATCGGACATGCCTTGCTCGATCAGATACTCCCCGCCCAAATGGGTGTGCGGCTGCTGGGACTCACGCTCAGCGGAATTGACCAAAGCGGCCAAATTTCTCAGCCTGACGCTGCTGTAGAACCGTTCATCGGCGCGCAGCCCAGCCTGCCATTCGACATTATTGAAAAATGAAGCTTTTATTCACATAATCAGAAAAGCGTTATAACCGGGCAATACAGGGCCGGTTGTTTCAGGGAAGGTGTTATGGCTCGTCCGCAAACCGATATCGAAGCCGGTCGGCAGGAGTTGCTCGACATTTGCGAGGAACTTGTGCGTAAACGCGGCGGCGTCGACCTGTCGATGACCGAGCTTGCCGCTGCCGCCGGCATGTCGCCAGCCAATCTTTACCGCTTCTTTGAAAGCAAGGACGCCCTGATGGAGGCCGCTGCGGGCCGCTGGTTCGCGCCAAAAATTGCGATCATGGAAGAAGTCGTCGCTGCCGACCTGCCAGTGCGCGACAAAATGTACCAATTCTTCGCCCGCCGATTTGTGTGGATGCGTGACGAGTATCGGGCTGAACCCGAATTTTTCAAAAGCTACCTCGAACTGGGCGACGAGCATTTCGAGGTCGTGCGTGGCTATGTCGATCTGGGGGATCATTATCTGTCGCAGATCGTTGCCGAAGCAATGGGCGAGGGCTATCTACCAGATCTGTCAATTGACGACGCGGTTTCGCTCATCAACCAGATGGTTCAGCCTTACTGTAACCCCGAAGCTCTGCTCTACCTCGATCACAAGCTGTCAGAGGGCAAGCTGGCGCGGATCATCGATACGATTTTCATCGGCCTTGGCCGTTCGTTCGATACCAAATCCGGTCCCGGTCAGCCACACATCAAGATTGTTTCCTGACACCGGATAAGTCCTTGCGCGGCGAGGCAAGCTCTGGCAAAGGCGCGCTCCTGTTTGGCAGAGTGGGCGATTAGCTCAGCGGTAGAGCACACCCTTCACACGGGTGGGGCCACAAGTTCGAACCTTGTATCGCCCACCATTTCCTGCATTTCCGGGCATATTGGTCCAAGCCAAAGCGAGGCTAAAATCGCTGCTTGCCATTTTTAATCGCACGATTAAACCTTGTCTCCGGAGCGAGAGGAGGAGCGGAATCATGCAAGTCAGCAACGCGGTATTTCCGTCTATGGAGCAGGCTGGAGCGTTTTTCGGATCGGCGGAAGATGGCGCGTTCGTCATGGTCAACCTGCTCAAATTCAAACCCAAGGCCGAATATGAAGACGGTTCGGATGCGGATTTGACGGGGGCGCAGGCCTATGCCCGCTATGGTGCTGCCGTGCAGGCCTGCCTTGCGGCCGTCGGCGGGCGTCAGGTCTATGCCGGGCCGGTGACAGGCCTGTTACTCGGCGAGGTCGAGGAATTGTGGGACATGGTCGCGCTCGCCGAATATCCTTCACTCGCTGCCATGCAGCAAATGGTGCAGTCTCCTGAATATCAGGCGATCGAGAAGCATCGCAAAGCCGGGCTGGCGGGCCAGCTCAATATACGAACCAAGCCCGTTGGTCGCTGACTGCGGTCTTGGGTGCGATGGATAATCCCTTCCTCGATGACGGGCCGGACAAGGCGAAGCGTCTTGCCGATGTTGAAGGGATTGCCGCCATCCTTCAACAGGCCGCACGCGAAGGTCGCGCGATGAGCTATTCCGAGTTGCTGATGACGCTCGGTTTCCGCTTCACCCGGCCAAAGATGCGGGCGCTGTGCAAGACGCTCGACGCAATTGACAATGCAGCCGAGCAGCGCGGAGAACCTGCGTTGGCCTGCCTTGTTGTCCGCGAAGGCGATCGTTTGCCGGGGCAGGGATGGTGGGTGTCGAGGCATGATTACAGTGAGGCTTGGGAAGGCCCTGCAGCGCGTCGATATCTTGCGCAGCACCAGCAAAAAGCATTCGACTATTGGAGCAACAAATGAGCTTTCGCTTGCCATGACAGACACCGCGCCTATCAAAAATCCCATGGACGAATTCCAGACCAAGCTGGCCGCTGTGATGGACCGCATCGTCGGCGATAGCGCCCCGGTCGAAAATCTGGGTCGCTTATCGGGCGGCGCCAATATGGAAAGCTGGTCATTCGACCGCTCCGGTAAAGGCTATGTCCTGCGTCGGGCGCCGTCTGCAGCCTTCATGGAGGGGCGTTCGTTCGGGCATGATGTCGAGGCCGAGCTGGTACGTACCGCGCATCGCGGCGGCGTGCTCGCGCCCGAAGTGGTTGGAGAGCTGACGGCTGCCGACGATATGGGCACCGGTTATATCATGTACCGCGTCGAGGCGGAGGTTAACCCGGCGAAGATCCTGGCCGATCCGCCTGCATCGCTGGTGCATGACATAGCTCGCGAGCTGGCACGTATCCATGCGATCAAGCCGACCCCGGATATTCCGATCCCCTATATGGATACCGCTGCTGCGCTGGCGGAACTCAAGAAGCGCTTCCTGACCTATGGTGGTGACCGGCCGGTCGTCGCGCTGGCGCTGCGTTGGTGCGAGGACAATCTGCCCCCACCTGCCGAGCCGGTGCTGGTCCATGGCGATTTCCGCATGGGCAATGTGATGGCCGATGCAAATGGCCTTGCTGCTGTTCTCGATTGGGAATTGGCGCACTGGGGCGATGCCCATGAGGATCTCGCCTATGGCTGCATGGCGGTGTGGCGCTTCGGCCATTTTGACAAACCGGCCTTCGGGGCAAGCGACTTAGACACATATTTCACTGCTTATGAGGCCTCTGGCGGTGGCAAGGTTGATCGCGCGCGGTTCCGTTTCTGGCTGGTCTATCGCACGCTCTGGTGGGCCTTGGGCTGCATGCAGATGGCCGAAATCTGGCGCTTGGGCGCAGACCGCAATCTGGAACGCGCCGTCATTGGCCGACGCACCAGCGAGAATGAGGTCGACCTGCTGCTCTTGCTGGAAGATGATGCCCCTGAAGCAGAACGTGAGCGGATTAGTCTGCCAATAGTCGCTCCCCCGCGCCGTGCGGGCGAACCATCTGCTGTCGAGTTGCTCGAGGCCATCCGTGAGTGGGTCGATACCGGCGTGAAGGCGAAATCAGCAGGCCGTGAAAAATTCATGGCCGCAGTCGCGATGAATGCGCTCGGCATGCTCATCCGAGAGGCTGAAAACCCCGTTGATCCGCACGATGCCGCCCTGTCGGCCGAATTGCTGGAAGGCAGGGCATCGCTTGCGACCCCCGGCCTGCTGCCCAAGCTTCGCGCGACGATGCTGGCCAAACTCGCCAATGACAGCCCGAAATATGCCTCGCTGGCCGCTGCCAGAGTGCGCTGGCTGAAGGGCTGAGATGCAGCACAGTGCTGGTCAGGCGATAGTCTGCGCCGTCCGCCCGCATGGCGAGGTTGGAGCGATTGTGCGCTGCATGACCGAAGAGCATGGCCTAATCGGCGGATATGTGCAGGGTGCGCGCGGGCGGGTGTTGCGGCCGGTGTTGATCCCCGGGAATATCGTAAAAGGCGATTGGCGCGCGCGCGTCATCGGCCAATTGGCTTCGCTTTCGGTCGAACCAGTGCACAGCCGCGCGCATTTGCTGGGCGAACCGCTGGCGGCGGCGGCAATCGAATGGGCCTGCACGCTGACCGCGAGCGCGGTTCCCGAAGCCTATCCCTATCCGCGGCTGTTTTCGGCGCTCAATGGCTTGCTGGCTGCGGTTGAGCTCGCTCCCGCAGCGCGCGGCTGGGCCCCGGCGATGGCGCGTTATGAGGCTTTGTTGCTATCCGAACTCGGCTATGGCGGAGAAGACCTGGTTGCGGGCGAAGGAACCGCCGCAGCGCTCAAGGCGATGGCTTCGCAGCGCGAGGCGCTGATTGAACATGTGCTGGGTGAAAAGCGCGCCGATGTGATGGCAGCGCGCGAAAGGCTGGTCGACCGGCTGAAAAGGGCGGTTGCATAAGGGGCTTTGAGGCGGCAAAGGGCTGCCAGTTAATCACCGTAGCCCTGAGCCTGTCGAGGGGCGTCTCACCGCATCACGCAACACCTGAGACGCGCCCTTCGACAGGCTCAGGACTACGGTACATTCTGAAAGACCACCATGCTCATTGCCTTGTTGCCCGGAGACGGGATCGGTCCCGAAGTTATTGCCGAAGCGCGCCGTGTGCTGGAGGCGCTTTCGCTGCCCGCAATGGTTTTCGAAGAAGCGCTGGTGGGTGGGGCGGCTTACAAGGCTGTCGGGCATCCCTTGCCGCAAGCCACTCTCGAGCTGGCGAAGCGCGCCGATGCCATATTGTTCGGTGCGGTGGGCGATCCCGATTGCGATGCGCTCGAGCGCCATTTGCGCCCCGAACAGGCCATTCTTGGACTGCGCAAGGAACTGGAATTGTTCGCCAACTTGCGCCCCGCCAAACTGTTCCCCGAACTTGCCGATGCCTCGGCGCTGCGCCCTGAAGTTGCCAGCCAGATCGACATGGTTATCGTCCGTGAACTGAACGGCGATGTCTATTTCGGCGAAAAGGGCATGCGCCAAACCGCCGATGGCAAGCGTGAAGGCTATGACATCATGTCCTATGACGAAGACGAAGTGCGCCGCATCGCACGCGTTGGTTTCGAAACCGCGATGGCGCGCGGCAAAAAGCTTTGCTCGGTCGACAAGGCCAATGTCCTCGAAACCAGCCAGCTCTGGCGCGATGTGGTGATTGAAACGGCGAAGGAATTCCCGGAAGTCGAATTGAGCCACATGTATGTCGACAATGCCGCGATGCAGCTGGTGCGCAATCCCGGCCAGTTCGATGTCATCGTCACCGGCAATTTGTTCGGCGACATCCTTTCGGATCAGGCGTCGATGTGCGCAGGCTCCATCGGCATGCTGCCCAGCGCTTCGCTCGATTCGAACCAGAAAGGTCTGTACGAACCCATCCATGGCAGTGCGCCCGACATTGCCGGGCAGGGCAAGGCCAATCCGCTGGCGACGATCCTGTCGGCGGCGATGATGCTGCGCTATTCGCTTGTGCAGGCCGAGGCTGCAGACCGCATTGAAGCAGCCGTTGCCTCTGCACTTGCCGCTGGCGCCCGCTCGCCTGATCTGGGAGGCAGCCTATCCACTCGCGAAATGGGCGATGCTGTTTTGGCAGCGCTGTGAATTTACCGTAGCCCTGAGCCTGTCGAAGGGCGCTTGTCGGCGAGGCGTGGTTGGTGCTTCACACCGCCTATGGCACCGACAGGCTTAGCACTGCGGTTTTTGATTTGACGGAAACTATCATCTCCTTGAAAAGCGACCCATGAAGAAAACCACCGGCCTCAATCGCGAAATCACTTCCAAATGGCGGCCTGCCACGCAGGCGGTTCGCGGCGGCACATGGCGTAGCGAGCATGGCGAGACGTCGGAGGCGCTGTTCCTGTCGTCGGGCTATACCTATGACGATGCGGAAACTGTCGCCGCGCGCTTTGCGGGTGAGCAGCAGGGCATGACCTACAGCCGCCTGCAAAACCCGACCGTTGCCATGGTCGAAGAACGCATCGCGCTGATGGAAGGCGCCGAGGCGTGCCGGATGCAGGCGACGGGTATGGCGGCGATGACCACCGCCTTGCTATGCCAGTTGAGCCAAGGCGACCATGTGGTTGCCGCCCGCGCGGCCTTCGGTTCGTGCCGCTGGCTGACCGACAGCCTGCTACCGCGCTGGGGTATCACCACCACCACGATCGACGCGCGTGACAATGATGCGTGGAAGGCTGCAATCCAGCCGAATACAAAGGTCTTTTTCTTCGAAACTCCCGCCAACCCGACGATGGACATTGTCGACATGGCCTATGTCTGCGGGCTGGCGAAGGAGCATGGCATCACCTCGGTGGTCGATAATGCCTTCGCCACCAGCGTGCTTCAACGCCCGATGGATTTCGGTGCGGATGTCGTCGCTTATAGCGCCACCAAATTGATGGACGGACAGGGCAGGGTGCTGGCGGGAGCGGTTTGCGGTTCGGAAAAATGGATCAACGACGTGTTGCTGCCTTTCCAGCGCAACACTGGCCCCAATTGCTCGCCCTTCAACGCCTGGGTGGTGCATAAAGGCCTCGAAACGCTGGAACTGCGCGCCATGCGCCAGTCGGAAAATGCGCTGGCTGTCGGAAAATTCCTCGAAGGCCGTGTGCCGAAGATGCTCCATCCGGGGCTTGCCAGCCACCCGCAGCACAATCTGGCGATGAGCCAGATGAAGGCCTGCGGGCCGATTTTCAGTTTCGTCCTTGATGGCGGGCGTAAGCAGGCGATGGCATTGCTCAATGCGCTCGAACTCATCGATATCTCCAACAACATTGGCGATAGCCGCAGCCTGTGTTGCCACCCCGCCTCGACCACCCACTACAGCGTCTCTGCAGAGCAGCGCGAAATCATGGGGGTTGAAGAAGGCATGCTGCGGATCAATATCGGGCTGGAAGATCCGCTCGATTTGATAGATGATCTGGATCAGGCATTGCGGAAGGTTGGCCTTTGATTCTCGACGCGCTTTTTGATGAACATGCAACGACTGAGGGCGTCACCGTCCGCGTGGTCACCAATTTTCTCGATGAGCAGTCGAGCCCCGCGCAGAACCGCTGGTTCTGGTCTTACCATATCCGCATCGAAAACCACCGCGACGATCCCGTCCAATTGCTGACCCGGCATTGGAAAATTACTGACGGTCATGGCGGGGTAAACCATGTCGATGGCGATGGCGTGGTGGGTGAGCAGCCTTTGCTCAAGCCCGATGGCAGCCATGACTATGTCTCCGGCTGCCCGCTGCCGACGCCTTCGGGTATCATGGAAGGGCATTACCGCTTCATCCGCGCTGATGGATCGACCTTCCTTGTCGAAATCCCGCGTTTCAAGCTGGTCGCGCCTGCAACCGCCCGATGAAGCGCACGCATCTACCCTTGAACGGCCTGCGCGTGTTCGATGCGGCTGCGCGGCATCTGAGTTTTACCAAGGCGGCGGATGAGCTTGCGGTGACGCCTGCGGCGGTCGGCCAGCAAATCCGCGCTCTGGAAGACATGCTTGGTGTCGTCCTTTTCCGCCGCACTCCCAAGGGGTTGGAACTTACGCCTGAAGCTGACAAGGGTTTGGATGCCTTGCGCGCGGGCTTCCTTCAGTTCGAGGAATCGGTGCGGGCGATGCAGTCAGGGCAGACGTCCAATTCGCTCACCATCGCCGCCCCGCGCGATTTTACGGCCAAATGGCTGACAGCTCGGCTGGCCAAATATGGCGCGAACAATCCCGATTTGCAGTTCACGCTGATTGCGGCAGACAATGAGATCGACTTCACCGAGGCCAATCTCGACCTCGCCATTCGTCTCACCGACGGGCCGGGTGAGCATGAAGGTGTGCAGCTTGCGCCAGGTGCTTTTGTTTCGGTCGCTGCTCCTGATGGTGGGGCAGAAACGCCGATTGGATGGCCGGGTTGCTCGCTCGAAGAAGGCACGGCAGCGCTGAGGCTGGGCGATGCTGGGCTTGCCATTGATGCCGCTGCAATCGGGCTGGGCAAAGCCTGCGTCCCGCATTTGCTGGCGGAAGCAGATCTTGCTGCCGGACGCGTCCGTGCGTTAGACAATGCGCAGGATCATCGCCTGGCTTATTGGCTGGTCGCGCCCTTGCCGCAATGGCGGCAGAAAAAGGTCAAGGCGCTGGTCGAGGCGCTTACCGGTTGAATGGAGGATCGCATGCGAACCATCGGTTTGGCCTTGCTCGCATGTTCGATATTCGCTGTCGCTTCACCGGATGTAGCATTTGCAGCCAAAGTCGAGACATGCGCCCCGCTTGGAAAGAATAAGGCAGCGCTTCAGGCGCTGAAAAGGGCCGGATGGCCGATTGATGACGAAGCCGAGCGCCACCGCTTTGTCCTTGCACTTGCGGATTGCAATGGCGCGCCCGATCCGGAAGTTCGCGACGGCCTAGCCTTTGAGGCGACACAGCATCTTCTGCGCAAAGGCCTGATCAGCGACGCGACATTGGCGCAGCTTTCGGCCAAGCTGCAGGCGCAATTGGTCGAGCTCGATAAATCCGGATTCCGCCGATCATTCGCAGCGCTCAACCTCTCCGAAATCGCGCGCACCGATCGGGTGAAGGCGTGGATGACACCGGAACAACGGGCGCAAATGGTTACTGCAGCGGTCGACTATATGCGATCAATCAGGGATTATCGCGGCTTCGACAAGGTTGGCGGCTATCGCCACGCGGTTGCCCATACGGCGGACCTGATGATGCAGTTGGCGTTGAATCCGGCGGTCGACAAAGAGGATCTTGCCCGCATGCGCGATGCGATAGCGGTGCAGGTTGCTCCTGCGAGTGCAAGTTACATCACCGGTGAGCCGGAGCGATTGGCGCGCCCGATCCTGTTCATGGCGCAGCGCGGTGTGTTTACCGATCAGGAATGGTTCGATTGGCTCGCGCAATTTGCCGGTCCGGGTGCGTTAGGCAGTTGGGACAACGCCTTCCAGTCCGAAGCAGGGCTGGCGCGGCGGCATAATGTGACGGCTTTCCTATCGGCCATATATGTCAATGCGCAAGCCAGTGGCGCGGATGCTCTGAAATCTCTGGCTGCTGGTGCGATGGAGGCGCTAAAAAAGCTGCCCTAATTGCCAGCTACGCTGTCAACCAGCCGGGTCATCAGTTGCGCAAATGCATTATTGTCGACTTCCTTCGCCGGATCATTCCAGCTTCCCGAAATCGCATACCATTCGCCGGCCTTGGATTGTGCCAGAAAACTCATCGAGATTACGCCCGGCTCAGAGCCACCCTTATAGCCGAGATAGCGCCATTTTCCGGCTGCAGCAGGCCCGATGCCGCTGTTCACCGCCATCACGTCACGTGCCGTCTGGCTGTTTGTCCGGCGCAGATTGTTGAGCAGCAAGGCGGTGTCTTCGGGTGAGGCGAACCACTCCATGCTTTCGATGGCGACCGGGCCTGATCCCAATTGCGACATATCGATCGCACCATAAGACAGCGCAGCGCGTTCGCTGGCCAGCAATTCACGCTGCCCGGCCTCGGTCGCTTTCTCAAACCGCTGGCGGAGCGCCGGATTGCTTTTGAGCGCAAAGGCCTCAACTGTGGTTAGCATCGGCAGAGCCCTGTCGGGCGCGCTATGACCAATGCTCGCCAGCTTGCCTTCGACAGCATCGCGCCCCAGTTCGCGCATCAGGGCGTCGGTCGCGGCATTGTCGCTTACCGAAATCATCCAGGTGGCCAATGTTTGCAGAGTCACGGGCGTGTCGAGCGGCCAGTTTTGTGTTCCAGCCGAACTGTGGTTGCGCACACCCAAAGGCACGACGTCGGACCAACGGCGTTGCCCCGCAGCAACCTGACTGGCCAGTTCGGCAAGGACGTAAAGCTTGAACGTCGAACCGGTGGCAAACTGACGGTTGGCATTCAACGCATGTAATGTCGTGGCTCCGTCGTCGGCCAGTTTTTTCACGATGAACCCGCTCGATCCGGGGAGTGCACTGAAATCAGCTTGTATCTTTTCGATACTGTCACCCTTGAGGGCAAAGCCCCTCGCAAGAAGGCCGGCTACTTTACTCGGAGCCGAAGGTTCGACGGTTAAATCTATGGTTGCAATTGCTTTTTCATACTCAACCTGAAGCGTTGCGCTGTTCGGCCCGTTGCGCTGGATCGCGGCGATTGCGAGTGCCTTGCCATATTGCGCGATAAAACTGTCAGAAATCGCCTTGAATTGTGCCGGTGGTACTGCGGTAAGGAAACTGGGCGTGAAATATTCCTCAACCGCCATTTCGCCATTGAGAACGGCAACCAGTTGTCCGGTACGAAGATCGAACGGGGAGGCAATGGTCGCTTGTGCGGTCGAGACTGGTTCGGTGCCCGATGCCGGTCCTGTCAAAGTCGAACACGAAACGGCAAGCAACAGGGCGATGGTCCGGAACTTGCGCATAAATCCTCCTCAAGCGTCGATGGCTTCCTCGTCCAGCGTTGTCGCATGTTCCTGAATGAAACGGAAGCGCGCCTCTGGGCTTTTGCCCATCAACTGATCGACCCGTTCCTTGACGGCAGCCTGTTTCTGATATTCGTGGGGCAAAGTGATGCGGATCAGCGATCGGGTTTTGGGATCCATCGTGGTTTCGCGGAGCTGGCCGGGGTTCATCTCGCCCAGCCCCTTGAAGCGTCCGACCTCGACCTTCTTGCCCTTGAACACGGTAGCTTCCAGTTCGGCACGGTGCGCATCGTCCTGCGCATAGGCGCTCTGGCTGCCCGCGGTCAGGCGATAGAGCGGCGGGCGGGCGAGGTAGAGATGACCGCGCTCGACGATCGCGGGCATTTCCTGGAAGAAAAAGGTCATCAGCAGCGTCGCGATATGTGCGCCATCGACATCGGCGTCGGTCATGATGATGATCCGGTCGTAGCGCAGATTGTCCGGATCGCAATCCTTACGCGTACCACAGCCTAAGGCGAGGCCCAAATCGGCGATTTCTGCGTTGGCGCGGATCTTGTCCATTGTCGCCGAAGCGACGTTCAGGATTTTACCACGGATCGGCAGGATCGCCTGCGTCTTGCGGTCACGCGCCTGCTTGGCGCTGCCGCCTGCGCTATCACCTTCGACGATGAACAATTCGGTGCCGTTGGGATCGTCCGACGCACAGTCGGTCAGCTTGCCGGGCAGGCGGACCTTTTTGCCGCTGGTTGCGGTCTTGCGCTTTACCTCGCGCTCGGCCTTGCGCTTCAGCCGGTCCTCGACCTTTTCGAGGATGAAGCCGAGCATCGCCTTGCCGCGTTCCATATTGTCGGTCAGGAAATGGTCGAAATGGTCGCGCACCGCATTTTCCACGAGCCGCGCGGCTTCCGGAGAGGTCAGCCGGTCCTTGGTCTGGCTCTGGAATTGCGGGTTGCGGATGAAGACCGAAAGCATCAGTTCGGCCTCATTGAAGATATCGTCAGCGGTGATCTGCGCCGCTTTCTTGTTGCCCACCAACTCGCCAAAGGCGCGCAGCCCCTTGGTCAGCGCTGCGCGCACACCCGCTTCATGCGTGCCGCCATCGGGCGTGGGGATTGTGTTGCAATACCAGCTGTAGCTGCCGTCCGAATAAAGCGGCCATGCCACGGCCCATTCGACGCGACCTTGGTCGTCGGGGAAGCTTTGGTTGCCGTGGAAGAATTCGCTGGTGACGCAGTTGCGCGTGCCCAATTGTTCTTTCAGATGATCGGCAAGCCCGCCGGGGAACTGGAATACCGCCTCCTGCGGTACATCGTCGCTCGCCAATTCGGGGTCGCATTTCCAGCGGATTTCAACGCCTGCAAAGAGATAGGCTTTTGATCTTGCGAGCTTGAACAGCCGTGTGGGCTTGAACTTCGCATCGGCGCCGAAAATTTCGGGATCGGGCGTGAAGGCGATGGTCGTGCCGCGCCGGTTCGGTGTCGGGCCCAGCTCTTCAAGCCCGCCCAACGCTGCCCCGCATGAGAAACGCTGACGGTAAAGCTGCTTGTTGCGCGCAACTTCGACAACCGTGTCGGTCGATAGTGCATTGACCACCGAGACACCCACACCGTGCAACCCGCCCGAGGTGGCATAGGCCTTGCCCTCAAACTTGCCGCCCGAATGGAGCGTGGTCATGATGACCTCGAGCGCCGACTTGCCTGGGAATTTGGGGTGCGGATCGACCGGGATGCCGCGACCATTGTCGGTGATGGTCAGGCGATTACCCACGCCAAGCATAATTTCGATGCGCGTCGCATGGCCGGCAACCGCTTCGTCCATACTGTTGTCGAGCACTTCGGCGGCGAGATGATGCAGCGCCCGCTCGTCGGTGCCGCCAATATACATGCCGGGTCGACGGCGAACAGGCTCCAGCCCCTCGAGAACCTCGATTGCCGAAGCATCATAACCGCCAGATTCAGAACCGGCGGGCAATGCGCCGCCGAACAGGTCTTCACTCATGGCTGACGCTATAGGCGCGGCGGAGTCCCCCGCGCAACCGTGACGCGGCTTTCCTCTGTGGAAATCGGTAAAGTCAGGCTTTCCCCGGGGGTGCCGCCAAGATCGCAAAGCTTCCGGTCGCCAGCGCGACCAGCTTTCCACCCTGTTCGATGCGTGAGGTCAGGTGCGCGATGCTGCGGCCTTTATTGTCGATCTGCGTCGCGCACCGGATTTCGCCGCCGCTCACCGGACGGAAATAGCTGATCTTGACCTCGATCGTCGCGCAAGCCTGTCCGGCCTCCAGCGTCGGGTAAAGTGCGGCACCCATGCCGGTATCGGCGAGTGCATAGATCACCGCACCATGTACCACGCCATGCGGGTTCATATGCTTGTGTTCGGCGGTGAGGGTTGCTGTGCTGCCGCCCTTGCCGTCAGGAGTGACGGCAAGATCGATCAGGTCAGCAAAGGGATGCGGGCGACTGGCCACGCGGCCCAGCTATCAGCGGACCCGCGGGCCGCCAAAGGGCATTGGCGGCGGCGCGCGGCGGACGCCACGCGGCAATTGCGCCTGATAGGCACGACCGCAATGTTCGACGCAATAGGGGAAGCCGGGGTTCACCGCTTCGCCGCAAAAATGGAAATCGGGTTCGCCCGGATGGCCCATCGGCCAGCGGCAGACACGGTCGCTCAAATCAAGCAGGCTGGTCTTGTCGGCGATTTCGGGGCTCGGCTTGGCCGGAACCAGACGGCGCGGCGGGGCAGGGGGGATCGGGGCCTGCTGGTCGCCGGGGCCCTGGCGCATGAAGCCGCCGGGTCCGATCGAGACGATCTTGGGCATATCCGTACGCGGCTGCGGGACGCTGGGCGTCGAATAAGTCGGGATGACGCGCTCGGTTGACCCCGACGAAGGTGCAGATTGACGCGGCGCTGCTGCCTTTTCGACGGGCTTTGCCTTGGGCTTCGGCGCAGGCTTGGCTTCGCCTTCATTGGCCTTCACCGGTGACGGACGCGATTTGAGACCAAGACGGTGGGCCTTGCCGATCACGGCGTTGCGGCTCACCCCGCCCAGCTCGTCAGCTATCTGGCTGGCAGTCAGGCCCTTTTCCCACATGGTTTTCAGGCGGTCGATCCGTTCGTCGGTCCAGGACATCGAAAACTCCAAACATTCTGCCAAGCAGCGTGAAAGCGGCGCTTGTTGCAATTAGATATAAAAGCGCCTTGCCGCGCAAGGGGCAAGCCGATAGTCGATTGTGCGATGACTAGCAACAAATCTAATGTCGCCGCTGCCGAGGTTCAAGCCGAACCTGCCGAACGCTTGATCCGCACCGTCAACTGGATCGGCCTGAAAACACTGTATCTGAAAGAAGTACGCCGCTTCATGAAGGTGCAGTTGCAGACCATCTGGGCGCCCGCGATCACGACTCTGCTCTACCTCATCATTTTCACCGTTGCTTTGGGCGGGGTGAAGCCTTCGGTGCTGGGGGTGCCCTTTGCCGATTTCATCGCGCCGGGCCTGATCATCATGGGAATGATGCAGAACAGCTTCGCCAATAGCAGCTTCTCTTTACTGGTGGGCAAGATCCAGGGGACGATCGTCGACTATCTGATGCCGCCCTTGTCGAACCTCGAATTGCTGATCGCGATGGTAGGGGCGGCGGTGACCCGTGCGATCATGGTGGGCTTTGCCGTCTGGTTGGCCATGGCGCTGTGGCCAGGGGTGGGGGTTACCCCTGCCCATTATGGGGCGGTGATCTGGTTCGGCCTGATGGGATCGACATTGCTCGCCCTCATCGGTGTAATCACCTCGATCTGGGCCGAAAAATTCGACCATGCAGCGGCGATTGCCAATTTCGTTGTCGCGCCTGCTGCCTTGCTGTCGGGTACATTCTACTCGGTCGACAAGCTGTCACCCGCGTTTCAGGCAATCAGCCATGCCAACCCGTTTTTCTATGCAATTTCGGGCTTCCGCTATGGCTTTATCGGCACGGCTGACAGCCCCGTGCTGTTTGGTGGCCTGTTGCTGCTCGGCATCAATCTGGTGCTGGGCATCATCGCTTATGCACTGCTGCGTTCGGGCTGGAAGCTGCGGAGCTAGAAAATGTCCGGCATCATCCTGTTCGATTATTGGCGTTCCTCCGCCAGCTACCGCGTTCGCATCGCGCTCAACCTGAAGGGCGTCGCTTACAGCGCAGTTCCCACCAACTTGCTCGATGCCTCGCACAAGAAACCGGACTATGTCGCGCGCAACCCGCAGGGGTTTGTGCCGATGCTTTCGATCGACGGGCATGATCTGACGCAAAGCCTGGCGATTATCGATTATCTGGATGCCAACTATCCCGATCCGCCAATGGTATCCTCCGATCCGGCGGAGAGGGCGAAGACATTGGCGCAGGCACTGGTGATTGCGGCCGACATCCACCCGCTCAATAATTTGCGCGTGCTGGGCCGGTTGAAATCGCAATTCGGCGCCGATGATGCGGCGGTGGCGGAATGGTATCGTCACTGGATAGTTGAAGGCTTCACCGCGCTGGAGGTGATGGCCCCCGAAACCGGCCTGTTCGGCGGTGCGCAACCCAACCTCGCCGATGCCTGCCTCGTCCCGCAAATGGCCAATGCGCGGCGGTTCGATACGCCGTTGGACGCGTTCCCGAAACTGGTGCGGATTGATGCGGAGCTGCGCGCTATTGAGGCTTTTGCCAAGGCGGCGCCGGAGGCGGTGAAGCCGGAATGAGATATGCACCTTTAATTAGCGTTCTGTGCCTCGTGGTGCCGGGCTTGCCGGCCTGGGGGCAGGGCAATGTAATGGAGGGCTGCTATGTCCCGCCGGATCCCGAAACCGGGGAACAGCCGATCCTGGTAAATGACTGCACAATTTCGGTCACCGGCAATCTGGGGAGATCGTTGGCCGAACGAACCGAGTCAATTCTCACCAGCCGTCATATCGTGACCAACGACGTAGAGCGGGAATTGGGGCTTGCCGGGGAGTTTCAGCAATTCAGGCGATCAGATTCCCGATCTGCAAACCCTACCAGTCAGGGCGTAACTATGCGGGGGCTTGGCGGGAATGCCGCTTCGCGGACCTTGCTCTTTCTCGATGGCATCCCGCAGGCCGATCCCTTTGGTGGCTGGGTAGCATGGCCGGGTTATGATGCGCTGGAGATTTTGAGCATAAGGTTAAGGAAAGGGGGCGGGCAACCCTCAGTCGGACCGGGTTCTATTGCGGGCGTGATTGAACTTGATAGCCGGAAAATCCAGGGGCAATCGTCGCTTGGCTTAGGTTTTGGTAGCCGCGATAGTGTCGATGCATTGGGGCGGGTTGTGTCGCGGTTGGGTGACGGCTGGCTGACCGTAGGCGCCAGCTATTCCCGAAGCGATGGCTTTGTTCCTGTGATCAAAAGCCAGCGTGGGGCCGTTGATCATGGCGCGGCCTACGAACAAGCCGGGATTTCATTCCAGGCTACTGCGCCGGTCGTGGACGATATTGACCTTCAGGCAAATTTGCGCGCCTATTTTGACAATCGAAATCGTGGCGTCGATTTCTCCCGCAACACAAATGATGGCGTGGACGCCAGCCTTAAAGTGTCGAACCGCAAGGGCGGTTGGCAGTGGTCGGCAACCAGCTATATCCAGCTGCGTGATTTTTCATCGGAATTCGGGGCCGTGTCTGTCGATCGCTCGACCGTCACGCCAACATTGGATCAATTT
The DNA here is from genome assembly GCF_035329025.1 of Sphingorhabdus sp. Classification (GTDB taxonomy): domain Bacteria; phylum Pseudomonadota; class Alphaproteobacteria; order Sphingomonadales; family Sphingomonadaceae; genus Sphingorhabdus_B. The sequence goes on along the minus strand of NZ_DAOLHN010000009.1, from coordinate 55,444 downwards.
GCAACGCCGTCAAACGGAATGGGGCTGCGTTTCGAAATTCGACCGCCTCATGATGAGACGTGGGAATTTAGAGCTGGCGGTGAGTGGCGCCGTACCCTTGGAGAGACCCGCGAAAATTTCACCTATGTTGCAGGACGCCCTACGCGGTTTAGGACGGCCGGCGGTTCGGCGGATACGGTTGGCGGATTTGCTGAACTCTCAATTGCCCCGACCGAGCAATTCAAGCTGTCTGCCGGTGGACGATTTGACAGCTGGCATTTGGACGACGGTTTCCGTCGCGAAGTGAATATCGGTGGGGATGTTCGATCGGATGATCGTTTCATATCGCGCGCAGATGGCGAATGGAGCGGGCGTGCCGGGGTGGATTGGTCACCGTTAAACAGGGTGAATATAGGCGCGTCAATGTACAGATCATGGCGCTTGCCGACTCTGAATGAGTTATACAGGCCATTCAGGGTGGGCGCCGATGCAACCGCTGCCAATGCCGCATTGGCGCCAGAGCGGCTCTCGGGCTTTGAACTTGTTGCAGGATATTACTCGACGCGGCTGACTCTCGAAGCGCTATATTTCGACAATCGTTTGAAGGGGGCGATTGCAAATGTGTCGGTTGCAAACGGACCAGGAAACTTCCCCGGTGTCGGTTTTGTTGCGGCAGGCGGTGTTTATCGGCAACGGCAGAATCTTGATGCTATCCAATCGCGCGGTCTCGAGCTTTATGGTAGTATAATGATAGCCTATGTATTGGATCTCAGTGTGTCCTACAGTCTGATCGACGCGCAAGTCGAAGCTTCAGGCATAGCGGCATCGCTTGACGGATTGAGGCCAGCGCAAGTCGCCCGCCATTCGGGTCGTATCGCTTTGACATATGATGATATGCGTGATGATCGCGGGACTTTGAGCATCCGTTACATCGGCAAGCAATTTGAAGACGATGCCAATAGTCGGGCCCTTGGTGCGGCGACCGTTGTCGATTTTGCCTTGGCAAAGAAAATAAGGAAGAACTTGTTTTTAGAAGTGCGCGGAGACAATCTTTTCAACACGCGGGTCGAAGCAGCAATTTCGGGCACTGGCATCATCGAACGCGCCACCCCGCGCACCCTTTGGCTTGGCGCAAGCTGGAAATTTGATTAGCGTTGGGTCATGTCGCAACGCAAACTGACCCTTGGCGAATTCCTGCCTTACCAGCTTTCGATAACTTCGAATGCGGTCAGTGATCTGATCGCGCGGAGTTATCGGGGACGCTTTGGTCTCAAAATCCCCGAATGGCGGGTGATGGCGGTGCTCGGTGAAAAGGGCAGTGCCACCCAGCGCGAATTGGTCGCGGCGACGCAGATGGACAAGGTCACGGTCAACCGCGCCTCCAAGGCGTTGGACGAACGGGGGCTGATCGGGCGGGCGCCGAATGAGACCGACGGGCGCTCGCACCACCTTGCGCTGACCGCGGTGGGCAAGGAACTCTACGACCAGATCGTCCCGCTCGCGCTTTCGGTGGAGACAGAGATCGAGGGCATATTGGGCAATGAAGAGGCAACGCAGCTTGCCGGGCTCCTCGCCAAACTTCGCGCCCGGGTGAGTGAGATGGAGCGCAAGGCGGATTGACCGCGCGGCAGGATGCGTGCTTGCGCAAACTGGTTTCAATTGATACTATCTGCAGGATTCGGGATCCCCGAACATAGGTCAACTGTCTCTGGATGAATTTTCCATGCCCGATCTGTTTGAAAACCCCCTCGGCCTCGACGGCTTCGAATTTGTCGAGTTTTGTGCGCCCGAAAAAGGCATCCTCGAACCCGTCTTCGAAAGCATGGGCTTCACCCGCGTCGCCCAGCACCGTTCAAAGGATGTGCACCTGTGGCGGCAGGGTGAAATCAACCTGATTGCCAATTACGAACCGCGCAGCCCCGCTGCTTATTTCGCTGCGGAACATGGCCCCAGCGCCTGCGGCATGGCCTTCCGCGTCAAGGATGCCGCCAAGGCTTACAAGGAAGCGATCGAGCGCGGAGCGGAGCCGGTCGAAAGCAAGACCGGCGTGATGGAACTGCGCATACCGGCAATCAAGGGGATCGGCGGTGCGTTCATCTATCTGGTCGATCGCTATGCCACGCTCGAAAATCCTGATGCGTTGTCGATTTACGATATCGACTTCGTCTTTTTGCCGGGGGTCGAGCACTTCCCTGTCGGAGCAGGTTTCAAGTCGATCGATCACCTGACGCACAATGTCTATGGTGGCCGCATGGCGCATTGGGCAGCCTGGTATCAGCGGATCTTCAACTTCCGCGAAATCCGCTATTTCGACATCAAGGGCGAATATACCGGTCTGACCTCAAAGGCGATGACCGCGCCTGATGGCAAAATCCGCATCCCGCTCAATGAAGAGGGCAAGGCCGGTGGTGGGCAGATTGAAGAATATCTGCGTGCCTATAATGGCGAAGGTATCCAGCATATCGCGCTGATCTGTGACGATCTGGTTGCCTGCTGGGACAATCTCAAGAAACTCGGCGTGACTTTCATGACCCCGCCGCCTGACACTTATTATGCGATGCTCGAACAGCGGTTGCCCGGCCATGGCGAACCGGTTGATGCGCTTAAATCACGCGGCATCTTGCTAGACGGGACGACCGAAGGTGGCACACCGCGATTGCTGCTGCAAATCTTCGCACAGCCCGAAATCGGCCCCGTCTTCTTCGAATTCATCCAGCGTCGCGGCGATGAAGGCTTCGGCGAAGGAAATTTCAAGGCATTGTTCGAGAGCATCGAGCGCGACCAGATCGAGCGCGGTGTATTGGAGGTGGCAGAATGACCGTTCCCTTCAAGACTGATCGCATTCACCACGTCGCCTATCGCTGCAAGGACGCGAAGGAGACCGTGGAGTGGTATGCCCGCGTGCTGGGTTTCACCTACACCACGGCCTTTGCAGAAGATCATGTGCCGTCGACCGGCGAATATGATCCCTATATGCACATCTTCCTTGAGTGCGGCGGCGGCAACGTCCTCGCCTTTTTCGAACTGCCCAACCAGCCGGAGATGGGGCGCGATGAAAAGACGCCTGCCTGGGTGCAGCATCTGGCGTTCAAGGTTGCCGACTTCGATACGCTGAAAGCGGCGAAGGCGCATATCGAATCGCTGGGTATCGATGTGATCGGGCCGACCTATCACGGCATTTTCCGCTCAATCTATTTCTTCGATCCCAATGGCCACCGGCTCGAACTGGCCTGCGATATCGGCACTCAGGAACAATATGCAGAGCTGAAGCGCGTAGCGCCGATGATGCTCGATGATTGGAGCAAGACCAAGACAGCCCCGCGCCACGCCGAATGGCTGCACAAGGAACCGATCGAAGCTTCTGAATAAAAGTGCGGTCAGGTTGTGATGTTGGCGGCGCGCCCGACCTTGGGCGTCTCGGTTTTGGGCATGCGCGCTTCAAGCGCATCGAGCCAGATCCGCGCCTTGTCACCGATGAAAAGCTGCGGGTCCGAGGGGACAAGCCCGCGTCCGGCCTCCCACAGGGTTATCAACGACCGCGCCTCGTCATTGGCCTTTTCAAGGCTCTGCGGCTTGCGCAGCGCAGTGTTGACAAAGGCATCGCCAAAGAAGGTCCAGTCATTGCCCGGATTGCAGCCGAACGAAGTCCTTTGAGAGGAGGCGGCTGTGACAATAACCGACTGATCGCCGTTGAGTACAGGTACGAAAACGCCGGAAAAGCAGGCGGAAAGGATGATGAGGCGGCGCTGGATACCGAGATCATCCAGCATTGCTGCCAGCCGTTTGGGCGCAATCATTCCGATCGCGTTATTCCCGTCACGATAAACCAGCCCCAATTTGGGGTCGCCATGGGTGGTCGCAAAGAGGACGAGGACGTCTTCCTTCACATTCATTTTTGCGGCAACCGCCGCCAGAGCAGTGGCCAGATTGGGCGGCGATCCTTGCGGGGTACCGACAGTTTCTTTCCCCGCACCGGCGGCAAGGAATATCGATCGACCGGTCGCTCCATAGCGGCGCGTCAGCACCTTCTGCGCTTCACCAGCCTCGCGCCCGAATACCGGATCGGAATCGAGCCCGATCGAAACCACATAGGCGTCGATGATGCCCTGCCGCTGGGGTTGCAACGTCGCAAGCGCGGAGGACAGACGGCGATGCTGCACATAGTGCCAGGCCGCACTGCGGTTCTGCTCCATCGACCAGCCATTTTCCGCCGCCTCGCGGTTGTTGAAGCCGACCTGACTGGTCGAAGGACCAGCTATTGCGGTTGCAACAAGAAGTGCGGCGGCGAGCGTTTTCCATTGCATAGCCACTGTCTCCCCAACTTCGATAGTCTAGGCAGGATATTGCGATTGCCGCAAGCCCGTAATCCAGTCATGATGAAACACCAAAACAGGATGCCTTTATGAAACTAGCCTCACTGAAATCTGGTCGCGACGGAAAACTTGTGGTCGTGTCAAATGACCTCGCCTGGTATGCCGATGCCAGCCATATCTGCCCGACAATGCAGGCCGCGCTCGATAATTGGGAACGTATTGCGCCCAAGCTGGAGGCGCTGGCAACCGATCTTGAGCATGACGTAATCCCCAAAGAGCGCTTTCATGAACATGATGCAGCGTCACCCTTGCCGAGGGCCTATCAATGGGCCGATGGTTCGGCTTATGTGAATCATGTCGCTTTGGTTCGCCAGGCGCGTGGTGCGGAAATGCCGGAAAGTTTCTGGCACGATCCGCTGATGTACCAGGGCGGATCGGACGGTTTCCTGGGGCCGCGCGACGATATACCGCTTGGCGACGTCGCCTGGGGCTGCGACATGGAAGCGGAAGTTGTGGTCGTAACCGGCGACGTGCCGATGGGCGTGAGCGCGGGTGAGGCGAGGGACTATATCCGCCTTGTGGGTCTCACCAACGATGTGTCGCTGCGCGGCCTCATTCCAGACGAGCTTGCCAAGGGCTTCGGCTTTTTCCAGTCAAAACCGGCCAGCGCCTTTTCACCCGTATTCGTAACGCCTGAAGCTCTGGGCAATCGCTGGGACGGCGGAAAGCTGCATGGTGCGTTGTGCGTCGACCTCAATGGTCAGCCCTTGGGCCGCGCCGATGCCGGCGTCGACATGACATTCGATTTTGGACAGCTCATTGCCCATGCGGCAAAGACGCGGAACCTGTCAGCGGGAACGATCATTGGCTCGGGTACGGTATCGAACCGCGACGCAGATGGTGGCCCGGGCAAGCCCATTGGCGAAGGCGGTCTCGGTTATAGCTGTCTGGCTGAGGTGCGGACGATTGAAACGATCCAGGGTGGAAAACCCGTCACACCTTTCATGAAAGCAGGCGATACCGTCCGCATCTGGATGGAAGATGAGAAACACCATCCGATTTTCGGGGTGATCGAACAGACCGTCGTCGCATATTGAATCAAAAAAGGCGGGAGGAAGATCCCGCCTTTTCTGTTTGAGTTCCGATCAGCCTATTTCTTGGCAAAGGCATCGCCGATCGAGCAGGCTGCCGGTCCAAGGATCACGATGAACAGTGTCGGCAGAATGAAAAGGATCAGCGGCACCGTCATGATCGCGGGAAGGCGGGCAGCCTTTTCTTCGGCACGCATCATGCGTTCGTTACGGAATTCAGCCGAAAGCACACGCAGAGCCGAAGCGAGCGGCGTACCATATTTCTCAGTCTGGATCATGGTCGTGACCACGCCCTTCACCGAGTCCAGATCGACACGATAAGCTAGGTTTTCGAATGCCATGCGACGCTCAGTCAGGAAGCCGAGCTCGATTGCCGTGAGGGCGAACTCGTCACCCAGTTCGGGAAAGCCGCGGCCAAGTTCCTTTGCTACGCGATTGAAGGCAGAGTCGACCGTCAGACCGGCTTCGGCGCAGATGACAAGCAAGTCGAGCGCATCGGGCAGGCCCTTGCGGATCGCATCGGTTCGTTTCTGGATCAGGTTGCCGAGATAGATGTCTGCTGCCTTGTAGCCCAAAATTGCCATGGCAGCGAACACCGCAAAACGCTTGAATGGTGTCCAATCGGCCAGGCCACCCATGCCGTAAATCCAGAACAAGGCTCCGCCGCCGAGGAGGATCGGCCCGACAAGCCGACTGAAGATCACTGCAACCGCAAGTTCCTTGCGGCGGATGCCGGCTTGCGCCAGTTTTTGCTGCGCGACCTTGATCTGATCATCTTGCAACACCTTGAGCGACGACAGCAACTGGCGCATTTTGTCGGTCGTTTCGGTGTTGCGCACCAGCTTGGCACGCTTCTTTGCGGTCGATGCCGAAATTCCAGCCTTTAACTGCTCGCGACGTTCGTTCAACGCCTTGACGCGCTTGGTCATCGGGTCGCGAACTGTCACAGCCGCATAGATGGCAAGTATCACCGCAAAACTGGCAATCGCTGTCATCAATGTGGCGACCCACATGACGTCGATACCCATGATTTCGGGTCCAGGAGGTTGAGCGCTGTTCATCTTTCTCGGTCCTGTCCCTTAGATTTCAAAGCTGACCATTTTGGCCATGATACCAACACCAATGCTCATCCAGACCAGTCCGACTATGCCGGCGATCATCAGGCGTTGTTCGACAAAGAAGCCGCCCAGATATTCCGGGTTTACCGACCAGACGAGCGCGAAGACGATGAAAGGCAGCGAGCCGACGATATAGGCCGACGCTTTGGATTCGGATGACATGGCGCGAATCTTCAGCTTCATCTGCGCGCGTTTGCGCAACACATCGGCGAGGTTTGACAGCGTTTCCGCAAGATTGCCGCCGGTTTCGCGCTGAATGGCAAGAGTGATTACGAAGAACTGGAATTCAGGTGTGCCAAGGCGCTCTGCTGTATCCTGCAGTGCATCCTCCATGGTTTTGCCGATCTTGATCTTTTCTGTAACGATCTTGAATTCTTCGCCAACGGGACCCGGGATTTCGCGGGCAACGACGCCGAGCGTTTCACCAACCGGAAGTCCTGATTTCAAACCGCGAACGAGCAATTCGATCGCTTCCGGAAATTTTGCCGTGAAATCATTTATGCGTTTGCGGATCAGGTAATTGACGGAAAAGTGCGGCACGGCCAGGGCGAGAAAAGTCGCTCCGCCAAGAGCGAGCAACATCGGCGCTCCCCGAATCGTCAAAATTCCGAACATGGCGACAAAAATCCCGCCACTGACGTAGAGATACTGGTTGAGCCCCCATTTTTTGCCCGTCTGTTGAAGGCGCAGGCGCAGGCGATCGGTCACGCTCATTTTCGTGCCTTCGGTGAACATGATCGGTCGGCGCGCGGCCACTGCCTTGCGCATTTGTTGCTCAAGCTTGGCGTCAACCGAGTCCGAATGGCGGATTTTCACCGCACTTAGCCGTCGACTGGCTGCTTTCCCCGTTGCAGGTCCTGCAAAGGCAAATCCCAAAAGGATGAGCGAGGCCACCAAACCAAAAATGAGAACCAGATTGTTCATCTTTTACCGCCTCTGCCTCATTTGGAGTTCCTTGTCGGAACGCCAGTGTGGCATTCGAGTGTTATTTTTTTGCCAACAGCGATTTGAAACCGGCCATCATCGATTTTTTCGACGATGCGGCTTTGGTTTCGGTTGCCTCTTCTTCGGGAACGCCGGTTGACTTGATCATATCAGTCAAAGCCACAATGCCCGAGGCCACCTTGCTCGAACGGACAGAGTCGACCAGCGGTTTGCCGAGTTTGGCGGCCTGCGCCGTTGCTTTTGAGTCCAGCGGGATTACGAGATCAATCTTGCGCTCAATCGAGCTTTCAAAATCCTTGCGTGAAATCTCGATGCCGCCGGCTTGGGCTTTGTTGGCAACAACGATCGTCTGGCAAGACGGTGCATTTGCGCGCAGCCATGCAAGCAGGCGAATGGCATCACGCGCCGAAGCCAGTGTCAGTTCGCAGACAATCACTGCCACATTCACATCGTGCAAAAGATGCGGGTAAGCGATCAACATGTTGCGTGGCAGATCGATGACCGTGTTCTCGAACGCTGCCCGGAATTCTTCCTGCAACTGGAAGAAGGCCGATCCGTCTGTCATGATGGGGCTGCTGATCGCAGCTTCAGCTGACAGGATGGAAAGCTTGTCATTGGCCTTGATTGTTGCGCGCTCGATGAAAAGCCCGTCGATGCGGCTCGGATTGTCGATTGCGTCGGTCAACCCGCGGCCCGGCTCCAGATCCAACGCCAGAGCGCCGGTTCCGAAGTGGACGTCGAGATCGAGAAGGCCCGTCAGGTGGCCCATGCGTTCAGACAGCAACCAGGCAATCGAAGTTGCGATGGTCGATGCCCCTACGCCGCCGCGCGTACCGATAACTGCGGTCGACAGGTGCGGATGTTCCTTGGCTCCGTCGTCGTGCTTTGGCGCGTTGAGGATCATCTGGGCATGTGTCACGGCATCGCGAAGCGCATCGGGACTGACTGGCTTAAGCAGATAGTCCTGCAGGCCTGAAAGCATGAGATCGCGGTACAACCGAACATCATTGACCTGACCCATCGCGATAACGACGGTTCCGGGTTCGCAAACTTCGGCCAGTCCATTGATGTCCGAAATCGGGTCGCCCGATTCCGACAGGTCAACCAGCAGAATTTGTGGGCTGGCTGATACCGACAGCGATTGAACGGCGTTGCGCAAGCCGCCCTTGAAGGCCTTTTCCTGCGGCCACCCCATGTCGTCGCAAACAGTGCGGACAACATCGAGAGTCAGGTCATCGCAAACATAGGCAGTGAACGGATCTCTGGCACCGGCCGAGACACTTTTAAATGGTGCGTTCATTAGTTTGCGCCTCCGGATTTCTTGCGCGATCCACCCCGGCTGTTTTCAGGAGTGGACTCGCGGCCGCGTACTAGATCTTCGGGATCGGCAACCATCGTAGCAAGATTGCTGTTCGTAGCGCATCCGTAGTTGGGATGGTTGCTGGAGTTGTAATTGGCCTCAGTGGTTTTGGTCCAATTCGGGCAATTGGGAACACTCGCCGTCGAGCGGGTCACTACTACCCTGGCAGTACCCGGCACCACATTGCCAGCCGTGACCGGCGCCGTCTCGCTTAACAGCAAACCATGCTTGGCCGCGAGGTCACTCACCGCTTGCTTGGTTGCTGCATCGGGGTAGCTATCGCCAAAATCCACGGCAATGCGGTCGCCAAATCGCAGTTTCATGGCCTCAAACCATTCTGCGATACGGTTTTGTTCGAATGACGAGAGTCCAGCGCTGCCATCGACATTCACGTCGAGGGCGTAGTTGTTGCGCTGAACCACCGGTTGGTTGGTCGAGTACATCGACGTATTCGAGCCAGTTGCGCCGCATCCGGCGAGCGTGAAGGCCAAAGTTGCCGTCAAGATTAGTTTTGCACGCATGTTCATGCTCCTCACGTCGCTCAATTGAAGCTGAAGCCGGGTGCTGACCCTGCTTCACCGGATTGGGATTTCTTGGCCTGCTTGGTGCTGATCGCCGGAGCAGCTTCGCTTACGGTACCGAACTCCGGGCCCTTCACATTGTCGGGCGCAACAGTCGGCATCGGGCGTTCAGCAGATCCGGTCAAATTCGACGCGGTCTTGTTGAGCAGGATGCGCTCCAGATCAGACGGAGTATTGTATCCGTCGGTCGGCAGCTTGATTTCTGATTCTGAGACCGGCTTCACCAGATAGGGAGTAACGACGATGACCAGTTCGGTCTCGTTGCGCTTCCAGCCATTTGACTTGAACAGGGCACCGAGAACCGGAACATCTCCCAAGCCCGGATATTTATCGACCGAAGTGTTGGCCGAGTTTGAGAGCAGTCCGGCAATCATGAAGCTCTGGCCAGAACCCAGTTCGACCGTCGTTTCCGCCATGCGTGTGGTGATCGCCGGTATTTCGGTTCCTGCGATGCGAACAGCGCCTTGTGACGAGATATCCGAGACCTCCGGGCGCACCCGAAGGAGGATGCGGCCGTCAGACTGGACGGTTGGGGTGTAGCGCAGGCTGACACCAAAATCACGGAACTGCACGGTGGTCGCGCCAAAATTGTCCGCTACCGGTATCGGAAACTGCCCGCCCGCAAGAAATTCTGCGGATTCACCAGAGATAGTGGTGAGATTAGGTTGAGCAAGCGTGGTCGAAAGACCGGCGCGCTCGGCAATGTCAAACGCAGCTGCGACATCGATACCGAACAATTTGCCCGCGAGGTTCAGCACATTGCTTCCTACCGGGTTATTGAAGGTATATTGCGTCCCGCCAGTAATAAACTGACCGGTCGCTGGGTTGAAAGGCAACGAGATTGAGCCTGCGGGAAGGCCGTACAGCGATGACGCATCCAGGCGCGGAAAGGCGCTGGTGTTGAGATCGCCAATGGTACCCACGCTGCGACCGCGGCCGACGCCAAAGACAAGGCCATTGCCGTCATTGTCACGAGTTGTGAAATTTGATGCAATTTCCTTGGCCAGCGAACGGCTGACTTCCGCAATCCGGACCTGCAGATTGACCTGCATTGGAACGGCGGTCTTCAGTCGGCTGACGACTTTTGTCGCATCGCCAACAAACGCCTGAACGAGTGTTTCAGCTTCCTGAACATCTTCAGGTTGGGCGACCGTACCAGTTAGCAGTACCACACCGTTCATGGTCGAAACCTTGATGTCGGCTTCGGGCATTGCGAGCAGCAGCATCTGATCAACCGAGTCGAGGTTGTTGCCTACCCGGATAGTGGCAGAGTAGATTGTCCGTCCTGCAGCATCTGTTGCATAGACGGTCGTTTCGCCTTGCCCTTTTCCGAGGATGTAGAGCTGCCGGGGGCTGCGGACATCGACATCGGCGATCGTCGGGTTAGAAACAACAACGTCGGATACCGAAGAGCCCAGATTGATCTGCTCGCCACGACCGACCGACAGAACGATCACGCGGCCGCCGGTTTTGGATGCAGCGGGATCGGCCTTTGCAGGTGCCGCGCTGGCAACGGTGGAAATGGAGGCAGCGAAGATAATCGCTGCGGCACCGGATTTCATGAGTGATTTGATGGTCATTATATTACCTCCGGTCCACATTGACTTCTTCGACAGCACCGGCGCGAGAGACGCGGACGACGCTGCCACGGCGAACCTGTTCGATCTGTTTTTCAACTTTCACTGCTTCTGCCGCAATCTGCACGGGCGTGATCGCGGGAAGGCTGCTACGCTGGAAACGTGAGACATCGCCGCCGGTTGCATAGGTGCTCGGGCCTGCAGTCGGTTGCTTCTGAACCGAGGCGAGGAACTTTTCTTCTTCCTCAGCAGTTGCGCCCTTGGGCAATTTCACATCGCCCGATGCCAGCGCCATTTCGAGCTCGGCTGCGTTGTCGGCGAGCGAACGGAGCGAGAGACTGATCGTACCGATCGTCTGCGCCACGGCGATTTTTTCTGCAATGCGCGGCGTCACTTCGATGGTCACCAACTTGTACTTCGAAGGAATGCTATTGCCTTTTTCATCGACGCTTGGTGTCGAGCGCTGGTCAGTTGCCAGGACGCGAAGGTTGCGGATGATGGTTTCCGAAACTTTCAAGGGCTGACCAGTGCCTGCACCGCTTACATTCTGGGTCAGGACAAGGTCCACACGGTCACCTGGAAAGACAAAGCCCGAAACACCAGTGAGTGTAGAGACTGGAACCGATACCGCACGCATGCCCGGTCCAAGTGCCGCAGCAAGGAAACCACGATCGCCAGGAGCGACAAGCGAACCTTGGGTAATCGGCTGTCCGGCTGTAATCGGATTGCGCACAACCGTGCCGACCAATGTGGTCGTCTGGTCAGGCTCGCCGTCTTTCTTGATGAAATAGGCTTCCTCGATCAGCTCTTCCGGCCACGGTTGATAGCGAATGCTGTCTGCAGTCAGAATTGTTCCAACCGGCAATGCCCGCGTTGCAACGATGACCTTTGGGCCAGTGGCGACGGGTTTTTGTGCAACCGCTTGGGGTGCGCCTCCGCCCGAGAACATGCTGCGCGCCATAAACGCGGTGACTGCGGCTATCAGCAGCGCGCAGACCAGCAAGATTACTTTTTTCCTATCCATGACGAACAAGCTCCTGAACGGTCCCCTGAATGAGACAGCTAATCACCTAAAATGGTTAAAAAACTGTTCACCGGCGCACCAAAGGCCGGCGAGCGAAATTGCGACGCCATATGGAATGCGGACGTGACCGCTTCCTTTTCGTATCTTGTGAACGATGAAGAAAATTATGGTTACCAGCGCGCCGAGCAAACTGGCGTTGAAAACAAATTTGATGACGACCAATGGCGGAAACCACAGGGCGACTGCCGCGAACAATTTCACGTCGCCACCACCCATCATGCCGAAGTAGAAAAATAGCGCGAAGAACAGGAAAGTCGCGATTCCTGCGCCGAGATAATAGCCAATTTCAGGCCAGGTGAATGTCCCGGTCGCAAGCCAGTAAAGAGGAGCGGCGAGCGCGATCGATGCGGTCACCCAATTGTAAATAAGGCGGTGCCGAATGTCGGAATAGATCGACACCAGCAGGCCGATTGCCAAGCCGCCAAGCAGCGCGTAAGCGAAAAAATTCTGGTCCATATTGCCGCACTGTTAACCATCAGAACTTTCTAAAAGGTAACCATGCCTGAAGCCCAAACGGAAACGATACGGCGTGCCATCCCGAGTTATGCGCACGAAGGATTCTGGACTGCGCCGGATGGCTGGCGGATTCGGCGGATAGATTGGCCCTCGTTGAACGGTGATGGTGAAGGCATATCCGAAGCGCGCGGATCGATGCTTTTTCTGCCCGGTCGGGGCGATCATTATGAGAAATATCTTGAAACGCTGGACCATTTTGCCCGTTCAGGCTGGCAGGTGACGGCGATTGACTGGCGCGGGCAGGGCGGTTCAGGACGACTGCTCGGGGATCCGCATATCGGCCATGCCGATGATTTTTCGACCTGGATTTCGGACCTGGGTGCGTTTTGGCGCGAATGGAAAACCCAAGGGCCGGGGCCGCATATAGTGGTTGCCCACAGTATGGGCGGGCATTTGGTCATGCGCGCGTTATGCGAAAAAGCAATAGATCCGGATGCTGTCGCTTTATCGGCACCTATGTTGGGTATCCAGACGATGGGGCTGCCTTATGCGGTGCATCACGCAGTTGCCAAACTGCTTCGCGCCCTTGGCAATCCGGAAAGGGCCGCGTGGAAGGAAGGTGAGAAACCCGGATCACCACTGAATGCGCGCGCCAAGATACTGACACATGATTCGGCCCGTTATGCGGACGAACTGTATTGGTGGCAGAAACGACCGGAGGTGCGGCTTGGACCGCCGAGCTGGCATTGGGTCGAACGGGCAATTGCTTCAACGCGCCAGTTGAACGCGCCCGGAATCATGGAAGGGGTAACCGTACCTATCTTGCTGTTGGCGACAACTGCCGATCATCTTGTCGATACCAAAAGGGTCATTCGCGATGCGAAAAGGCTGCCGAATAGCGAGTTGGTCTTATTTGGTAATGAGGCTGCGCATGAACTTTTGCGCGAAACCGACCCTGTCCGCGACAAATGTATTGCCGCCATCGAAAACTTTCTCGATCGCAAAGCGCCCAAATCATGAATCGTTTCGATGTTGCCATTGTCGGCGCCGGAATGGCGGGCGCCAGCCTTGCGGCCGAGATTGCACCGTCGAAATCAGTTTTGCTGCTAGAGGCAGAGGAATTCCCCGGTTATCATTCAACGGGCCGCTCGGCGGCGTTCTGGAGCGAAACCTATGGTGGGCCGGCTATCCAGCCGCTGACAACAGCCTCCTACCAGTTCCTCTCAACCCCTCCTGCAGAGTTTTCCGAACGTGGATTTTTGACCCCGCGCGGCGCTCTGCATATCGGGACGGCAGAATGCCATTCAATCGCTGAGGACATGCAGGCAGATTTTGCTGCGAGCTCGGTTGCTCTCGAGAAACTATCCGCCAATCACATCGAGCGACATCTTACGGGACGCAGAGACGGCTGGGACCTCGCCTTATGGGAGCCTGATTGTTGTGACATCGATGTTGCAGCCTTGCATCAGGCATATCTTGGGGCGGCCAGACGGCTTGGTTGTGAAATTCAATGCAGGGCTCCTGTAAGGGCACTGGCCTTTGTCGATGGCTGTTGGTCAATCAAGACCGCTGCCGGTCAGTTTGAGGCCGAAATGGTGGTCAATGCGGCCGGTGCATGGGCAGATATGATTGCGGAACTCGCGGGCATCCGGCGACTGGACATCCAACCCTATCGGCGCACAGTCGTGCAAATCGAAATTGCTCCTGCCGCACCTGCCGATTTGCCACTCGTCGTCGGACTCGACGGAAGTTTCTACTTTAAACCCGATGCCGGTGGGCGGTTGTGGGTAAGCCCGCATGATGAAATCGCGACACCGCCATGCGATGCCGCGCCCGAGGAGCTTGAAGTTGCAACCGCGCTTGATCGCTTCGAGCAAGTGGTTGACTGGAAAATCAAGCGGATAGAGCGCAAATGGGCAGGTTTGCGCAGCTTCGCACCGGACAGGAGGCCGGTAATCGGGCGGGATCCGCGGAACGAGCAATTTTTCTGGCTTGCCGGGCAAGGCGGCTTTGGCATCCAGACTGCACCTGCCGTTGCAAAGCTTGCTGCCGCGCAGATCACCGGGGAAGAAAGGCTTCGCGCTATCGATCCTGCCCCATATTCGCCAGATCGATTTGGTTGATTTTACACACCGTTGGCTTGCGAAAGGCTCCCAGATTGATAGCGTAGAATATCACGGCTCTGCGCAAAGGAGGAACCATGGCGCACTATTTCGAGATCAAGCAGAACAAGGCGGGCGAATATGTCGCCTATTTCAAATATAACAGTGAAACGATTTTCTGGACCGAGGGCTATTCAAGCAAGGCTTCAGCCAAAAATGCCATCGAATCTATCCAGAAAAACGGACCGGGGGCTGAAACCCGCGAAGGTTGAAAAAGGCTAAAGCGTTCCGGCTGCGGCAGCAGCATCGCTGGCCAGCCGGTCCGCCCGTTCATTTTCGGCATGGCCATTATGGCCTTTGACCCACACCCATTCGACCTTGTGTCGGGCGACCGCTTCGATCAGTTCGTGCCATAAATCAGCATTCCGAACAGGTTGTTTGGAGGCGTTTTTCCAACCGTTACGTTGCCAGCCCTCAACCCATTTTGTGATGCCATCGAGGACATATTTGCTGTCGGTATGTAAAGTGACGGCGCAGGGTTCAATGAGCAGGTTGAGTGCCCTGATGGCCGCAGTCATTTCCATGCGGTTGTTGGTTGTGTCGGGCTCGCTGCCCGATATGTCCTTTTCGTGCTTGCCATAACGGATCACTGCGCCCCAGCCGCCGGGCCCCGGATTGCCCTTGCAGGCCCCGTCGGTGAAAATTTCTACCTTTTTCATGGCGCGCCTCCGAACAATTTACTGCTTTCGACGCTGCGATAGAAAACAAGCCGGTGATAAAAGGCCAGAGGGTCCTTGCGCGTCACCATCGCGTCGGCGGGCGTGTTGATCCAGTCATAAAGACGGGTGAGCAGGAATCGTAACGATGCCCCGCGTGCCAGCGAAGGGAAGGCGTGTACTTCGGCTTCGTCAAGCTTGATGACTTCGCCATAACCGGCAAGCAAGGCTTCACCAATGCCAGCCAGATATTGACGCCCGTCGGCGGTAAAGCTCCATGCTGCATGGGTCACAGCTAGATCATAAGCGCGGTAGTCTGTGCAGGCGAAGTAGAAATCGATCAAGCCGCCAACCTGATCACCCCGAAACAGAACATTGTCCGGAAAAAGATCGGTATGAACCGCGCATTGGGACAAATCTTGTGGCCAGTTCGCGGAAAGCCAGTCGCATTCGCGGTCAATATCTTCGGTAAAGCCATCTTGTAGCGCATCGGCGGCGACTTTATCGCACTGGTCGAACAGCGGTCTCCAGCTTTTGTGACCCAAGGGGTTTGGCTTGATCTCGCCAAAATCGCCGACCGCCTGATGCATTTTTGCCAGAGATTGACCGACCGCATGGGCTTGTTCTGGTGTGGGCTCTGAAACCGAAATGCCAGGGAGGAATTCGATGAGGCAGGATTTCTTGCCGTGAACATCCTGCAGCCACTGGCCTGTGCTATCATCGATAAAGCGCGGCACGGGGCAGCCAGCATTATGAAGATGTGCCAGCAAATTGTGGAAATATGGCAGGTCCGCCGGATTGACCCTGTTTTCGTACAATGTGAGGATGAAACGCGCCCGATCCGTTTCGAGAAGATAATTGCTGTTTTCGACGCCTTCGGCGATGCCTTTGAGCGAGACAAGCTTTCCCACGTCATAGCGCATCAGCAATTCCGCTGCCGCCTCGGCGCTGACTTGTGTGTAAACTGCCATCAGGCCGGGTCGGCGGCTGCTGCGAGCTCGCGGGGTAGCTTGAAGGTGATGCTTTCTTCGGCGGTTACCACTTGATCCTCGCGAACTTCGAACCGTTCTGAAATGCGCGAGATAAACTGGCGTACCAGCACCTCAGGAGCGGAGGCGCCCGCAGTTATCCCCAGCGTCGTTACGCCGTCCAACCAGTTGAAATCGATTTCTTCTGCCCGCTGCACAAGCCGCGCTGGCGTACCTGCTCGTTCAGCAACCTCTACCAATCGAAGCGAATTGGAACTGTTCGGTGCGCCAATCACGATTACCAGATCGCAACGACCGGCGATTGCCTTGACCGCAGCCTGCCGGTTCGACGTTGCGTAACATATATCTTCGCCTTTGGGCCCGACTATCGCTGGGAAACGCCTTTGCAGCGTAGCAACGATTTCGGCCGTATCATCAACCGAAAGTGTGGTTTGCGTCAGGAACGCCAAATTCTCGGGGTCTGCGACCTCCACCTTTTCGGCGTCCTCCTCGGTTTCGACCAGCGTCATCGCTCCGGAAGCTACCTGGCCAAAGGTTCCGATCACTTCGGGATGTCCCTTATGACCGACAAAAAGAATATGGCGCCCCGCCTCGACCTGGCGTTCGGCTTGACGATGCACTTTGGAAACGAGCGGGCAAGTGGCATCAAAATAGGCCAATCCCCTATTTTGTGCATCTTCCGGCACCGATTTGGGGACACCATGCGCGGAAAACACCACATGCGCATTGGCGGGAACTTCGTCGAGTTCGTCAACGAAAATGGCGCCTTTTGCCCGCAGGCTGTCGACGACGAATTTATTGTGCACGATTTCGTGCCGCACATAGATCGGCGCGCCATGGCGCTCGAGCGCTTGCTCCACAATCTGGATGGCGCGATCCACGCCCGCGCAAAAGCCGCGCGGAGCAGCTAACAGGATATCGAGGCGGCGGCGATTTTCGTTTTGTTCAGTCATGTGCAATGTCATTTAGGTAATCCGGAGGCATTGGCCAAGGCCTTTCCCTTGTTGCACTGTATAGTGCTGCCGGATAAAGACGCACCGAACGCCGAAACGGCACAAGACTGAGGAAGCTATATCCATGAAAATCCTATTGCACGCAGCACCGCTCGCTCTGCTGGTTTTGGCAGGCTGTGCAAAGGATGGCGTGCTGGACGTTAACTCGGGTGTAGGTGTCACGGCAACGCGCACGGGCTGCCCGACGGTGGCGGTAGCCGACGGCACTGGCGACATTACGCTGTTCGTGCAGGGCGCGCCGCAAAATGCGGATTCGGTCGATGTCGTTGCGTCGATCACCAAGGTCCGGCCGTCGTGCAACAGCAGTGGCGCGAAAATCTATTCGGTCGCGGATTTCGAGGTTCAAGCTCGACGGAGTGATGCCCGCGGCGCACGTTCAGTGACACTCCCCTATTTTTCCACCGTAGTTCAAGGCGGGACTGCCGTTGTGGCAAAGCGGATCGGGCAGGTAACTGTCAATTTTGCCGATGGGCAATATCGTGCACAGGCAGCGGCTAAGGGTGCGGCCTATATCGATCCTGCTTCAGCCGCTTTACCCCCGGAAATCGTCGAAAAAATAACGCGTAAGCGCAAACCTGGCGATGCCGACGCTGCGCTTGATCCGATGGCTGATCCCGAAGTGCGTGCGGCAATCCAACGCGCCAGCTTCGAACTTCTCCTCGGCTTCCAACTGACCGAAGATCAACTCCGATATAATGTGACCCGATAAAGGCGCGCCCGAAAGGGGCCGCCTTGGCCCCCTTTTTCTTTTCTGTGGCATGGACTAGGGGGCTGCAAGACCCATGCAGCCGCATCCCTATTTCAGGAAAAGACCCCAGTGACCCTCTTTGTCCAATTTGCCGCCCATTTGAACCATGCGCTTGATGCGCTGGAAACCGCTGGAACCCTGCCTGGCGGTCTCGATCGCAAAGCCGTAACGGTTGAGCCGCCACGCGATGTTTCGCATGGCGATCTGGCGACCAACGCCGCCATGGTGCTGGCAAAACCTGCAGGGACCAATCCGCGCGCTTTGGCTGAGGCGATTGCCGGAGAATTGCGCAAGGTTTCGGGTGTCACCGGCGTGGAAATTGCCGGTCCAGGCTTCCTCAACCTGAAACTCGAAGCATCGATCTGGCTTGACGAACTGCGCGCGATTGCAGCGCAAGGTGATGATTATGGCCGCTCTAGCCTCGGCAGCGGCAAGACTGTTAATGTCGAATATGTCTCGGCCAACCCCACAGGCCCAATGCATATGGGTCACTGCCGCGGGGCTGTAGTGGGCGATGCGCTGGCCAATCTGCTGCAATTTGCTGGCTACAGGGTGACCCGCGAATATTATGTCAACGATGCGGGCGGTCAGGTCGATGTGCTCGCGCGCTCAGCGCACCTGCGCTATCGCGAGGCTCTGGGTGAGGCCATTGGCGATATCCCCGAGGGGCTTTATCCCGGCGATTATCTGGTTCCGGTCGGGCAGAAACTGGCAACTGAATATGGCGATAAATTCGTCGCTGCACCCGAATCCGAATGGCTCGCTCCTTTCCGGCAATTTACGGTTGCCATGATGATGGAGATGATCCGTTCGGACCTCGCCTTGTTGGGTATCCATCACGATATCTTCGCCTCAGAAGCCGAGGTGCAACAGGCGAAGAAACCTGAGGCCGCGGAGGCATTTCTGCGCGAACGCGGGCTGGTTTACGACGGTGAGCTCGAACCGCCCAAGGGCGAACCCGATCCCGATTGGGAACCAGTCACATTGCCTTTGTTCAAATCAACCGAGTTTGGCGACGATCAGGACCGCCCGATCCGTAAATCGGATGGCAGCTGGACTTATTTCGGTGCCGATATGGCCTATCACTTCCAGAAGGCGCAAAATGCCGACTGGCTGATCGACATCTGGGGCGCCGACCATGCTGGCACAGTCAAACGCATCAAGGCAGCGGTCGCAGCGCTGACCGAAGGCAAGGTGGAGTTCGACGTGAAGCTGGTGCAAATGGTGCGCCTGCTGCGCGGCGGCGAGCCGATCAAAATGTCCAAGCGGGCAGGCAATTTCGTGACTTTGGCCGATGTCGTGCGCGAAGTCGGCAAGGATGTTGTGCGCTTTACCATGCTGACGCGCAAGGCCGATGCACAGATGGATTTTGACTTTGCCAAGGTCGTCGAGGCGTCGAAGGACAATCCGGTTTTCTATGTGCAATATGCCCACGCCCGTATCAGCTCGACGCTGCGCAAGGCTGAGACTGAGGAAGGCTTCAAGCCGGGAGCAGAGCATCTCGACCTGCTTGGTGCAGAAGAGCTGGCACTGATCCGTGAATGCGCAAATCTGCCGCGTATTGTAGAGGCTGCGGCAAAGGCGGGCGAGCCCCATCGCATCGCCTTCTTCCTTGGCGATCTGGCCGCGGCCTTTCATGCCTATTGGAACCTCGGTAACGACCAGCCGGACAAGCGCTTCATATTGGCACAATCCCCAGAATTGAGCAGTGCAAGGCTTTTCTTGGCAGATAAAGTCGGGCAGGTTATTCGAAACGGGCTGCGATTGATGGGTGTTGAAGCCGCAAAGCAGATGTAACCCGGCATAAGTGACCAGAGGAATTAAATGCGATGACCGATAGCAATCGCGACGAAGATTTGGGCCTGGACGATCCCGATCGCCTGCCTTGGCTCGAAACCGCCGATGGTTATGAATATGAGGAAAGCGCTTCGCCGCTGAAAGTCGCCGGTTTGGTATTGGCTGGTCTTGCTCTGCTTGCGGCTATTGTTGGCGGTATTTACTGGATCCAACGCAATCAGTCCGGCGGCGCTTCGGGCAATGGCGAACTGATTGCCGCGCAGGAGGGTGACTACAAGGTTGCGCCTGCCGATCGCGAAGGCAAGAATTTCGAAGGCGAAGGCGACGCTGCTTTCGCCGCCAGTGAAGGCAAGAAGGTCGAGGTATCGATCGATCCAGCCAAGGCTAAAGCAGCCGCGCAGGCGCCGCAACAGGCTCCGGCTGCCGCACCCGTCAAGGCAGGCTCTGCTCCCGCAGGTTCGGGCTTTGTGCAACTGGGGGCCTTCAGTGACTCCGCCAAGGCCGATCAGGCCTGGGCTGCGATGGGTAAGCGCTTTGGCTTCCTGTCTGGCCTGAACCGCCGCATCGCCGAAGGTGCTGCAGAAGGCGGACGCAAGGTTTATCGACTGCAAGCCGTCACCGCCAATCCGGCGGCGGCCCAGCAATTGTGCGCCAAGCTGAAGGCTGCTGGCGAGAATTGCATGGTGGTCAAGTAATCGCCGCAAGGCGGATTTGCCTTCATTGGGGGATGAAGGCATTTTCGGCCGTGGAGCGGGGCATCGCTCCACGGCCTATTTTTTGCCGGTTTTGCACAAGTTTCGCCGTATGAAGACAGCGTCGAGCTTGTCAGTGAAGCGAAGCTGACCTAGCCTTTTTTCTGAGAGAATTGCGGAGTTCGGTCCAGTCATGAAACCTGTCATCTTCGGGCTGTCCGGCGAAGAACTGACCCCCGACGAGCGCGCCCTGTTTGCTGAAGTTAATCCTGTCGGATACACATTTTTCCGGCGCAACATTCGCGATCGGGAGCAATTGCGTGCGCTGACGGACTCTTTGCGTTCGATTCACGGACGTGAGGATGTGCTGATTTTCATCGACCAGGAAGGTGGCCGGGTAATGCGGATGCAGCCGCCAACCTGGCCGGACTTTCCGCCTGGCTCGGCCTTTGATGCATTATACGACATTTCCGCCATGACCGCGATCGAAGCGGCACGAGTTAACGCCGAAGCGCTGGGGTTGGTGCTGAATCAAGTTGGCATAACGGTGAACTATTTGCCGGTGCTGGATGTCCGCGTGCCCGATACGACGCCCGCCATTGGTGACCGATCGATGGGGTCTGACCCGATGCGCGTTGCAGCACTTGGCCGAGCCGTGCTCGATGGCCTGCACAAAGGTGGCGTGGCGGGCGTAATCAAACATATGCCGGGGCATGGGCGCGCTGTGGTCGACAGCCATTTCGAGTTGCCCCACGTACATGCGACACGCGAGGAACTCGAACAGGACATTGCGCCGTTTCGTGCCCTCAATACAGCGACCATGGGGATGACGGCGCATCTGGTCTATGATGCCTGGGACGCACAGCGCTGTGCCACCATGTCGCCAACAGTCATTCACGACATCATTCGAGGCGCAATCGGCTTTGACGGTTTGCTGATGAGCGATGATCTGGAGATGAAGGCGCTGAAAGGCGATGTGCCCACCCATGCGGTCGATTGCATCGCGGCAGGTTGCGATGTCGCGCTCAATTGCTGGGGGCGGTTCGACGAGATGGTTGCGATTGTGGAGAGGCTGCCGGATATTTCGGATGAGGCGCGTCGAAGGTTTGATGCGGCGACTGCAGCGCTTCCTTCCGTCACATTCGACCAGCAGCGGCTCGACCATCTATTGGCCAAGCGGGACGAACTGCTCGCCCTTGCTGCGCATTTGGCAGATGAAAAGGCGACCAAGGCTGCCACAGGTGCGTCATGGGCCTAGACGAAGACCTTGCATTTGACGCACCGGATGCGGTTTTGGCCGTTTCTGACGAGGGCGACGAGCGGCTAACCATCGAGATTGACGGCTGGGAAGGGCCGCTCGATCTGTTGCTCACGCTCGCACGCACGCAAAAGGTCGACCTTCGCCAGATTTCGATCCTGCAACTGGTCGAGCAATATCTGGGTTTCATTGAAAATGCCCGGGCGCTGAAGCTGGAGCTTGCTGCGGATTATCTGGTGATGGCGGCATGGCTTGCCTACCTGAAATCGGCGCTGTTGCTGCCCAAGGATCCGGAGATCGATCCGTCGCCCGAAGAATTGGCATTGCGCCTGCAGTTGCGCCTTGAGCGTTTGAACGCGATGCGTGAAAGCGGCGCGCGGCTGATGGCGCGCGACCGCATCGGGCGCGACATCTTTTTGCGCGGCGCACCGGAAGGGCTGCGCGTTGTCCGCACGACGGCTTGGGACTGCAACTTCTTCGAATTGCTCTCGGCCTATGGACAAATTCAGGCGCGCAGTGCGCCGGTAATGCACGTCGTCAAACGCCGTGCGGTCATGACGCTGGAAGAGGCGCTCGACCGCGTTTCGGCGATGCTCGGTCATGCGCTGGACTGGACCCAGTTGGAGGCATTTCTACCGCATGATGCGGAGCCCGCGCTGCGTCGCTCGGCGCTTGCGTCGAGTTTTCTGGCGATGCTGGAACTTGCGAAACAGGGCAGGGTGGAACTGCAGCAGGAAACCAGCTTTGCGCCATTGATGGTCAAGCGAAGTGCGGGGGCAGCGAAATGATGATCGAGCATGATCCAGCCGTTCGGGCGGTGGAGGCAACATTGTTCGCCTCCGACGCCCCGATGACTGTTGACCAGATACGCGCCTATGTCGGCGAAGAAGTCGATGTTCCCGACGCGCTATCCAAGCTGGAAGTGCATTATCAGGGGCGCGGTGTTGAACTGGTCAAGCGCGGCAAGACCTGGCATTTCCAGACCGCCGCCGATCTCGCGCATCTGCTGCGCCGTGAACGTGAGGAAAGCCGCAAGCTGAGCCGCGCGGCGGTCGAAACACTAGCCATCATCGCCTATCATGAGCCCGTCAGTCGGGCGGAGATTGAGGCAATCCGCGGTGTGCAGATTTCGAAAGGCACGCTCGACGTTTTGATGGAAGCGGGATGGGTGCGGCCGGCAGGCCGACGCGAAGTGCCGGGGCGGCCGCTGATTTATGCGACTACCGGGGAATTTCTGACGCATTTTGGCCTCGCATCACGGCGCGATTTGCCGGGAATTGCCGACCTCAAGGCTGCGGGTTTGCTCGATCCGGTCGATCTTGCGCTTGAAGGTTTGCAGGGGCTGTCTGCGGTTGAAAGTGGGGATATGCCCGAAGGAGGCGACAGCGAACTGGAAATCGGTGACGAAAGCGCCTAAATCCTTTTGGCAACGAAGCTGCAGCGCGCGCAGCGATTGGGGAAGTCCCCGCACGAGGAGTTTGGAAAATGGGTAGTTTCAGCATCTGGCATTGGCTGGTCGTCGGTATCATCATCCTCCTGCTGTTTGGCAAAGGCCGCTTTTCAGACATGATGGGCGACGTTGCCAAGGGCATCAAAAGCTTCAAAAAGGGAATGGCCGAAGACGATGAAGCCAAGCCCGCACCGCGCATCGACGCTGCATCAGGAGCGACCGTTGATGCAGAAAAGCAGGCCGACAAGACCAGCTAATCTACTGATTTCGGGCTGAACCCGCATGTTTGATATCGCATCCGGCGAATTGCTGTTGGTCGCGCTGGTCGCCTTGCTGGTGATCGGGCCGAAAGACCTGCCGCGTGTATTGCGTTATGTCGGCCAATGGGTGGGCAAGGCACGCCGCATGGCTTCTCATTTCCGCAGCGGCATTGATGAAATGGTGCGCCAGTCCGAACTCGAAGAGCTTGAAAAGAAATGGGCGGCGGAAAATGAGCGCATCATGCGCGAGCACCCGCCAATCCGTGAATATGATTCGCTGCCTCCGCCTGAAACGGATGCCAAGCCCGCCGAGGCGGACGCGCCAAAGGCTGAGCCACAATCATGAAGGATATCGACGACAGCAAGATGCCGTTGCTCGATCATCTGATCGAGCTGCGCAACCGCTTGCTCTGGTGCGTTCTGGCGCTCGCGGTTTCTTTTGGCGTTTGCTTCTATTTTGCCGAACCGATCTATGGATGGCTGGTCCAGCCGCTTAAAAATGTCGGGCAGGACAAGCTGATTTACACCGACATTTTCGAAGCCTTTTTCGTGCAAGTGAAGGTTGGACTGTTCGCCGCAATGATGGTCAGTTTTCCGGTGCTGGCGACGCAGATCTGGCGATTTGTTGCCCCCGGACTCTATAAGAACGAGAAAAAGGCGTTCCTGCCCTTCCTGATGATGACCCCGATCCTGTTCGGGTTGGGTGCCAGCCTCGCCTATTTCGGCGCGATGCCGGTGGCGCTCAAATTCCTGCTGGGATTTGAAGGCGATGTCGGCGGGGTCACGCAGGAGGCGCTACCCGGTGTGGGCAATTATCTAAGCTTTGCCACCACTTTCATCTTTGGTTTTGGCGTCGCATTCCAATTGCCCGTTTTGCTGATGCTGCTCGAAAGGGCAGGGATCGTAACGCGCGACCAACTGAAGGCAGGTCGGCGTTACGCGATTGTCGGCGCCTTCGCGATCGCCGCAGTGCTGACGCCACCAGATGTGGTGTCGCAGCTGTTGCTCGCTGTGCCGCTATGCTTGCTCTACGAATTGGCGCTCGTTGCCATCTGGTTCACCCAGCGCCGCCGCGATAAAGCGACCGAAATCGAAGAGCCGGAAACGGTCTAAATCGCCTCGTCACCGGCTTCACCAACCGATTCGATGTCGCGACCCAGGCCCTTTACGGTGTTGCAGGCAGACAGCAGCAGGGTGGCTGCGATGAGTGAAGCGGCGATCAGTTTGCGCATGACTTTATCCTTTTTGCTGGCGTTCAGCCGACTCTGGAAAGTCTAAGCTGAACGCCCGATGAGTCAAACCGCCATCAAAAGCTGAAACGAGCCGTCAATCGGAAATCGCGTCCGGAAAGCGGCACATAATCCTTGGTGAAGGAGGCAGCGCGGCGTGCCGTGACGTCGAACAGATTGTTGGCGGACGCGATCAGCGCGATATTGCGGTTGCGCCCGAATGGCCGCCAGCTTGCGGAAGCATTGACCAGCGTGAACCCTGCAGTTTCGGTTTCGAAGGCCGCATTGCGTCGTTGGTCATCGGTCCATTCGACTTCGCCTCGCAAGTCGACGCTGCCGCTTTGCAATTCCAGCCCGCCTAACAGACGCAGCGGCGGGATACGGGGTACCGGTCCGCCACCGTTGGAAATCGACGCGCGGGTGTAGTCGGCGACGCCATCAAGCACGACGTCGAACCCACCGACATGGCCCAGTCTTGCCGAAACATCGGCTTCAACACCCCAGAAGCGGGCGTCGCTCTGAAAATATTGGAAAACAGGGAGGTCGTCTTCCTCGGCTCCCGTTGCATCTTCATAGATGAAGCCGTCGAACCAGTTCGAATAGACCGTCAACGTCGCATCAACATTGGTGCTGTCGTAGCGGGCATAAAGTTCGGCGTTCCACGCCTTTTCGCTGCGCAAGGTCGAATCGCCAATTTCATAGGCCTGCGTGGCGATGTGCGGTCCATCCGAAAACAACTCTTCTACCGATGGGGCGCGGCCAGTGCGCGAGGCGTTGATGCCGATTTTGAGATTGCCGACCAGATAGGCCGCGCCCAATGCCGCCGAGACATTATTGAAGCTGCGATCGATGCCGAGCGTCTGGGCTTCCTGACTGACCCGGTCATAGCGCAACGCTGCTTCAAGATGCACGCCGCCCAGATCGAATTCCTGCAGTGTGAACAGGCCCAATTGGCGGGTGCGATTGGGTGGCACAAAGGCTTCGGCGCCAATCGCCTCAAAATCGCGCGACATATATTGGATACCGCTCGCCCCGCGCCAGCCATTGCGGTTGGCCTGGACGGCCTCGGCGCGGCCTTCGAAGCCCTGGCTCTTGAAAACAGTGCCGACTTCGTCACCTTCGAATTCGGTGTGCTGGTAATCGGCATAGCCAGCGCGGAAGGTCAGCTTTTCAAGAAAGCCGCCGCCGGTTTCGACTTCGCCGCGCAGGTCCGCGCGATATTGGCGCAGGCCGATTGTGACCGCTCCCTCGTCGCCTTCGGCCATCGACACCTTTTCTCCAGCACTGACGGCTTCTTCGTGGTGGTGGCCGACACCCGGACGTCCGGGGATTCCATATTTGGTGTCGTAGATGTTGAACGACACGCCCAAATTGCCGCCGTCGTCAATGAAGGCTGTGCCAAGCCCTGCGGTCCAGGTTTCTACCGCGCTGTTGGGAACGCGGCCGCGATTGTTCGCAGCTTCGCGCAGTTCGTCGGCTTCGTCGAGATGGCCTTCGCTTTCTTCTTCGTCAGCAAGGTCAAAGATTTCATCGCGTAGGTCGGGCGACAGTTGATATCCGCCGATGCGCAGATCGTCGCTCTTGCGATAGCTGCCGTCGGCGTGGATCACAAAACGATCGGTCAGAGGCACATCGACCGATGCTCCACCGGACCATTCATCCGCTGCGCTGCCATAGCCTACCAGCGCGTCCACATGGACAACCTCTTCCGGCACGGCACGCGGGATGCGTTTGTCGATGGCGTTGACCGCGCCACCCACCGCCTGTCCGCCGAACAGCAACACGGCTGGGCCGCGCAGTACCTCGATCCGTTCGGTGGTCAGCGACTCAATGGTGACAGCATGGTCGGCAGAGGTATTGGACGCGTCGATATTGCCGATGCCATCGGTGAGAACTGCAACGCGATTGCCTTGGAAACCGCGCAGGACCGGGCGCGAGGAGCCAGGTGTAAAGCTGGTCGCCGACACCCCCGGCAGCGAGAGCAGCGTATCGCCGATCTGACCACGCGATTGCTGCGCCAAATCTTCGCCCGACAGGGCAGAAGTGCCCGCAAGCAGATCTAGCCGCTCGAAATAGGGGGCAGTGACCACGATCTCGCCGGTGCGGTGAAAATCATCATCATTTGTATCGGCGTCGGACTGCTCTTGCGCAAAGGTGGGGGAGGTAATCAGCGCAAGCGAGAGTATGGTGGTTGCCGCACTTTGGCGAAGGAGAGTTTTCATAAATGTCCCGATTATGGTGTTTCAGCAGCCTGCTAGTGAAAATGATATAGTATAACAACACCTAATTTGGTAGTTTCGACAAAACGCGATCCGGATGCGACAAAGCGCCGCCAATCGGCAAAGCCCAGCTTTCATCGCCGCAAGTCGCCATCGCTTGCGTCTTGTTGCATCCGAAACTACCTGTGGGGTCATGAAAACTATGCCATCGACATTGGACCTTATCGGCAACACCCCGCTCGTCCTGCTCAAGGGGCCCAGCGAGGAAACCGGCTGCGAGATTTACGGCAAGTGCGAATTTGCCAACCCGGGCGCGTCGGTGAAGGATCGCGCGGCGTTATTCATTGTCCGCGATGCGGAAGAGCAGGGGATATTGCAGCCGGGCGGCACCATAGTTGAGGGCACGGCAGGCAATACCGGCATCGGCCTAGCGCTCGTTGGCAATGCACTCGGGTACAAGACCATCATCGTGATGCCCGAAACGCAAAGCCAGGAGAAGAAGGATACGCTCCGCGCGCTAGGTGCCCAGTTGGTGCTTGTGCCTGCAGCGCCTTTTTCCAATCCCGGCCATTTCGTACACACATCGCGGCGGATTGCCGAGGAAACCGATAACGCCATTTGGGCCAACCAGTTCGATAATATCGCCAATCGCCGCGCGCATATCGAAACGACCGCGGAGGAAATCTGGGAGCAGATGGACGGACGGGTCGACGGCTTCACCTGTGCAGCCGGAACCGGCGGGACGATTGCCGGGGTCGGCCTTGGTCTGAAGGCAAAAAATGAAACTATCACCATCGCGCTCTGCGATCCGCATGGTGCTGCGCTTTATAATTATTATGCGCATGGCGAATTGCGGGCTGAAGGCAATTCGGTCGCGGAAGGTATCGGGCAGGGGCGCATCACCGCCAATCTTGATGGCGCGCCAATCGACACCCAATTCCGCATTTCGGACGAAGAGGGTCTGGTTTGGGTGCGCCGTTTGCTGGCTGAAGAAGGGCTGTGTCTCGGGCTCTCCTCGGGCATAAATGTGGCTGGTGCAGTTGAACTCGCCAAGCATCTTGGGCCGGGGCATCGGATAGCGACAATTCTGTGCGACACCGGCTTCCGATATCTCTCGACACTCTACAATCCCGAGTGGATGCAATCCAAAGGGTTGCCGCCGATGCCGTGGCAACTGGACAAAGCCGATTGATTGGGCTTTAATTGCCGGATGGCACGTCCGGCACAATCCGCTGTTCAGCGCATTCAGGTAGGCCTTTTAGGCTTGCTAACGGTGCTGCTGTTCGTTTCGATCGCCAACATGATCCTCGACCGGGCGGATAATGGCCTGAAAACCCAGCCTGCCACCACGGCGACCGGCCCGCAGGCAGAGCCCCAGCCCAAGGATGAACCGCTGGCCGAACTGGGTGTCACGCCGTCGGTCGGTGCGGAAACAACCCCCAAGACTCAACAGCCGGTTACGAACTGAAGCGATGATCGCTCGCTACCGTCGCCTGTGGGCGTTGTTGCTTGTCCTGTTGCTCGGCGCCGCAGCTTTGTGGTTCTGGTACAGCCGCAAAGCGGCGCCGTCGGAAAGCGAGCCGCTGGTGCTCATGTCCAGCATTGACCTCCTCTGGGGTGAAGCCGAATTTGGCGCACTGGCCAAAGGCGAGGTCGAGCCGGATCCGCTCTACAAACGGTTGGAAGAAACGCGCAAGATCATTGCAGCGGACAATGTTGCACAGTTGCAGGCTTCAAAGGCCAAGGTCGCCCTGTTGATACAACCACGGGCCTTTGCCCCGGACGAGCTGGTCCGTCTGGACCATTGGGTGCGGGCAGGGGGGCGGCTGTTGTTCTTCGCAGATCCTGCGCTGCAATGGCCAAGCGATTTGCCGATAGGTGACCCAGCGCGCCCGCTTTTTACCTCTATGCATTCGCCGCTGTTCAATCACTGGGGTATCGAACTGGTCTTGCCAATGGAGGCCGAGGCCGAGTCCGCCGAGGTTGCAATCGATGTCGGCCAGTATGAGATCCGAACGCTGTCAGCCGGGCAATGGCAGGGTCGGGCCAAGGGAAGCGGTGACGAAGCGAATTGCCGCATTGCCGAAAAGGCGCTGGTTGCTGAATGTCGGCCGGGCAAGGGGCAAGTCATACTCGTTGCAGACGCGGATTTGCTTCATTCGTCCATATGGCAATCTGCGCTCCCCGGTTCGGACAGTTCGTCGAATATCGACTGGGTTGAAAAGCTTGTTTCGCGACTCGCACAGGGGCGTCGGCTCGTGGGACAGAATGGGGAAATTCTGGAATGAAGCTGGGACAGCTTTTCGATGGAAAGGATAAATATATATAATACAATGTATTAGGATGAAGGCAGTAGCGAGGGGGGTTGGCAAGGATGCAAGCACCCTTCATCTGTGGAAAAGAAAATTATACAATAAATACAGATATATAATCTAGAATATGGACTCAGTCCCATAGAATCCCTCTTTTCACCCACGAATTCCCTTGATATGGAATGTCCGTATCGGGGTGAAATCCAATTTGTTGCGTTCCAGAGAACGTCAACGCGAAGGCGTTGCGCTTTAGCGGATGAGGGATTGCGCCCGAAGGGAAGGGGTAATTCTGGGCTGTGTCCGCATTTGTTGTCTATGCCGGTTCCGGACTATCGACGATCGATGCCAAAGGGCGCGTCACCATCCCTGCCGAACTGCGCGACACGGTTGCTGAATCTTCGGGCGAGAACATTGTCTGCATCTCGCGCCACCCCAATCTTCCCTGCCTGATCGGCTATGGCCGCGCCGAGCGCCAGAAACTGCGCGCCGATATCGAGGCGCAGTGGCAGGCGGCCGTTCAGCGTGGCGGTGAATTTGACCGCGAAAGCGCAGGCGTTGTTGCCTCTTCCATCTTCGAAACCGCTTTTGAAAATAGCGGCCGTTTCGTGCTTCAGCCGATGCTTCGCCATTTTGGCAAGTTGGGTGAGAAAGCCTTCTTCTTCGGTGCAACCACGCATTTTATGCTGTGGAACCCCGATGTGTTCCTCGATTCCGCCCCGCCCGCCTTCGCGCATGTTCGCGAAGAGCTCGAATATTGGCTGGGCGAGCATGGGAGGCGCGGCAAGTGACGCAGCCTTCCTCCCATATTCCAGTCCTTCTGGATGAAGTAATTCACGCTCTGGCCATCACCCCAGGTTCAGACGTCGTGGATGGCACTTTCGGTGCTGGTGGTTACAGCCGGGCTATCCTGGCTGCGGGTGCGCGCGTTCATGCTTTTGATCGCGATCCCGATGCCGCCGCAGCGGGTGCTGACCTTGCAGAGCGGAGTGGCGGTGCCTTGCGCTTCCACTCCGCCTGCTTTTCAGAAATGGACAAGAGGCTGACCGAATGCGGCGTGCAGCAGGTAGATGCCGTGGTCCTCGATATCGGCGTCTCCTCGATGCAGATTGATCAGGCTGAGCGCGGCTTTTCCTTCCAGAAAGACGGCCCGCTCGACATGCGGATGAGCCAGTCCGGCGAAAGTGCGGCAGATTTCGTCAACACTGCGGAAGAAGCCGACATTGCCAATGTCATCTACCTTTATGGCGAAGAACCCAAATCGCGTCGCATCGCGCGGGCGATCGTTGCTGCCCGCCCCATCAACACGACCACCAAACTGGCCGAAGTGGTTCGCAAGGCCCTAGGTCATCGCGCAGGCGCGCCCAAGGATCCGGCCACCCGCACCTTTCAGGCGCTCCGCATCCACATCAATCATGAACTCGATGAGCTCAACGCAGGCCTGGAAGCCGCTGAACGGATATTGAAGCCGGGTGGCCGACTGGCTGTCGTCAGTTTCCACAGCCTCGAAGACCGGATTGTGAAGCAGTTCTTTCGCGAACGCAGCGGCTCGACGGCTGCAGGATCGCGCCATATGCCGGTGGTCAAGGCCAGTCGCGTTGCAACCTTTGAAAAGCCGGCCAAGGCCGTGCGCCCCGGCGCGCGCGAGATAGAAGCCAATCCGCGTGCCCGTTCCTCAACATTGCGGTCAGCCATTCGTACCGATGCCCCTGCATGGTCGCAGCAGGAGCTGGCGGCATGACGCTTGCGATGAAGCGCCTCAAGAATCTCGGCTGGCTGGCGCTGGTGTTCATGATTGCGGTGCTCCTGTACCCGCTGTCGCTCAACGTCGCCGCGCTGCACAGCGATCTTTCGCGCATCGACCGCGACATTCTGGAAACCAAACAGGAAATCAATTTCCTGCAGGCCGAAATCCGCACCCGTGCCAGCGTGGCGCAACTCGAAGAGTGGAACCAGCTGCTTTATGGCTATGAACCGCCGCGCGCCGACCAGTTCATCGACGGGGAGCGTGGTCTTGCCAGCCTTAGTGGTTCGGAACCTCTGGTAAAGCCGGTTCTGGTTGCGGTCGACATGCCTGCAGGAGACATTGGCGGGGGTGGAGCCGCGGCCTCATCGATTCTTGCCGATGCCAGCGCGGCTATTCGCTCGGTCGGCTCGGATGACAAGAAGGGCGTTGAAGCGCGGCTTCCTGCTGAAAAGCCGAAGGAAGCCAAGGCGAAGTCCGCCGAACCCGTATCTCGCACCGAACGCCTCGCACGCATGGACGACACCCTGCTGTCCGATAACCTGATGCGTGAAATCCAGACCAAGTCGGAAAAGGAGCGCAAGCGGCAATGACCACCTTCGTCGTCCGGCCCCAAAGCCGCCATGCAATAAATGCGACGAAGGTTCATGCCGCCATTGCTTTCTGGCGGTTGCTTATATTGGTCGGGCTGTTTGCGATCTTCCTGCTGTTGATCGTTGGGCGTCTGGCAACGCTAGCCCTGTTCGAAGGCAGTCGCGCCTTTGGTGCAACGCCGGGCGAATTTGTGCCGGAACGCGGCGATATTGTAGATCGCAACGGCGCGCCGCTGGCGCGGACAATTCAGGGCTATGCGATTTGGGTTAAGCCGGCTGATCTGGTCAATGATCCCAAGGAGTTGGCGGCTGGACTGGCGCGTATCTTTCCTGATACACCCGAAGCCGAATTCTACGCGAAGCTGACCGCCAAAGCCCCTGGATATCTGCGCAAACGTGCATTGCCCGAGGAGGTCAGGGCCGTCCATGATCTCGGCGAAATCGCCATCGAATTCCCGCGCGAAAGCACGCGTCTTTACCCGCAGCACGAACTGGGCGCCCATATTCTCGGCTTCGTAAGCCGCGACGGCAAGGGTGCGCTCGGTATGGAGCGCGTGATGGACAAGCATCTGCGCGCGCCCGAGACGCGCGGCAAACCGGTCGAATTGTCAATCGACGTGCGGGTGCAAGCCGCGCTCGAACTCGAACTCGCCCGCGGTATGGAAACAACCAATGCCAAGGGCGCAGCTGGCGTAATTCTGGATTCGCACACAGGTGAGGTTTTGGCGATGGCCAGCCTGCCGTCATTTAATCCCAACCGTCCGGTTTTCGCCAACATCCCCGATAATGGGGAGATCATCATAGATGGCCGCTATCCCATCAGCCGCCAGACCAATTTCGTCACCAACCGCGTGTTTGAGCTTGGGTCGACCTTCAAGCCCCTGACGGTCGCGGCGGCGCTGGATGCCGGGACCGTTCGTGATCTTTCACTTCGCTATGATGCGACCGCACCGTTGGCGATCGGGGGCTTTAAAATCCGCGACAGCCATCCTTCGGGTCGGTGGCTTAATGTTCCGGAAACACTGATCCACAGTTCGAACATCGTGACGGCGCGGATTGCCGATAATCTGGGCCAGCAACGAATGGAGCAGATGGCGCGGAATCTGGAATTTGACCGGCGGCCATCGATCGAGCTGGCGGAGCGTTCGCGCCCGCTTTGGCCGACAAATTGGGGCCGGTTGACCACCATGACTGTCGGCTATGGCCATGGCATGTCGGTGACGCCGTTGCACCTTGCCTCGGCCTATGGCGCGATGGTCAATGGCGGCATGTGGCACCCGGCAACACTCAAAAAATTCAAGCCGGGGCAAAAGCCGGTCAGTCGCCGCGTCTTCAGCGCTGCGACCAGTGCCCGCATGCGCCAGCTGCTGCGCATGATCGTTGTCGATGGCACCGGCAAGAAGGCGGACGCCCCCGGATATCGCGTTGGCGGCAAAACAGGGTCTGCGGAAAAGCCCAATGCGGGAGGTTATGCACGGAATCTTGTCGTTTCGACCTTCGCGGCGGCTTTCCCGATGGATAATCCGCGTTATATCATCATTGCTATGGTAGACGAACCCAAAGGCTCGACCGAGACCTCTTTCCAGCGCACCGCTGGCTTCACCGCCGCGCCGATTGTCAAGCGCACGGTAGAACGGATCGGTCCGCAACTCGGGATAATTCCCGATACCCATCGCGATGTTGATGTATCCGAATTGATGCCGCTCCTTTGGTCTCCCAAAGGGAGCACCTGATGCGCCTCGACAGCCTGGTTGGCGAGCTGGCGGGAGATGCCGGCTCGACGCGCGTAACCGGATTTGCCATCGATAACCGCAAAGTCGCGCCCGGCACTATATTCGGCGCGTTCCAGGGGGCTGCGTTCAACGGCGAGGATTTTATTCCGGCGGCGATAGAGGCGGGTGCTATCGCTGTTGTCGCGCGGCCCGAGGCAAAAGTGATAGGCGCGATCCACATTGCCGACGACAATCCGCGCAAGGCTTTTGCGGCGATTGCCTCGCGTTTCTATGCGCCATTTCCTGCGCATGTTGCCGCCATTACGGGAACGAACGGCAAAACCTCCACTGTTGAGCTGACCCGTCAATTGTGGCGCATGTCCGGCCATAGCGCAGCGTCAATTGGCACATTGGGGATTACCACTGCAGATGAGCAGGTGCGCACCGGCCTGACTACGCCGGACATCGTTACCTTCCTGTCGAACATGGCGGGGTTGGAACGCGAAGGCGTGACCCACGCGATATTCGAGGCATCGAGCCACGGCCTTGACCAATATCGCATTGCAGGTGTGCCTGTACAGGTTGTCGCCTTTAGTAACTTAAGTCGCGATCATCTTGATTACCACGGTACTATGGATGCGTATTTCGAGGCCAAGATGCGACTGTTTGATGAGGTCGCGACCGAGAATGCCACCGCCGTCATCTGGGCAGATGATGAATGGTCCGAAAAGGTCATAGCCCGCGCCAAGGCCCGCCCCTTACGGCTGATTACGGTCGGCACCCAAGGGCAGGGTATCAAGCTGATATCGCGTGAGCCCACCCAACTTGGCCAGACGCTGGAAATTTCGATTCAGGGCGAAGCCAGCAAGGTCAAACTGCCGCTAATTGGTGCCTATCAGGCAGCCAATACGCTGGTATCGGCTGGTATAGCGATTGCCAGCGGCTGCGATGCCGAGGAAGTCGTCGCAAATCTGGCGCGGTTGCAGCCGGTCCGGGGTAGGCTCGAGCGCGCGGCCATCAGCCGTAGCGGGGCACCCGTTTATGTCGACTACGCACATACCCCCGACGGACTCGAGGCAGCTATTGCCGCACTACGCCCGCACACCAAGGGCAAACTCATCGTTGCTTTCGGCGCGGGTGGTGATCGGGATGCCGGCAAGCGCCCTATCATGGGCGAGATTGCGACCCGCGACGCGGATATCGTCATCGTCACCGATGATAATCCGCGTACCGAAGACCCAGCGGAGATCCGTCGGCAAGTCCTTTCGGGTGCGCCTGGCGCACTCGACATTGGGGACCGGCGGGAAGCTATTACCGAAGCCATCCGGCAGGCGGCCGCTGACGATATCGTGATGATTGCGGGGAAGGGGCATGAAGTCGGCCAGATTATTGGCGACAAGACTTATCCGTTCGACGATGTCGAAGTAGCGCGGGAGTGCGCGGCATGAGCCCGCTTTGGACGTCAGCCGAAATTGTGGCCGCAACCGGCGGCACGGCCAGTGCAGATTTCGAATGTGGCGGCGTCGCCTTTGACTCGCGCGAAATTGGCCCGGGCGATCTGTTCTTTGCGATGAAGGGCGAGCAGGCGGATGGCCATCGTTTCGTCGCGCAAGCCTTTGCAAGCGGAGCGAGCGGTGCAGTGGTCAGCACAGCGGTTGATGGCCCGCACATCCTCGTACTCGACACAATGCGCGCCCTCGAACAGCTTGGCATGGCCTCGCGCCAACGGGTTGACGCCAAGATTGTTGGTGTCACCGGCTCTGCAGGAAAGACCGGTACCAAGGAGGCGCTTTTTGCAGCGCTCGAGCGTTGCAGGCCGGGCAAGGCGCACCGTTCGGTCAAAAGCTATAACAACCATGTCGGTGTCCCGCTGAGCCTCGCTCGCATGCCGCGTGAGACCGAATATGGCGTGTTTGAAATGGGCATGAACCATGAAGGTGAGCTGGCGGTGCTAACACAGTTTGTTCGTCCACATGTCGCCATCGTTACGACAATTGCCCCTGCGCACATTGAGCATTTCGGCAGTGAAGTCCGCATAGCAGATGCCAAGGCGGAAATTTTCGAAGGTCTTGAACCGGGCGGCGTAGCCATTCTTCCGGCAGACAGCCCGCATTTTGACCGTTTGCGCAAGCATGCCGAAAAATATGCGGCAGAAATCATCAGTTTCGGATTTTCGGACAGCGCCGATGTCCGCTGTATTGACCATCTGGCGAGCGCCAATGGTGGCAGCCTGATTACGGCAAAATTGCACGGCGCAATGTTGCAATATGAGGTGTCGCAACCCGGAGATCATTGGGTGGCAAACTCGCTTGCAGTTTTGGCGGCTGTTCAGGCAGTCGGGGCTGATCTTGCGGTTGCCGGACTCGCACTTGCCGATATGGACGGCCTGAAAGGGCGCGGTGCACGGCATCGTCTGGCCGTGGCGGGCGGCGAAGCTCTGGTAATCGATGAAAGCTATAACGCCAATCCCGCCTCCATGACGGCGACGTTGGCAGGGCTCGGCAATGCGACGGCGGACCGGCGGATTGCTGTCTTGGGTGCGATGAAGGAATTGGGCGAACAGTCGGCCAAGTTCCATACCGCGCTTCGCGAGCCAATAGAGTCGGCGCAGGTCGACTGGTTGCTGCTTGTCGGTGAAGAGATGGCTCCGCTCGCCGAAGCGTTGTCTGCTGACATTGCATGGGCCGACAAATTCGCGCATTGCGCCTCGGTTGCCGAAGCGTCCCAGCGGCTTCGCAGCGAAGTGCGCGGCGGTGATGCGATATTGATAAAAGGGTCGAATTCCGTGGGACTTTCCGCGGTGGTCGAGGCACTACTCGGCGGAGGGGATTGATGTTTTATTGGCTCGCGCAATATTTTGACTTTGCGGGTTTTCTGAACCTGTTTCGTTATCTCACTTTCCGTTCAGGCGCAGCAGTCGGAACCGCCTTTCTGATCGGCCTGATCATCGGTCCGCGTTTCATCAGTATGCTCCGTGTGCGCCAAGGTAAGGGGCAACCAATCCGCTCGGATGGTCCGCAGACGCATCTTGCCAAGGTCGGTACCCCGACCATGGGCGGTCTGATGATACTGACGTCAATTGCAATATCGATGCTGCTCTGGATGGATCTGACCAACAGCTATGTCTGGGCGTGCATTGTGGTGATGCTCGGTTTCGGTCTCGTCGGCTTCATGGATGACTATGACAAGGTGAAGAAACGCAGCACGGCGGGGGTTTCCGGCAAGGTCCGCTTGCTTCTGGAATTTCTGATCGCCGGGGCGGCGGTGGCGTTGATTGTGCATCAATCGGGCGGAAAACTCTACTTTCCCTTCATCAACGGACCGGTCGTCGACCTTGGCTATTGGTACATCATTTTCGGCGCATTTGTTATCGTTGCCTTCGGAAATGCGGTGAACCTGACCGACGGTCTGGACGGGCTGGCGACCATGCCGGTCATCATCGCTTCGCTGGCTTTCATGTTGATTGCCTATCTGGTGGGCAATGCCAAATATGCCGATTATCTCGGCGTGCCGTTCATCCTCGGTGCGGGCGATCTGGCGATATTGTGCGGTGCAATCATCGGGGCCGGACTTGCCTTCCTATGGTTCAACGCACCGCCTGCTGCGGTGTTCATGGGTGACACGGGAAGCCTTGCGTTAGGCGGTACGCTGGGTGCCATAGCCGTTGTTGCGCACCATGAATTTGTACTCGCCATCATCGGCGGCCTGTTTGTGGTTGAGGCGCTGTCGGTGATCATCCAGGTTTTCTGGTTCAAGCGCACCGGAAAGCGGGTGTTCCGCATGGCGCCGATCCATCACCATTTCGAACAGTTGGGTTGGCCAGAATCGACGGTTGTGATCCGTTTCTGGATCATCTCCTTCGTACTCGCTCTTGCAGGATTGGCGACACTCAAGCTCAGATGATCACATCCGACGCCTTTCGCGGCAAACGCTATGCAGTGCTCGGCCTCGCAAGGTCGGGCCTTGCTACTGTGCGCAGCCTTGTCGCGAGCGGGGCGGACGTGACCGCCTGGGATAGCAAGGAAGAAGCACGGGCGCAGGTCGAAGGCGACGTCAACTTTGCCGATCCGATGGAAATCGATCTTGCCGGTTTTGACGGACTGGTATTGTCGCCCGGCGTGCCGCTCAATACCCATCCGATTGCCAACAAGGCGCGTGATGCCAATGTGCCGATCATCGGCGATATCGAACTGTTCGCACTCGCCCGCCCATCGCTGCCGCCGCACAAGGTCATCGGCATCACCGGAACCAATGGCAAATCGACCACAACCGCCTTGCTCCATCACATGATGCAGACCGCTGGGCTGCCTTCGCTCATGGGCGGGAATATCGGCTTACCAATCCTCTCGCAGCAGCCTTTGCCCGCAGGCGGGGTCTATGTCCTCGAACTGTCGAGCTATCAGATCGACCTGACGCACAGCCTTGATTGCGACGTCGCGGTGCTCACCAACATCACCCCCGATCATCTCGATCGCTATGACAGCTTCCTTGATTATGCTGCGGCCAAAGAGCGGCTGTTCCACATGCAGCATGCCGACAAGGTTTCGGTGATAACGGCTGACGATGATCCGTGCCGGATGATTGCCAGCCGCATCCACCATCGCCTCCGCCGTGTGCACGCCAGCGACATCAAAGACCAGTCGCGCTGGCCCTCTTTGCAGGGGCCGCACAATGCGCAAAATGTCGCCTGTGCAATCGCCGCGTGCGAGGCGATTGGATTGGACGCCGAAACGATCGAGCGCGGGCTTGCTACCTATCCGGGCCTTGCACATCGGATGGAACGTTTGGGTGAGGTGGACGGCGTGCTGTATGTCAACGACAGCAAGGCGACCAACCCAACCTCGACGGCACCCGCATTGGGCGCCTATCCGGCGATCCATTGGCTGCTCGGCGGTCAGGCAAAGGGTGAAGATCTGGATGCCTGCCTGCCGCAAATCGCAAATGTGCGTGCGGCTTATGCATTTGGCGAAGATGGCGCGAAGCTTGCGGCTATCCTGCAAGGCAAGGTGGACGTGACAGTCTATCCCAAGCTGCGCGATGCAACATTTGCCGCGGCAGGCGCGGCGAAGGCGGGAGAGGCAGTGTTGCTCTCCCCGGCCTGTGCATCCTTTGACGAATTTCGCGATTTCGAACACCGGGGCGACAGTTTCCGGGAGATAGTGGCTGCATTGCGCGACAGGGGGACGTGATGTTGGGCATATTGAAAGGTAACGGGAACAGCCTGCCGCCGGGATTTGGCGGCAAGCGCGATCTTTCGAACCGGCTGGGGCGGGGGGATCGATCACCGCTGAGCATCTGGTTCTGGGAACTGGATCGTGTGCTGTTGTCGCTCTTTCTCGTTCTTATCGCTATCGGTCTGATTGCAGTTGCGGCAGGTTCGCCCGCTACCGCGCGTCGCCTTTCGACCGACACGGAATCGCTCAGCCCGCTCTACTTCTTCTACAAGCAGCTGGCCTGGGTGGCGCTCGGCGTGCCGTTCATGTTCGTCATTTCAATGTATCCGCGTGAACAGGCGAAACGCATCGCGCTTGGCGGCTTTTGCGTCTTCCTGCTGTTGCTTCTGCTGGTACCAATCCTCGGCAAGGAAGTGAACGGATCGCAGCGCTGGTTTGGCCTTGGCCCTGCCAGCTTCCAGCCGTCGGAATTTCTGAAGCCTTGCTATGCCGTAACCATGGCGTGGATCATCAGCTGGCGGCAGCGTGACCCGACCTTGCCGGTGCGGATTATCACCATGGGCTTTACCGCGCTGATCTGTGGATTGTTGATGCTGCAACCTGACCTTGGCCAAACGATCCTTTTCTGCGGGATATGGTTCGCACTGATGATGGTTTCAGGTGTGCAGGCCAAGCTGCTTTGGTCGAGCGCCGTCGGCGGCCTTGTTGGCATCATCGCCGCCTATAATTTCTATCCGGTCGCGCAGCAGCGCATCGACGCGTGGATATTCGGCACCGAAGGCATCACGCACGATAAGCTGGCGATGGCGACGCTGACCGCAGGCGGCTTCGTCGGAACCGGTCCCGGCCTTGGCACCCGCAAATTCGCGCTGCCCGAAGCGCATACCGACTATATCTTCTCGGTCGTGGGTGAGGAGTTCGGGCTGCTCGCCTGCATGGTGATCGCCGTGCTGTTCTTCGCAATCCTCGTCCGCGTGGTTATCCGCATGCTTGATGAGCAGGACCAGTTCATCCTGCTCGCGGTCACTGGCCTTGCCGCGCAGTTTTGCGGGCAGGCGATGATCAATATCGCGGTCAATCTTGGTATATTCCCGTCAAAAGGCATGACACTGCCTTTCATCAGCTATGGCGGATCTTCGACATTGGCTTTGTGTTTGTGCTGCGGATTGATGCTCGCATTGACGCGGCGTAACCCTTTCCTTGACCAGTCACCCTATATCGGGAATGGGCGTTAGAAATGAGCGTATCGCGCAATTTCGTTCTCGCCGCAGGCGGCACTGGCGGCCATATCATCCCGGCCTATGCCTTGGGTGCCGAATTGATGCGCCGCGGGCACCAGGTTGCGCTGATCACCGATAATCGTGGTTCGACCATTCCCGGCTGCCCCGAGGACATGGAAATGCACATCATGCCCGCAGGCCGCGTAGCAGGTGGGCCGCGAGGATGGCTGGCGGCGGCACGTAACATCTGGCGCGGGCGGGCGATGGCGCGAGAGCTGTTCAACGAATTCGACCCGACCGCGGTGGTCGGATTTGGCGGTTATCCGGCGCTGCCTGCCTTGCTCGCGGCCTTTGCGAATAAAGTGCCGACAATCATTCACGAGCAGAACGCTGTTCTCGGCCGTGTGAACCGGCTGGTGGCTGGCAAGGTGAACGCGATTGCCACGGCCTATCCCGATGTGCAACGGGTGAAGCCCGGCTATCAGGCCAAGGTGCATCTGGTTGGCAATCCGGTGCGCGCAGAAGTCATCGCGCTGCGCGACGAGCCATTTCCGCCCTTTATCGAGGATGGCGTGTTCCGCGTGCTGGTGACGGGTGGCAGCCAAGGCGCGTCGATCCTGTCCGAAGTCGTACCTGACGCATTGGCGCGCCTGCCGCTCAATCTGCGCCGTCGCTTACAAGTCACCCAGCAATGCCGCGCCGAAGACCTTGAAACCGTGCGTAAAATATATGCGGACCACCAGATACCGGCCCAGCTTGCCACCTATCTCGAGGATTTCCCCGAAAGGCTTGGCTGGTCGCATCTGGTGATCGGGCGGGCAGGGGCATCGACCATCGCCGAACTGACTTGCGCAGGTCGTCCTGCAATCCTGATCCCGCTGCCATCCGCGATGGACAACCACCAGGCGTTCAATGTCAGCGAGATGGTGAAGGCGGGTGGTGCACGCGCGATCAAGCAGTCGGCATTCACGCCGGTGGAGTTGGCCAAGCAAATCCAGAAAATGGCACTGATCCCTGAAACGCTGGAAAATGCGGCACGCGCTGCCAAAAGCTGCGGCCGCCCGGATGCCGTGCATGATCTTGCCGATTTGGTTGAATCCTTCGGTCGCGCGCCGCTGATGCAGACTTTGACCACCAAAGAACAATCTGGCCTTGGCTTTGGCAGCGCCGAGCCGGCCCTCGCACGGAAAGCAGTTTCATGAAGGGTGTTGGCACCGACATCGGCACCATCCATTTCGTCGGTATCGGCGGCATCGGCATGTCCGGCATTGCCGAGGTGATGCACAATCTCGGCTATTCGGTGCAGGGCAGCGACATTGCCGAGGGCTATGTGATCGAAGGGCTGCGCAGTCGCGGCATCAAGGTGATGATCGGCCATGCCGCTGAAAATCTCGGCGATGCGGCCGTGGTGGTGACGTCGACGGCAGTGAAGCGCGGTAATCCGGAAGTAGAGGCCGCACTCGAACGCCGTATCCCGCTGGTGCGTCGGGCGGAAATGCTCGCCGAACTGATGCGGCTGAAATATACAGTCGCCGTTGCAGGCACGCATGGCAAGACCACCACAACCTCGCTGATCGCCGCGATGCTCGATGCCGGCGGGCTCGATCCGACGGTGATCAATGGCGGCATCATCAACAATTATGGCTCGAACGCGCGTCTAGGCGACAGCGACTGGATGGTCGTAGAGGCCGACGAAAGCGATGGCAGCTTCCTGCGTCTCGATGGCACCATCGCGGTGGTCACCAATATCGATCCCGAACATCTCGACCACTATGGCGATTTCGATACGGCCAAGGCTGCCTATATCGAATTCATAGAAAATGTCCCCTTCTACGGCGTAGCGATCCTTTGCCTCGACCATCCCGAAGTGCAGGCGATCATCCCGCGCATCCGCGACCGTCGCATCCTGACCTACGGTTTTTCAGCGCAAGCCGATGTGCGTGCGGACAATGTCCGCCCCGAACTCGGCGGCAATACCTTTGATGTTGTGATCCGTGCGCGCGATGGCAGCAAGCGCGAGATTGCGGACGTGTTCCTGCCGATGTCGGGGCGCCATAATGTGCAGAATGCACTTGCGGCTATCGCGGTCGGCCTCGAACGCGGGATGAGCGACGAGCAGGTGCAAGCCGGTTTCGCAAAATTTGGCGGCGTCAAACGGCGCTTCACCAAGGTGGGCGAAGTCGACGGTGTCACCATCATTGACGATTATGGCCACCATCCGGTCGAAATCCGCGCTGTACTGTCGGCCGCACGCGAAGGCGTCAAAGGCCGCGTCATCGCGGTGTGCCAGCCGCACCGCTATTCGCGCCTCGGCAATCTGATGGAAGATTTCGCTACCGCCTTTAACGACGCCGACACAGTTTATATCACCCCCGTCTATGCGGCGGGCGAAGCGCCGATCGAAGGCGTTTCCAGTGCCGAACTGGTCGGCAAGATCAAACGGCGCGGGCACCATAATGCGCAGGAAATTGAAAGCGCTGAGGCATTGGCGAAGGAATTGGCTGATACCACCCGCGAAGGCGATCTGGTCGTGTGCCTCGGTGCGGGCGATATCACCAAATGGGCCGCAGGGCTGGCCGAGGCAATCAAAAAGGCGCGTGGATGAGCGTTTGCTACGCCTTGCCTCCGGTGCGTGGAAAGCTGACGCATGATGCGCCGCTTGCGCCACTCGTGTGGTTTAAGAGCGGCGGTTCAGCGGAATGGCTGTTCGAGCCTGCCGATGCCAAGGATCTGGCCGATTTCCTCTACGCCCTCGATCCCGCTGTCCCAGTAATGGCGCTGGGTCTGGGTTCGAACCTGATCGTCCGCGATGGCGGTGTGCCGGGCGTGGTCGTCCGGCTGGGCAAAGCTTTTGCCAAGGTTTCCAAGGTTGATGAAGTAACGCTCGATTGCGGGGCAGGGGCAAGTGGGATCCTCGTTTCCTCCACCGCGCGCGACAATGGCATTGCCGGCATGGAATTCCTTCGCTCGATCCCCGGCACCGTCGGCGGTTTTGTCCGGATGAACGGCGGCGCCTATGGTGGCGAGGTGAAGGATATCCTCGTCGATTGCGACGTGGTT
The DNA here is from genome assembly GCF_035329025.1 of Sphingorhabdus sp. Classification (GTDB taxonomy): domain Bacteria; phylum Pseudomonadota; class Alphaproteobacteria; order Sphingomonadales; family Sphingomonadaceae; genus Sphingorhabdus_B. Next base: position 12,655 of record NZ_DAOLHN010000009.1, on the reverse strand, counting down.
TTGCGTAATGGCGATCTGGTGACCTTGCCGGTAGAGCAACTGCACTACAGCTATCGCCATAGCGAATTGCCCCAAGGCGCCATTGTCGTCGGCGCACGTTTTCGCGGGAGGCCCGGCGAGCCTGAAGCCATCCAGACCGAGATGGACCGCATCTCGGCCAGCCGCGAGGCTTCGCAACCGCTTCGGTCGAAAACCGGTGGGTCGACATTCAAAAATCCAGATGGCGGGAAGGCCTGGCAACTTGTCGATGAAGCGGGTTGTCGTGGCTTGCAAATCGGCGGTGCGCAGGTTTCGGAAAAGCACACCAATTTCCTCATCAACACCGGCGATGCCACCAGTGCCGATATCGAGGAACTGGGTGAAGAAGTCCGTCGGCGCGTGAAGGCAAAATCAGGCATCGACCTGCATTGGGAAATTCAAAGAGTGGGAAAAGCGAAGTGAGCGAGCCGATCCATGTCGCAGTCCTCATGGGCGGCTGGTCCAACGAACGACCGGTTTCGTTGATGAGCGGCAATGGCGTTGCCGATGCGCTCGAAAAAGTCGGCTATAAGGTCAGCCGCGTCGATATGGATCGCAACGTCGCGCAGGTGCTGGCGGCATTGCGGCCCGATGTCGTGTTCAACGCGCTGCACGGCGTCCCCGGTGAGGATGGCAGTGTGCAGGGTATGCTCGACCTGATGGACATCAAATATACCCATAGCGGTATGGTGACCTCGGTGATTGCGATCGACAAGGAACTGACCAAGCAGCGGCTGGTGCCTGCGGGTATCCCGATGCCCAAGGGGATAATTGTCGAAAGCGAGAGACTGTATGCAGCAGACCCGCTGCCGCGCCCTTATGTGCTGAAACCCGTCAACGAAGGCAGCTCGGTAGGCGTCGCGATCGTCAAGGCGGATGGCAATTATGGCAATCCGATTGCGCGCGATGCCGTGGGGCCGTGGCAGGAATTTGACACGCTGCTCGCCGAACCCTTTATCAAGGGGCGCGAACTGACGGTTGCGGTTCTAGGCGGAAAGCCGCTGTGCGTGACCGAACTCAAGCCCAAAAGCGGCTTTTACGATTTCGATGCCAAATATACCGACGGACTGACCGAGCATGTCTGCCCGGCTGAAATCCCCAAAGACATCGAAGATTATATGATGGAACTCGCGCAGCGCGCGCACGAGTTGCTCGGCTGCAAAGGAGCATCGCGCACCGATTTCCGCTGGGACGACGAATTGGGTCGCGATGGCGTGTTCGTTCTGGAAACCAATACCCAGCCGGGCATGACTCCCTTGAGCCTCGTTCCCGAACAAGCGAAGCAGATGGGGATCAGCTATGAACAGCTCGTCGATATCCTTGTGAAGGAGGCGCTTGCATGAAGACGGCAACTGCCCGCAAGGCACCTGCCAAGGCACGCAAGGCGACGCCGCGCAAAAAGGTCCGGCAAGTCAGCATCATGGACCGGCTGCTCCGTATCCTGCCGTTCACTGAAGAAGATATTCAGCGCGTGCTAACCTGGGGCGTGCTCTTGGTGCTGCTGCTGGTGGCGCTGATTGTTGCCAACTGGTTCGGCGTGCCGCAGGCGGCCTATCAGCAATATGCGCAGGTCGCCGCCAAGGCCGGGTTCGAAGTGAAGCGCGTCGAGATTACAGGCATGGACCGTGTCGACCAGCTTAAGGTGTACGACATCGTGCTCGCCGAAAAGGACCGGGCAATGCCGCTGGTCGATATCGACAAGATCCGCGCTGACCTGATCGAATATGGCTGGATCAAGGATGTGCGGGTGACACGCCGCCTGCCGGATACGCTGGTCGTCGACATATTGGAACGTAAGCCAACTGCTGTGTGGCATCGCAATGGCGTCTTCTCGCTGATCGACGATAAAGGTACCGAGCTTGAGAAAATTTCACGGGCAGAGATTGGCAGCCTTCCCGTGATAAACGGCGAAGGCGCAGACCAGCAAGTTGTGGCGCTCGCCAAATTGCTCGATAGTGCGCAGTCGCTCAAGGATCAGGTTGCAGGCGCGAGTTGGGTGGGTAATCGCCGCTGGGATCTGCGCTTCAAGACCGGCGAAACCCTCTCATTGCCCGAAGGTGATAATCTGGCCGCACAGGCGCTGGTCAATTTCACGCGCATGGATGGTGTGCATCGCCTTTTGGGTCGTGACATAATCCATTTCGACCTGCGCGACCCCGAACGCGCCTATATGCGCCGTGCGGCAAAGGAAAAGCCGGTCGAAATCAAGCCAAGCGAAAAGCCGTCTGCCGAAGCCGGGGAAGGCGGGGATGCGGCCTGATGGCGGTGCGATACGACAAGATTATTTCCACGCTTGATATCGGCTCTTCCAAAGTTTCGGCATTGATTGCCGGGGTCGATGAAGGTGGAGCGATCCATGTGTTGGGTACCGGGCAGCGCGAGAGCAAGGGCGTGGTGCGCGGATGCATTGCCGATATGCAACTCGCCGAGCTTTCGGTGCGTCATGCGGTGGAACAGGCAGAGCGGATTGCGGGCATCAATATCGATCGCGTATGGCTTGCCATGTCGGCAGGTGGTCTCGACAGCCTGTTATCGCCGGTCGAAATCGACCTTGGTGGGGACAAGGTTGAGCAAGCAGACATAGACGACCTGTTGACTGCAGGTCGGGCGAATATCGATACGCGGGGCAAGGTTGTTCTGCATGTCAGCCCGACGCTTTATGCGCTTGATGGCAACGCCGGCGTAGCTAATCCGTTGGGCCTTTATGCCGACCGTGTCGGGGTGGAAATCCATGCCGTTCTGGCAGACCCGTCGCCAGTGCGTAACCTCGACATGACGGCCCGTGCATCTCATCTGGGGGTCGATGCGATTGTTGCTTCGCCCGTTGCAGCCGGGCTAGCCTGCCTGAGCGCGGAGGAACGCGAACTGGGCGTCGCAATGGTGGAGATGGGGGCGGCTGTCACCAATGTCTCAGTATTCATCGGCGGCATGCTGGCCGGTCTGGTTACGCTCAATCACGGAGGCGCGGACATTACCGACGAGATCGCCTCGGTGTTCGGGATCCGCCGGGCAGAGGCAGAGCGGCTTAAATGCTTCCACGGGTCGGCGATTACCTCTCCGCGTGACCATCAGGAAAGCCTCGACGTTGCGGCACCGGGTGATACGACGCAGGCAGAGCGACCGAAAATCACGCGCGCGCAGCTGAATGCCATCATATCGCAGCGGATTGATGCCATGGTTGCAGACATCGGGCGCGCATTGAAGGAAATGGGTTTTTCGAATCCGGGAAAACACCATGTAGTGCTGACGGGCGGCGGTGCCGAATTGAAGGGGCTTGCCGACCATATGCAGGCGGCGCTGGGGCGTATGGTGCGCGTCGGTCGCCCGACTGAGCTTCCAGGGCTTCCTGATGCCCATTCCGGACCGGCATTCTCGACAATGGCAGGGCTTGCGCTCTACGCGAATTCGAACCCTTCCGACCTGCGCTTGGGCCTGCAAGGTTCTGATAGCGCTGTAAAATCTTCCAATGCGGGTGTCATCGCTCGCATCATGCAGGCTATAAGAGAGAACCTCTAGCCGCGCGCCAAGAACAACCCGCAGCCTGTGGGTAACTTTTGCGTGTTTTGCCCTGAATTTTGTGCCACAAGACACAGTTAACGGGGGTTTTTGAACTTCTTTTTCTTATGCCAGACCGGCCAAGGGAGTGAACAGGAATGAGCATCAACATCGGTCCGCCAATCGTCGATGAACTGAAGCCCAAAATTGCAGTCATTGGTGTCGGCGGAGCAGGGGGCAATGCCATCGCCAACATGATCGGTGCGCGGGTGGAAGGCGTCGATTTCGTCGTCGCCAACACAGATGCCCAGGCGCTCAACGCTTCACCGGCAGAATATCGTATCCAGCTTGGCCCCGATATCACGCAGGGACTTGGCGCTGGTTCGCGTCCAGAAGTTGGCCGTGCAGCAGCCGAGGAAACCATTGAGCAGGTAAAGCAGGCGCTGCAAGGTGCTCATATGTGCTTTATCGCTGCGGGCATGGGTGGCGGCACGGGTACCGGAGCAGCGCCGGTTATCGCCCGCGCGGCGCGTGAGATGAATATCCTGACTGTCGGTGTCGTAACCAAACCCTTCCTGTTTGAAGGCTCGCGTCGTATGCGCTCCGCGGATTCGGGAATTGCCGAACTGCAGCAACATGTCGACACGCTGATCGTCATTCCGAACCAGAATCTGTTCCTGGTTGCCAATCCGAACACGACCTTCAAGGAAGCGTTCCTGCTGGCAGACGAAGTCTTGCAGCAGGGTGTGCGAGGCATCACTGACCTGATGGTGATGCCCGGCCTTATCAATCTCGATTTTGCCGACGTGCGTTCGGTGATGCACGAAATGGGCAAGGCGATGATGGGCACCGGCGAAGCCGAGGGCGATGGACGCGCGCTGGAAGCTGCCGAAAGGGCGATTGCCAACCCGTTGCTCGATGGCGTTTCGATGCAAGGTGCAAAGGGTGTCATTATCTCGATTACCGGCGGCGAAGATATGCGCCTGATGGAAGTCGATGAAGCAGCCAATCATATCCGCGAGCTCGTCGATCCCGATGCGAACATCATTTGGGGTTCGGCGTTCAACGAAAATCTCAACGGCAAGATACGTGTTTCGGTAGTTGCCACCGGTATCGACCAGGACGGTCAGGCGGTCCAGCCAGCGCGTTCCTATGCCTTTGACAGTCGTCCGGCAACGCCTCTGGGGGGCTTTGCGCCGCCACCGGTAGTTGAACCTGAACCGGTCGTTGAAGAGGCGCTTGAGCTTTCCGAACCCGAACCGGTTGAAGAATATCAGCCCGTTGCCGAAGCAGAGGATAGTTCGGCTTTTAACTATGGCGAAGGCACATCCGCCGAAGATGACGGCGTACTCGATCTGTCACAGCCGGAAGCTGAAGAAGCGACTTTCGAACTGGGTGAAGCCCATGTCGCACATGATGAGCCGGTTGAAGAGATGGCGCCTGCTGCGCCGGTTTATGGCGAAGCTCAGGTCGATCCCGTTCAGCCCGCACCGCGCGTATCGACCGGCGGCGGCACCTTGTTCGAACGGATGTCGAACCTGTCGCGTGGCCTGACGCGTGGGAATGAAGAACCCGAGGATGACAATGCTGGCGGGGTCAACATACCGCGTTTCCTGGACCGTCAGAGCAATAGCTGATTCAAAACCGTGCCGGATGAAGCCGCTTGTCGAGCATGCGGCACAATCCGGCGCGCTTTGATGCGTAGCGATTGCAATTTTGCCATGCGCATCACATTTGCGGGCCAATGACATATATGAAACGGGTCTCGCTAACTTTTGCGCTTGGGCTTGCCTTGGCCGCACCTATTGCTGCGCAGGACGCTGATGAAAGCCTGTTGGACCAGTTCGAGCAGGCCAAGCCGCAAGTCAAACCTGCCTTTGATTCTCCCGCCTCTTTAGAATTGCGCGATGCCGTCCGCCGTATGGCGTTGCGCCCTTCGGATCCGGCTGCCTTGACCGACGCGGGCCATGCATCGCTGAAATTGGGTGACGCCGCCGCTGCGCTTAACTTCTTCACCCGCGCTAACAGCATCCAGCCAGGCAATTCACGGACGGTCGCAGGGCTGGGTTCCGCGATGGTGCGTACCGAAAACCCTTTTGAGGCACTCCGCTATTTCGACGATGCGATCCGGCTGGGAGCAACCGAACGCTCGATCGCTCTCGATCGGGCCTTGGCCTTTGATCTTCTCGGCAATTTTGCCCGTGCGCATCAGGATTACCAATTGGCGCGCAGTTATGGCGACAGCGATGATTTGACCCGGCGGTACGCCATGTCGCTCTCGATGGCTGGCAATGCGAATGAAGCCGATGGCTTGCTCGTACCGTTGTTGCAGCGGAACGATCCGGAAGCCTGGCGTGCCCGATCAATGATGCTGGCAGCACGCGGCAATTTGAAGGAAGCCGTACAAATTGCGGAGGGCTTTCTGTCGCCGGAATCTGCAAGGCGCATGGAAGGCTTCCTCCGTCAAATGCCGCGCATGACCGATGCACAACGCGCAGCTGCCATGCATTTCGGGCATTTTCCTGTTGGCCGGATAGGCGAAGACACGCCCGAATTGCGCCAGATTGCAGCTGCGACCGGTGTGACCAAGGTTGCCAGCACGGCGACAGGACAGGACCGGTTGATACCGGCGGGCCAGCCGCTTGGAAGTTCTTCCAAAAAGTCAGCGGCATCCAAAAAAGACGAAAAGAAACCCAAGCCAAGCGAAACTCGGGTAGCCCGGAACGATGCCAAGCCGGGGTTCTCGACCGCTTCGGCACAGCAGAAGGTGGACGAAGCATCGAAGTCAAAACCGGTTGTCCTTGACTCGGCGCAGCTTCCCCCGCCGGATACCGCGCGCGCGCCAGTGCGGATCATCCTTCCCGGTCGGACTCCGCCTGCATCCCCTCCACCTTCAATTGCAGTTGCTCCACAAACGGTGAATAGCGGTGGTTCGATCCCTGCCGAAACCAGCACCATAGTAACGCCCAAAAGCGCGATAGACGAAGTGCGCCAACGACAGGTGATTGCATCAAGTTCGACGCCAGCACCTGCCAAAACTGATCCTGTTGCTGTCGCTGCACCAGCGACCAAACCTCCCGTGATTATTCCTGCTCCTGCTGAAACCAGGGTGGCTGAAAATCTTATAGTCGATACGGTGCCAACTTCGGCGCAACCGGCGGTTCAGGGGCCGGTCCTCCAAAACGTGCCAGCTGCTACTTCAGCTACACAAGTGGCCGCAGCGGACGCATCGCCGCCAGCCGCATTGCCTTCGGCGCAGCAGCCTGAACCTGCCAAGACGGCCTCTTTCGATCTTGGCGCGTTGGTGCAGTCCATCGAAATCCCGGAGAGTGAGCAGAAACGCACAGTCGCGCCGGTTGACTTGAAGGCAATCCAGAAGGCACAGGCCAAGGCAGATATAGCGGCAACAACCGCCTTCAAAGACCCCAAAACCGGCAAAGCCAAGGTAGAACCGAAAGCTCCGCCACAGCCAGCGCGAATCTGGGTGCAGGTGGCGACCGGTGCCGAAGCTGCATTGGGTGGCGATTATCGCCGCTTTGCCAAGAAATCGCCCGAACTGTTCAAGGGCAAGGAAGGCTGGACTTCGGTCTGGGGCAAATCGAGCCGCTTGTTGGTCGGGCCTTTCGCTAACGCCCAAGCGGCTAAGAAATGGGACGCCGATTATCGCAAAGCTGGGGGTAGCAGCTTCGTCTGGAACAGCGAGAATGGCACCGTCGTCAAGAAACTGGGCGCCAAATAGCGGCTGGTTTTGTTAACGCCTCTGGTGCAAAGCGCATGCCCATGCACAGCCGCGCAACTTTTGCCTGCAACCCTGAAACCAGCCGCGGAAGGCTCCACCCCGAAGCGGGTGGGGAAGCGCGCGGGCCGCGTAACATTTTCCAGCGTGATCGCGATCGGATCATCCACTCGATCGCCTTTCGCCGCCTGCGCTACAAGACACAGGTTTTCATTGCGCCCGACGGCGATCATTACCGCGTCCGCCTGACCCACAGCCTGGAAGTCGCGCAGATTGGCCGCACCATAGCTCGAGCGCTGGATCTCGATGAAGATCTGACCGAGGCCTTGTGCCTTGCGCATGATATCGGCCATCCGCCCTTCGGCCATGCCGGAGAGGATGCGCTGGAGGCCGCGATGGCGCCTTATGGCGGCTTCGACCACAACGCGCAGACACTGCGCACCCTGTCCAAACTCGAAAGCCCTTACCCGCTTTGGTCCGGCTTGAACCTCAGTTGGGAACTGATGGAAGGCCTCGCCAAGCATAATGGACCGGTGCGTGATCCGAATTGGGCTTTGCGCGAAATCGACAACGATTTCCCGCTCGAACTATCCAGTTTTGCTTCACTAGAGGCGCAGATAGCAGCGATTTCGGATGATATCGCCTATGACAATCACGATATCGATGACGGCATCCGGGCCGGCCTGTTGACGCTCGACCAACTGCTCGAGCTGCCCTTTGTCGAGCGGCGTTGGCGCGCAATTTGTGATCGCTATCCCGGTGCGCGCCATGAAACGCTGCTCCGCGAACTAATCCGCGAACAGATCGGCGTGATGGTCAATGATGTGATTGAAACGACCAAGGCGCGCATCGCCGAAGCTGGCATACAAACGGTAGATGATGTGCGCGCCGCGGGCTACACCATTGGCGGTTTTTCCGACGAGCTGGCCGAGCGCGAACGTACGCTCAAGGCGTTCATGTATGCCAATCTCTATCATCACCCGACCCAGATCAGCGCCGCCGAGCATGCGGCCAAGGTGATTGCCGACCTGTTCGAAGCCTATAGCGGAGATGCCGGATTGCTGCCGCAGGAATGGCGTGACAGCCTGCCTGTGGAGCAGCCTGCGCGAGCACGCCATATCGGCGATTTTCTGGCAGGCATGACCGACCGGTTCGCGGTCAATTGTCATCGCGACATATTCGGCGGCAAACATGAAGGGTTTGGTAAATGAAACGGATCGTCATTGCAGGCGCAACGGGACTTATCGGCAAGCAATTGGTGATTGCACTGGCGGGGCAGGAGGAAGTCGAATCCCATATACTCGTTCGCCGGAAGCCAGAGCGTGTGCCAACGGGCGTGATTGTGCACGAAGCGGCTGCCACAGACTGGCCAACGGAAGTTGCTGCAATCAAGGCAGATATCGCTATCTCCTGCCTCGGCACAACGATGCGGACCGCCGGATCGAAAACCGCTTTCCGCGCCGTCGATTTTGATCTTGTTGCCGATTTTGCCTCGGCCGCAAAAGCCGCCGGTGCTCGGCACATGATCGCTGTGTCCTCGGTTGGTGCATCGGACAAAGCCTCCAATTTCTATCTCAAGACCAAAGGCGAAGCTGAGGCCGCCATGGCGCATATGGGTTTCGACCGTGTCGACTTCCTGCGTCCGGGCTTGCTGACAGGTGGGGAACGCCCCGAAAACCGTCCGGGGGAGAGTGTTGCCATCATGCTCGCACCGCTCACCGACTTGCTAATGGTCGGCGGGCTCAGCCGCTATCGCTCTATTCCGGCGCTGGTGGTGGCGCAGGCCATCGCCCATCTCGCGCTTGCAGGCGGGCAGGGCAAACATATCCACGAAAATGATGCAATCCGCGCGCTCGCCGGTTGACTCTCCGGCGGCCAAAAGCCAAGGCCGACTCAGTCGCTGACGAAACGGGAGAGCGCGGGGGAAGCCCCGCCGCCGAAGGAGCAACCGCCCCGGAATCTCTCAGGCAAAAGGACCGTTTTGGCTTTTGCGACACTCTGGAAAGCGTTCCTCGGCAAGAGGGGCCACCGAAGGGGTAAAGCTCTCAGGTATCCGTGACAGAGGGGGCAGGCAGCGACGCCGTCGCTGGCTGGACTTTTGTGCGGAGAATTTATGAGCGACGACACCGAAATGCGCGAACTTCCGCTGGGCGATTGGCACCGTGCCAAGGGTGCCCGCATGGTGTCGTTCGCAGGCTATGCGATGCCGATCCAATATGAAGGCATCATGGCCGAACATCTGTGGACGCGCGAAAATGCGGGTTTGTTTGATGTCAGCCATATGGGGCAATTGATACTGTCGGGCGAAGGCGTTGCCGCCGCGCTTGAAAAGCTGGTTCCGGGTGACATTTCGGCGCTGAAAGAGGGGCGGATGCGCTATTCGCTGTTACTCGGCGAAGAAGGCGGTGTTCTTGATGACCTGATGGTTACGGCAACGCCCACCGGCCTTTATGTCGTCGTCAACGGTGCGGTAAAGCATCAGGATATCGCCTATTTGCGCGCGAACCTGCCAGCAACGGTCGACATCAACCATCTCGAAGATCGCGCGCTGCTCGCACTGCAAGGGCCGAGAGCGGTGGAGGCCATCTCGCGGATCGTGCCGGGCGTGGATCAGCTCTATTTCATGGAAGCCGACTTGTTTCTGTGGGGTGAAGTTCCACTGTGGATTAGTCGCTCCGGCTACACCGGCGAAGATGGCGTCGAGATTTCGGTGCCGGCCGATCAGGTTGAAGCGTTGGCCGATGCCATCTGCCAGCAGCCAGAAGTCAAGCCAATCGGCCTCGGCGCCCGCGATTCATTGCGTCTGGAGGCCGGATTGCCGCTATACGGGCATGACATGGATCCGACGACCGATCCGGTCGAAGGCAATGCCAGCTTTGCTGTTTCGAAGCGGCGTCGGGCTGAAGGCGGTTTCAACGGCGCGGCCCGCATCTTGAAGGCGTTGGCCGATGGGCCCACACGCAAGCTGGTTGGCCTTTCGGTTGATGGCAAGATGCCGGTGCGCGAAGGTGCGCCGATTTTTGCAGGTGCCGCACAGGTTGGCGTTGTCACCTCGGGCGGATTTGCCCCCAGCGTCGGTGCGCCGATCGCCATGGGCTATGTCGCCGCCAGCCATAACAGCATCGGCACGCCACTGGAGGCGGAGGTTCGCGGAAAGCGCGTGCCGCTGGCCGTCGCCGCGATGCCCTTCATTCCCCATAATTACCATCGCAGAGGAGCGAGCAAATGACCCGTTATTTCACCGACGAGCATGAATGGATCGACGTCGAAGGCAATACTGCCACGGTAGGCATCACCGATTATGCGCAGGGCCAGTTGGGCGATATCGTTTTTGCTGAAGTTCCCGCAGTCGGCACGACGCTTTCCAAGGGTGGCGATGCGGCGGTCGTCGAATCGGTGAAGGCCGCCTCAGACGTCTATGCCCCGGTTTCGGGTACCGTCACCGAAGGTAACGACGCGCTTGCCGATGATCCGGCGCTGGTGAACAGCGATCCCGAAGGCGCGGGCTGGTTCTTTAAGCTGGAACTGAGCGATCCGTCCGAACTCGACGGGCTGATGGATGCTGCAGCTTACAAGGCATTTGTGGATTCGCTCTAACCGACCAATGTCATTCCCGCGAAAGCGGGAATCCATGGTCTGACATTCCGGATTAATCCGACAATTCAGGCCATGGATCCCCGATCAAGTCGGGGATGACAAAACAAAAACGACAAAGGCACACCATGCGCTATTTACCCCTGACAGACACCGACCGGCAGGCGATGCTCGCCACAATCGGCGCAGCGTCGATTGATGACCTGTTCGTCGACGTTCCCGAAGAGGCACGTCTGAAAGGACCGATTCCGGGCCTGCCGATGCATGCGAGCGAAATGGCGGTTGAGCGGCATTTCTCCGCGATGGCTCGCAAGAATATGGCGGCGGCGCACCATCCCTTTTTCCTGGGGGCAGGCGCTTACAAGCACCATGTGCCGGCGAGCGTGGATCATTTGATCCAGCGGGGTGAATTCCTGACCGCCTATACACCGTACCAGCCCGAAATCGCGCAGGGCACGTTGCAGATGCTGTTTGAATTCCAAACGCAGGTTGCGCGCCTTTTCGGCTGCGACGTTGCTAACGCCTCAATGTATGACGGCTCGACTGCCTGCTGGGAGGCAATCGGTATGGCCGGGCGTGTGACCAAGCGGAACAAGGCGGTTATCTCCTCGGGCTTGCACCCGCATTATGTCAGCGTGGCAAAGACGATGGCACGCTTCACGGGTGATACGCTCGATCTCGCCGCGCTCGATATGGCGCAAAGCGATACCGCACGTTTGCTCAATGCGATTGATGGCGAAACCAGCTGCGTTGTCGTACAGTATCCCGATATTCTGGGCCGTATTGAGGACTTAAGCCCTATAGCTCAGAAAGCACATGAGCATGGCGCGCTGCTGATCGCGGTGGTCACAGAGCCTGTGGCCCTGGGGGCGATCAAAGCTCCGGGTGAAATGGGCGCGGATATTGTCGTTGGTGAAGGGCAATCGCTTGGCGTCGGTCTGCAATTTGGCGGGCCCTATGTTGGCCTGTTTGCCTGCAAGGAGAAGTTTGTGCGGCAAATGCCGGGCCGCCTGTGCGGCCAGACGGTCGATGCCGAGGGCAAGCGCGGCTTTGTGCTTACGCTTTCGACCCGCGAACAGCATATCCGCCGCGAGAAGGCAACGAGCAACATCTGCACAAATTCAGGGCTTTGTGCCCTAGCCTTCAGTATTCACATGAGCTTGCTGGGTGAGCGCGGTTTGCGCGATCTCGCCGCGCTGAACCATGCCCGTGCGGTACAGGCTGCGGATCGCCTGACGCAGATCCCCGGCGTCACCCTTGTCAACGACAGCTTCTTCAACGAATTCACGCTGAAACTGCCCGTCAATGCCCGCGATGTGGTGCACAAGCTGGCTGCGAAGAAGGTGCTTGGCGGTGTATCTCTGGGTCGCCTCTATCCGGGCGAAACGACCCTCGAAAATGGCTTGCTCATTGCGGTGACCGAAGTGGTCAGCGAGGAGGATATCGAAACCTTTGCGGCGGCTTTGCAGGAGGTGTTGGCATGAGCACGGTAAATGCAAGCGGCTGGCGGCCGGAAATGGGTGAAAGTGACGTCATGGCGGCAGAAACCTTCACCGGAAATCGCGCACTGATGCTCGAAGAAGCGCTGATTTTCGAGATTGGCGACAGTCACACCACCGGCGTCGATTTTGATCCCGCGCCCAAGGTGCAATCGCGTCTCGGCGGGCTGGAGCGGAACCGCGAGATTGGTCTGCCCGGCCTTTCGGAACCCGAAACCGTCCGCCATTATACCCGCCTGTCGCGTCAGAATTACGCCATCGATCTCGGCCTGTTCCCGCTCGGCAGCTGCACGATGAAGCACAACCCGCGCCT
>NZ_DAOLHN010000008.1:0-78503 GCF_035329025.1 Sphingorhabdus sp. | reverse complement strand
TTGCATGTGTTAAGCATGCCGCCAGCGTTCGTTCTGAGCCAGGATCAAACTCTCAAGTTTGATTTATAATCATGTCAACCGGTTGGAATACCGACTGGCACGACCAAATCCAAGGATCCGGGCTGCACAATAGTCAATTACTATATATGGATATGCGTAAAGGACATATGTGCAGTCGGCGTATTTGGTAACCCGATCACTCTGCGCCTTGAAGCCGCAGAAACCGGGGCCGCCGCCCACATGTCCCTTCATCAAACATCACAATGTCAAAGAGCCGACCGACAAAAAACCGGACACTCAACGTTCCCCGATATTCCTACCGGAGGAGGGAGTGTCCTGCTATGTTGGCGACCAGACCGCAGAAGCGTTTGCTTCCCGTCCGGTGAAGGGGCCTCTAAAGGGGTCCTACGATTCGGTCAACAGGGTTTTTGCAATTTTATTTCAAAATTTTTGCGGAACCCCGGAAAACCACGTTTTTGTAAGCAATTATCGATAGTTGGTACCTTCATGAGCGATGCGCAGACAATCACACCGCCGGAAGGAGAAGACTTTGGAAACCGCGTGAAACGCGCGGTTTTCTGGCGTTCCGGGACCCAAATCATCTCGCAGATCGTCAGCTGGGGCGCGACTCTCGCTGTCATCCGAATCCTCGATCCCAGCGACTATGGCCTGTTCGCAATGACCTCGGTCGTGCTCGTTTTCCTCAATTTCCTCAACGGATATGGCTTTGTCAGCGCGCTGATCCAATCCGAATCAGTCGAACCGATCCGAATCAGGCAGGCTTTTGGCATGCTGATTCTCCTCAATGTCGGATTGGCACTCATCCAACTCTTCATCGCCGCCCCGCTGGCCGCTGCCTATTATAGGGAGCCGGTCGTGGCAGAGATGCTGCGCTGGCAGTCGCTGATCTATCTGTCGACGCCCTTCCTGATTCTTCCCGAAGCGCTGATGACGCGCGATCTGGAATTCCGGAAGCCAGCGATCATCAATCTGCTGACCTCTTTGGTTGGCGCTGCGGTCGCACTGGCACTGGCGTTAAATGGGGCGGGCGTGTGGACATTGGTCTTCGCCCCCATCTCGATATTCTGGAGCCGCGCGGTCATGCTGATGGTCGCAACCCGATTCTGGGTGTTGCCTAGCTTCAACTTTCGTGGCGCGGGGCACATCTTCACCTTCGGTACCGCGCTCTTGATCGGACATGGCTTCTTCATCGTGCAAAGCCAGTCTGATATCTTTATCGCTGGCCGCCATTTCGACACCCATGATCTGGGGCTGTATGCTGAAGCGCTATTCCTGACACAGCTGTTCGCCACCAAATTCATCCCGCCCCTGAACGAGGTAGCCTTCCCCGCCTATGCGCGGATCCAACACGACCAGGGCAAGCTCGCCTATAGTTTCCTCAAGGCCGTGCGCCTCATCATGCTCGTCGCCTTTCCGCTCTATTTCGGCATGGCCGTGACGGCCGCACCCTTCGTTGCCACGTTGATGGGTGAGAAGTGGCTGGAGGCCACACCAATCGTCGCAATTCTTGCGCTTGCCATGCCGGTGGCCACTTTGCAGTTCCTGTTTCAGCCTGCGATCAACGCACTCGGCCTACCGGGTGTGACGATGCGCAATTCGATTGCGGGCGCAATTATCATGCCATTGGTCTATCTGGCGGCCATCCGTTTCGGAGCGACAGGATTGGCCTGGGGCTGGCTGGTGTCGTTCCCGCTACTCCTTGCCTTCACCATCTATCAGGCACGACCGCATATCGGATTTCAGCTTAGCCAGCTGGCCGGGGCCGTGATACCCGGTCTGTGCGCAGCGGCGTCGATGGCTGTTTTAGTTTGGTTGTTCGACCGCTATCTAGTTGAGGCGCTGTGGCCGCAACTGGTGCCGATGCTCCACCTTCTGCTGCTCGCAGGAGTCGGCGGATTGATTTACGGAGCCCTGCTTTGGTTTGGTTCGCGTGAAACGGCGACGGAGGTTCTCAATTTGCTAGTACGCCGAAAGGTGCAAGCGCAACCCGATGCGGCCTAGCCGGGCTCGACCGCTTGAGCCATCCGTTTGAGCGCCAACCGGTCAAACCAGAACAGTTCGGGCCGCCCTCTCGGCTCCATCCCCGGCAATTCGCGCCGGTAGATGTCCGAAAGCAAACGGGGCAACCCTTTGGGGCCGGTATCGCGCATGATCCGGCTGATCATCGCATTCTGATAGTGGCGTACACTATAGTTCACCATGCGGCGATACTGCATGCGCCAGCTTTGGGGCGATAAGGTGCTGACCGGCGCACAGAGGAAGCCCGCGCCCGCACACACGGCAACCCGATAATCGTTCCAATTCGATTCATCGGCCAGATCGGTCTTGGCCATCGCACAAATCAGGCCATCTTCACCGATTACATCGTCCGGCAAACGGATACCGTCTTGCTTCATCCGCCGCAGGAAATCGCCGCGAAGCGCATAAAGATCGCCGAACAGACCATGCTCGCGCTGCATTACTTTTTGGTAATGAGCCATCCTGCGCCCGTTCATCGGCATGCCCGAAGCGGCATTGGCGCCATGCTTTTTCTGCAACGCTAGATTCAACGCATCAATCGAACCGGGCGTGATTTCGGCATCGCCGTCGACAAATATATGCGTTTCATGAAATCCGGTCAGATCATCGAACAGGAACCGGTTCCAGCTGCGCGCCTTCCCGCCTTCTTTATATATGTGCACCCGAACGTTGCGCGCCGCAGCGGCAACGCCGCCTGCGATGGCGGCCGTCGCGTCGGTAGATCCGTTGACAATGACGTGGATCGCCACATCCGCTTCGTTCAACGGCAGGCTGTTGAGGCAGGCGGCAATCCGCGCCTCTTCATTGTGCGCCAGCACGGCGATGCAGATGGGCGGCTTGAACGTCATGACTTCTGGGCCATCGCCCAGACGGTTACGGGAAAACGCTCATCATTGGGCAGGTGTCGCTTCCAGCCAGTCCGCGCCCAGCGGTTCAAATTGGCTTTGACTGCCGAGGCGTTGCCCCAACTGCCAGTCACTACCCGTTCTGGATCGAAGCCCGCCTCTTCCAGAAAATGCTTCATTCCCAGCTCGGTCCAGCGGCTGCAATCGGTCGGGATCGGATGAAAGCGGATCAGAAAGGGTGTGATGTTGATGAACCAGCCCCCCGGCCGCAGCATCGCATGGACATTACGCGCAGCGCGATAGGGGTAAAGCAGGTGTTCCCACACATTGTCAGCGATGAGGATGTCGAACTGGCGGTCCAGCCGTTCGTTGCAAATATCATGATCGGGCCAGTTCATTTCGCTGAAGCTGCCCCATTGCCGCACGCGCCACTTCCAACCCGCACTGATTTCCAAGGCGTCGAGCGTTTCGGTGCCTATGCCATCGAGCCAGCGGTCAATCTCGCGATAGGCGACGGTGCGGGTAATGTGCTGCTTGTCATAGCCGACAGCCGCCGCAGCTTTCCCCAGCCAGTTTTTGAGCCTGTTGTCCATTGCCACCCCGAATGCGCCCACGCAGACGCGGATTCGGGATAGCAGACCCGCCCTTTACAGCGCGTAAATTGTTGTCACGCTTTCAGCAGACCGATCTCGATCAACCGCTCACGCAGATAGTCGTCGGCCAGTATCGGCTCGGGATAGCGATTCGGATTTTCTTCGCTGATGCATTGCGGTAGCGTCGCAATCGGATAATCCGAATTGAGATGCAGGAAAAAGGGCATCGAATAGCGGCTGTACTTCGACCGCTCGCCCATCGGATTGCGTACCCGGTGCGTGGTCGAGGGGAGGTAATGGTTGCACAGCCGCTGGAGCATATCGCCGACATTGAGCGACAACCCGCCTTCGGGCGGCGAGACATCCATCCAGGTGCCGTCAGGCCGCAGGATCTGAAGGCCCGATTCCTCTGCACCAAGAAGCAGGGTGATCAGGTTGATATCCTCATGCGCGCCGGCACGGATGCAGCCTTCGGTATCACCTTCGATCGGCGGATAGTGGAGCAGGCGCAGGATTGAATTGCCGACGTTGATCTTGTCGTCAAACCAGTCTGCTTCCAGCCCAAGATAAATGGCGAGGTAGGACAATATCTTCGCACCGACCCGGTCAAACTCGGCGTAGAGTGGCTCAAACACGTCGCGGAAACCATCGACCGTATCGGGCCAGATATTCTTGAGCATATCGCTTTCCAGCGGATGCCCTTCGGGCAAAGTCCGCCCGACATGCCAGAATTCCTTCAGGTCATGATGGTCGGCGCCTTTGGCAATCTCGGTCTTGAAAGGGGTGTAACCGCGCTGTCCCGCGATATTCTTATCGTACCAGCGCAACTTTTCCTCGGTCGAGCGGGCAAACAGCTCTTTCGAGAGGCGCCAAGCCTCCTTGGCAAGATGCGGATTGATCCCATGGTCGACAACCTTGGCAAAACCATAGGTTCGGAAACTGTCGCCAAGGGCTTGGGAGATGGCTTGGGTGTCGCTGCTGGCCAGCGAAATATCGGGCATTTGACTCATATCCATGCAAATAGCCCTTGACCTATTTGCATGCCAGCGAAATTGACGCCGATCAAAGGAGCGTCAAATGAGCGAGCAATATTGGCTGATGAAATCGGAACCCGATGTATACAGTTGGGACGATCTGGTGGCCGAGAAAGAAGGCACTTGGGACGGCGTGCGCAATCACGCCGCCGCGCTCAACATGAAGACGATGAAGAAAGGCGACCTCGCATTCTTCTACCACAGCAATATCGGCGTCGAGGTGGTCGGGATCATCAAGATCAGCAAGACCGCCTTTATCGATCCCACCGACGAGAAGGGCAAATTCGTCGCCGTGAAGGTGAAGCCGGTACGCAAGCTCAAAAACCCTGTTCCGCTGAAAGCGGTCAAGGCCAACCCCAAACTCGCCGAAATGGACCTCGTCCGGCTGTCGCGCTTGTCCGTCGGCAAAGTGCGCCCGGAAGAGTGGAGTGAGATTTTGCAGATGGCGGGGGAGAAGGCCTAGGCCGCTTTCCGACATGTCCAAAATCGCCATCCTCACCCCTGCCCCCGAATATTGGGAAAACTGGTCGCTGCCCAAGGCGCATTATGAGCGGCTGCTTGGGCCGAGCCTCACTTTTCGTCCCTGGACCGACCCGGGCGACCTTTCCGGCTTTGAAATTGTCCTTCCGCTGCTGACATGGGGCTACCAGCGCGATGTGCCCGGCTGGTTCGCGCTGCTCGACCGGTTGGAGTCCGAGGGCTTGCCAATGGCCAATCCGGCGAAGGTGCTGCGCTGGAACAGCGACAAGACCTATCTGGCGGAACTGTCTGCCGCAGGCGTCGCTACGGTGCCGACTTTGATTCGCGAATCGATGAGCGACGCCGCACTGGCAAGCGCACGCGAAATCCTTGAAAGCCCGCGCCTTGTGGTAAAGCCGCCCATCTCTGGCGGGGCCGATGGCACATTCTTGATCGGCCGGTCCGACCCGCTCCCAGCCGAAGCGGTGGGGCAACGGATGCTGGTGCAGCCTTATCTTCCCGCGATTGCCGAGGATGGCGAATATTCGCTCTTTTACTTTGGCGGCTGCTACAGCCACGCGATCAGCAAGCATCCTGCCGAGGGCGACTTCCGCGTGCAGGAACAATTTGGCGGCGTCGAGCGCAGCATCGAGGCACCCGCCGATGCAAGAACCCTCGCCGAAACAGCTCTGGCGGCTACCGACAAGTTGCTCGATTGCGGCCCGCTCACTTATGCCCGCATCGATATGGTCCGCGATGGCGAGGGCGCTTTCCGCCTGATGGAACTGGAACTCATCGAGCCCAGCCTGTTCCTGCACTTTGCGGCGGATGAAGGGGCGATGTTTGCGGAAGCGGTAAAGGCTAAAGCTCAGGCCACCCGATAATCCGCCACCACTTCGCCGCACGCCCGCAATTCTTCCTCATGCCCGACCTCGCGCCACTCTTCCTTGAGTGCGGCGGCTTCCCATGCCTGCATTGCGGGATGGGCGAGGATGTGGTCGACCCAAGCCTGTCCAGTTCCGACATCCAGCCCATAGGTCCGCACGCGATAGGCCACGGGGGCGAAGAAGGCATCGACGGCGCTGAAATCCTTTCCCGCCAGATAAGGCCCACCGAAGCGCGCCAGCCCCTCTTCAAACAATTCGCGGATGCGCGCGACATTGGCCTTGAGCGTGTCGGACATCGGCTTTGGCTTCACCCGCACGCCGACATTCATCGTGCAATCATTGCGCAGCGCAGAAAAGCCGCTGTGCATTTCCGATGCCGCGCATTGCGCCCAAGCCCTTGCATCGGGGTCGGTCGGCCAGACGCGCTCATGCCGGTCGGCCAAATAGAGCGTGATGCCCATGCTGTCGTAAATTGTCCGGGTCATAGTGTCGTTGGCATGCAGCAGCACCGGCACCTGGCCGGTGGGGGAGAAGGAACGGAAATCGTCATAATTGCTCGGCTTGGTGAAGGGTTCCAGCCGGTCTTCAAATTCCAGACCCAGCCCCTTCATCAACAACCACGGCCGCAAAGACCAACTGGAGTAGTTCCGGTTTGCGGTGATTAATGTGTAGCCCATGGCTTCCTGCCTTCCTGTTGCCCTGCCGCCACTTATGGTATTCGGCTTGTATCCAGCCAGTTTGAATCCTGCTTGTTGTGGTAGCTATCAATCACTGCGAACGGGATGCGAAAGGGAAAGCCCCAATTGCTGTTCCACATCGCCACAACACCGGTCCGGGTGGCGGGTTCAAAAATCATCGTAGCACGATAGCCGTCAACCGCACCTGAATGGCCGTCCAGCCGTAGCCCGTTGTAAGAAAAACTGCGCCAGCCGAGGCCATAATAGGCATCGCTGTTCGCCTGCCTGAGGTCGCCGCCATAAAGCCGTCCGGTTTTGACGCGCGGGCTATGCGCCAGCTTGAGCACTGCGGGCGAAATAACCTTGGGCCGCTCTCCCATCATCGCCTGCATCCAGCGCGCGAAATCGACGATATTGCTGTCGATCCCGGCAGCCGCAGGTACGCGCCAATAGGCTTCCTTCAAAGGGCGGACATCCGATCCATTATGCGGCTTCGCCCAATCCTTCGCTTTGGTCAGCCCTGCCATGCCAAAATCGGCACTGCGCATCCCTAGCGGTCGAAAGAAGCGGTCAACAACCGCCTCGGCATAAGGTCTTTGGGCCGCCTGACCCAAAATCTCGCTGGCTGTGTCGAATGCGACATTCTGATAGGTATGACAGGTCCCCGGAATGCATTGCAACGGCGCAGCAACAAGGTCGGCACGAATCCGGGCAGGATTTTGTCCGTCTTCCAGCCGTTCGTCATAGGCATTTTTGGTGAGCCCCGTTTGCTGGGACAATAATTGTCCGAACGTTAGGCGCGATTCGGCTCCGCCGGGCAGATGCAAAGTGGTGCGCCAACTGGCAACCGATCGATCCAGATCCACCGCACCTTCATCGGCGAGCGAAGCGGCGAGTGCGCCGGCCGCCGTCTTTGAAACCGAGGCCCAGCGAAATACTGTCTGCGGGGTCACCTGCGTGCCGACTGACCGGTCAGCAAAGCCATAAGTGCGAACGAAGCTCAGCCTGCCATCTTCGACAACTGCGACCGCGAGCCCCGCCATTTCAGGACGCAGCGACAGTTCGGCCAGTTGCTGTTCCAGCGCGGGATAATCGATCCGGCCTTCCCATTCCTCAGGCGTGTCGGGTAGGTCTTCTGCGGTAAGGCGCGAAATGATCGGCGCCTCTGCCAATGGCCCGCCGTCATCAAGGCTTTTGGTACCGAACCAGCCAGCGAGGGCAAGGGCGATAACAACGGCAAGTGCAATATAAATTCGTTTCATCGACCGCTGTTGCTTCTTTCCGTCCTGAAAAGCGGATTCATTTCGCGGCCTTTTCGGACAGTTCGGGCCAAGCTTGCCAGGTGCCAATGGTAAAGCAAAGGCCGAGCGCAAGAACGATCAGCGACGACCAGAGCATGAAGCCAAAGGACAGGTCAGGTCGCCAGCTGGATCGCACAAAGAAGGCGGCTGCACGCAACAACAATACAGCGCTAATCAACACAAGCGCGGTGCGCGCCAGCGGGAGCCGTGTCAACAGCCCTGCCCCCGAAAAGGCGTAGGCGGCCCAGACGGCAAGGACTGCCGCGATAGCCATTGTAATCGCAGCAGGCACCCATGAGCCTTGCGTCGCCATCCGGGCCATCCCCTCGCCTGCACCCAAAAAGCGGTACCAAGCCGGTCCGCCGACAATGCACGCAAGATGCAAGGCAGATGCGGCCAGACTGCCCAGCCCTGCCGCGATAAGCCAGATATTCAACGCAGCGCCGCTCACGCCAAATAGTGCGCCGTCGTTTTCGCCGCAACTTCGTCCACCGTCACACCCGGAGCCAGTTCGATCAGCCTGAAGGGCGATGCGTGATCGGGCCGCTGGAACACGGCAAGATCGGTGATCACCATATCGACTACATTACGACCGGTCAGCGGCAGAGTGCAGGCGGGGATGAATTTGGGCGAACCGTCCTTCGCGACATGCTCCATCACCACGATGATCTTTTTGACGCCTGCGACCAGATCCATCGCGCCGCCCATGCCCTTGATCATCTTGCCGGGAACCATCCAGTTGGCGATATCGCCATTTTCGGCAACTTCCATCGCGCCAAGCACGGTCAGGTCGATATGCCCGCCACGGATCATGGCAAAGCTCTGCGCGCTATCGAAATAGGCCGATTGCGGCAGCTCACTGATCGTCTGCTTGCCCGCATTGATCAGGTCGGGGTCGACCTCATCGTCATAAGGAAATGGACCGATGCCGAGCATGCCGTTTTCCGATTGCAACGTCACGTCCATGCCATCGGGGATATGGTTCGCCACCAGCGTCGGGATACCGATGCCGAGGTTCACGTAAAATCCATCCTGCAACTCTTTCGCCGCGCGCGCCGCCATCTGGTCGCGGGTCCATCCTTTGGAAAGGCCATCATGGGTTGTCATTATGCTGCCTCCCTTTCGCGAACGGTGCGGAACTCGATCTTCTTGTCATAGGGGCTGCCGATTATCATCCGCTGCACATAGACACCGGGAAGATGGATGGCGTCGGGATCAAGGCTGCCCACCGGCACCACTTCCTCTACCTCGACCACACAGACCTTGCCGCAGGTTGCGGCTGGTACGTTGAAATTGCGTGCGGTCTTGCGGAAAACGACATTGCCGCTTTCATCGGCCTTCCATGCCTTTACCAGGCTGAGGTCTGCAAAGATGCCGCGTTCGAGGATATATTCCTCGCCGTCGAAGACCTTCACTTCCTTACCCTCGGCCACTTGCGTGCCGACGCCGGTCTTGGTGTAGAAACCGGGGATGCCCGCACCGCCTGCACGCATGCGCTCGGCGAGCGTACCTTGCGGACAGAACTCAACCTCAAGTTCGCCCGACAGGAACTGCCGCTCAAACTCCTTATTCTCGCCGACATAAGAGGCGATCATTTTTTTCACCTGCTTGGTGCGCAGCAGCTTGCCGATGCCTTCATTGTCGATACCGGCATTGTTCGAGGCGAAGGTCAGGCCGGTGACGCCGCTGTCCATGATCGCTTCAAGGAAGCGTTCGGGAATACCGCACAGGCCAAAACCGCCACTGGCGATGAGCATATCGTTACGCAGCAGGCCATCAAGCGCGGCCTTTGCGTCGGGATAGAGTTTTTTCATGAGATACCGACCTTACGGCTGGGGTTGGGAGAGACCCAGCCACCTAACCGTTCGGTCCGTTCTGCGCAAGAGCCGCGCTGGCCCTTTCCCTTACGTCAGTTTAGGATATCACCGATCCCGCGACGCACAGCATCTTCGGCACGGCGACCGACCTCATCCTCGGCAGCCCCCTTTGTGCGCTGACCCAGCCGGCGCAGTTCTTCGGGTGTGCGGACCTTTTTCTGGCTGGCGACGGGGCCGGCACTTGCCATGCCTTTAACACCAGTGATGCAGCAATTGTTCGATTGCAGCAGTTCAGCCCGGCCGTCCCATTTCAGATAGCACATTTTGCGTTCGGGGACCAAAGTCCAGGCTTGGCAGCTGCCATCGGCATCGCAGCCACGCTTGCAGCTTTGCCAGTCATTGGCGTTGGCAACGGCGAATTCGCGGTGGTCATAACCCATGATGTTGACGTTGAACATCGGCTGCCATTCCTCAACCGCTGCGACCGAAGTCACGGTCTGGCGCGAACACACCAGTTCGGCAAGATTGCCCTTTGCGTCTGCAGCATAAGACAGCACCTGCGAATAACCCCGCCTGCTGCAATAGGCACGCGCGCCCTGCGACTGGCATGTAGCCAGATCCTTGGGTTTCTTATCATCGCATGCTTTGACGAGCTTGCCCTTTGCAGACAGTGGCTGGCAGAAAAAGCCTGTGCTCGCGCCCTCGCTGTCGGTGCAGGGGGCAGTGGCAAATTCGGGGGCGTCATCCTTGCCGGTCGCCGACCAGGCGAAGGCTGCAATTACAAGAAGCAGCAGGCTTCCTACTACACCCATTCTCGACAACATGACGCGTCTCCTTGCTCGGTCAGCACTGCTCCGAACCGGAAATACGGAGCTCCATTGCAAGACAAATATCGCGGCCAAGAGTGGGTCACTATACCCAGTTCATGGGATGGCGGGTGCGATGCCAAGTGCGTAGGTTATGGAACCAAAGTTAGATGTGCTGCGATGTTCAGGAGGCCCTGTGATGACCTTTTACCGGACGATTTTTTATCTGGTGCTTTTCGTCACCGCGGGTCTCGCAACCACTCTGTTCCCACCGTCAGGCGCAAGAGCCCAGGTGGGTCGTGATTCAAACTGGGCTACCGATACCGGTGATCTGCGCATCTACGTTCCCGATTCACCTTCCTATCCGCGCGATAACTGGCGCAACGGCGCAGGACCGCGTGCCGACATCGCCCCACGCGCTGCCGTGGTGATGGAGGGCGAGTATCGGAACTTGCGATGGAAAGGCAATTATTGGGTCATGACGAGCCGTGATCACAAGCCGCATGGAAGCATGTGCCTCGGTTCACGACCCACATTATATACCGCTGCCGATGACAGCTATGATTACGGGATATTCGACGTCACCTTCAACGCCGCCGAAAACAGCTTTACCGGTACCAGGCAGTGGCAATGCCGATATCCCGACGGCCGCACCCGTTCAGGTCCAATAGAAAGCTTCTCGGGCACCCGGTCGGGCATCGCCGCAGCGATGCCGCCTACGCTGGCGGTTCCCACAGCCCCGATTGTCCCCAACCCGGCCTCTGCAGATTCGCCTGACAGTCGGCTTCCAGATCGCCGCAATTGCGATGAAATGAGAGGACTGGTGATACGGGCTGATGGCCGCGATATTCCAACGACTTCGCGATATGTCATCCGGCCTTGCGCGCTTGACGCGTTGACGAGGGACAAGTTCCAGATCGACATGGCCAATCCCGAAGGTAAACGACCGATGCGTCTTGCGCTTCGTGGGTTCAATTTGAGCGACATTCAGCCCGATCCGGTGACGCGGAATTTGACAATCACCGGTCGTTTCACCCCCGAAACTTATGCGCAGGGTCTGCCATTTACCGGCGATCCCAGACCGGGAAGTTCGATCATGAACCTGACCATGTCAGGAAGGTTTTGTAATTCGGCTTTCTGGGTCGCCTATCTGGATTTTTCCGACGGCAGTCAGAGCGAACCGGTCGGCATGCTGCTCAGCAAATGCGGCGCGCGGCTGCACCCCGAGCAACTACCACCACTTACAGGCCCGCGCGCTGGCGAAGGTGATGGTGTCCGGCGAGCCAAACCGAAGCCCCGCTAATAGGCTGGGGTTTCGGCTCTCGCTGCTCTTTCAGCGGAGCGACAGTCCCACCGCCGACTCCAAATCGGCAAGCGCCTGTTCGCCACTGGTTACCTTGATCGCGTGCATACCCAACTGGGACGCGGGTTTGCAGTTGATGCCGAGGTCATCGAGATAGACACAGGTTTCGGGTGACACCGATAATGCCTCGCACATCATCTGGTAGATGCGCGGATCGGGCTTGCGCACGCCTGCCTTGCTGCTTTCGATGACATGATCGAAGCGCGCCATGATAGCTTCGACCTGTAGGGCCTTATCCTCGCTGCGTGCCATGGCGGCGCCACGGCCTGCCTTCACATTGTTGGTGATGCAACCGATGCCAAAGCCTTCAGCCTTCAGCCGGTCTAGCGCGGTGACCATATAAGGGCGCACATCGCCCGCAAGACAGGCGATCACCGAGGCGCCGTCGAGCGCATGGCCCATTGCTTCGGCCTCCGCCGCGAACAGGGCATCGAAGCCGCTGGCGTCGATTTCTGCGCGTTCAAATTTCGCCCATGCATTGTCGTCACGGTTGATCGCGTTGACGCTGCGGATGAAATCATTGGGCAGGCCGCGCTCAGCCTCCAGCCGATTGAACGCTTCAAAGGGTGACGAGGTGATGACCCCGCCGAAATCGAAAATCACATGGGAAAAGTTCATGGGGTAACAATGATTCCTGTCTTGGGATCGGCAGCGCCGCTCAATACTTCATGATAGGCGGCAAGCGCGCCTTCGCTGCCGCTGCGTGTGTCGATGGTGGCGATCGAAGGGGCGACTTCCATGAAGTCCAGCCAAGCGGCGGCGATACGCTCGCCAAAGCCGCGTGCACCCCAGTCGGAGATGCGTTTCTGGCTGCGACCGGGCGCGAAAAAGCCTTCGCGCACAGGACCGGGTAGTTCTCCCATTTCGGGCGCGGCGTCCCAGTGCGACTTGCCGACGATCATCGAATATTTAAGCGCATAGGCGAAATGCGTGTGGACAGCGCGCGTCACATCGCCGCTACCCGCCATATCGACCAGTGCCGACGGCACCGACGCATCGAGGGTAGCTATGTCGTCATAGGCAACCACTTGGTCGTAAATGCCAAGATCGGCCAACCCGGAGGCATTGGCTTTGCTGGTCAGGCCGATTGTGCGCGGCCGTTCGCTGCGCTGCTTCATCGCATGCGCCAAGCCGATGGCGGTCTTGCTCGACGCACTGGCGATCAGCAGCTGCTCCACACCATAGTCGCCTTCATCCTCGAACTGGTCAGCAATCAGCCAGCCGGTCAGGAACAGCGGACGGAAAACCGGCCAGTAATCGTGATGCTCGGGCTTATAATCGGGGATCGCCTCCACCCGCTGATACTGGTTATAGATCGGCGGCAAGGTCGTGCGCCGCGGGGTTATATCCATGAAACTCCCGCCACCGATATGCCCCGGCATCAGCACCGCGTGGCTCGCCATCGGGTAATAGCCGTAATAGCGATCGCCGGGGGCTACGCCTTCGACATCGCTGACCAGCACCGTGGCGAATCCCCACACCGGCAGCCTCCCGGGAACCCCGCGTTCGGCGAAGAAATCCCAATAGCCCTGTTCATTGCCAAACAGGCCAGCAGGCTTGCCGAACACCGCATAGGTCACATTGTTGGCGGTCATCGCATAGCTATCGACATGCACCAAAATCTCGCCGGGGCCGACTTCAGTGAGAGCGGTTACGACTTCGGTTTTGCTGACATCGTCGCGATCAATGTCGATGGCCCATGCTGCACTGCTCATAATCTATCCTACCGTTGTTCCGAACAGCGAGCCAATCGCCGCCGTTGCTGCCATGGCGACTGCACCCCAGAATGTCACGCGCATCACGCCCTTCCCAACCGGTGCGCCGCCCGCTTTCGCACCCACCACACCCAAAATGGCAAGAAAGAGCAGCGAAGCGCCTGAGACAATCCATGTCAGCGACGGCCCGGGAAACAGGGGAACCAATATCAGAGGCAGCGCTGCCCCAGCGGCAAATGCCGCAGCCGAGGCAAGTGCTGCCTGAATCGGCCGTGCCGACATCTCGCTGGTCAGGCCCAGCTCATCGCGCAAATGGGTTTCGAGCGCATTGCCTTCCATCAATTTGTCGGCGACTTTTTCCGCCAGATCACGATCCAGACCGCGTTTCTCATAAATGCCGATCAGTTCTTCCCGCTCGAATTCGGGCTGTGTTTCGAGCTCCGCTGTCTCGCGTGCGATATCAGCCTTTTCGGCATCGCCCTGCGAGCTGACCGACACATATTCGCCCGCCGCCATCGACATCGCACCCGCTACCAGTCCCGCAATGCCGGTAATCAGGATGCTTTGTTGCGATGCACCGGCCGCCGCAACCCCGGCAATCAGGCTGGCGGTAGAGACGATGCCGTCGTTCGCGCCGAGGATCGACGCGCGCAACCAGCCGATCCGGTCGATGACATGGGCTTCGACATGCAGCCGCGACATCGGATCCCCTTCAATAGTTCAGTTTGAGGCCGGGCCGGTTCCAGCGCGTCTTCACCAGCCGCCCGCTGCCCGAAAGTGTAATATAAGCATCCATCATATCATCCCCGCCAAAAGCAATGTTGGTGGTGAAGATGTCGTCGGTCGCAACAAATTCGACCAGCTCGCCCTCGGGCGAGATAACGCTGATCCCGCACTCCCCGATCGTCGCAACGCAGATATTGCCGTTCGCCTCCATCGCGAGGCTATCGAAGAATTTATAACCGGCGGGGCGATAGAGCGGGATGCCGGGGCCGCCCGGGCCTGCATCGGGCGCGACCTTGCCAGGGGCGGTGATGTTGAACTTCATCAACCGGCAGGTGTAGGTTTCCGCTGCATAGAGCGCGCTGCCATCGGGCGCGAGGCCGACGCCATTGGGGTTGTTCGACGGGAAGATGACTTCTTCCAGATGGCTGCCATCGGTCTTGGCATAGAAGATGCCGACAATGTCGTGGCAGCGCTTGGCATAGTCGACCTTGCCATGATCGGTGAACCAGAAGCCGCCATGTTCATCAAAGACAATGTCGTTGGGGCCGCGCAGCACGCAGCCATGATCGCCGGATTTGTAGAGGATTTCGACTGCGCCTGTGGCGATATCAATCCGCTCGATCCGCCCGCCCGAATAGTCATTGGCGATGCCGTGCGGGGCCAGATAGCCATTGGCTTCTGCATATTCGAAGCCGCCATTGTTGCAACAATAGAGCTTTCCGTCGGGGCCAAGAGCAAGACCATTGGGTCCACCGCCCGTCGTGGCAACGGTTTCCTTGCTACCATCGGGCTTGACCCTTGTGATCTTGCCCTGCTCGATTTCGGTTACAATGACGCTGCCATCCGGCATCACAACCGGCCCTTCGGGAAAGCGCAGTCCGTCGGTGATGGTTACCATTTCTGCCATGTTCAAAATCCTCCCAATCTCTCTCGCCGCCCAAGCTGGCAGCAGGAAATGCGTTTGGGAAGCCTGATAATGCGGCTTATGCGGCGTGTTGGCGGCTTGACGCTACGGCTTGCGCTCGTGACTTGCCCGCGCGCTTTTCGGCATAAAGCGCGGCGTCGGCGACGTGCATGACTTCGCGGACGGTTTCGCCATCCTCCGGATAGAGCGCATAGCCGAGACTCGCGGCCACTGGCAGGCGATTGCCATCCAGGTCGATGGGTCGGCACAAAGCGGCGAGCATAGAAGTGGTGCGTGCGGATAGGTCTGCCTTGTCCGCGACATTGCGGAACAGCACGATAAATTCATCGCCGCCAAGACGGCCCACGCTGTCCTGCGCCTCTGCCGCGTCGGCCAGACGCCCACCGACACCGAGTAGCATCAGATCGCCGGCATGATGACCAAGGCTGTCATTGACCTGCTTGAAGCCATCAAGATCGAGCAGCGCAATGCCGAAGGAGGGCTTTTTGCCAGTACCGCAATCCAGCTCCGCCTCGATCGACGCCATCATGGCACGGCGGTTGGGCAGACTGGTCAGCGGGTCAGTGTCGGCCAATTCGCGGATCTGTTGTTCGAGGAAAAGCCCTTCGATCAGCCGGTCATATTGCGCAGCAACAAAGCGGATCATCAAGGCTTCGACGCTCAGCATCGAAACACCAAGCATCTTGGCATTGAATTCACCCGCAAAGATCATCGACAATGCGACCGGAGTGATACCAATGACCAGCACCCCGATAGCGGCTGGGCGCAACGTATAGAGACAATGGGCAATCGCCGTCGCGCCAAAGGCCAGCGAGACAGGTATCAACGTTTCATACGCGAAGGTCCCGGCGACATAAGTCACCGAGGCCGCAATGCCCAAAAAGCCCATCATGCCGACCGAAAGCCCGACATTTGCCTTGATGATGAGCGGCACTTTTTCGAGCGGGATCGGCTTTTGCAACAGCCGCCTCCAGACGGTTAGCCGCGCAAAGCAGTAGAGAATAAGGCCCGACATCCACGCATAATTGGCCAGTGGTAAACCGTTGCTCCAGCACACCGCCATCACGATACAGGTGTTAAGCGCTGCTACGGCCAGCAACATCGGAACTTGTGTGCGCACATTCTGGAGTTGGGCGGAATGCAGCGGACCGATAATCGACTGGGGAACAGGCGGCGCAATCCAACGCCAGAGCCTCGCGGCCTGGAAATGAATCTTGGCTATCAGATATGGTTTGCCCATTAAGCCGCAGGATTAACCAATGGCGGTAAAGCACAGGTTAAAGCGACTGGACTTTCCAAGCGAAATTGAAGCGCCTAGATGGAGGGCAATCGGAAACATTGTCGCAGGAAAACCATGACACGCGAATATCAGGCAAATCTCGCCCTCTACATCGATGGCAGCTGGCGCTCGGGCGAAGGCCGCGATGTGCATCAGGTGCTCAATCCCGCGACCGGCGAAGTGCTCGCCGAACTGCCGTTGGCAACCGCCACCGATCTCGACGAGGCGCTGGCAACATCTGCCAAAGGCTTTGCCCTTTGGCGCGCGACCGACGTCAACGCCCGCGCCGCTGTGCTGCACAAAACGGCTGCGCTGATCCGCGAACGGGCCGAGCATATCGCGACGCTCCTGACGATGGAGCAGGGCAAGCCGCTTGCCGAGGCGCGCACCGAAACCCTCTCGTGCGCCGCTGTCTTTGAATATTGCGCCGAAGAAGCCAAGCGTGCCTATGGCCGCATCGCGCTGCGCCCAGCCGGACAACGCGCGCTGGTGCTCAAACAGCCCATCGGTCCGGTCGCGTCACTGACACCGTGGAATTTCCCGGTTTCGCTAATGTCGAAAAAGGTTGCGGCGGCGCTGGCAACGGGATGCTCGGTGATCGCGAAACCAGCCGAGGAAACGCCGGGTTCAACCTCCGAAATCATGCGCTGCATAGCCGATGCGGGCATACCGGCAGGCGTTGCGCAGCTGGTCTTTGGCGTGCCCGACATGGTCAGCCGTCAGTTGCTGAGCTCTCCAGTAATCCGCAAATTGAGCTTCACCGGATCGATTCCCGTCGGCAAGCACCTTATGAAACTCGCCGCCGATGGCGTGAAGCGGGTGACGATGGAGCTGGGCGGGCATGCGCCGGTTCTGGTCTTCGATGACTGCAATCTCGAAAAGACGCTCGACATCGTTGTTACGCAAAAATTCCGCAACGCCGGGCAAGTCTGCATCTCGCCGACGCGTTTTTATGTGCAGGAAGGGATTTACGACCGCTTTGTCACAGGGTTCAACGAACGCACCGCCAAGGTGAAAGTCGGCAACGGTCTGGATGCCGACACCATCATGGGGCCGCTCGCCAATTCGCGCCGTCCCGCTGCCGTCGGTGCACTGGTGCAGGATGCCATTACCAAGGGCGCGCGCGTCGGCACCGGGGGCAGTGCCGACAATGGCGACGGCTATTTCTTCCGCCCGACGGTGCTTTCCGATGTTCCACTTGAGGCTGATATCATGAGCAATGAGCCTTTTGGCCCGGTCGCGTTGGTCCGGCCATTTGCGAAGTTCGAAGACGCCATCGAACAGGCGAACCGCCTGCCCTTCGGCCTCGCTTCCTTCGTCCACACCGAAAATGGTCGACAGGCGAATATGGCAGGCGACCTGATCGACGCCGGTATGGTCGGCATCAACACAGCCGCGATTTCGATGCCCGACATGCCCTTTGGCGGCGTCAAGGAATCGGGCTTTGGCAGCGAAGGTGGGCCCGAAGGTCTCGAAAGCTATTATGTGACCAAGGCGATCCACCAAGCCTGATGAAGCGGCAGCTCTATCTTGCTGCCGGATGGGTTTCGGTCGGGCTGGGAACGGTGGGCATTTTCCTGCCGATCCTGCCCACCGTGCCCTTCATGATCCTCGCCGCCTTCTGCTTCGCACGCAGCAGCCCGGCGCTTGAGGCAAAACTGCTCAATCACCCCAAATATGGCCCACATCTGGTTGCATGGCGCGAAAAGGGTGTAGTCAGCAGGCGCGCCAAATGGTCGGCAACAACCGCTTTCCTCGCAAGCGCCCTGATCGGTTCATTGACGCTGACTCCACCCTGGTCGCTTTTACCTGCAGCGGTCGGTTTGGTGTGTGGAACCTGGTTGTGGATGCGGCCGGAAAGTTGAACAACGTCCGTGATACCGTAGCCCCGAGCTTGTCGAAGGGCGCTTCTCAGCATCAGCGCAAACCTTGGGGCGCCCTTCGACAGGATCAGGGCTACGGTGAACTATAAGCGTCTGTTCTACTTAACCCAAAGCCTCCCGCACGACAGCGATCCCGGCTTCGCGCTGCGCTTTCAATTCCTGCTTGAGCACAATCGGATCGCGCGCGAAGACGAAGCCAAAGCTGACGCCACCTTCCTTGCCGATGGTCGCATGGTGCAGCTTGTGCGCCTGCACCAGCCGCTTGGCATAGCCACGCTTCGGTACCCAGCGGAAATAGCGTTGATGGATCAGCCCATCATGGATCAGTGTATAGACGATGCCGTAGAACAGGATGCCAAGGCCTATCCACGTTCCCGGCTCCCACGCCGAAGCGCCCATCACCAATGGGCTGCCAATGGCGAACATCGAAATGCTCATCGCGGCACCGACAATGCCGTAAAGGTCATTCTTTTCAAAGACATTGTCATGCGGCTCATGATGGTCGCGATGCCAGCCCCAGCCCCATCCATGCATGATATATTTGTGGCTGCTCCATGCGACAAACTCCATCGCAATGAAGGTAGCAAGGACGATTGCAAAGATTTGCGCGACACTCATTACGATCATATAGGCGCTGAACCATTGTTTTGAAAGCGGACATCGAAGCTATTGCTTGGCCTCAAAACTCTTTTCCAGAAAAGAGAGCATTTTCGGGAACGCATTTTCTAGCGCTGCCTGATTGGCGTCGGCCGTTCCGCCGCCAAAGTTTCCGAAACTTTTGTGCAACTTGCTTCCCCGTTCTGCTGGCGCACCAAAGGCAACATGGCCCGCATCACTATACTCGATCAAGCTGACGTCCGCTTTCTTCGCAGAGTTTGCGGTGGCTTTCATCGCCCTTGCCATTGGGCAACTGGCCCAAATATTGGGTAGTGTCTCAGTTTGAATTTTAGCGTCCGTAGCTTGGGTCAGTGCAACGGATTGTGATTACGCGCTCCGCGTTCTGCCTTTGTTTAGTGCTGGCGTCAGGGTTTCTTTGGTCGAATATCTCCATATAGCTGTCAATGCATCTCTCGCCGTCTGTCTTAGAGCAGGCCGAGGCGAATAGTGCCAAAATCACTAACAGCGTATTCTTCATTTTAACCGTCCCTTTGGTTAGTTTTTTTGTAAGGACCTCGCGGCTTCGGAGCCGGTGCCAGCTCGTCGATCTTAGCGATAACATCGTCCAGCGACCAGAGCCGATCTGTAATGCCAGCTGCCATTGCTGGCGACATGCGCAGTGTTTTGTGAATGCGGGTGAAGTTGTAGAACACAAAATACAAAGCCAGCGCGTGAATGTGATTATCCAGCTTCTTTGAAAAGCCATTTGTTAGACGGGTAAAGCGGCGCATGGACATGCGCATGGTTAGGTTTTGACGCTCGACATAGCTGGTTGAGACATGCTTCACGTCTGGATTGCCCTCGATAGCTACCTTGCGAATGCCGGTGCACTCAGCAGGACTGTAGCGCACCTCTGCACTCTTACCGCCACCGACATTGCCATACAGTTTCACAAGCTGCGCATAGTCCACATCGGCACCGAAAGCGCCTTCAACGGCTTCTAGGTAAGCCTTGTGACCATCGGTTGTCAGTTGCACCCGATTGGACAGCCGAGCGCGCAGATCGTCCATGAGAGCGATTGCTGACTGTCCCGAACGGTCGCCAACAAAATAGGAAACGATCAGCTTAGTATCGGCGTCAATCGCGGTCCACGTCCACACGTCACCAGCGCCTTCCGGCGCATCCTTGGCGGCGGGAACATTCTTATCCTTGGCATAGCAGAATGACCAGATTTCATCGCACTGGACGCGGCTAGCTTTGACGTTGCGGACTGTCTCGTCATGGATAGCCAAAGCGGCCTCGCCAGCCTCAACTAACAGCTTGGAAACCGTGTTGATCGACACATCGGCAACGCGGCTAATTGACCGCATCGACGAGCCCTCGCAGAGCATTGCGAGAATTTGGACGCGTTTGTTATGGGGCAGCTTGTTCATACTCATTTTAATATGAACTTTCGTGCTTAGGGTCAAGTATAAAGTGAAAATTTATGCTTGGGGTAAGCTAGATTGCTCTTGCTCTGTAAGAAGGCGCTCGACATCAAGCCCAGAGAAAAGATCGCCCTGAGCAGGCGGATAGGCATTATTGAAAAGAGTTTCAAAAAAGCGCCAATTGCCATCTGGCGTAGCCCTCAACAGCGTCGTCACAGCGGTAATTTGATTGGCTAAGTGCACGTTCCCCACATCCTCGGTCAAAAACTGGAAATGCTTGTGCTTCCTTCGCTTTGTAACGGAATCGACCGGATTTTTCCGTTTCAGCTTTGGTAGAACCCCTGGAGGGAGTTTGTCATAGATGAGCTTATTAGTCAGCTTGCCAATATAGGCAGTTCTCTTAGTAGAAGAAGCGTCATATGGCCACCCCATGACCCGATATATTTGCTCATAGTATGAAAGCGGGAATCTGCTTTGGTAAGGAAGCAGTTCAGGTGCTATATATGCTTTAAGTATTTGTTGAAGTTCATTGTGTGCACGGCGCTTTTGATAGCCAGTAGCTTCATCTATAAGCGATATGATTGCAACGTCTGCGAGGGCATTTAATAGCTTTTCAGCATTGTCGGCAACTTTTTCTTGGGATGAACCAAGCACTCCCGCATTTCGTGCACGGACCCATACATTGCAGATTCTCCGCAAAACCTGAGCAGGTATGCCCTCCGCAACGCTGCCTTTTACACTGCGGTAGCGAATTGGAACTTTTAGAGAAGTAACCAGATCAGCGTCTTCTAAAATGAAAGGCCGCAAATTTTTGAAAGCTAGATGAAGCGGAAAGTATATTTCATCGTCATCAGAGCGACGCGTCGAAAGTGCACCGCTTCTATATATGCCCATAACGCGCATAAATTCAGTGCCATTGATGACGCGCGTCTCATCGTCGAGCACGGCACATCTGAAAATAAGGTGACCAAACTCGACCTCGCCCTCATCAATGGCGAAGCGAATAAGGTCGCCTTCACTATCCGGCAATCTACGCGTGATCGCTTGTTTTTCTGAATCTGACATAAAAACTCCGTGCACAATACGAATCGGCATTGTCAGTGCACATAGTGTGCACAGCAGAAAGAGTCAATGTCAGTGCACTACTTTTTCCAGCGACTTTCAGCTGCTTTTTGCGCAATCTCTTTCCGTCGCTCTGGTGTCATATTGGCGGCGCGCCTCTTGCCGCCCAAGCTGCCAAGCTGCGCAGCGGCAGATTTTGCGTCGTCGCGTTCGTCCTCGATCTCGCCTGTCGCAATCTTGCCGATCATAACAGCAAGCCCGATAGCGTCGGCTGGTCGCTTCTGTCCTTGGGGGCCTTTAGGCATGTTTCACCTTTCCGATGGCTCCGCATTCAGGGCACTTCGGTTGCATTCGTTCTATGGCTTCGGTTGTCGTTGTAAATCCGGCGATTTCAAAGCTGCCAGCCTCAAAGCCAGACATGCTATAGCTTTCCCATTGCTTGCTGAACGGCTGATCGTTTTCGGACCAGTGAACAATGCCCTGATGGCCGCACTCACAAACTACCGGCACTCTGTGGTGAGTTGTCATATCGCCTCCATGCTTTCCGCTAAGCATATAGGAACGGCGATTGGATTACGATAGGCTATCCGTCAAAATTCAAACTGAGACACTACCAAATATTGTCTTTTGCTCCACAAATCATCAGCACCGGTATAGACACGCCTGCAATCGGAAGGGCTGCAGCCGGCGTTTTGACGGTTTCGGCCAATGCCGAAGCCGCACCTGTGGCCGGATCGAGAGTGAAAGGGACGTTTTCGAGCGAAACGGCAGGCAGGCGCTTCCCGTCGATGCTCCAACCTGACGTGCCCTTACTCGCCCAAGGGGCTTCCCAATCAAAGTCGGGCCAGACATGGCTTCCCGGCATTCCCAATATGATTGCTTTCAGCCCATTGTTCCGCGCCGCAACCAGAACCGTAGCCTCGCTACCGCGCGACCAGCCAGCCATCGCCATCCTTTCGGGGTCAACCGCATTTTGGCCTTTGAGCCAGATCAAGGCTTTCTCGAAATATTCAATCGGGATTTCCTCCAACCGTTTCGGCTGTGAAGGTGCTCGCCAATAGGATAAGTGAAAAACGGTATAACCTGCACTTTGCAAGGCTTTGGCAAGGTGCGTCATATGCAAGCCCAGCCCGCCTTCACTGCCACCGACAAGTAATATGGTTGCCGCCCTTTTACCGTCGGGTGAAGGGAAATAGTTGCCGAACAGACCGTCGGTAACAATACGTGTCCCAGTCGGCCCGGCGTCTTTAATCGATACAGGATATACCCAAGGCTTGCTGTAATATGTCCAGCCTGCGCCGATGGCAAACAGCGCGACCAGTCCACTAACAGCGATTTTCAAACCTCGTTTCCAGCCCATCACCTACTCCGCAAAAGTGTTATAGCTATGGTCGAAGAGCCCGGTCAGAATAACAAGCCGCAAATCACAACTAGCACATTAGCGGCTTGCGCAATGTGGAACGATCTTAATCCGCCTTCGGAAAGAAATAGGCAGAAATATCCGCGCCGATTCTTGCAGGACGCAGTGTTTCGGCATCGATGCAGCACCAGCTCGATTTGACCTCGGCGAGCACTTCCTCTCCGCGCTTGATCACTGTTTCGTAAAAAGCGCGCGCACCGTGGATGCTTTCGAGCACCACATTGGCG
This sequence comes from Sphingorhabdus sp., assembly GCF_035329025.1. Classification (GTDB taxonomy): domain Bacteria; phylum Pseudomonadota; class Alphaproteobacteria; order Sphingomonadales; family Sphingomonadaceae; genus Sphingorhabdus_B. The sequence continues at coordinate 55,420 of NZ_DAOLHN010000008.1, read as the reverse complement.
ACCACGACATCCTCTAGGAAAGCGGGCTTGCGGTAGGTGATTTCATGTTTGAGCGCGACCCATGCGCGCTGCGCCACCGCCTCGGGCGGGGCAAGATTACGCCAATGTTCGAGCACCGCCTCCTGCACCCAATTGAGATAACGGCTGTTGTTCACATGCCCCATGAAGTCGATATCTTCGGGCAGGATTTTGATCGGGAATAGGTGGGAGAGTGTGTTCATGTCGATTCGGGGATACGACTAAAAAGTTACAATTTCCAGTCGCCGCGATGAAAACAAACCTGCAACCAGCTGTAGAAAAGCAATATCGGTCGAGCGTGGTGTCCCTCCCCTTAGCTAACAAAGGCTGCCACGGAGATAAAAATGACTAAGGCAGCTTTGAATAAATATCAGGACAGAATGCGGCGGGTGATCACCTATATCGACCAAAACCCCGAAGCGGATCTCAGCCTCGATGTGCTGAGCGGCATTGCGGCTTTCTCAAAGCATCATTTTCACAGGCAATTTTCCGCAATGTTCGGGATTTCTGTCTATAGCTATGTCCAGCTGTCGAGAATGAAGCGGGCGTCGTACCGCCTTGCTTTTCGCGACAGCGATACCGTCACCGATATCGCATTTGATACCGGCTATGAAGCGCCCGACGCTTTTGCCCGGGCATTTCGCCAGAAATTCGGACAATCGCCTTCGTCATTTCGCTCTTCTCCCGACTGGGATCCGTGGCTTGCGGCCTTTGAGCCATTCGAAACATCACGGAGAAAATATATGGATATCAACTACACCGCGAACGATGTCGAAATCATAACGACACCGGATATTCCGGTCGCAATTATGGAACATCGCGGCAGCCCGAGAAACATCCGGTCGTCGATCGAGCGCTTTATTGCATGGCGCAAAAGCAATCGCCTCAGCCCGTCATTGCACGCGACCTATAACATCTTTCACAACGATCCACGGTCGACGGCGGACGACGACTATCGGCTCGATCTGTGCGTCGCGACAGACAAAGGGCTGGACGATGCCAGCGCGGGCGTTGAATCGGGATTGATACCTGGCGGTCGCTGCGCGCGGCTCCGTGTTGTCGGAAATCCCGACGATCTGGAGGCTCCCGCAATGTTCCTGTATCGTGAATGGCTTCCCGACAGCGGCGAAGAATTACGCGACTTTCCGCTTTACTGTCAGCGCGTCAGCTTCTTCCCCGATGTTCCCGAACGCGAAGCCATCACCGACCTATACCTGCCGCTGATATAGACCGGCATGCGATGGAGGCGGTCGCGCTCAAATCACGACCGCCTTCGGAGCGCAAAAGGAAAATGCCCAAAATGCTGCGTGTTTAAAATATCCTTGCTTGCCAAGCGCGGTGTGCTGTGCCTTTAGGCCAAGCATATGACTCAGCCCCGCACGCTCTACCAAAAAATCTGGGACGCGCATGTCGTGTCTGCCCGCGATGATGGCACTTGCCTGATCTTTATCGACCGCCATCTGGTGCATGAAGTGACCAGCCCGCAAGCCTTTGAAGGGCTGCGCACGGCAGGACGAAAGGTACGCAGGCCCGATCTGACACTGGCCGTGCCCGACCATAATCTGCCGACCACCGCACGACGCGATGCGGTCGGCAAGCGCATCCCGATTGCCGACCCGGAAAGCGCGCAGCAGCTGGCGGCGCTGGAGGCCAATGCCCCCGCTTTCGGCATCCGCTATATCGGCGATGCCGACCTAGAACAGGGTATCGTCCATGTCGTTGGCCCCGAACAGGGTTTCTCGCTACCCGGCACCACAATCGTCTGCGGCGACAGCCATACCGCCTGCCATGGCGGCCTTGGCGCACTCGCCTTTGGCATCGGCACCAGCGAGGTCGAGCATGTGCTGGCAACGCAGACGCTGCAGCTTAAGCAATCGAAATCGATGGAAGTGCGCGTAGAGGGCGAAGTCGGCCCCGGCGTTACCGCCAAGGACATCGTCCTCCACATCACCGGCGTACTCGGCGCGGCAGGCGGCACCGGCTATGTCATCGAATATACCGGCAGCGCCATCCGCAATCTCAGCATCGAAGGCCGTCTGACAGTCAGCAACATGGCGATTGAGCATGGCGCGCGCGCTGGACTCTGTGCGCCCGATGAAAAGACCTGCGAATATCTAAAGGGCCGCCCCATGGCTCCGAAGGGTGCGGACTGGGATGCGGCAGTCGCCTATTGGCGCACCCTCACCACCGATCCGGGCGCGACCTATGACAAGGTCGTGGTCATCGACGCCGCCGATATCGCGCCAAGCGTAACTTGGGGCACAAGTCCTGAGGATGTCGTGCCGATCACTGGCACCGTTCCCGATCCGGCGAGCTTCGCCGATCCTTCCAAGCAGGAAGCAGCCGCCAAAAGCCTTGCCTATATGGGCCTCGAACCCGGCACACCTCTGAGCGACGTTGAGGTGCAGAATATCTTCATCGGCAGCTGCACCAACAGTCGCATCGAAGACCTGCGCGCTGCGGCGGCGATCCTCAAAGGCCGCAAGAAAGCCGCCAACATCCGCTGGGGCATCGTTGTACCCGGCTCCGGCCTTGTGAAGCGCCAGGCCGAAGCCGAGGGGCTCGACCGCATCTTCATCGACGCCGGCCTCGAATGGCGCGAACCCGGCTGCTCCGCCTGTCTCGGCATGAACCCGGACAAGGTGCCTGCGGGGGAACGCTGCGCCTCCACCAGCAACCGCAATTTCGTCGGACGCCAAGGCCCGGGCGCGCGAACGCACCTCGTCAGCCCAGCCATGGCCGCAGCGGCGGCGGTGACAGGAAAACTCACCGATGTGCGGGAGTTGATCACTTGAAAAGGCAACTTTGGAGGGCGCAGATTAGTGCGCATCATTGCCCCCCATATCCTTGCTGTGCGTGCTCCGGTGGAGTTCTGCAAATAGTTCAGAATACATTTTTGGCCGAAGAAACTACTCGGTCGAAAGCTTGGAGAAACGACGTAGATTGGGACCCGCATTTGATCGACTACGTTTTCGGGGTTCGAGCGAAATGCGGAAACGAGAAATGCGGCCAGATGTACGTTTTAGCTGGCAACGGTGGAGTTGAACAATCGTACACTGATCATGACGATTGGGACTGGGATGAAGCATACTATCCAAAGACTTCATATCCGATGCCTCACATTATTACACTACCGAGCAAAACCTATGTGGATGTCAAAGGCGAGCTAGTTAAGTCGTTTGAAACGTTTTGGAGAAATCCGGAATCGTGTGCGAACAGCATTCGAAATGCCTTGGATAAGCTGATGATAAATCTAGGCTTTTCCAGCAACGAAGCCGATGGAAACGAAATCAATCTTCACCAAAAGATCGAGCTTTTTTCAAAAAGTCATCCGGAACTCGGTAGTAATCTCATGTCCATTAAATGGCTATGTAATACAGGCAGTCATGGACGACGAGTGAGTCATGAAGAGCTTCTTGACGCATATGAGATATTTGAATTTTGCCTTGATGAAATCATCGAAGAGAAATCCAAGAAGATTGCAAAACTCGCCGAAAAACTGAAGGCCAAGCACAGTAAGGATTCCAAGGGAACAGTGAAAAAATGAATCCCGTCAACGGCATCTCTGGTAAGGCCTATCTTTGCAGCCTCGAAAGTGTCGACACCGACGTGCGGGAGTTGATCGGCTAAGTCCCGCTGCGGCACATCTTTCTTTGGGCATATTGACTCGATCACCTCGCTGCGGAATGTAAAATGGCTTCAGGAGGCGATTGATGGCACGACGTCCGGCCAAGAAGAAAGCTGAAACTACCGAACCCGCCGAGCATCGGGCCGTTGTTGTGGGCTGGACGCACAATGGTCTCGGCTCGTCAATCGACCTGCGCATTCAGAGCACGGTCTCACAACAGGCGCTGGAGGATCATCAGATCGACAGCCATCATTTCCTGATGACGCACAATCAGGCGTTGCTACTGGCCAAATATCTGCTCGATGCGACCGGTCAGGCATTGCCGCAGCGCGTGAAGCCATCAATTTGGCGGCGCTTCTTGCCAAAGCGGCAAAAATAGACTTGAGGTCAGAATCAATCGCGAATTGAATATAACCTCAAGACCGAAGCGGACTGATTCCAGATGAACCCCGTCTCCACCATCGCTGGCAAGGCCTATCCGTTCGGCCTCAAAAATGTCGACACCGATGTCATCATTCCTGCCGCGTGGCTAAAGACGATCAGCCGGTTGGGGCTCGGCAAAGGTGCGTTTGAGGCGTTGCGCAAGGAACCGGGCAATCTGTTCGACAGCGCCGAATATGCAGGCTCCCCCATCTTGATTGCAGGGGACAATTTCGGCTGCGGCTCCAGCCGCGAGCATGCCGCCTGGGCGCTGGCCGATATGGGCATTCAGGCGGTTATCGCGCCGAGTTTCTCCGACATATTCTCGGGCAACGCATTCAAGAACGGATTGCTGACGGTCGTCTTGCCGCAAGAGGCGATTGACCGGTTGATGGAGGTCGCCAAAACCGACCCGATTTATATCGATCTGGAAAACCAAGTTGTGACAACCCCCTTCCAGGATCGCTTCACTTTTGAAATCGATCCGTTCCGCAAGCATTGCTTGCTGAATGGCCTCGACGAAATTGGCCTGACGCTCGCCAGCAGCGACGCGATTTCGGCCTACGAAAGCAAATTAAACACAGAAAAACCGTGGCTGGTGCCACAGATGATTTGAGGAGAGAAAAATGAAAGCGCTGTTATCGACCGCTACGGGCGGCCCTGAAACCCTTGTGCTGGGCGACCTGCCCGATCCGGTTGCCGGCAAAGGCCAGGTCGTCGTTGCCGTGAAGGCCTGCTCGATCAATTTCCCCGACACGCTGATCATCGAAGACCGTTACCAGTTCAAGCCGCCCCGTCCCTTCGCACCCGGCGGCGAAATTGCCGGAGTGGTCGAATCGATCGGCGAAGGTGTGACCGGCTTTGCCGTGGGCGACCGCGTGCTTGCTGGCTGCGGCAATGGCGGGCTTTCCGAGAAAATCGTGCTGGGCACGCATAATCTCTACAAAATGCCCGACGAAATGTCGTTCGAGGAAGGTGCCTCGCTGCTGATGACCTATGGCACGAGCGCGCATGCGCTGAAAGACCGTGGTCGGATGAAGCCGGGTGAGAGCGTCCTCGTCCTCGGCGGCGCAGGCGGCATCGGTATTTCCGCCATCGAACTCGCCAAGGCCTATGGCGGCCGCGTGGTCGCGGGTGTTTCAAGCGAAGCCAAGGCGCAGGTCGCACGCGAAGCCGGCGCCGACGATGTCGTCATCTATCCTTATCAGCCATTCGACAAGGACCAGTCCAAGGCGGTGGCCGAAATGTTCAAGGCAGCAGCAGGCCCCAATGGTTTCGACATCGTCTATGACACGGTCGGCGGCGACTATTCCGAACCCGCCGTGCGCTCAATCGCGTGGGAGGGCCGCTTCCTAGTCGTCGGCTTCCCAGCCGGTATCGCCAAGCTACCGCTGAACCTGACGCTGCTCAAAAGCTGTGATGTCTGCGGCGTTTTCTGGGGCGCCTATACCGCGCGCGAGCCCGAGAAGAACCGTGCTAACATCATGGAGCTTTTTGAGCTCTACAAGGCAGGGAAAATCAAACCTCGCGTGTCGGAAACATTCCCGCTCGAACGCGGCGGCGAAGCTATTGCCAAACTCGGCAACCGCGAGGCTGTCGGCAAGCTCGTCGTCACCATCTAATCCTTGCAGGCGCGGCCCTTGTTTGGCAGGGGCCGCGTGACTATTTTAAGCCTGAAGCGCCGAAGGATTCGAGCATGACCACTTTTGATGATCGCGAAAACGCCTTTGAGAACAAATTCGCTCGTGATGAGGAATTTCAGTTCAAGGTTACTGCCCGCCGCAACAAGCTTGTCGGCCTTTGGGCTGCCGAGAAAATGGGGCTGACGCCCGAAGAGGCCGATGCCTACGCCAAATCGGTCGTGCAGGCAGACTTCGAAGAAGCGGGCGACGAAGATGTCATCCGCAAACTGCTCGGTGACATAACCTCGGCGGGTATCGAAACAGATGACGCCGCGATTCGCGCTGCGCTCGACGCCAAGCTTGTCGAGGCGCGCCGCCAGTTCATCGAAGAGGCATAAGGGACATTCCCATGCCGATGGCGGCTGAAGATATCGAAGGCATGATCAAGGCCGCCATCCCCGATGCAGCGGTCGAAATCACCGACTTGCGCGGCGATGGCGACCATTATGCTGCGCGCGTCGTCAGCGAAACTTTCCGCGGAATGCCGCGCGTGAAGCAGCATCAGACGGTTTATAACGCTTTGGGCGGCCGGATGGGCGGCGTGCTGCATGCACTGCAGTTGACCACGGCCGTACCCGAATAAGGAGTGAAGACTATGAGCGCGCACGAACGTATCGATGAACTGGTGAAGAACAACGACGTCGTCCTGTTCATGAAGGGCAGCCCCCTGTTCCCGCAATGCGGTTTTTCGAGCCGCGCGATTGCCATCCTCGACCACCTCAATGTCGAATTTGCCAGCGTTGATGTGCTGCAGGATCAGGAAATTCGCCAGGGTATCAAGGAATATTCCGACTGGCCCACCATCCCCCAGCTCTACGTCAAGGGCGAGTTTCTAGGCGGTAGCGACATCATGATGGAGATGTACGAGGCAGGCGAATTGCAGGAACTGTTCGAAGAGCATGGCCTCGCCAAAGCGGGATGATGTAATCAGATCTGGTTGCCGACTTTGACCCAAATAGCGATTTAACCATTTCTAATATCGTGTAACTTTGCCATGCGAATCGCAGGGGGGGCGGTGCGATGCCAAAGTACGAGGATGTCGATTTGGCTGAGCATGAACGGCGTTTTGCTGCGTTCATCAGCTACAGCCATGCGGATGCAAAAGCTGCCGAGAAATTGCAGCGTCAGCTAGAGCGGTATCGTCTTCCCGAACATGTTAAACTGACACCCGACGGCGATTCGCCGAGGCTCGGCATAATATTCAGGGACCGCGATGATCTTGCCGCTGCCCCTAGCCTGAGCGATGCCATCCGGAATGCATTGCGCGAAACCGGCGCACTCGTGGTGATATGCTCGCCGGACGCCAAAAAATCGCGTTGGGTTTCAGAAGAAATTGCTCTGTTCCGGCAACTGCATCCTGAACGTCCGGTCCTGGCCGCGCTGGTCAACGGGCAGCTCGACGACGCATTTCCGGCTGCGTTGACCGCCGGTGGGATTGAACCACTCGCTGCCGACTTGCGCAAGGAGGGCGATGGTTGGCCGCTCGGCTTTCTGAAGATCGTTGCCGGAATTGCGGGGGTGCCGCTCGACTCGCTGGTCCAACGGGACGCCCAGCGACGCGTTCGCCGCGTGACCGCCATCACGCTGGCAGCGCTGACTGCTATGCTAGCTATGACGGTTATGACCGGCTTTGCCATAACCGCCCGCAACGAGGCCGCCCGGCAACGCGCAAGTGCAGAAGGGCTGGTCGAATATATGCTGACCGACTTGCGGACCAAATTGAAGGGTGTCGGTCGCATCGATGTTATGGAAGGCGTTAACCAGCGCGCGATGGAGCACTATCGCGGACAGGGCGATTTATCGGGGCTTTCTGCTGACGCGCTGGAGCGGCGCGCCCGCATTTTGCACGCCATGGGAGAAGACGATAAGCTGCGCGGCGACGCCAAGTCTGCACTCGAAAAGTTCCGAGAGGCCCATCGCACAACCGGAACGCTGCTGGCCCGCGACGCAAACAACCCTGACCGCATTTTTGGTCATGCCCAGAGCGAATATTGGGTCGGCAGCCTGGCACTGGCCAGGCTCGATAGCGCGGCGGCCCGACCCTATTTTGAACGCTACAAGCAACTGGCGGATCGGTTGGGGGCCATTGATGCCAATAACCCGAAATGGCGCCGCGAGCAGGGCTATGCTGACGGCAATCTGTGCAGTTTCTGGCTGCAATCTAAAAAAGACAATGCGACGGCACTTTCGCTATGTCAGTCTGCATTGCGCCACATGCAAGCCAGTGCAAAGCTGGCCCCAGAAGATCCTGAAATCCAGGCTGACATCGTTAACCGACTTGCTTGGCTGGCAGAAGCCTATCGGGCCAATAGCCAGCCGGATTTGGCCTTAAGCAGCAGGCGCAAGCAACTTGCGGCAGCCGACAAGTTGACAGCATTGGACAAGCGCAATGCCGACTGGAACGAATTGAAAATCATAGCTCAGCTGGCACTGGCGGAAGAGCTTCGGCAATCGAACGATTCAAAGCAGGCTGAAAGTGCCACGTTGCTGGAAAGGGCAGTCGCTGATTTGCAGCGGCTCATAACGCAGGAGCCGCAAAACGAGTTTCGAAAGAAGCTGTTACAAAAAGCGAACGACCTACGAAATAAGGGGGATTGAAATGATAGACGACAAGCTGGGAAAGCTTTCGAATGGCCAGTCAGCACTTACAGACAGGAAGGTGGGTGACTTAACAACAATTGTTGCTGTCGAACTCGATATGGACAATGGCAAAGGCGTCGACATTGACTTTCATCTGGGTTGCAGCTGGCCCTATTCCGAAGCCAATCTGGCTGCCGCGATAGCCGACCTGACCAAGAAGAACCCGAAATCGCTTCGTCCTGTGAAAAAGAAGGGCAAAAGGCTTTCGATCCTGAATGAGCACGACAACCGGATCCTGCTCATCCGCGTACCCGCCAAAGTTAAGGAGCTAAGCTTTTCCAGCCTCAACCTGCCGATTACCGCGGCCGGCAAAAATGCAGGCCTTTACGCTGATCTGAAGGTTTTTGGGCCTGATTGGTCGCCCGGCGAACGATCACTGACGCTCTATAATCCTTCGACCAATAGTCGCGGTGATACCGGCGGTGTCCTCGCTTGCTTCACATTCGAGGGCTCTGCGGCTCCGGCGGGAAGCTTTGTCGCCGATTTCAACATAGCACTCGACTGGCGCGACTTCGATGATGCAGGGAATGAAACCAGCGTCGCGCCCATGATGTTCGATCCCGACACACGCTGGCCCGAAGGGACGGACCCCTAAGCCGGGCCGCCGCTGCGTATGTCTGACCACCGCATCATCTTGGCTCTCGCCCGTTCAGGTGCAACCTCGCGGGCCTGGGATGCCTTTGTCGCGGCGGGCCTCGATGCAGCGGAGACCGATTTCGCAGCGCTGACATTGAAGGGACGCCTGCTGAAGGATCGGGCAAGACAAGCGACGGGCGGGGATCGCCGCCAGCTCTTCGATCAGGCCAGATTGGCGTACGAGAAGGCTGCCGCTTTACGCGCTGAGAGCTATCCATTGATCAACGCGGCGGCAATGGCGCTATTTGCCGGACAGCCCGAACAAGCGGCCATTCTTGCTAATCAGGCGTTACATCTGATCGAAAGCGGATCTGACATGGGCGAAACGCCCTATTGGGGGGAGGCGACCCGCGCAGAGGCGTTGTTGTTGTTGGGACAGACCGATGAGGCGCGCGACAGCCTTGCATCGGCAATCAAATTGGCACCCAAAGCCTGGGAAGACCAGTCTTCAACCTTACGGCAATTTGCTCTGATTCTTTCGGCAACCAGGCAAGCCAGTGATTGGCTGGACCGGTTTCGTCCCCCGCCGGTGATGCACTTTAATGGCATATTGGGCATCTCGGCAGACGATCAGACTGCACATCGTGCCATCCATGATGCTGTATCGGCAATCGCTCCGGGTTTTGCTTATGGCGCGCTGGCGGCCGGTGCAGATATCATCGCGGCCGAAGCGGCCATTGCAGCAGGGGCGGAATTGCACGTCGTGCTGCCATCCCAGCCTGAAGACTTTCAACTTTCATCGGTAGCACCCCTTGGTGAAATCTGGTCTGAGCGATTCGATGCTCTGCTCTTGCAGGCAGAATCGGTCGCCATTTGCGCGTCCGATGCAGGTACCAGTGCGGCGGGGGTCGCTCTGGCAGAACTCCACGCTATGGGACTGGTGGTTGAACGCGCCGAGCAACTTCAGGCAAAAGCCGTCGCCTTGCGCATAGAGCCTGCCGACCGCCCGGCGTTGGGCGACCCGTGGCTGCATTCGGGGCGGGCGCTCCACCATGTCGCCGTCACCGAGATGCGGGAAAGCCCGGTAGAACAGCTTCCGCAAGGAGAGTTGATGTTCGACGTCGTGCTCAATGGCAACCCACCACTTGCTTTTGACGCGTTGAAAGATGCCGTTCAGACGATATTGGCTTCCGCTGAAAAAATCGCAGCGCTTGATTGCCGAACGGACGACACGGTTCGCGTTGGCTCCTTAATGGCACACAGCGCGCATGGCATGATCGCAGCCAGCCGAAGTGCGGCATTGGCGCTGCTCGCAACAGGGCTCGCCAGCCGTATCGAAACGATTGGTGAGATGGCGTCTCCCGAAGGCCCTTTCGAGGTGTGTCTCGCCGCACTCGCGGAGCCTCCGGGATAATGGCAGTCGGGCTAGAAAATATGTCGGGTCGCGACGACATAGCAATCATTGCAAGCTGCTTGGGCTTTGGCAAGGAAAGCGCAGAACGTCTGGCAGCTTTGATGGTTTCGCGCTCATTCCCGCACCGAAGCGCAATCGCCCACGCCGGAGATCCTTCGGTCCATTTTTATCTTGTAGCCGAAGGTGCAGTGGCGGCTGAGCTTTTTGGCTATGATGGCCAACAGGCGCAGTTGACCCGGCATGGACCGGGAGAAATTTTTGGCGCTTATCCGAAGGAAACCACCTATCGGGCGGGGTTTAGCGCCAGTGGTGCGACGCGTTTGCTGGTTATCCGGACCGAGCGGCTGGTCGAACTCGTCGCAAGTGACAGGGAGATTGCGGCAGGTGTTGCGCGGTTGTTGGCCAAGCAGCTTGATCTGGTGCTCGATCGAATGGCCGCGCGCATCGGACTCAGCGCAACGGGCCGCTTTTATCGAGCGCTGCTCCAACTGGCCGATGATGACGGGATGATTAGGCCGCCACCGGTTATCGCGGCACTGGCGGTGAGCGTGCATACTACGCGCGAAACCGCGTCACGTGCGCTGACAAGCCTGTTGCGTCGCGGAATTGTCGAACGGCAGGATGACGCACTGCGCATCGTGTCCCGCCGGATGCTGGAGGAACTGATCGTTTAAAGCTTGTGCCCCGTGCGATCTCGCTTGGTCGCCAGATAATGCGCATTGTGCGGATTTGCGGCGATTTTGAGCGGCAGGCGCTCGACAACCTTGATGCCCTCGGCTTCCAGTCCCGCAACTTTTTCCGGATTGTTGGTCAGCAGGCGAACTTCTGAAATCGACAACAGCCGCAACATTTGCGCCGCTACCGAAAAATCGCGCGCATCGACGGCAAAGCCCAATCGGATATTGGCGTCTACCGTGTCGAAACCCTGATCCTGCAGCGCATAGGCGCGCAGTTTGTTGACGAGGCCAATGCCGCGCCCTTCCTGCCGCAGATAGAGCAGCACGCCCCATTGCGCGTCGGCTATCTGGTGCAACGCCTCGTGCAGTTGCGGCCCGCAATCGCATTTGAGGCTACCCAGCACATCGCCGGTCAGACACTCACTGTGCAGGCGGATGACCGGCGGGGTGCCATCACGCTGACCAACGACCAGCGCGACATGGTCTGCCGCATCGGCGACCGAGCGATAGGCCACTAGTTCCGCATCTTCCGCAGCCGAAACCGGCAGGCGTGCTCGCGCGGCGATGCGCAGATGGTCAGCATCCTGGAAGGCTGCAAGATCGGCAGGGGTGAATTCCGCGTCGGCATCCCCCTCAACCAGCAGAAACGCCGGCAGCAACCCTGCCTCTCGCGCAAGTTCCATCGCCGCCTGAGCGGCCTCCGGCTGTTCGAGTGCCAAAGCAGCGAAAGGCCCCTTGAACGGATAACGCAGGTCGAGCGACGGATCGGATATCGCGAGCGACAATGCGGCATCGAGTTCGGATGGTGGCGCTATCAATACCGGCAACTGCGTGTCGGCTGCCGCAAACTGGTTGGCGAGCTTGAGCGTGGCGGCGCGTGCAGATGACAGCAATATGCCTTTGACTTGGTGCCCGGCAAACAGTTCTGCCGCAGCCCCGGTTTCGATAGCGACCAGTGTCAACCCGCCGACGCGCACCGGCCAACCGCGCCGCAGCGCGTCAATGGCACGGGCCGCGCGCTTGGCGGCTGCATCGCTCAAAGACGGAATTCCGTTACGATAGGCACATGGTCCGAAGGCTTGCCCCAGCCGCGGCAAGGCTTGTGCACGACATGGGCGTGCGCCTTGTCCTTCAGGTCAGGCGTCACCCACATATGGTCGAGGCGTCGGCCCCGGTCAGAGGTTTCCCAATCCTGCGCGCGGTAGCTCCACCAGGTGTAGAGCTTCTTTTCGGGCGGGACGAATTCGCGGGCCAGATCAATCCAGTTGCCTGCAGACTGCAGCCCGCCCAGCGCTTCGATTTCGACTGCGGTGTGGCTGACGACATTGACCAGCTGCTTGTGGCTCCACACATCGGTTTCGAGCGGCGCAACGTTGAAGTCACCGGTCAATATCGTGGGCGCCGAAACCGCGCTCGACCATTCGGTCATCCGCGCTAGAAAATCGAGCTTTTGGCCGAACTTCACATTTTGCTCACGGTCCGGAATATCGCCGCCTGCCGGCACATAGACATTTTCGAGCCGGACACCGCCCGCAATCTCAACGCCGACATGCCGCGCTTCGCCATTGGCCTGCCAATCATGTACCTGTTTGTTCGCCAACGACACCTTGCTGATGATCGCAACACCGTGATGCATCGGCTGTCCGTTGATGACAATATGGTTATAGCCCAACTGGCGGAACGGCCCTTCCGGAAATTGCGGATCGGCAACCTTGGTTTCTTGCAGGCACAATATGTCAGGCCCTTCGTCGCGCAGGAACCGTTCGACAATGTCGATGCGGGCGCGGACGGAATTGATGTTCCAGGAAGCGATACGAAGGGTGGTTGCCATGGCGGCTGCTTAGGGGCGGGCCCCGCGCACGGCAAGGGGGGAGCGAGCCAAAAAAGCAAAACCCCCATCCCGGGGGCATTTGGGATGGGGGTCGAGCTTGCGTTCGTCACGCTGAAACCGAAGGGAGACCTGAGTGCTGCGGGCAACAGGGGGAAAACCGCGCAGCCGTCTAACCTTCGATATGGACAATCTAGGGTGATTTTCCTGTCGGTAAGATGAACAGGACCGTTCAGACTATCGACTGGTCGGCTTGGTGGCTCAACTCACCGATGAGTCATCTCAGCTCTTGCGACGCGGTCGCGGATCGCGCCAGCTGAAGCTCGATTGTGCGATCGGCTGGTTGAATTTCACATTACCGAGTCGCACTGTGGTGCGGTTGTTCTTCGAATCAAGTGCGACCCAGCCGTTGAGCGTCAGCCCGCCCGGCGCTCCGGCCTGTTTGGTGAAGATCATCGTCATCGTGCCATATTCAGGACGTTTGGGATCGCGCACTTCGACACTGATAACATTGGGATTTGATGTCGCCACGCGCTTGCCGAACCTGGACAGGTCCTTGCCCGGGTCAAGCAGCGCCGCAAGCGGGCTGTTCCTGATCGGCCAGCGCTGAACCTGCTTCACCTCATAATCAACCATCGTCAGCGCCTTGCCGTCTGCAACGATCAGCAACGGCACACCCTTTTGATATTCGAAGCGCACATGGCCGGGGCGCTTGAGCAACAATTTGCCGGTCAGGCTTTGCCCATTGCGGTCGGTCTGGGTGAAGGTTGCGTTCATCGTGGACACTGCCTGCATGTGACCGACGACCTGGCTCAGGTCGTTCGATTGCTGTGCTGGCGCGCTGGCAGCCGACGCCATCAGCGCGGGGACGAGCAAAAGTCGGGAGAAAGTATTGGTCATATCTATTCCTTGGCTTTTGCCAGCGTGGGTAGCAACGCCGCATTGAACCGATTCTGAATATCAGAGCGCGTTAGATCGGCTCGCCATTACGATCACGCAGCACTTCGCGCCGCCCGATATGGTTCGGGGCGCTGATATAGCCGTCCTCTTCCATCCGGTCGATCAGGCGCGCGGCGCTGTTATAACCGATGCGCAGCTGGCGCTGTATCCAGCTGGTTGAGGCCTTCTGGCTTTCGAACACAATCTGGCAGGCCTTGCGATAAGTCGCATCCTCGGGGCTATCGTCATCGCCCAGGCCATCGAGCGCAAAGCCGCCATCTTCAGGCTCTTCGGTGACCGACTGGATATAGTCGGGTTCACCCTGGCCGCGCCAATGTTCGGCGACCTTGCGGACTTCCTCGTCCGAAACAAACGGGCCGTGGATACGCGTCAGCCCGCGCCCGCCCGCCATATAGAGCATATCGCCCTTGCCGAGCAGCTGTTCCGCACCCTGTTCGCCCAATATGGTACGGCTGTCGATTTTCGAGGTTACGTGGAAGCTGATGCGCGTCGGCAGGTTCGCCTTGATCACACCGGTGATGACGTCGACCGAGGGGCGCTGCGTTGCCATGATGAGGTGGATACCCGCCGCACGCGCCTTTTGGGCGAGGCGCTGGATAAGAAATTCGACTTCCTTGCCCGCGGTCATCATCAGGTCTGCGAGTTCGTCGACGATGACGACGATTTGCGGCAGCGGCTGGTAATCATGCTGCTGCTCTTCATATTGTGGGAGGCCGGTCATCGGATCATAGCCAACCTGTATCTTGTGCCCCAGTGGCTGGCCCTTGGCCTTGGCTGCAAGTATCTTTTCATTGAAACCCTGCAGATTGCGGACGCCGACCGACGACATCATCCGGTAGCGGTCTTCCATCTGCTCGACCGCCCACTTCAACGCGCGGATCGCCTTGGCCGGCTCGGTCACCACGGGCGCCAGCAGATGCGGGATATCGTCATAGATGCTGAGTTCGAGCATCTTGGGATCGATCATGATCATCCGGCACTGGTCTGGCGTAAGCCGGTAGAGCAGCGACAGAATCATGCAGTTGAGGCCAACCGACTTACCCGAACCAGTAGTACCTGCGACGAGCAAATGCGGCATCGGTTGCAAATCGGCGACCACCGGGTCGCCCGAGATATTCTTGCCAAGGATGATCGGCAATTGCCCCTTTTGATCGGCAAAGGCAGTTGAGGCGATCATTTCCTGCAGCACCACCGCCTCACGGTTGTGGTTGGGCAGTTCGATGCCGATGACCGTGCGCCCCGGAACCGTCGAAACGCGGGCGGAGAGCGCGGACATGTTGCGCGCGATGTCCTCTGCCAGTTGCACGACACGCTGCGCACGCACGCCGGGGGCGGGTTCAAGTTCGTACATGGTGACGACAGGGCCGGGGCGGACGGCGACGATTTCGCCCTGCACCTTGAAATCATCAAGCACCGATTCGAGTAGACGCGCATTCGATTCGAGTGCCGCCTTGTCCAGCTTGGGCGCGGTTGAAGGCGGCGGGGTATCAAGCAGGTCGAGCGAGGGCAGCGTGTAATTGCCGAAAAAGTCGCCCTGTTTGGCTCCACTGGCAAAACTGGCCTTCTTTGGCGCGACTTGCCGTTCGGCAATTTCAGGGGCGCGGCGCGGTTCGCGTTCTACCGGCTTGCGCGGAACGGGATCGGCGACGAATTCAGGCTCGCGCTGTGGCGCCGATGGATCGGCGGCCACGCGTTCGGCCGAGCCGCCAAGTGAGGGCATCGGGAGCGACGGAATGGTGAAAAGCGGTCGCTCCAGCTCCAGCGAACGGGTCACCAGAACAATCCCGCCGACCACAGAGCCCAAGATCGCCACCCAGCGCGCCAGATTGCTCCACCCCTCACCCAGTTTGGCGATCAGCGCGCTATAGGCCCCATCGAGCAGCAAGGCCGGTGTCCCGCCCCAGCCTGCTGGCAAGCCGATGTCGCTGCCATGCTGCCAATGCGCAAGGCCAAAGCCCAGGATCAGCATCCCTATTAGGCAGAGCAGCAATTGCCGTTTCCAGCGCGGCTGCGGCACATCGCGCCACAGGCGACGGGCATAGACCAGCATCAGCGGGAAAAGCAGGATTGCAGGTAGGCCAAAGGTGAACAGCGACGCATCTGCCAGATAGGCACCGCTCTGCCCCATCCAATTGTCGCTTGCACCCTGTGCCGCGCTGTTAAAAGCATTGTCGGCAGGCGAGTAGCTTAGGATCGAAACGGCATAGAAGAGCGCGAAAAGTCCGACGACACCCGCCCCGATCAGCGCGCCGCTGCGCAGCAAGGATTGGCGCATCATCTGCCGCCAGTTGGCGGTCTGGGATTTGGGGGAACGCGATGCCATATGCTGTTTGCGACGCCTGTTAGAGTGAATGCACACCTTTTCGCGGAGGCGGGAGTCCCCGTCAAGAGTCCGCAGTTTTTCCTCCCTTTTCAGCCCCGGAAAACCGGCCTAAGCGAATCCCCATGTCCAAGAACGAATTTGCCGACATCATCATCATCGGAGGCGGGCTCAACGGCCTTGCCCAAGCACTCGCCTTTGCGGTGCACGGTGTCACCTGCCATGTCATCGACCGCGCCGATCAGGCCGCGATGCTTGCCCCGCATTTCGACGGTAGGGTCTCGGCGATTTCAAGCTCGAGCATGAAATTGTTCGAAGCCATAGGCCTCGGCCCAGCCTTGGAAGGCAAAGGTTGCCCGATCGAACAGATCTGGGTCAGCGATGGCCTGAAGCCTGGTTCGCTCGATTTCGTGCCCGCCGAGGGTGACGGCTATCTGGGCCAGATGTTCGAGAACCAGCTGATACGGCGCGCCCTTTATGAAGTCGCCTTGGCGCGCCCGGAAATCCAGCTGCACATGCCCGCCGAGATCGCATCTTCAAAAGCCGACGAAGCTGGTGTGCGCGTCGAACTCAAAAATGGTGATGTGCTGACCGGGTCGCTTCTGGTGGTCGCCGAAGGTCGCAAGAGCGTGTCGCGCGACGCGGCCGGAATCCGCCTCACCGAATGGGATTATGCGCATGAGGCAATGGTGACTGCCATTTTCCACGAGAAGCCCCACAATCAGGTCGCTTACGAGATTTTCTATCCCACCGGGCCATTCGCCATCCTGCCGATGCTTGACGACGAAGCGGGGCGGCACCGTTCGGCGATTGTCTGGTCGGTATCGCGTGCCGAAGCCCCGGTTTACAAGAAACTGTCACCGCGCGGGATGGCGCACGAGATTGAAAAAGCGATGGGCGGCCTGCTCGGTGAAATAGAGATGAACGCGCCGGTGATGGGCTATCCTCTCAATTTCCAGCACGCCAACCGCATCACCGATACGCGCATGGTGCTGGTCGGCGACGCTGCACATGGAATGCACCCGATTGCAGGGCAAGGCCTCAACCTTGGGCTGCGCGATGTGGCTTGCCTTGCGCAGGTCGTGGTCGAAGGCATACGGCTCGGGCTCGATCCCGGCGATGCGCAAATCCTTGATCGCTACACCCGCTGGCGCAGTCTTGACGTACAAAGCGTGATGATGGCGACCGACACGCTCAACAAATTATTCGGCATTCCCGGCAAAACCGCCTCCGCCGCCCGCCGCCTCGGCCTCGCCGCGGTCCAGCGCATGAAGCCGCTCAAAGACTTCTTCATGGCTGAAGCGCGCGGAGAGTCGGGCAATCTGCCCAAGCTGTTGCAAGGGCTGCCGGTTTAGCTTTCCGTCACCGGCACCAACCGGATTTCGACGCGGCGATTTTCGGCGCGACCTTCTTCGGTGGTGTTGCTCGCCTTGGGCTGGCTTTCACCATAGCCTTTGGTGGCGAGGCGTGCGCTCTGGACACCACGTCCGGTCAGATAGCTGGCGACCGTCGCCGCACGCTGTTCTGACAGGGTTTGGTTAAAGGCTTCCGATCCAACCGAGTCGGTGTGACCCATCACATCGACATAGGTTTTTTCATATTCGACCAGCGTGGCCCCAACCTTGTCGAGCGTGCTGCGAAACTCGGGTGAAAGGTTGGCGCTGCCAAAGGCAAAGGTGACCTCGGACGGCATGTCGAGCACCAGCTGGTCACCTTCGCGGACAACTTCGACTCCGGTACCGGCGGTCTGTTCGCGCAGCTTCTTTTCCTGCTGGTCCATATAATAGCCAACGCCCGCGCCCGCGACAGCGCCAATGCCTGCGCCGAGAATTTTCTCTGTCCGGTCGCGCTTGCCACCGATCAGGTCGCCGAGCAGATAGCCGCCCAATGCACCCCCAATGCCGCCAATCGCAGCTTTCGAAATACGCTTTTCCCCGGTTTCGGGGTTGGTCGTGCAAGCGGTAACCGGAATGGCCGCAATCAACAGAACGGCAGCAATTTTGGAACGACGTTTCATGGCCCAATCTCCTTTTCAGTCGGTGAAAGAGACCATATCCTAGCTGAACCGAAAATGACAGCGCAGGTAAAATCAACCCCTGCCGCGATAGGGGGCAACCCCCTGATCGGGCAGCCACAGACCCTCGGGCGGCGCCCCTGACTGCCAGAATACATCTATCGGGATACCCCCACGTGGATACCAATAACCGCCGATGCGCAGCCACTTTGGTTTCATTTCATCGAACAAGCGCTGACCAATGCCGACAGTACAATCTTCATGAAAGGCCGCATGATTGCGGAAAGAGCCGAGAAAGAGCTTCAACGATTTCGATTCGACTATGGTTGCATCTGGGGCATAGTCGATGACCAGATGGGCGAAATCAGGCTGGCCGGTCACCGGGCAAAGCGATGTGAATTCGGGCGCAGCAAAGCGGACAAGATAGAGTGTTCCCGCACGCGGGTTTGGCACATAGTCCAACTCCGCTGCTTCGGGGGTTAGGGGCAAAGCGGCATTCTGGCCGAGAAATTTGGGATTCGGTTTATCTGACATACCGCTTGTCTAGCGTGTTGCACGGCCTATGTCATTCCCGAGACGCCATTCACATGGCGTTCAGCGGTTGGGCACCTCAAAGGATGGCAATGACCAAAGGGTTGAAGGGATGGGCAATGATGTTTGCGGCGGCAGTCATGTCGTCGTCGGTCGCCTATACCCAAGTCAGCGGATCCGGCCAGGACATTGGTGCAGGAACGCCACCCGAATTGCGGGACTTCCGGTTGGATACGCCACCAGCCCGGCCAGCGCCGCAACAAAGTTCGCCGCCGCCTGTTGTCGAAACGCCACCTCCGACCGAACGCAGCACCATCGCAACACCGCCCGCCGAGCAGCGCCCGACGGTCGGCCGCCGTGCCGCAACAAATTCCAGCCCCGCGCCCGTTGCGCAGGGGCCTAGCGAGGCAACCCCCGAAACCGGCAATACGCCCGCACCCGTCGCTACCGGTGAACCGGTGATTGCCCCCGAACGCGCAGTCCCTGCGACAACCGTCGACGCCTATGCCGGACCTCCTGCGAACAGCGTCCCGCTCAATGCGCCTTCTGCAATTTTATCCCGGCCCTGGTTCTGGCTTGCCGTCGCGGGATTCGCAGCGATGCTCGCGGCTGCGAGCTGGTTTTTCTTCCGGCGCAGACAGCGGTCAGCCTATCGACAGCAGGCAGCTGGTCAGCAACCCGTCCCGCAGCCTTCGCCGCCCGCCCGGCTCGATACGCCGCGCAAAACACCGCCGACTGCCCCGCCACGCGCGCCCGAACGGACGGCGGAGGCCGCAGGTCCGGTCGCTGCGCAATTCAACCCGACCAGCGCGCAACTCAGTATCGCCAGCCTGTCCGTTACCGGCATATTGGCGATCAAAAATCAGACACGGACACCTGTCAGCGGGCTGATCCTGCGCAGCCATATGATTTCGGCGCAGGATGGCCAGCGGGAAGCTGTTGCCGCTTTCCATAGCGACCGTGGCGCAGGTTCGATCCAGCCGCTTGGTGATTTGGCTGCAGGGGAAAGGATAGACGCGACGATTGAAATTCGCCTGCCGCGCACCGAATTGTCCTCCTTCCGCTGGACAGAACGCGAATTTGTCGCACCCATTGTCCTGATCCATTTATTCGGCAGCGCAGATGGTGAGCCGGTCGAAATCCAGATTACCCAGTTGATTGGTCGGGAAGGTACCGGCCAGAGCGACCGCATGCAGCCATTGCCCATCGATCGCGGACCCAAACGATTTTCGGGAATTGCCGCTCGACCCGTCTTTGCTTGAAATCCGTCTGTTAGCGCTCGACTAGGCCGGAAAAGCGGCATATCGTGCACTGCACAAGAATCGCTATAAGCGGGCAAAGACGGACGAAAAGGGAACGGGCAAAATGGATTTATTGGTAAGCACCGAGTGGCTGGCGAAAGAGTTGGGCGCATCGGATCTGCGGATTGTCGACGCCACCTGGCATATGCCCGACGCAGGCCGCAACGCCGCTGCCGAATATGAAGGCGGCCATATTCCCGGTGCGGTCTTTATGGATCTTGCCGAAATCGCCGACAGCAATTCCAGCCTGCCTAACATGCTGCCCCCGCCCGAAAAATTTGCCAGCCGCATGCAATCGCTGGGCCTTGGCGATGGCAGCCGAATCGTCGTCTATGACGACAGCGTTTTCAAATCGGCAACCCGTGCCTGGTGGATGCTGACGCTATTTGGTGCGCATGATGTTGCAATCCTGGACGGTGGCCTTGCCAAGTGGAAGGCCGAAGGGCGTCCGCTCGAAAATGGCAAGCCGTCGTTGCGCCACCGCCACTTCACCGTCTGGAAAGACGATAGCGGGGTCAAAACCAAGGCAGACATGCTCGCCAATCTGCACAGCAAGGACGCCGTTGTCGTCGATGCCCGCGGCGCAGGCCGCTTCACCGGCGAGGAAGCCGAACCGCGCCCCGAAATGGCATCGGGCCATATTCCAGGTAGCCGCAACCTCCCTTATTCCAACCTGTTCAATGCCGATGGCACCTGGAAACAGGGTGCCGCGCTGGAGGCTGCCTTCACCGAAGCAGGCGTCGATCTCGACAAACAGATGATCACCACCTGTGGTTCGGGCATGACCGCCGCCGTCGTGCTTTTTGGCGCGCGATTGACCGGCAAGAAAGACGTCGCGCTCTATGACGGCAGCTGGAGCGAATGGGGCCTGGACCCCGACACCCCCAAGGAAACCGGCGCGGCCTGAGCCGCAGGTCTAACTAACCAGCCCCGATGTTAAGCGCTTGAAGCCAAGCGCGAATCGTTGCATCCTGTCCATGGGGAAGATGGACAGGGAGAGAGCATCATGGCTGCAACCGGCCAAACCCCCATTGCGCCCTATACGGTCGCCAACAATCTGACATTTGCCGATTTGCGTGCAGCCCTCGCCGCAGGATGGCGTGATTTCCTCGCTTATCCGGCGTTCGGCCTGTTCTTCGCAGCCTTTTACGCCATTGGAGGGGCGGTGCTGGTCTATGGCCTGATCAAGCTCGGAGAAGGCGCTTGGTCTATTCCACTGATCGCCGGCTTTCCGATTATTGCACCCTTTGCAGCGGTCGGCCTTTATGAAGTCAGCCGCAGGCGGCAGCTCGGGCTACCCATCAATTGGCGCGCGATCATCTGGGCCTTGCGCGGACGCGGCGACGATCAGGTGCTGATGGTCGCCGGAATCGTCTTCGTCGCCTTCAGTTTCTGGATGATATTGGCGCACGGCATTTTCGCGATTTTCATGGCTGAATCGGGGATAGGCGCAGAGAATGTCGAGATGCTGCTCCAACCGCTTGCTATCGCAATGTTGTTCGTCGGCAGTATTGTAGGCGCGATCTTCGCCTTCGCGCTTTATGCAATCACAGTGATGAGTCTGCCAATGCTGTGCGACAAGGATGTCGACTTCATCACTGCAATCATCGTCAGCCTCGGCACGATCCGTTCGAACAAGTCGGTGATGATCGGTTGGGCAGCAATCATAGCGGTCAGCACATTTCTTGCTATCTTGCCCGCGTTCCTCGGCCTGTTTGTCGTGCTGCCAGTGCTGGGCCATACGACATGGCATCTTTATGTGCGCGCGGTCGAAGCACATAATAAGGGAGGCGCTTAAAGTTTCACCGCAGCCCTGAGCCTGTCGAAGGGCGTCCAGAGGTTTCAAATGCTGCTTTGGACTGGGAGGCGTGCTTCGACAGGCTCAGCACTACGGTGAAGGTGAAGCGATTGATTGTTTCGGAGCCTTGCGACCTGACTGCATAAACGGCTATCGAACGGGCATGGCCGACCCCAAGCACCCGCAGAAACCCAATACCAAAATCATCACCGGTGGCCGCCGCAAGGCGCTGACCGGTGCAGTGGTCAACCCGCCGGTCTGGCGCGCGAGCACGCACCTATATGAAGATGTCGCTGCGCTTGATGCTGGTGACAAGACCAATGAGGATGGCCGCTTCTTTTATGGCCGACGCGGTGCCCCCACCCAATGGTCGCTCGCCGAGGCGCTGACCGAATTGGAACCGGGTGCACATGGCACCATGCTCTATCCGTCAGGCGTCGCCGCGATCACGGGCGCGCTGCTTTCGGCACTGCAACCGGGCGATGTCTTGCTGATGA
Source organism: Sphingorhabdus sp. (assembly GCF_035329025.1). Classification (GTDB taxonomy): domain Bacteria; phylum Pseudomonadota; class Alphaproteobacteria; order Sphingomonadales; family Sphingomonadaceae; genus Sphingorhabdus_B. Next base: position 33,116 of record NZ_DAOLHN010000008.1, on the reverse strand, counting down.
GCGATAATGCCTATGACCCGAGCCGCAGCTTTGCGCAGGGTTTCCTGAAGCGCTGGGGTGTCGAAACGCGTTTCTTCGACCCGCTGATAGGAGCGGGAATAGCGGAGCTGTTCTGTGAGCGCACCCGCGCGATCCTGCTCGAAAGCCCCGGCAGTCTGACCTTTGAGGTGTCGGACATCCCCGCCATCTGCGCCGCCGCGAAAGCGCATATGGGCCAGCGCGAGATCGTCACTTTGCTCGATAACACCTGGGCCACACCTTATTTTTTCACCGCGCTCGAAAAGGGCGTCGACATGACGATCCTGGCCGCGACCAAATATGTCGTCGGCCATAGCGATGTGATGGCAGGCAGCGTCACCACCACCAAGCGCCATTGGCAGGCGCTTCGGTCGACCGCGCAAACGCTTGGGCAAGTGTTGTCTCCCGACGACGCCTATCTTGCCGCACGCGGACTGCGCACAATGGCGGTTCGGCTGAAAGCACATGAGGCGGCGGCGCTGGACATAGCGCATTGGCTGGCCGCGCAGCCCGAGGTGACGAGCGTGCTGCATCCCGCCCTGCCCTCTTGCCCCGGCCACACCATCTGGAAGCGCGATTTCACCGGATCGTCGGGGCTGTTTTCCTTCGTCCTGAAAGGCGACTGGAGCAAGGCAGCGAAATTCATCGACACGCTCGAGTTATTTGGCATCGGCTATAGCTGGGGCGGCTTTGAGAGTCTCGCTTGCCCCAAACGCCCCGAAAAATACCGCAGTGAGACGGAGTGGAATTGCGACGGCACCGTTATCCGCCTGCAGATAGGTCTGGAAGATGTCGAGGATTTGAAAGCCGACCTTGCGCGGGGCTTTGCGGCCATTGCTGGCTAGCCACTAGCTGCAATCAGCCTCTTGGTCGCTTCCGCCTGCGGGTTGGAGAACAGTTCCTCGCGGCTTGCGCATTCGACAATCCGTCCCGCATCCATCACCGCAATCCGGTGCGCGGCGCGGCGGGCGAGCGCGAGGTCGTGGGTGATGAACAGCAGCGATAAACCGCGCTCGCGTTGCAGCCGACTGAACAGCGAAACGACACCATCAGCCACCAACGGATCGAGCGCCGACGTTGCCTCGTCGAGCAGCAGCATTTCGGGATTGGCCGACAGCGCGCGCGCAATCGCCACGCGTTGCGCCTGCCCCCCGGAAAGTGAGGCTGGTTTGCGGGAGGCGAAGTCGCGCGGCAAGCCGACTTCTTCGAGCAACTGTTCGACAAGCCCCTCCCCTTCAGGGGAGGGGTTGGGGTGGGGTAGTGAGGTCATGTCCGACTGTGACCCCCCACCCCCGGCCCCTCCCCTAAAGGGGAGGGGAGGAGATAGCCGCTTCACCGGTTCCAATATGATATCCGCCACACTCCAGCGCGGATCGAGACTTGCGAGCGGGTCCTGGAATACGGGCTGGATCAGACGGCGATGCTCTGCGCTGCGGTGCTGACGTGGTGGGAGCAATTCGCCTTGCCAGCGCACCGATCCCGACGCCATCGGCCCCAGACCCGCAATCGCCCGCCCGAGTGTGGACTTGCCCGAACCCGAACCGCCAACCAGTGCCAAAGTCTCGCCCTTTGCCAAAGTCAGGCGGGCATCTAGGACGGCATCAATGCGGCCACGGCGCCAACCGGGCTTGGGGAAATGAACATGGGCACCTTCCACCTCCAGCAGCACCTCGCCGATCTCGGGTAAGGGCGGGAGCGGCTCGGACAGGCGCGGCGTCGCGGCCATCAATCGCTTGCCATAGTCGGTGGTGGGTAAAGTTGCGATCTGCCGTGCGGTCCCGCTTTCAGCGACCTTCCCGGAATCGAGCAGCAGCAGCCGGTCGGCATGATGTTCGATCCCCGCCAGATCATGGCTGACCAGCAACATCGCCATCCCGCGTTCGCGGCACAGCCGGACGAGCAGCGCCATGATCTCGCCGCGCAGGGCTGCGTCCAATGCACTTACCGGTTCGTCCGCAAACAGATAGCGCGGCCCATGCGCCAGCGCGGTCGCGATCAACACGCGCTGCCTTTCGCCGCCCGATAGCCGGTGCGGATATTGGGCAAGCCTCTCTTCGGGGCGCGATAACCCGACCGCCTCCAGCATCGCGACCATCGCCGCCTTGTCAGGCTTGGTACCACCAGCCTGCATCGCAGCTTCTTGCAAATGCTGGCGCACGGTACGGTGCGGGGTGAGCGCAGTCAGCGGTTGCTGGAAAACGAAGCCGACTTTCTCCGCGCGCATCCGGCTCAATTGGCGTTCTGGTAGGCCGACCAGTTCGATCCCGTCGAGCATGGCCGAACCACTCGCCACCCCTGCGCTGAGGCCGAAGGGCGTCATCGCACTCATGCTCTTGCCCGCTCCCGATGCGCCCGCCAGCGCTACGATCTCGCCGGGGGAGAGGGTGAAACTGATGTCCTCGACAATGACATGATCCCCAACGCAAACGCGCAAGTTCCGGACGACATAGCCTTCGTTCATTTCGCAGCATCCGCCAGCCGGTCGCGAAATCGCTCCCCGGCTATCGTCAGGCAGGCGATCAGCAGGACGAGGACACCGCCAGGCAAAAACAGCGCCGCAGGGTTCATGTCCATCTCCTCTGCGCCTTCATTGACGAGAATGCCGAGCGAGGTCAGCGGCTCCTGCACGCCCAGGCCGAGGAAGGATAGGAAGCTCTCGATCATCACCACATGCGGGACGGTGAGCATCAGATAAGCGACCGCCACCCCCGCGACATTGGGCAAAATGTGGCGCAGCAGGGTAGCGCGGGCTGGCGATCCAGCAGCCTCCGCCGCTAGGATGAAGGGCCGTTGCTTGAGTGCAATCACCTGCCCGCGCACCACGCGCGCCATCGTCAGCCACTCGACAAAACCAATCCCCAGGAACACCAGCAGGATCGACCGCCCAAACACCACCATCAGCAGGATGACGACGAACATGAAGGGCAACGCATACAGCCCGTCGACGATGCGCATCATCAATTCATCGGTGCGCCCGCCGACCCATCCGGCAATCGCGCCCCAAGCGACGCCGATCAGCAGCGCGACCATTGCGGCCGCGAGCGCCACCGACAAGGTCACCCGCGTTCCCACCAGCAACCGCGCCAGCCGATCCCGTCCCAGATCATCGGTTCCCAGGAGGTGACCGTCGGTGAACAGGCCGCCCCGAACGCTGTCCCAATCGATCGAGATATGGTCATACGGCAGCAGTGGCGGCACCAACAATGCGGCCAGTGCGATCAGCGCAACGATGACGAGCGCGGGCTTCATCCTGCGCGCATCCGCGGGTCGAGCCAGCCATAAATGAGGTCAGCGAACAAGTTGAAGAGAATGATCAGCGCGGCGTAGAGAGTCACCACGCCGAGAACGAGTGGATAGTCGCGATTGAGCGCGCCCTGCACGAAGTAGCGGCCTAGGCCGGGGAGGCCGAACACGGTTTCGATCACCACTGCCCCTGTCAGCAACGCCGCAGCTGCGGGACCAAGATAGCTTGCCACGGGCACCAGCGCTGGGCGCAAGGCGTGGCGGCGCAGGATTGTTAGCGGCGCTATCCCTCGTGCGCGGGCGGCGCGGATATGGTCAGCACCCAATTCGCCCGCCAGCCCTGCACGCGCCAATTTGGCGACCGCGCCCGTGACCGGCAAGGCCAACGCAACCACCGGTAGCACCAGCCAGCTCCAGCCATCATTCTGCCCCGAAACCGGCAGCCAGCCGAGCCACAGGCCGAAGATCAGCGCCAGCAGCGGTCCGGTGACAAAGGTCGGCAAGGCGGTGAGCAAGGTAGCGCCCAACATCAGCACCTCATCCTGCCACTTGCCCGCGCGCAACGCGGCCCATAGCCCCGTCGAAATGCCCAGCACGCTCGCCAGAACGAGCGCGCAGCCGCCGATCAGCAGCGACACCGGCAGCGCCTCGGCAATCAGGCCGCTGACTGTGAAATCGCGATAGACCATGCTTGGCCCGAAATCGCCCTGCGCTAAACGCATGAGATATAGCCAGACCTGTTCTGGCAGTGACTTGTCGAGGCCATAGGCAACCTCAAGCGCAGCCCGCACTTCGGGCGCCAAGGGCCGCTCACCATCGAAGGGCCCGCCCGGCGCCACGCGCATCAGCACGAACGACAGCACAATGATGGCGAGCAGCGTCGGTATCGCCGTCAACAGCCGCCGTGCAATCAGTCTGCCCATGGGCCGTGTTTAGAGGCTTAGAGTCCCAAAGCAATTGCGGACTTCGGCGATGAACAGCTCGGGCCGCTCCATCGCGGCGAAATGCCCGCCTTTTTCCAGTTCGTTCCAGTAGACGATATTCTTGTACCGCGTTTCGGCCCAGCGGCGCGAGGGACGGAACAGTTCTTTGGGGAAGGCGCTGATCCCGGTCGGCACCTGTACCTCGGCGAGGTTCCCGGCGGCAAAGCTGTGCCAGTACAACCGCGCCGATGAGGCCGCCGTTGCATTCAGCCAATATAGCATGACATTGTCGAGCAGGTGATCACGGCTGAAGACATTTTCGGGATGTCCGTCGCAATCGGACCAGCCGTGAAATTTCTCGATGATCCAGCACATCTGTCCGACTGGACTGTCGGTCAGCGCATAGCCCAAAGTCTGCGGGCGCGTGCTCTGGATTTTCGAATAGCCGCTGTCCTTTTCCTGATACCAGCCTGCCCGCATCAATGACTGCGCCTCGAACGGCGTTGGCGCAGAGAGCACTTCGGGAGGAGGTGTCGCGACCGCCATGTTGACATGGATCGCCGCACAAGCGCCCTTGTTTTGCGCGCCGATGGCCGAGGTTACCATTGCACCCCAATCACCGCCCTGTGCGAAATAACGGTCATATCCCAGCCCGCGCATCAGCACATCCCAGGCTTCGGCGATCTTTTCGACCGACCAGCCTGCCTTGTCGGGCCGTCCCGAAAAGCCGTAGCCGGGCAGCGAAGGCAGGACGAGGTGGAAAGCGGGTTGGCTGGCATCTGTCGGTTCGGTGAGCGCCTCTATGACATTCACAAATTCCAGCACCGATCCCGGCCAGCCATGCGTCATGATCATCGGGCGTGCATCGGCACGGCTGCTTTTAATATGGATGAAGTGGATATCGAGCCCGTCAATCTTTGTCTTGAAATGCGGCCAGCGGTTGAGCTCCGCCTCACACCGTCGCCAGTCGTAATTGCTGCGCCAATAATCGAGCAACTCTCTCGCATAGGATAGCGGCAGACCCTGATCCCAATCGTCGACGGTTTCCTTTTCGGGCAACCGGGTTAGCGCCAGCCGCGCTTGCAGGTCATCAAGCGCGCTTTGGTCGATAGATACGGTAAAGGGCTGCGGTGAAATTGACATCGAGGCTCCACTCCTGATTGGAAGAGCCAAACTGTCGGCTAATTTCGTTTCGCGCAAGCGTTCAGATGATGTGCCACGCCCGCAATGCATGGATCAGCCCCAAAAGGCACAGGGCAACACCACCGCCGATCCTGATTTTCGAAATGGGCAAGATCTTGGCCAGCCGCTCTTTCAGCAGGATCGCGGGGATCACGGCGACCAACGTTCCCAGCCAGCCACCAATTGCCGGAAACAGCCAATGGTCGGCGCGCGCCGCATTGGCACCGATGATAAACTGTCCCTTGTCGCCAAATTGAAGGATGAAGATGCCCAGAAAGGCTGTCAGAAATGGCCCTGTTTTCCAACCCTCCAGCAAATCAACAGGTCGCCGCCACGCAAGCATGGCCACGCCGGCCAGCACATAAGCGAGACCGTTGAACAACCGCACCGGATCTTGGCTGACCCATTGGTCTATGAAGGATCCGGCATAGGCCGACATCAGGCAGTTGATAAGGCTTGCGGCTGCGAGACCCAGTAGAACCGGGCGGTTGCTGGCAAAACGAATGGCCAGCGCTGCGGCCAGCAACTGGGTCCGATCGCCGGTTTCGGTCAGAATCAGCGTCAGGAAGGATGCAATCAGGCTGTCCACCGGAACTGCCTAGTCGAGCGCTTGGGGCGTGTCAGCCACCAAGTCGGATCGCGACTGAGGCGAGCAAAGCTTCGGATGCCGCCGGGTGCAGATGCGCGACACCGATTGCGTCAGATATAATGCCAAGAAAGCTGTCGCTTAGCGCATGGCTGCCGTGCGCGCCGAAACGTTGGAGCGCCGCTTCAAAGGTGGCAGCAATTTCAGCAATCGCTGTAAGTCCGTGGCGCGCCGAGGTTTCGCGGATATTTTCCAGACGCATCAGGAATTGCAACGGATTGGCGTCATAAGCGGTCATGCGCAAAGCCTCGACCAGTTCGCCCAGTTCCGCCCGAATCAACAACAGTTGATCATGATCATATTGCATGCCGGTTGCCCCCGATTGCCCTGACCCTGCTTTGCGCCATTATGGTTACCGATTGGTTAAGCGCGACAGTTTCATATGCGGGGTTGACTTTTGACCCGGTCCAGCGCAGTAGCGCGCCAGTTTCGGGCGGCATCGCGCCGTCCGTTTTCATTTTAGCGATTCGAACCGAAGGAACAGGCCATGGCGAAGCCAGCCACCATCAAAATCCGTCTCGTCAGCAGCGCTGACACCGGCTTCTTCTACGTAACGAAGAAAAACCCCCGGAATCAGACGGAAAAGATGTCTTTCCGCAAATATGATCCCGTCGCGCGCAAGCATGTCGAGTTCAAGGAAGCCAAGATCAAGTAAGCCTGTGCAGCGGCCCAAAAGGGCTGCAACTGTGCTGTCTGTCTATCGAATGAGGGGCGCGGTTTGCGTCCCTTTTTTGATTCGCAAATCAGGCCTTTTTCGCCTTGCTGCCAAAGCGAAGCAGGAAATATCCGCTGAGTGCGGAAAGAATGGAACCCATCAGTACGCCGATTTTCACAGCGTCGCCCTGCTTGGCATCGGAGAAGGCAAGGCCGCCGATGAACAGGCTCATCGTGAAACCGATCCCGCATAGCAGCGCCACGCCATAAACCTGCAGCCAGCTCGCGTCCCGCGGTCGCGTTGCCAGCCCGAGTTTGACGCAAGCCCATACGCTGCCAAAAATTCCAACCTGCTTGCCGATGAAAAGGCCCAGCGCGATACCGAGCGGCAGCGGTGCGAGTAACGCGTCCAGCCCGACCCCTTCAAGCGAAACACCTGCATTTGCGAAGCCGAACAGCGGCACGATAACGAAGGCCACGGGTTTTGCCAGTGCATGTTCCAGCTGGTGGAGCAACGAGTCTTCGGAATCGGGCGCGGCTTTTGTTCGACGCAAGGGAATTGCAAATGCGGCGAGCACCCCTGCGATCGTTGCATGCACCCCGGACAGCAGGGTCGCATACCAGAGCAAGGCGGCAAGGATCAGATAAGGCCACAGACGCGCCACGCCCAAGCGCCCCATAGCCAACATCGCCAGCCAGATAGCGGCGGCGGCACCCAATGCCATCATGTTGAGACTGGCTGTGTAGAACAGGGCGATGATTGCGACTGCCCCCATGTCGTCGACTATGGCAACGGTGGTCAGGAACAGTTTGAGCGATGCCGGAGCACGGCTGCCCAGCAGGGCAAGCACACCGATAGCAAAGGCAATATCGGTCGCCGCAGGGATTGCCCAGCCGCGCACCAGCGATGCATCGCTGCCAGCGATGAAAAGATAGACAGCCGCTGGCAACGCCATACCAGCTGCAGCTGCAATCATGGGCAACAACCGGTCGTTCCAGCTGGCCAAATGCCCGTCGACAAATTCGCGTTTGATTTCCAAGCCGACGAGCAAAAAGAAGATCGCCATCAGGCCATCGTTAATCCAAAGATGCACCGTCATCGGGCCGAGTTTCGGTGTCAGTTCGGGCCCCGTTACCGCATGGATGAAATGGAAATAGCTCTCCGCAAGCGGCGAGTTGGCAACCAGCATGGCGAGCGCGGCAACACCCATCAGGATGATCCCGCCAGCCGCTTCGCTATCGAGAAAATCGCGAAGCGCCGAAACAGGCTTGGCCGCTGCTGACTTGGCTTTTTCCATCATAGGACCAACCAATAGCGCCCCTTACATCATAAGGGCAACGTTTTACGGCAAAGTGGTTGCTTTCTTCCTGTCGGTTCAAGTAATTGCCAAGAACAGGCGATTGCCGGATGGGTGGAATTCGATGGACCAGCTTAACGTCGACAAACTGACCGATCGGCAAAAGGATTGCCTGCGGCTGGTCGCGCAAGGATTCACATCAAAGGAAATCGGTCGACTTCTTGACCTGTCACCCTCGACCGTCGACAACCATGTGACCAGCGCCGTGCAGAGCCTTGGCGCGCCAAATCGCGGATCGGCCGCGCGGGCGCTTGCCGAAATCGAGCTTGGGCAGAAATTGCCTAGGCAACCGCAGGCGCTTGCCCAAACCGACCAAAACGCCATCCTGACTGCCGAAGCGGGAGGCAGCAGTTTCGGCCACACATTGCGGCGATTGCTGATCCTTCCCCCGGTAGGAGGGAAGAGAAATGACCTAGATGGCACATCGCGAACATTGCGTATCCTGCAGGTCGCGGTTCTGGCTTTGGCGTCGGTGATTGCATTGACGATCCTGGTATCCGGTCTCTTCCGGACATTCGGCTGAACCACACACCCTTGAACACGGCACCAGCGGCGGACCAGAGCTGCGTCCTGCAGGATGCGTTTCTGATTTTCCGGCAAAGGTCGGCAATATGCAGGTCGAAGCCACCACCCCGACTTGCATATTGCCACGGTCGATGGTCTTGACAGGACATGCCAACTACTTCCCTCCCCGACGCTCTGATCATCAGCCTGTTCTGGGTTTTTGCAGCCTTGTGTTGCGGTTTCGCCGCAATTACAGGTGGCAAAACGGGTCGCGCAGGCGCTGCGATGATCATGGCAGCAAGCGTCGCTTCAGCAGTAGCTGGCGAGTTCGGAAGCTGGGCACAAACCCATATTCCCGTCATGGCCATCGACCTATGCCTTCTATTGGGCTTTTACTGGCTTGCCCTGCACAGCCAAAGTTTCTGGCCTATCTGGGCCACCGGTTTCCATTTGATTTCGGTAACATCGCATCTAGCGATCTTCTTCAGCGAAGGAGTCCGGCAGATGCTCTATTACGGATTTGGGGCATTCTGGTCGTTGCCGGTGATGCTCACCATGGTGATCGGTATCGCTTTGGACCGCGCGCGATTTCCAGTGGAGTCCTGAATCGTCTGCAACCCGCTGGGCATAACCGGTCAAGCCTGACCGTCCAGCAGAGCTTGGACCACGGGATCAATGATATCGCCATTGGCTGCTCCCTCACTATGGTTGACGCTGGAGAGCTGGCAGCACGAACTTATGCTGTTCAGCGCTATCTGGTTTCTGGTTGGGGCCATTGATGACCTGATTGTAGACGCTCTATGGTTGTTGCACCGATCCGGACGGTGGCTGGCACGCTATCGGATCGCCCCCCCGATGCGCGCAAGCGAACTGCCTGACCCGCAAGTTGCGGGCTTGATCGCCATCTTCATCCCAACTTGGTGCGAAGCGGACGTCATCACCACCATGCTCGCGCGCTGTCGCAACGCTTGGGTCGATAATGGCACGCATTACCGCATTTACATAGGTTGCTACCCGAATGATCGCGTCGGCGTGGCGGCCATAATGGCTGGTTGTCGACAATATGGAAACGCCCGCCTCGTGCTGTGTGACCAAGATGGACCGACTTCGAAAGCGGACTGCCTGAACCGACTGTGGAGCGCCCTGACACGTGACGAACTTGCCGCCGGGTTAAAAGCCAAGGCAGTCGTGCTCCACGACGCTGAAGATATGGTCCACGCCGACGAGCTTCGAGTTTACGACTATCTGATCGAACGGGCGACCGCGGTGCAGCTGCCGGTGATTCCCGTGCGCGTTCCGGGCTCACGCTGGATCAGCGGTCATTATTGTGATGAGTTTGCCGAAGCCCATGGCAAGGCGCTGGTCGTGCGCGAAGCTGTGGGGGCGGCGATCCCGCTGGCCGGTGTCGGATGCGCGATATCGCGGACACATCTTGGCCGGATCGCGCTGAAAAATGGCGGCCTGCCCTTTGACCAATCGTCGCTGACGGAAGATTATGAGCTGGGTCTGGGTGTTGCGGGGGATGGCAATCGAACGATTTTCGCTCGCATCCAGGATGCATCGGGCCAACTGGTGGGCACTCGCGCCTGCTTCCCTGACACGCTGGGTACTGCGGTTCGGCAAAAGGCGCGCTGGATGACAGGGATTGCGCTTGCGGGGTGGGACCGGCTTGGCTGGCAGGGCGGATTGATCGAGTTCTGGATGCGCATGCGTGACCGAAAAGCGGTTTTTGCAGCAATTGTTCTGACGGCTGCTTATGCCTGTATTTTCCTGACGGCCCTCTTAATTCTGGGCCAGCTTGCGGGGCACCATCAACCAAAACCTTTTGGTGATTTTCTGCTGATAGTCTTGGCCATCAATGCAGTTCTGCTGATCTGGAGGCTAACAGTGCGCGCCTGCTTTGTCGCCCGCGTGCACGGCAAAGGTGAGGCGCTGATATCGGTGCCGCGAACGCTGATCGCCAATATCATCGCGATCATGGCGGCAAGGCGCGCGGTGACCGCTTATCTCCGCCATATCCTGGGTGCTGCCTTAAGCTGGGACAAAACGGCGCACAGCCATTTTCCGGGTTCGTCGTCCAGCACGAACTAAGCCCCAATCAACCCTCGCCAAACAGGTCCTGCTGGGTTGTAGAAGGCCCGCTACCAAAAGAAGGTTTCGCCTTTTGCGCTGGTGCTTTGCCTCCCTGCACCAATGCCTCGACACCGCCATCGCTAAAATTGAGGCGCACGACCCCTGCCGCCATAGCCTGTCTGCTGCTGACGATGGTTGACTTGCCATCAGCAGTTGTTATCCGCGCAAAACCACGGGCCAGCGGCGATTCTGGATGGAGCGAGTTGAGCAGCCGATCGAGCCCCATCAGCCTTGATTTGCGTTCCGCCAACTGACGTTCGATCAGCGCCGTCGGCAACCGAAGCGACTGTAACCGTTCTTCCGACATTGCCACACGGCGCCGCAACATGGCGGGCGACAACCGACCGCAGACCCCTGCAAATGCAACCCGTGCAAGGTCTGCCCGCTTTTCCAGCCCCCTACGCAGCCGATCTGCCAGATCGTCAGCCTTCTGCTGACGCACCCCGATGATGTCGACCGCCTTTGGCAACAGCCTGATTTGCGCCGTCAGCCGTTCGCGCGCCCGGTCGACAAAACGGCGAAGCCCGCCGGTAAGCCGCATCCCGTTTTGCGTAAGTTGCTGTGCAAGATCGAGCCGTACGGGTACCGCCATTTCGGCGGCAGCCGTCGGTGTCGGCGCACGCAAATCGGCGGCATAATCGCACAATGTCGTATCTGTCTCGTGCCCGACCGCCGAAATAACCGGGATCGAAGATTCAGCAACTGCGCGAACCACCGCCTCCTCGTTGAAGGCCCACAGATCCTCGATCGATCCACCACCACGCGCGACAATCAGCAAATCAGGGCGCGCCACCGGGCCATCTTCCGGCAGTCCGGAAAAGCCGCGAACGGCTGCGGCTATTTGTGCAGCCGCGCCATCGCCTTGCACCATCACCGGCCAAAGCACCACATGGCTGGGAAAACGGTCCTCAAGCCGATGCATCATATCGCGGATTACTGCGCCAGTAGGCGACGTCACGATACCAATCGTCCGTGGCAAATAGGGGATCGGTCGTTTGCGCGCGCCGTCAAACAGCCCTTCCGCTGCCAACCGCGCTTTCAGCTTTTCGAACAGCAGCATCAGCGCGCCTTCGCCGGCCAGTTCCAAACGGTCGGCAACAATCTGGTAGCTCGAACGACCGGCATAAGTGGTAAGTTTTCCGGTCGCGATCACCTCCAGCCCGTCCTCGGGCGCAAAAGGTAGCCGCCCGGCATTACCCTTCCACATGACTCCGTCGAGCTTGGCGTCAGCATCCTTCAGACTGAAATAGAGATGCCCCGATGCCGCCCGCTTGAATCCGGAAAGCTCACCGCGCACACGGACATGGCCAAAACGATCCTCGACCGTCCGCTTCAACGCGTTCGAAATTTCGGACACCGACAGGGCCGGGGCATTGCTGCCAGCCTTGGCCTCGGCTAACAGCCGCGCATTGCCTTCGTCATCGGGAATCGGGGAGTCCATCACTTGAATATCTTGCTTATCGGTTCGGGTGGACGCGAACATGCGCTGGCGTGGCGGCTTTCGCAATCGCCTCTTTGCGAAAAATTGTTCGCAAGTCCCGGCAACCCGGGAATCGCCGAATGCGCTGAGTGTGTGGATGTCGATCCGACCGACCATGAGGCGGTGATTGCATTCTGCGCCGCGAAACACATAGAGTTTGTCGTAGTTGGCCCCGAAGCACCGTTGGTCGATGGGCTGGGCGACAGCCTGCGCGCAGCTTGTATCAAGGTATTTGGCCCCAATGCCAACGCCGCTGTGCTTGAAGGGTCCAAGGGCTTTGTGAAAGATCTGTGCGCACGGGAGAACATTCCAACCGCCGCCTATTCACGACATACAGACAAATCTGCAGCTCTCGCCGACCTGCCGCGGTTTGGCCTGCCCGTCGTCATAAAGGCGGACGGGCTGGCGGCTGGCAAAGGCGTTATCATTGCCGAGACAGAAAGCGAGGCCCGCGAAGCCATCGAACATATGTTTGGCGGCGGCTTTGGCGATGCCGGAGCCGAGGTCGTGATCGAAGAGTTCATGACCGGCGAAGAGGTCAGCTTTTTCGCGATCAGCGACGGCCAAAATGTCGTGCCTTTTGGATCGGCGCAGGACCACAAGCGGGTCGGCGATGGCGATACCGGCCCCAATACCGGCGGAATGGGGGCCTATTCGCCTGCGCCTGTGTTTACGCCCGAACTCGAAGCCGATGTGATGGACCGCATCATCCAGCCGACCGTCAAGGCGATGGCGCGCGACAGACGGCCCTATAGCGGCGTCTTTTTCGCCGGCCTGATGCTGACGGCCCAAGGACCGAAACTAATCGAATATAATTGCCGCTTTGGCGACCCCGAATGCCAGGTGCTGATGATGCGCTTTGAAGGCGATCTGGTCGAACTGTTAATTGCCGCAGCGACCGAGGGTGGATTGGCCGCAGCCGCGCGCCCCGTTCTTTCGGATAAATATGCCCTCACCGTCGTGATGGCCGCGAACGGTTATCCCGGCACGCCCGAAAAGGGAGGGGCGATCACTATCGGAAATGTCGGCGCAGCGCGGATATTTCATGCAGGAACCGCCATGAAAGGCGATCAGCTGGTTGCTAATGGTGGCCGTGTATTGAATGTCACAGCCACCGGTGCTTCGGTAACCGAAGCCCAAGCCGCAGCCTATACCGCTGTCGATGCCATCAATTTCCCGACAGGTTTCGCACGTCGCGACATCGGCTGGCGCGAAATTGAGCGCGAGAAGTCACAAAGCTGAATGACGGGCGATGTGGTAACCGACTGGACCAGTTTTGCACTCGGTGTAGTCGCTGGTTTCGCTTTGTGCTTCTTACTTTTGCGACGAAAGCGCGTGCAAACGCCGCCAGTGCAGCCTTTACAGCCGGTCGAATTGCCACCGGATCTCAAGTCACTCGTTCTGCTCTACCGCGCCGACGGGCGCTTGATCGAGGCGGTAAAGCTGGTCCGTGAACGAACCGGGTGCGACCTGCGTACCGCCAAATATCTGGTCGAGCATGTCCGCTGACAGTCGGCCCAAATTTGGTTAAATCCTGCCACTGGACACTGGCCCTTGGCCGGTTAAGGTGCTCGCCAGATGAATCGGAACAGCCAAAGGCTGGAGGGGAGTTTTAGATGGAATCGACTGCACTCATTTTTCTGGTTGTCGGCTTAGCGGTTCTCGCCATCCTCTTTTTCGTTTTCCCCCGCAAAAAGGCGGAACCGCCCAAAGTCGCGCCAAAGATTGAAGCACCCGCCCAAACGGTATCGCCGCCAGTTGCGCCCAAAGCAGTCGAGCCCGAACCAGTCGTCGCAGAGCCTGCACCTCTGAAGGATACAGCAGCAGCGAAGCCAAAAGCGGCGGCTAAAGCCCCTGCAGCGAAGGCACCTGCAAAGGCGAAGGCGGCACCGGTGAAAGCCAAAGCGGCCCCTCCAGCAAAGGCAGAGCCCAAGGTCGAACCCGCAGCACCCAAAAAGACCAAAGCCGCTCCAAAGGCAAAGGCTGGTGCAGCGCCCAAAGCCAAGGCCGAGCCAAAAGCAAAAGTCGCTGCCCCCGCCAAAGCGAAAGCCGCACCCAAAGCTAAAGCAGCTGAACCGGTAAAAGCGGAGGCTGCGCCCAAGGCAAAAGCTGAGGCGCCAGTTAAGGTCAAAGCGGCGCCTGCTCCTGCGCCAAAGAAGGCGGCAGCCCCTAAAGCAGCAGCGCCAAAGGCGAAAGCGGAGCCAAAGGCAAAGAGCGTCGCCGCGAAACCAGCTGCCAAGCCTGCCATTCCTGACAATATCGAACTGCTGAAAGGTGTCGGCCCGAAACTGGTGACCCTTCTCAAATCGCTGGGCATTACCAGCCTAGACCAGATTGCGAACTGGTCGGCTGCCGACATTGCAGACATTGATCCGAAGCTCGGCGTCTTCACCGGTCGCATCGGACGCGACAATTGGGTCGATCAGGCCAAATTGCTCGTCGCCGGAGACGTCGCCGGTTTCGAAAAGAAATATGGCGCGCTGGGCAGCGAAATAACCAAGGGGTGATGGCAGCCGCCATAGCGGCGCATCAAGAGGGGAAGAAGGCGGGGTTGCGTAACACCCGCCTTTTTCTTTGCCTCAGGGACGATAGCGCCGCTTGGCATGCTTCACGGCATCGGCCCATTCGAAATGCACCGGCTTGAACTTGCCTGCGACATAGAGCTTCATCTGATCAGTGTAATGCGGCGAGTCCGGACGGTTGGTCGCGGCACCATAAGGCTGGATAGATTCCGAGACCACTTGCCCGGCCTTGTCCCAGCGCATCAGCATGATGAAGCTGTCGCCATGGCGCACACGCATCTTGCCATCGGGCTGTTCACCATCCCACATCGTTGTTGCGCGCAACGTATCCGTGCCGCCCAATAGAGGCAGGTCGACCTTGCCGCGCCGCAAACGCTGGATGTCGCCCAGCGCCGGGTCGAGACGACCGAAGCGCTCGCTGAATTCTTCCACCGTTTTTTGCAACGTCTCGCGTGGATCGGGCAATGGATCGTTGCGCCAGTTCGCCCGCGCTGCATGGCGTATCAGCCGTTCGGCAATCGCATCTGCCCTGCCCTTGCCGTCGCTCGACCAATCCCATTCGCGCAGCAGCTTTTGTGCCTCATCCAATTTCGCATCGCCCTTGGCATCAACGGCCAACAGGCTGTCCATCCAGGGCTTGACCCAGCTCGACTTGGCGTAGCGCGTGTCCATCTTGATCGCGAGCAGCTCTTCGGGCGTGATCAAGCTGTCGTTCATCATCAATCCGGTGCCCATCAGCCCGCGATTGGTCATGCCCAATTCGATACCGAGATAGGGCGACTGCGTCTTGGGATCGATTTCCGAACCCGGCCCTGCCGCGAGATAGGGCGTGTTGTTGGCATTTTGCACGAAGCCCGACGCGGGGCTGACGACCTTGGGGAAGCGATCGAACGGCACAGGCCCTTTCCACACCGGCGCGGAGCTGTCGCCCGGCAATATCTTGGTATAGTCAAAACCCGGTTTCCGGTCCGGGAATAACGCATTGTAGACATAGGCAATACGCCCGGTCTTGTCGGCATAGATGAAGTTCGTTCCGGTGATGCCGCCAGTCGACATCGACTTGGTCCACTCTTCCCAATTCGTCGCCTTGGTGTTGCGATAATATTGCTCGACCGCCTTAACATTATCGATCCCGGCATAGCGGATCGCGAAAGCGCCCTGATCGTTCTTGATCACAGGCCCATGCACGGACCGATAGATGGTCTGCGGGATCGGCACGGTAAACCAGCCGAATTTGACCGGCAGCCAGACACGCTTTTCTTCGAGCGGCAGCCATTTGCCATCATAGCGATATTTGTCACCCGCTTCGTTGAGCACCAATTTATAGATATCCACCAGATCAGGCCGGTTAACCGTATTGGTCCAGCCAAGATGGCGATTGTGACCAAGCAGCACGAAGGGCGATCCGGGGAACAGAGCGCCTGCCATGTCCAGCCCCTCGCCCGAATGCACAACGGCCTCGTACCAGGCGACTTGCCCCTCCAGCGGCTGGTGCGAATTGGAAACCAGCCAGGTCTTGCCGTCAGCCATCCGGCTCGGCGCAACCGCCCAGGCGTTCGAGCCGTTCATTTCCGGATCGCGCCCAATCGGCGTCATCGCCGCAGCGCTTTCATTGGGCGGCGGTTTCCCCTCAACCAGCGTCGAAATGTAATTGTCGAGCCCGTAGAAAAAGGGTGCCCGCAGCACGAAGCCGGCAACGATGTCTTTGCCATTCACCGGGAAGAGGTTGGATAGCCTTACTTCTTCGGGATGTTTCTCGGCATAATGGTTGAGCCCCGCCGCATAAGCATCAAGCACGGCCCGGACATCCGCCGGAATCTCCTCATAGCGCCGATCCACCGTGTCGCGCACGCCGAGCAGGTGAAAGACGAAATCGACCTTCGCCCCATCCTGCCCCGCAATCGCGCCATAGCGGCCGCGCGTCATCGAGACGACTTCCTCAATCGTCGAAAAATCATCCTCGGCATGCGCAAAGGCCAAACCATAGGCAGCATCGGCATCGGTCTTGCCGTTGATGTGGGGAACGCCGAAACCATCGCGGACGATTTCGACATCATAGCTTTTGGTGGGCGGCGGTGACGCGCTTTCGGCAGCAAGCGGTTCCCAGAATATCGATGCGCCGCCAATCATTGCGACCGCAGTGACCCCGCCCCATAGCCATTTGCCCATCTTCGTCTCCCCTTTGTCGATGCTATCTTGTCACTGATGTGACTTTGCCTATGGGCGTTGCATATAGAAGATTCAGGGAAAGGAAAGTTCACCCATGCGCCGTTACTTGTTCGCTCTTATCCTCGCTACCGCCAGCGTGCCTGCCTTGGCACAGGGCGTGTCGGCCGGATCGGGTATCGAACCCTCCACCGTAGCCAATTCGCAGGCGCGTCCAATTACCTTCGCAAACCGCGCTGCCGATGATGGCGTGCTCGTGATACTGATGCGAAATGCCGATCTGCCAACGGGCGTGCTTGGCAGCGCGGCTGAAGCCAGCGTCAAGGCGGCAATCGCCAATGCGAAGTTCGATGGCAAGGACGGCAGTGATCTGACGTTACGCGGAATTGGTCGCCATGCGCGTATCGATCTGGTCGGCATGGCCGGTGATGGCGATGTCGCAGACCGGCTGCGCCGGGCCGGCGGGCGCATCGCGCAGGCGATGCGCGATGAAGCGCATCCGGTGAGCATCGTCGGTGCGGCCAGCGATGAAGCGGCTACCGTCGCTCTCGGCTACAGCCTCGGCCAATATCGGTTTGACCGGTACAGGACAGTTGGCAAGTCGGTGCCATCCACCCAGCCAGCCACCATCATTGTGGGAGATGTCCGCAGCGCCGAAGCCGAATGGAAGTCACGTGGGGCAGCGCTGGCAGAAGGCGTTACGCTGACCCGCGATCTTTCCACCGAACCCGCCAATGTCATCTACCCCGAAAGTTTCGTCGCCCGCGTGCGCGAAGCCTTTGCAGGCGTACCGGGCGTCAAGATCGAAGTGCTCGATGAAGCCACGATGCGTCGCCTCGGCATGGGCACGCTGGCAGGTGTAGGCCAAGGCTCGCGCCGTCCGCCCCGCCTGATGCTCGTCGAATATCGTGGCGGCAACGGCGCCCCCATCGCCTTGGTGGGCAAGGGCATCACCTTCGACAGCGGCGGCATTTCGATCAAACCCAATGCGGGCATGTGGGAAATGAAATCCGACATGGCAGGTGCCGCCTCCACCATGGGCGCAGTCCTCTCGCTCGCCAAATCGCGCGCTAATGTGAATGTGCTGGCAGTGGCTGCACTCGCCGAGAACATGCCAGGTGGCAATGCGCAACGTCCGGGCGATGTGGTGCGCACGTATAGCGGCAAGACGATTGAGGTGATGAACACCGATGCTGAAGGACGCCTCGTGCTCGCCGATGCCAATGAATATGTCATCGCCAACCACAAGCCCGCTGCGCTTGTGAATATCGCCACGCTGACCGGTGCGGTCGGCAATGCTCTTGGTTACGAATATGCAGGCCTGCTGACACGCGATGACGCGATCGCTGCGCAAATGACCGCAGCCGGCAAAGCTGTCGGTGAAGAAGTGTGGCGGCTGCCATTGCACCCCAACCACACCAAGACCATGAAATCTGACATCGCCGATATCAAGAATTCGGCGGAAGGCGGGCGTCCGGGCGCGAGCCTTGGTGCCGCCTTCATCGGTTTCTTCGTCGATCCCGCCACACCTTGGGCGCATCTGGATATCGCAGGGGTGAACTGGGCCGACAGCAGCGACGATGTGACCCCGAAAGGTGCATCGGGCTGGGGTGTGCGCATCCTCGACGAGTTTGTCCGCAACTGGAAACGCTAACAAAAAATCACGCTCGCGTCCCTTGTGTTGCAAAAATGCAACATTACATCTTTGCCTGAGGCTTCCTAAATTGGTTTTGGGGAAGCGCTGAGACACAAGGGACGAGGGATATGAATCTCGAGAAATTTACCGACCGCGCAAAAGGTTTCCTGCAGTCGGCCCAGACCGTTGCCATCCGCATGAACCATCAGCGGATTTCGCCGGAGCATCTGCTGAAAGCACTGCTTGAGGACGAACAGGGCATGGCATCGGGCCTGATTAAGGCGGCAGGCGGCGACTCCGCCACAGCCCTGCGCGAAACCGATGCGGCGCTGGCCAAGATACCCGCGGTGTCCGGCGGTGGCGCCCAACAGACACCCGGCCTCGACAATGATAGCGTCCGCGTGCTCGATTCTGCTGAACAAGTCGCGCAGAAGGCTGGCGATTCCTATGTGACGGTCGAGCGTCTGTTGCTCGCGCTGACGCTGGGGACGGCCAATGCCGCAGGCAAGGCACTGGCGGCTGCAGGCGTCAAGGCAGAGGCCCTCAACGCCGCAATCAATGATTTGCGCGGGGGTCGCACCGCTGACACGCAAAGCGCCGAAGACCGATATGACGCGCTCAAAAAATTCGCCCGCGACCTCACCGAGGTTGCCCGCGAAGGCAAGCTCGACCCCGTCATCGGCCGCGATGAGGAAATCCGCCGGACTGTGCAGATCCTGGCCCGCCGCACCAAGAACAACCCTGTCCTGATCGGCGAGCCCGGCGTCGGCAAAACGGCGATTGCCGAAGGCCTCGCGCTACGCATCGCCAATGGCGACGTGCCCGACAGCCTGAAGAATCGCAAATTGATGTCGCTCGACATGGGTAGCCTGATTGCAGGCGCCAAATATCGCGGCGAATTTGAAGAGCGGCTGAAAGGTGTGCTCGACGAGGTCAAACAGGCCGAGGGTGACATCATCCTGTTCATCGATGAAATGCACACGCTGATCGGCGCGGGCAAGGGGGAGGGTGCGATGGACGCCTCCAACCTTTTGAAGCCCGCTCTGGCCCGCGGCGAACTGCACTGCATTGGCGCAACCACGCTCGACGAATATCAGAAGCATGTCGAAAAAGACGCCGCGCTCCAGCGCCGCTTCCAGCCCGTATTTGTCGGTGAACCGACGGTCGAGGATACAATCTCGATCCTGCGCGGCCTGAAAGAGAAGTACGAGCTGCACCACGGCGTTCGCATAACGGATGGCGCGCTGGTGAGTGCGGCAACGCTGTCGCACCGCTATATTTCGGACCGCTTCCTGCCCGACAAGGCGATCGACCTGATGGACGAGGCTGCCTCGCGCCTGCGCATGGAGGTCGAATCCAAGCCCGAGGAAATTGAAAATCTCGACCGCCGCATCATGCAGCTGCAAATCGAGCGTGAGGCGCTGAAAAAGGAAAGTGACGCTGCCTCGAAAGACCGGTTGGCTACGCTCGAAGCCGACCTTGCCAATCTCGAACAACAGTCGACCGAACTCACCACCCGCTGGATGGCGGAAAAGGAAAAGATTTCGGCCGAATCGAAGATCAAGGAAGCGCTCGACCATGCCCGCATTGAGCTGGAGCAGGCGCAGCGCAACGGCGATTTGGCCAAAGCGGGTGAACTGCAATATGGCACGATCCCAGGCCTCGAAAAGCAACTGGCCGATGCCGAAGCTGCCGCTGGCAATGCGATGCTGCGCGAGGAAGTGACGAGCGAGGATATCGCCTCGGTCGTCAGCCGCTGGACCGGCATTCCGGTTGACAAGATGATGGAAGGCGAGCGCGAAAAGCTGCTCAAAATGGAAGAATGGCTCGGCGCACGCGTCATCGGGCAGAAGGATGCGGTCTTGGCCGTGTCCAAGGCGGTGCGCCGTTCACGCGCTGGCCTGCAGGATCCGAACCGCCCGCTCGGCAGCTTCCTGTTCCTGGGCCCCACCGGCGTCGGCAAAACCGAGCTGACCAAGGCGCTCGCCCAATATCTGTTCGACGATGACAATGCGATGGTGCGTATCGACATGAGCGAGTTCATGGAGAAGCACAGCGTGTCGCGCCTAATCGGCGCCCCTCCGGGCTATGTCGGTTATGATGAAGGCGGTGTGCTCACCGAAGCCGTGCGCCGCCGCCCTTACCAGGTGGTGTTGTTCGACGAGGTTGAAAAGGCGCACAGCGATGTCTTCAATGTGCTGCTGCAGGTGCTGGACGATGGTCGCCTGACCGACGGTCAGGGCCGCGTGGTCGATTTCTCGAACACGTTGATCATCCTGACATCGAACCTCGGCAGCCAGTATCTGGCAGCACTGGGCGATGATGAGGATGTCGAGAAGGCCGAGCCGCAGGTGATGGAAGTCGTCCGCGCACATTTCCGCCCGGAATTCCTCAACCGGCTCGACGAGATCATCCTGTTCCATCGCTTGGCCGCGCAGCATATGGCACCGATTGTCGACATCCAGGTCGGCCGTGTGCAAAAACTGCTCAAGGATCGCAAAATCATTATCGAACTCAGCGATGGTGCGAAAGGCTGGCTGGGCCGCGTCGGTTACGACCCGGTTTACGGCGCCCGGCCGCTGAAGCGTGCGATCCAGCGCCATTTGCAAGATCCGCTAGCCGATCTGATTCTTAGAGGCGAAGTCCCCGATGGATCAACGCTGAAGATAGAGGAAGGTGACGGCGCTCTGAAATTCTCCGTCAAATCATCCAAGTGAACGTTTGACGCAGCGCGCAATCTGCTGGCATAAAGTTTCCTGAAGAGGGAGATCGACATGTCGAGATTGCGCGCTGTTTCAATTGCAACCTTTGCCTTGGTCCTTGCCACTGTTCCGGCTGGTGCAAAGGACAAGGATGAAGCCAAAGTTGCGCCAAAAATTTTCCAGGATGTGGTTGATTGCCGCAAGATAGCGGCGGATGCCGAGAGGCTTGCTTGTTATGACAGCAAGGTCGCTTCGCTGGAATCGGCTCAGCAGAGCAAGCAGCTTTACATTGCCGACAAGGAAGAGGTGAAAAAGAGCCGCCGTGGCCTGTTCGGCTTGGCGCTTCCTGATCTTGGCATTTTCGGTGGCGATGATGAGGATGACGCAGACGAAGACATCATCAAGCAGATCGAGGCAGTGATCAAGTCCGTTCGCTCCAGTTCCACAGGCTATGTATTCACGCTCGAGGATGGTGCGGTCTGGGCGCAGACCGAAGATCGCTATCCGGGTATTACACCCAAAGCCGGGCATAAAATCGTGATCAAGCGCGCGGCAATGGGCAGCTATACCGGTTCGGTGGAAGGCCGGCCATCGTTCCGGATCAAACGCCGGATTGACTGACATCCGGTCCTATGGCCAGCTTATTGCCACCCCCTCCAGACTGGCAGATTCGTGCCGCTTCGGCGGCTCGTATGTTCAATGCCGGAAATATATCCGCAGCGTTGCGGGAGTTGCACACGCTCTACACTCGCCCACCGCAGCATCTGGATACGTTGATGCTCATGGGCTTTGTCGCGCGGGCGGGCGAGCTTGGAGACGAGGCTGAGCGATGCTTTGCCGCAGCTCATCGACTGGCACCGACTGACGTCCGTGTCTGGAACATCCATGCCAACAGCCTGGCGGCCAACGGGAGGTTTGACGAAGCGCTTTCCGCTTTCAGATCTCTACTCAAACATGATCGCAAGTCGCTGGATGGTTACATAAACTTCGCGTTGACGGCAAATGACGCTGGTGACTTCGCATTAGCAGCAGAGATGGCGGAAAACGGCTTAGGCATGTTTCCCGGTAATGCGCGATTGATAGGTATCAAGGCCCTTGCGCTCAAAAATTGCGGCGAAATACCATCAGCATTGCCAATGTTCGAAGCCGCAATCCAAGCCGAACCAAATCGGGCACTAACCCGGAAAAATCATGGCGCGGCCTTGATGGCAGCAGGGGAATTTGAGTCGGCACGGGCGGAGTTTCAGCAGGCAATCAATCTTGGTTTAAACGATATTCCGACGCATTGCTGTCTCGCGGCAGCTGAATTGGAATGCGGCGACATTGATGGAGCAATCTTGCGCTATCAGCAGGTGTTGTCGGCGGCACCAGATCATGACGAGGCATCGCTGGGATTGACGCGGATATTGGTGGAATATGAACGGCCCGAAAATCCCTTTGCGCATTGGGCAAGCTATGCAAGGTCGCGGCCCGGAGAAGCGGACGGTTGGTTGCGTTGGTTGTTCGCGACGCTTGGCCACAACCGCTATTCGGAAGCGGACGAGATTGCGACCGAAGCGCTTTCATACCTAGCCAACGACCCGGCGATACGGGCAATCCGACATTTTTCGCGTGCGATGGGAGGCAATGCAAGTGATGAGCTCGGTCCATTGAAGGACCTTGTCGATTCAGACGCGGCAAGCTTTCGCGAATTTCTGGTGCAGGTGGCGATCAAGGCTGGTGACGGCAAGTTGGCTGAACAACAAGCCACGATATTGACTCACGTGGTACCACTCAATCAGGCAGCTTGGGCCTATCTTGCGACAGCATGGCGTATGTTGAACGACGAGCGCGAATTCTGGCTGTGCGATTATGAGAGACTGGTACAACCGATTGAGGTTGAAGCGGAAGGTTTCGATGGCTCGGCCGGATTCGCACATGCTGTGGCTGAAACCTTGGCCGCGCTACATCAGACCCAATATGAGCCGGGGGATCAGTCGCTCCGTAACGGAACGCAAACGTCAGGGTCCTTATTTGATCGCCGCGATCCCATGATCGCCCGTTTGAAACTGGCCTTGACCGTCGCAATAAACAATTGGGTCAACCAATTGCCCGATGCAAGCGACCACCCCTTTCTGAAGCGCAAAGGCACCGCTATCCGCTTTTCCGGATCGTGGTCGGTAAAGCTCAGACCCGGCGGATTTCATGTCCCGCATTTTCACAGCCAAGGATGGATTAGTTCTGCCTATTATGCGCAGCTGCCGTCAATTATGGACAATGCGACCGAAAAGCGGGAGGGATGCATTGGTTTTGGTGAACCCCCGGCAATCTTTGGGCTCAACCATCCGCCCCGCAGGATTATAATCCCCAAGACAGGAACTTTGGCATTATTCCCATCCTATATGTGGCATGGCACAATACCCTTTTCCGGTACTGACACGCGGTTGACCGCAGCCTTTGATATGGTGCCGTTTAACGCCTGAAATTGGTTTTGGTTTCCAAACCGGCCATCGTGGTGCCGCGACTTGCAGATGCGGGCCGCGAACTTTGCTGCTGTCGGTCAAGCTCTGCGACGAACCGGCCTGCCCCAAGTGCACAAACGAAAACGGCGGGGCACAAAACCCCGCCGTTCCGTTCTGGCATTGTCAGGTTCGATTAGAACTTAACGCGTGCCTGGATGGTGTAGTTACGACCCAGTGCATAGGGATCGTAGAAGCTGATGTTCGTGTTTGCCTGTTCAAAGTAACCGGTCGCCGTGACGGGCGGATACTTGTTGAGCAGGTTGTTCACGATCGCCGTAAACTCAAAATTGTCACCGATCTGCTGACGCAGCGACAAGTTGAGCAGGTTGAGATCGGGAATACGAGCGCTGTCGGGGAAGAAGCCTTCAAGCTCTGCACCAGCAAAGTTTTGGCGTCCACCCTTCTTCCAAACGTGACGGAGTTGCACGGTTGTACCGTCCTTGCGGAAACCAGCCGTCAACGCGTTGCCGTACTTGATCGTTACGCCACCGATACCAGAGAAAACCGTATCGGAGTACTCTGTTGTACCAATCTTGTAAGAGTCAACATAGGTGAACACGTTCGACAGGCTGAAGCGACCGCCCAGAGCTTCGACCGACCAGTCGAGGCCAACGTCAACACCCGAGGTTTTCAGCGGAGTTGCGCTGTTGGTAACCGTGGTATCTACGCTGGTGATCTGACCAGTACCCGGATCGCGTACGATGCGAGCGCATGAGGCCGCGTCACCGCCATTGTAGCAACCGGCGATGAAGAAGCCAGCACCCAAGCCTGCAACGCGGTTGGTCAACTTGATGTTGTAATAGTCAGCGGTCAGCGTGAGCGCACCACCTACAACATTGTCAAAGTTGAGCACTGCACCTGCAGTCCAGGTTTCAGCTTTTTCTTCCGAAAGATTCGGGTTGCCGAATGCGAAGGCCTGTACCTGACCGTTAGCCTGCGCAAAACCGGTGAAGTTTGCACCCGGAGCTCCGGCTACGCAACGAGCAAGAACTGCCGCAGAACGAGCAGCCGTATCGTTGCAAGGATCAACATAGGACGGGAAGCCCTGGTCACCATTCTGGAACAGTTCGAAGACGTTGGGCGCACGAGCCGCACGGTTGTACGAAGCGCGAAGCTTCAGGAAATCGACCGGGGTCAATTCCGCTTCAGCCTTCCAGTTGAACAGGCCGCCAACCGACGAATAGTCAGAATAGCGAGCACCGGCACCGACCGACAACATGTCGAGGATCGGCAAACGGATTTCGCCGTAGACTTCCTTCACACTGATCGAACCGGCAAGGCTCTGAACTGCGTTGAAGCCATAGATGTCGCCGGTGCGCTGGGCATCGTCAACAATGCCTTCACCGCTGTCCTTGCGATATTCCGCACCAGCGGCGATACCGATCGGGCCACCAGGAAGTTCACCGAGCGAACCAGTGAGGTTGACTGCGGCACGAACCTGTTCGAATGCCTCGGTTTGCTGCGTATCGACGCGAACAAAGCTGAGCATCGCCGGCGTGAGCGTATCTGCACCAAAGAGGTTGATGGGAACGCAACCCGGAAGCGAACCGGCTGGGCAGCTGAGCAGACCCTGTGCAACGGCGGTACGGTTGATGTTGCCGATACCGCGAAGCGAGTTGTCGACGCGACCATAGCTGAACACGCCGTTGACTTGCCAGTTGTCGCTCAGATCATGTTCGAGAATAGCACGAACATTGACCGCATTGGTCTTGAAACGACCATCGCGCGGACCGGTTTCAGAGAAGCGACGGTTGATAACGAACGGTTCGTTTGCAGCCGAAGTTTCTACGCAGTTTGCAGCCGGTGCATCATTGGCAGTGTCGCCAACGGTGCGGCATGCAGCAGCCGAGGTGAAGCGGCCTGCGTCAAATGCCGTGCCGCTTGCGCCTACGCCAGCCGTACGAGCAAAATAGGTGCGGGCAGCAAGTGCAGCAGCCAGATCAGCCGGGATGAAGGGCGCTGCGGTGGTTACCACAATGCCGGTCGCCGGAGTCGGAGCCAGATTGACCTGCTGGTTGGCGTTGGTGAACGAGGTGTAGACGTTGAGACGGGTCTTGTCGTCAAACTCGTAACGACCAGTGGCCGTCAGCGTCAGACGGTCATAAGGCGTGATCAGATAGTTCTGCGGCGCAAAGTTATAACGCGACGAACCATTTCCACGGATCGGAATCGTGCAGAAACCTCCACTTGCCAGAGGAGAAAGCTGGCGCGCATCGTTGAACGATACCGTACCTGTCGAACCAACGTTTACGCCCGCAGTTGCGGTGTTACAATCGGTATTGGCGCCGGCAAAGGTCGACGGCAAGAGAGTCGACAGATTGCGGAACTGCGTACCGGCCAGCGTCGATGCGGCAATAGTGCCCCAAGGGGGAGTGGCCGAACCACCGCCAGCAGCGATACCAAACCCATCCGGGAACAGCGTGGCGATCTGCGAAGGATCGGTTACGGTGCGAGCAGGATAGCCCGTGCCGACATCAACATTCGGATCGAACAGAAGCGCGCCTGATACGCGGCTGTAATTGTAACGCGACTGGCTAACCGAGCTACGATCGGTGAACGAGCCATAAACGGTCAGGTTGCCCTTGCCGTCGGCAAAGTTGCCGCCAACGAGGCCCGACACGTTGAAACCGAAACCGGTACCGTCTTCCGAAAGGCTGGTCTGACCAACGAGTTCGACGCCTTCAAAGTCCTTCTTCAGGATGAAGTTGACAACCCCTGCGATAGCATCCGAACCGTAAACGGCCGATGCACCGCCGGTCACCACGTCGATACGCTCGATCAGGCCGGTCGGGATCTGCGACACGTCGGTCACGCCCGTGGTGGTCGAAGCCGGCAGACGCTCACCATTCAGAAGGATGAGGGTACGGCCGGGTCCAAGACCGCGAAGGTCGATGGTCGAGAAGTTTTCACCGCCCGAGTTGTTCGAAACGCGGGTATTACCGGCAACAACCTGCGGCAATTCGTTCAGAAGCGTTTCAACGGTGGTGGTACCGGTCAAAGCAACCTGTTCGGCGCTGACAACGGTAACCGGGCTTGCCGCTTCGATGTTCGGACGCGCAATGCGCGAACCGGTAACGATGATGGCTTCGCCTGCTTCTTCCTCAGCCGCTTCGTCCTGTGCGAACGACGGCGTCGAAATCAGCGCGAGACCGAGCGCAAGCGGCGCGGTCGCATATTTGAATTTGCTAATACGTGTGTTTTTCACGTTTCCAGCCCCTTAATCTGAATTGGCATTGGCCTCCCCTCCCATTTGAAGAGCCGACCTTGCCGGTTTCGACTTCTCTGTTGGCCTGCACGGAAAGAGGACGCACCTCACCCGCGCAAAACACCAGATTGCCTAGGGTGTTGGAACAAAACGTCGGGCAGGGCAAAGAAAATGTCGCAAGAACACTTAGTTTTGTGGGTGGCTGTCACTATTTTGCAACAGATTGGCAAACGGGCGCGATGCGATTAAATAGTTGTTAGCAAGTTCAAAGGATCGACCCGGGCAGCGTTCCACTTCATACCCCAATGCAAATGCGGGCCACTCGCTCTACCCGTCGCGCCAACTTTGCCGATTACCTGCCCCTGGCGGACATGCTGACCCTCTTCGACCAACAACTCGGAACAATGCAGAAAAGCGCTGTTCAGGCCCATTCCATGGTCGATCATCAGCAAATGCCCCTCCAGCGTAAAGGCATCTTTTGCTGCCAGCACGACGACACCATCGGCAGGTGCGACAAATGGCGTGCCGGCAGGCATCGCGATATCGAGGCCGCTATGATAGCTGCCGGGGCTGCCATTGTAGATTCGCTGCGCTCCGAAACGCCCCGATATCCGGCCCCGTAATGGCCAGACGAAATCCTGCCGCCAGCCATCGCTCTCCACAGCCCTTGCGCGTGCGGCATTGATTCGCGCAAGTTCAGGCCCCCGCCTTGCCTGAAATTCGGCAGTGGTTTTGGCGCCGCCCAGCGGATTGGCGTTCACATGCTGAATTTGCCAGTTTCCGGGTTTGACGGGCAAATATTGCTCGACACGCCGTCCGTCCGCCAGAGTGGCCACCAGACTTGCACTGTTTTCAGAATCGCGGTCAAAGCCGATGAGGAAAAAGCCATCCGCTGTCAGCGGCATCTGCTTTCCATTGAACAAAACGCTTATGGCTCCAGATGGTGCCCGCGCCACACTAACGGAACCCTGCACAGGATCGCGTGCGAGCCAGAACCGTTCGCGATTACTTGCGACCGGCGTTTGATTTTCGATTACCGCGGCAGCAGGCGTTGGCGGGCTTGGCAAAGGCGCGGCGGCCTGTGGTGGTATTGCCGTGCACGTCATGAGCGCGGCAAAGGCAAGCAGCGAAACAGACGAACGAGCGAGGTTCATCGAACACTTATCGCTGTGCGAGCGCCGCTTTCACGGAAATCTCGGCGCTCGCATAAGGCTCCTGCCGTGAGACGCTCCAATAACGCAACTCATCAAGCGAAATCGTTTCGCCCGTGACGGCACAGACCACATGGTCTCCGCTCGACAACATACGAAATCCGTTGGCCATATAATGCAATTTGGCCTGTTTATTGCGGTTCATCATCAACATGGAGCCAATATGGCGCAAAAGCAGGATTTCGGCAACTGCCGCGCGGCAATTGGATTCTAACCATAATTATATGGCAGGCCGGATAGGATTTACGCTATTTTAGAACTGTGGGCGAAAGCAGGGGTCTTGGCATAGAGAAACTATCGGCTGCACAGGTGGAAACCTTGCAGCATGTTTACGCGCATCGAAGTTCCAAGGAAATTGCCCGAATCATGGGCGTGTCGCCCCATACCGTCGACGAGCGCTTGCGGCGGGCGATCCGCATCCTCGGTGTGAATTCGCGAATCGAAGCGGCCCGGCTGGTGGCGGGAGAAGTACAGCCTTCGACATATCAACCTTTGATATATCAGTCTTCGGAGCTGGTAGAGGGCAGAATTGCAGCCGATGAGCAGGCTGCCCCGGCCGGAAGGGTCGAGTTAGGTGCGCTCAGCATCGGCTACCCCTTTCCGACCAGGGCCAGGCCAACCAACACGCATGGCCTGAGAGAGCGGATTTTATGGCCGATACTGATTGCCTTCGGAACGATCATGGCCTTCGCCGCGCTCTACGCCGTCCTTCTCGGTCTGGGGGCCATGCTTACTTGACCGGGTCAATAATTTCGCCGCCCGCGAGGCGGCATAGAGACCAACAGGGAATAGGAAATGCTCAAAGAACGCCTAGTTGCTGCAGAGCGTATTGCAGCCGAATTGCATGATGCCGAACACGCCATCGATCAGGCCATTGTCAAAATTGCCCAGCTGGCAGCAACGCTACCGATTGCACGAATTGATACCAATATGTCTGCGATCGTCGGACAGGAAGCTGTCGCAAAGGTCACGCAGGCAGTGGCGGCGGCCGGTCAGGTCCGCCAGATGATGACCGAGGCGCATCAGGCGCTGGGCGAAACGCAAAAGCAGGTCGGCCTGGGTGCGCGCATGTTCGGGGCCGGCTTGAACAAGCCGCCAAGCGGTAGCCATGTTGTGCCGTTGCCGCTCAATCAGAATGGATCAGAATCGCCAACGGGATTGGCCGCAGGCGTAGCCGCCTGAGGCGCAGCGAGCAGAGCGGTAAGGACGATGGATCACAAACTTCTGTATTACATCGTCCTTGCTGCCACCCTAGCCGCAGCCTTCTGGAGAGGTGCACGAAGCGAGCGTTGGGGTGCGGTGACAGCGTTGGCGGGTTCGCTCGCATCGACGCTCACCGCACTCAACGCAAACTGGAGCGGACTGATCATCCAGCTTCTTGTCATCGACCTGCTGGTCCTTGCCAGTTTCTGGTGGCTGGCGATCCACAGTCGCCGCTATTGGCCCTATTGGGTCACCGGCTGGCAACTGGTCGCGGTGCTCGTGCACCTGCAAAGGGCTTTATTCGATGACATCTTGCCTGCACCTTATGCATTGATGACTATGTATCTGGCTTACCCGACGCTGCTATTGATCCTCTTTGCATCGCTGCAAAACCAGCGAAGACCTTCTGAAGCGATGGGCTGAAACGCCAACTTCCAGTCTCCGCTCACGGAACAGTCCCCACTCATCCTGAAAGGACCCCCGCCATGCCGGGTTTCAAGGGGCGTGCCCTTATCTATCCCGGTCTGCTCATCGCAGGCTGGATTGTCGGTCGCAGTATCAGCCTGTCTGCATCGCCTCCCGCATCGATTGCGGAGCCCGCCCTGCCCGCAGAGACGCGAACGGCAGGAGGGGGGCTGCCATCGATTGGCGTCGCCTGCCCGATGCCGGTTCCGAACTATCCAACAGCCCCGCCTCAATATCTGCCAATGCCGCCCCGCTTTCTATATGCCGGGATGCATCGGCACGCGCGGCATGCTTTTTCTGCTGGCAGGGCAGATCCTTCCCTTGCACTTGCCCATAGGCCGGCGCCCTACACCGGTTTACCGGAAACCGGATCGTTTCAGCTCACCGCCCTTCCGGCTACTGCCCAGGCGCAGGCAAAAGCTCAACCCTACGCCGCTTTGCCCAAACAACGGCGACTGCAGTTTTACAGCTATAATTTCTGGCGGCAGGGCAGTGCTGGCGCGGCGCTTGCCCCCCAAGCACAATATGGCGGCAGCCAATATGGCGCGATTGCGACCTGGGACCCACTCGGCAGCGCAGGAAAAGGGCCGGCATTGCTGGTGCGCGCTTCGGGCACGCCGGACGGACTGCAACAGGAAGTTGCCGTCGGGGCAAGGTGGCAGCCTGACAGGAAATGGCCGGTATCGCTATCGGTCGAGCGCCGTTTCCGTTTCTACGGGGCCGATGGTTTCGCAGCCTATATAGCGGGCGGTGTTGATCGCGTACCGCTGATTGGGAAGCTGACACTCGATACCTATGGGCAAGCGGGCTATTCACTGGGCGGCATATCCAGCCCGTTTGCCGATGCTCAGGCGCGGGTGCAGCATCCGCTGGCCAAACCACTTGGCATCCCGGTCCGGATTGGGGCCGGGGCATGGGTGGGTGGCCAAAAAGGCGCCTATCGGGCCGACATCGGGCCGACGCTGTCTGCCCAGGTCGACAACCGTTTCGCCGACTTCACTTTGCAACTCGATTGGCGGAAACGCGTGGTCGGCAATGCGGCGCCGGTCGATGGCCTGGCCCTGACCGTCGCGACAGACTTTTAGCCCTGCGTCCGACCGCGTTCGATTACAGCCATGCGGCGCGCCTCAACCTCGTCGGCGCTCACCTTACCATTGGCGGCGGTCGATACGCGTGCCTCATGCGCCATCGCTTCGCCAAAGGGTAGCGCATAGCCATCGTCGATGATGCGCTTATAGGTTTGCACCATCACCGGATCGACCGATGCGATATCGCGGGCAAGCGCCTTGGCGTGGGTCATCAGTTCATTTGCAGGCACGACAAAATTGACCAAGCCCCAGTCAGCGGCGGTTTCGGCATCAAGGAAGTTGCCGCTGAACGACAATTGCTTCGCACGCGAAATGCCAATGGTGCGCGACAGTTTTTGCGACAAGCCCCAGCCGGGCATGATGCCAACCCGGGCATGGGTATCGGCAAAACGGGCGTTGGTAGAGGCGATGAGGATGTCGCAGGCGATCGCTACCTCAAACCCGCCCGTGATGGCGACCCCGTTGATGGCACCGATCACTGGCTTGCGGCAAATCTCGATTGCTTTCACCGGATTTTCGTCGGCGCTTTCGGCATTGGCCGCGCCCAGATTGCTGGTGTCTGCACCCAATTCCTTGAGATCCAGCCCAGCGGTAAAGGCGCGCTCACCTGCGCCGGTCAGGATGACGCAACGGACGCTGTCGTCGGCATCCACAGCCCGCATCGCCTTCGCCAATTCCGCCCGCAAGGCCCGCGACAAGGCATTCATCGCCTCCGGGCGATTGAGTGTGACAACGGCGATGCCATCTTCGATTTCGGTTAAAACCAGTGCCATTCGACGCTCCTCATTCATTATTCACTTCAGGCGCTGGCTCGCTGGCGCCAGTTGCACCTTCAAGATTGGCGCTTTGCAGCAGCCAGCCCGGGAAACGTGATTGTGCCTCAGCCACGATGCGGTCCTTCGCGGCAGCCACTTCGTCCGCTTCTGCACCGCGATCGCGGTTGACGATGGCGCGTCGCGCCTGCGCATCGATCAGAATGCTTTCGCGTCCAATCAGACCTCCGACGGTCAAACTGGAGAGGATTGCCTCGACCTCTGCGTCACGCTGTTCAAGCGCGCTAACGCGCCGGTTAAGCTGATCCTGCGACTCTTCCGCCGCATTCGTCTGTCGTTTCACCTGTGCCATATCGACAAGCACTTCGCGACCAAGGCGCTGCCCGCTCGCCTTGGCAAGATCGTCGCCGAGCGATGGTGTGAATTTGTCAACCAGCACCACGCCTTCCACCGAAACATTGTCACCAACAATGCTAACATTCAAATTTTCGATCCGGTCGCGGGGTTGCAACAGCCCTGCCAGTTCGGATTGGACGATCGCCCGCGCCCGCACCTCGCGACCGATATTGTCGAGCGAGATCGCCAGCGGAATCGACAGAACGCCCAGGGTGGCAATGATGCCGACCAATTGCACTGCCGTATGTTGCGGGGTCAGCGATGGCCCGAAACGGTTGATGCGGGCGACAATTGTTGCCGCAAAGGCTATGGCGAGCGTATTCGTCAGGAACAGCAAGGCGGCACCAGTGGCAAAATCTGCCCTGCCAGTAACAATGCCGAAGCCAACCGTTGCCAAAGGCGGCACCAGCGCAGTGGCAATCGCCACGCCGACCATGACACCGCTCATGTTGCGGATGATGGCGATAGCTCCTGCTATGCCACCGACGACTGCCACGCCAAGATCCATCAACGTCGGCTGTGTGCGAGCGCGCAATTCGGGGGTGACATCCTGGATCGGCGAAATGAGGATGATAAACATCGCCACCAGCACCGCCAACGCCATACCTGCGGCAAGCGTCACCAGAGACCTTCGGATGAGCCCAAGATCGATGGTGGCAACGCCAAATCCGACCCCCATGATTGGCCCCATCAGCGGCGACACCAGCATGGCGCCAATGACCACAGCTGTCGAACTTTGCAGCAAGCCAAGCGTGGCAATTGCCGAGGCCAGCGCGATCAGGATCAGAAACTGCCGGTCGAGTCGGGCATCGCGCGCAACCCCGGCAAGAGTTAGGGCACGACTTTCGTCGGTTCGTTCCTGCGCGGACAGATCAACAAAAATGCCGGAGCGTTCAGCCCCGGCATGATTGGTTGCGCTGTCCGATCCTGATTTTCCTGACCGGCTCGCCATAGATTTCGTACCTCAGAGCTTGCTCGTGAGTTCCGGGACCACGTTGAAGAGGTCACCGACAAGGCCGATGTCCGCGACCTGGAAGATCGGGGCGTCTTCATCCTTGTTGATGGCGATGATGGTCTTTGAATCCTTCATGCCCGCAAGGTGCTGGA
>NZ_DAOLHN010000007.1:0-79433 GCF_035329025.1 Sphingorhabdus sp. | reverse complement strand
CTTGCCGCCGATCGCCGCCTGGATCGGGATCTTGAACAGATGGCGGGGGATCAGGTCTTTCAGGCGCTCGCACATGCCGCGGCCGCGCGCTTCGGCGGTGCTGCGGTGCACGATCATGGAGAGCGCGTCGACCGGATCGCCATTGACCATGATGCTCATCTTCACAAGGTCGCCCTCGCGGTGGCCGATCTGGTGATAGTCAAATGACGCGTAGCCGCGGCTGATGCTCTTCAGCCGGTCGTAAAAATCAAAGACCACTTCATTGAGCGGCAGTTCATAGACGATCTGCGCGCGGCCGCCGACATAGGTCAGCTGTTTCTGGATGCCGCGCCTGTCCTGGCACAGCTTCAGGATAGACCCCAGATATTCGTCGGGGCAATAAATGGTCGCCTCGATCCACGGCTCCTGGATTTCCTCGATGCGGTTGACATCGGGCATGTCCGCCGGGTTGTGCAGCTCCATATCGCGCGCATCCTCGGTCTTGCTGCGGCCGAGTTTCAGCTTGTACACCACCGATGGCGCAGTGGTGATCAGATCAAGATCATATTCTCTGGAAAGGCGCTCCTGGATGATTTCCAGGTGGAGCAGCCCCAGGAAGCCGCAGCGAAAGCCAAAGCCCAACGCAGCGCTGGTTTCCATCTCGAAACTGAAGCTCGCGTCGTTGAGGCGCAGCTTGGAGATAGATTCGCGCAGTTTCTCGAAATCCGCCGCGTCGGTGGGGAAGAGGCCGCAGAACACCACCGGCTGCACTTCCTTGAAGCCGGGCAGGGGCTCTGCCGCCGGACGCTTCGCATCGGTGATGGTATCGCCGACGCGGGTTTGCGCGACTTCCTTGATTTGCGCGGTGATAAAGCCGACTTCGCCGGGGCCGATTTCATCGAGTATCTCGATCTTGGGGCGCATGCAGCCGACGCGGTCGATCAGGTGGGTGGTGCCCGCCTGCATGAATTTGACCTGCTGGCCCTTTTTGATCGCGCCATCGATGACGCGCACGAGGATGACGACGCCCAGATAGGGGTCGTACCAGCTATCGACCAGCATCGCTTTCAGCGGCGCGTTGCGGTCACCCTTGGGCGGGGGGATACGGGTGACGATGCTTTCCAGCACCTCGGCGATGCCGATGCCCGATTTGGCGCTGGTAAGGACGGCGTCGTCAGCGGGCAGGCCGATGATTTCCTCAATCTCTGCCTTCACCTTGTCGACATCGGCGGCGGGCAGATCGATCTTGTTGATGACGGGCACGATTTCATGGTCATGCTCGATCGACTGGTAAACATTGGCGAGGGTCTGCGCCTCCACCCCTTGCGCGGCATCGACCACGAGCAGCGCGCCTTCGCATGCGGCGAGGCTGCGGCTGACTTCATAGGCGAAGTCGACATGGCCCGGCGTGTCCATCAGGTTCAGCTCATATGTCTGGCCATCCTTCGCGGTGTAATCCAGGCGGACGGTCTGCGCCTTGATGGTGATCCCGCGTTCCTTCTCAATATCCATATTATCAAGGACTTGTGCCGACATCTCGCGCTCGGAAAGGCCACCGGTATGTTGGATTAGCCGGTCCGCCAGCGTCGACTTGCCATGATCGATATGGGCAATGATAGAGAAGTTCCGAATGTGGGAGAGGTCAGTCATTCCGGCCCCCTAGCAGCGCCTGACATTCCCCACAAGGCAGCGCAATCGCTGCATGACAGCCGACATCACCTCTGCTAGGCGCGCGTCATCATGCTCAACCTGAACGGCATCACCGTGCGCCTTGGCGGACGCACTATCCTCGACCGCGCCACCGCCGCGCTGCCGCCCTATGGACGGATCGGTTTGATCGGGCGCAACGGTGCCGGAAAGTCGACTTTGATGAAGGTAATGATCGGTTCGCTGGAGGCCGATGACGGCAGCCTCGAAATGCCCAAAGGCACGCGCATCGGCTATATCGCGCAGGAAGCTCCAGCGGGCACCGCGACGCCTTTCGAAACGGTGCTGGCGGCGGACACCGAGCGCGCTGCATTGATGATTGAAAGCGAGCAGGAGAATCTCGATCCCGATCGCATGGCAGAGGTGCACGAACGGCTGATCGCGATCGATGCCTATACCGCACCGGCACGGGCCTCGCGCATATTGGTTGGCTTAGGCTTTGATGAGGAGATGCAAGGGCAACCGCTCGACAGTTTTTCCGGTGGGTGGAAAATGCGTGTTGCGCTGGCATCGCTTTTGTTCTCGCAACCGGACCTGTTGCTGCTCGACGAACCGTCAAACCACCTCGATCTCGAAGCAACGCTTTGGCTTGAAAATTTTCTCAAAAACTATCCCGCGATGATGGTGGTCATCAGTCACGAGCGCGATCTGCTCAATAATGTTGTCGACCATATCCTGCACCTCGAAGGCGGGCAGGTCACGCTGTACAGCGGCGGCTATGACAGTTTCGAACGCCAGCGTGCGGAGCGGGCTGCACAATTGGCGGCGGCCAAGGCAGCGCAGGACGCGCAGCGTGCCAAGCTGCAGGACTATATCGCCCGCAATTCCGCCCGCGCCTCGACAGCGAAACAGGCGCAGAGCCGAGCCAAGGCGCTGGCCAAGATGCAGCCGGTGCAGGCGATGGTCGATGATCCGACGCTGAGTTTCGATTTCCCCAGCCCCGACGAATTGAAACCCCCGCTGGTCACGCTGGATCTGGCCAGTGTCGGTTATAGTCCCGGCAATCCTGTTTTGCAGCGGTTGAATCTGCGCATCGACCCCGACGACCGGATCGCGCTGTTGGGCCGCAATGGCAACGGCAAAACAACATTGGCCCGATTGCTCGCGGCTCAACTGATGCCGATGGAGGGTTCGATGAACGCATCGGGCAAGATGCGCGTTGGCTACTTCACGCAATATCAGGTCGAAGAACTGGACGGCGACGATACGCCGCTCGAGCATATGACCCACCAAATGAAAGGCGCGACCCCGGGTGCGGTGCGGGCGCAACTGGGGCGCTTCGGCTTTTCTGGCGCGAAAGCGACCACGCAGGTCGGCAAGCTATCAGGCGGTGAGCGCGCGCGCTTGGCGCTGGCGCTGATTACCCGTGAGGCACCGCATATGCTCATCCTCGACGAACCGACCAACCACTTGGACGTCGATGCACGCGAAGCGTTGGTGCAGGCTTTGAACGAATATGCGGGGACTGTCGTACTCGTCAGCCACGACCGGCACATGCTCGAGCTGACGGCGGACAGGTTGGTGTTGGTTGATGGCGGTACGGCGAAGGAATTTTCCGGTTCGATCGACGATTATACCGACTTCATTCTGGGTAAGGGCCCAGCAAAGGATAAGCTCTCCAAGGCTGACCGGAAGGAAGACAAGAAGGTCGCGGCGGCGGCGCGTGAAGCGCAGGCAAAGCTGAAGCGTGAGGTAAACGATGCGGAGGCTGATTTGGCGAAGCTGGAGGTCGTACTGTCCGCGATTGATAAGGCTATGTTCGACCCGCAATCTGCTTCGAGCGAATATAAAGACCTGACTATGGGCGAATTATCGCAACGGCGCGGAAAGATCGTCGCTGCGCAGGAGGCCGCAGAAGCGCGCTGGATATCTGCAAGCGAGGCTCTGGAAAAGTTGGGCTAGTCCGCCAGTTTCTGGTTCAGGCGGATTAGTCGATCAGGAAGTTCTACCAGTATTTCCAGCCTCTGCGCGCGATCTGCGCATAGCCAGCCAGAAATTTCATCCAATGTCCGGCCGCAGCCAAGGCACCACTGTCCAGTCGGATCAATAGTGCAAACCTTGATGCAAGGCGATGCAACGTCATCCATTCAATTCGCCAGAACTTTGTGAATAGCGTCGAGCGCGGCGGCAAAGCGCGCATCCCCAATTCCCCGAACCAAAGTGTAGCGGACACCGCGCGCATCCAGTTCGGATTTACACAAATCAAAGAAGTGCTGCCGTTCCTCGGTTTTCGCATAAACGCGTAAACCATCGTCAACAAAGGGCAGGTCGATATCGAGCAGTAGGTAGAGATCGGCATAGCTGTTGAAACCGGCAAACCACGGATCGTTAAGCCCAAACATCATCTGCGCCCAGACTTCGGTAATCAGCGGATCGGTATCAAACAGCACCAAGGGCGCGCTTAATTCCGCTCCACGCTCTGCCGCAGCTTTGTTCATCGCATCCTGCGCTTCGGCTATATGCACCAATTCGGCCATGCCAATGTCTGTGCCATGCGCCTCGCAATAAGCGCGGCCATATTCGGGGACGACCTCGCAGCCGAAATGCGCCGCAAGCCGTGTGGCCAGCGTCGATTTGCCTGTGCTTTCAGGCCCATGGAGGCAAATGCGCTTCATTCCTGCCGCGCCTGTACCTTGCGCCATTCCACCAGCCCGGCAACCGCAAGCACGAGGAACAGCGCATACAGTCCGGCGGTCAGGTAAAGCTCTTTCAGAATATAGAGCGGGATGGAAATGATGTTGACCGCAATCCACCAATACCAATTCTCAATCAGCCGTCGTGTCATCAATATTTGCCCGACGACGGATAGCATTGCCACACCTGCGTCCCAGAACGGAAAGCTGGCGTTGGTGTGATTGGTCATGATCAGTCCCCAAGCCAGCGTGGCAAGGATTGACCCTGCAATCCATGCGCCGAATCCGTTTGGGCTGAGTTCTTCGACGACGATTTCGCCAGCATCCGCCTTGTTACGGCTCCAACTCCACCAGCCATAGGCATTAACAGCGATGAAGAAAATCTGCAGCCCGGCATCGCTGAAGAGCTTCGCATCCCGAAAGATGATAAAGTAAAGTGACACCATGGCAATCGCGAATGGATAATTCCATACTGAGCGGCGGATGATGAGGATGATATTGGCGACGCCAAGCAAGACGGCGGCGATTTCGATTGGCGTCATGAAAGTGGCGTCTCCAGCCAGTTGCTCAGCAGGCGATTGACCTCTTCCGGCGCGTCTTGTTGCACCCAATGCGAGATTCCGGGTAGACGATGAACCGTAAGTTTGGGCACCCATTCTTCCATCCCGTCGAGCAGGTGGATATCGAGTGCGAGGTCATTTTCCCCCCAGAGAACCAATGTCGGCACGTTGACCATGGCGTCGCCCACCTCGCGCGCCTCTGGATAGCGCACCAGCGCGCGGTAATAGTTGACCATTGACTGCATAGCGCCGGGCTGCTGTGCTGCCTCGGCATAAATATCCAGATCTTGCGGTGGGAAACGATCCTTGTTTGCCGCCGTGTTGAAGAATGCCCCGCGCACCGCTTTGGCATCGTTGGCCAGCATCATCTTTTCTGGCAGCCAGGGAAGTTGGAAGAAGAAGATGTACCAGCTTTTTTTCTTCTGCCGCCAATATTTCAATTCACGCTCCGCGCATTTGGGATGCGGGACGTTCATAATGACCAGCCGGTCGAGTGGACGTATTTTCTGGATGGCGAAGGTCCACGCGATCACCGCACCCCAATCATGCGCGACGAGCATCACTTCGTCGGTAGGGGCTTCCACTTTGGCCAGATCGATCAAAGCAGCCACGTCAGCCATTAGGTGATCCATGCGATAGGCTGGCACTCCTTCCGGTTTGGATGACGCGCCGTAACCGCGCATATTGGGTGCCCAAACCCGCCAGCCCTGCGCTGCTAGTTCAAGCATCTGGTGCCGCCACGAAAAGTTCAGTTCGGGAAAACCGTGTAGCAGGATCGCAAATTTACGCGATTGAGGATCGCCCGCTTCTGCCAATTCAAAGCGTTGCCCATTGGCCTCGACGAAGCGCTGGCGGATGCCTGAAGCCGCATCTGCCACCCACGAAAAATCGGTCATTCTTATGGTTCCTCCCAGCTCACGCTCGGCATATCGGCGCGACCACAACGCGTCCAGACGAAACGGCAACGATTTTCGCCGATTGACGTTGTTCTCGCGAAGTGCAATTTCTTTGGTTGAGGAAGAGGAGAGGTTGCTCAGATGGCTGAAAAGAAAGCAAAAGCTAAAGCAGGTGGCGGCAAGAAAAAGGGATTGGGTGCAATTCCCGAAACCGCATTTGATGCAGCTAACGATGCGACCATGGCTCTAGGGCCGTTGGCCGGCCTCGCGCGCGAAGATTTTGCGGGTGCCATCGGTGTTATGCTTCGGCAGACCGCAGCCAATCCGAACAGCGCTTTCAAGGCTATGTCGGGGCTGACCGAAGATGCGGTCAAGATCATGGCCGGCAAATCCGATCTGGCACCAGACCCCAAAGACAAGCGCTTCATGGATCCGGCCTGGACCTTCAATCCCTTCTTCAAAGCCGGTGCGCAATATTATCTGGCGGTGCAAAAGGGCATCAAGGGTTGGATCGAGGATCTGGAGCTTGATGCGCTCGAGCGTGATCGCGCCAATTTCGTCAGCCAGATGGTCATTGATGCGCTTGCACCGACCAATAGCTTGATCGGGAACCCGACCGCGCAGAAGCGGCTTGTGGACTCCGGCGGTCTGAGCCTGATCAAGGGGCTGCAAAATGCCTATAATGACATGGTTCACAATGATGGCATGGTCAGCCAGGTCAACAAAAAGCCTTTCAAATTGGGGGAGAATATCGCGACCACCCCTGGCAAAGTCGTCTACCGAGACGAGATGTTCGAGCTGATCCAGTACACGCCCGTGACCGAGGAAGTGTACGCGATCCCGCAACTCACCATCCCGCCGCAGATCAACAAAATGTACATCAACGATCTGTCGCCGGAAAAGAGCATCATCAAATGGCAGGTCGAGCATGGTTTCCAGACCTTTGTGATCAGCTGGCGGAACCCAACGCACGATCAGGGCGTCTGGGGAATGGGCGATTATATCGAGGCATGCCGCAAGGCCGTCGATGTGGTTTGCGAAATTACCGGCAGCGAAAAGGTCAACGTCTCAGGTGGCTGCTCGGGCGGCCAAACCATGTCAGTGCTGTGCTCGCGTATGGCGGCAGATGGCGATGACCGGATTAATGCAATCACCATGATGGTCTGCGTGCTTGAGCCAAAGCCGGGTGATACCGAGGCCAGCTCGCTTGTCAGTCACAACGGCATCAGCCTCGCAAAACAGCGTGCGGCCAAGAAAGGCGTGATCGAAGGCAGCAGCCTGGCACGTGGCTTTGCGTGGCTGCGGCCCAATGACCTGATCTGGAACTATGTCATCAACAACTATCTGCTCGGTGATGATCCACCAGCATTTGATATCCTTTTCTGGAACGCAGATGCGACCAATTTGTCGGCGAGCCTGCTGGGTGATTTCCTCGAACTGTTTGAGGCCAATGCCTATGCTGCCCCCGGCACCTTTAATATCGCAGGCCATACGCTCGATCTGACCAAGGTGAAGGGCGATATGTTCATTCTGGGCGGCACCACCGACCATATTACCCCGTGGCAGGCCTGCTATCGTTCGACGCAGTTATTCGGCGCGAAGAATGTCGAATTTGTGCTGAGCCAAGCGGGCCATATGCAGGCGATCCTCAATCCTCCGGGTAACCCCAAGGCCAAATATTGGCGGAATACCAAGGGTAATCCACCTGCGGATGTAAAGCAATGGATGAAGGGGGCCGAAGAAAATTCCGGTAGCTGGTGGCCGTTCTGGACAGAATGGCTTGCTGAGCGCTCGGGCAAGAAGGTGAAGGCGCCAAATGGTTGCGGCAGCAAAGCGCATCCGCCCATGGAAAATGCACCGGGTCTTTACGTCCTCGATTGACGCTTGCGTAAAGCGCGTCGCAGGCTATGCTGCGACGCAACAAAAGACGCCCGCAGCGGCCCGGGCAGCAGGGGAACAAACATGACCAAAACACGCGAGCCGCGTTTCAGCATGGAGCAAGTCGACGGGCGAAATCTGCGCGTCGCGCACTGGAAGGCTGAGAGCAAAACCGACAAGCTGCCGTTGCTGTTTTTCAACGGCATAGGTGCGAATATCGAGGCGATGGCGCCGTTGGCGCATATGCTGCCCGATCGTGATTTCCTGACCTTTGATATGCCAGGCGTCGGTGGCTCGCCAGAGCCGATGGTGCCCTATAATGCGTGGATGATGGGGCGGATTTCGGAGCAACTGCTCGACCGGTACGACATGGCGCAGGTCGATGTCATGGGCGTTAGCTGGGGCGGGGCGATGGCGCAGCAGTTCACTTTGCAGAACGGCCCGCGCGTCAACCGCCTGATCCTGGCTGCAACCACGGCAGGTATGCTGATGGTCCCAGGTAACCCCAAGGCGTTGATCAAAATGGCCGATCCACGTCGCTACATCGATCCCGATTTCATGCGCAAGCATTTCAATACCTTATATGGCGGAACAGATGATGGCTCTGAAGGCCATATTGGCCGTATCAAGCCGCCGTCAAAGACCGGCTATTTCTATCAGTTGTTGGCGATGCTTGGCTGGACCAGTGCACCCTTCTTGCCTTTCATGAAGCATGATACGTTGATCATGATGGGTGGCGATGATCAGATTGTACCCGTCGCCAATGGCCATTTTCTGAAAATGCTGATCCCAAATAGCGAACTGTTCATCATCGATGATGGCGGACATCTGTTCATGCTCAGCCATGTTGAGGAAAGTATTACCGCGATGCGCGAATTCCTTGATCGGCCCAAGGTAGCGAAAAAACAGGCGGCTTAACTGCGCTTCGCAGTTTCCTTGCAGGTCTTGATTGCAGCCGGGGCAGGGGCTTTGCCCTTGCGTTCAAAGCGGGCGAAATAGGCGCCGACTTCGGGCCGTTCGGCAAATTCGACCAAGCGGTAGCCGACAGCGTCAAACTCGCAAAACAGCAGTTTTGGCGGAATGCCGTGCTGCTTGGTCGCGCGGTCCCGGTCAACAACGATAACCTGCCCACCGGATTTTAACGCGCTACGCAGACGCCAGATGAAGGCATAAGGTTCGGTCACCTCATGGTACATGTGCACCATGAAGATGCGGTCGAAACTGTTCGCGGGGAGGCGTGGATCGTCGATGCCACCTTCCTTGATCGCGACATTGTCCAGCCGCTCGCGTGAGATGCGTTCGCCGAGCCGGTCCAGTGCGCCGCGATTGATGTCCTGCGCCAGAACACGGCCTTTTACGCCGACGCGTTCAGCCAAGCGCACAGTATAATAGCCTTCGCCTGCACCTATATCGGCGACCGTCATTCCCGGTTCGATGGCAGCCCAGTTCATCAATTTTGTCGCTTCACCCGCCTCGTCGCGTGCGGCTTCGGTAGAAAATTCTGTGTCACCGGTCTGCGAAACGGCCCGATCAGCTTGGGGAAATTGCTTCGAAGTTTCCGGGCGGTCGTCTTGTTTTTCAACCTCTTTGCACGCCGGCATTGCCAGCATCAGCGCGGTCGCCGCCAACAGGTTTGGAAACTTTACACTCATATCCCCAGCATTAGGCGGATAAGAAGCGGGGGAAAAGCGCTTTCCGCTGCATTCGACTGATTGCATTTACATTTTCGCTGCTTATGCTTCTTATTCGGAGAAGAGGCTGACCTTAAGGTTGGCGGGCAAGTGAAGGAGGGAGCGCTTGCGTCACATCGCAATCATCGGGTCAGGCCCCGCAGGTTATTACACCGCCGAAGCCGCGCAGAAACAATTTGGCGATGATGTGCGCGTTGATGTCATCGACAGGCTGCCTGTGCCTTACGGACTTATCCGTTTCGGCGTCGCCCCCGATCACCAGTCAATCAAGGCGGTTTCGCGGCGTTATGAAGGTGTGGCGCTGTCCGAAAATGTGCGCTTCGTCGGCAATGTCATGGTCGGCGAGGATATCTCGATAGACGAGCTTCTCGGCATGTATGACGCGGTTATT
The DNA here is from genome assembly GCF_035329025.1 of Sphingorhabdus sp. Classification (GTDB taxonomy): domain Bacteria; phylum Pseudomonadota; class Alphaproteobacteria; order Sphingomonadales; family Sphingomonadaceae; genus Sphingorhabdus_B. The sequence goes on along the minus strand of NZ_DAOLHN010000007.1, from coordinate 69,698 downwards.
CTCGCAACCGGAGCGCCCAATGATCGTGACCTTGGCATTCCAGGGTCCGACTTGCCCGGCGTCTTTGGCAGTGCGGCATTTGTCGGATGGTATAATGGCCACCCGGATTTCGCCGATCTTGAGCCTCCGCTTGAGGGCAAGCATGTAGTGATTGTCGGGAATGGCAATGTTGCGCTCGATGTCGCACGTATCCTCTCCAAAACCCGCGTCGAACTCGGCGGTTCGGATATCGTCAGTCATGCGCTCGATATGCTCGAAACCGCGAATACTGAAGAAGTGACAATCCTCGGTCGTCGTGGGCCACACCAGATTGCGATGACGCCTAAGGAGTTGGGCGAACTGGGCCATCTGGAACGGGCGTGCCCCTATGTTGACCGTGCGGATCTGCCCGATGAGGGTGAAGACATGCTGCTTGAACCCGGCTTGCGCAAATCGGTGACGTGCCTGCGCGAATTTGCGGCGATCCCTGAGAGCTACAGGGCGACCAAGCCGATATCCATTGAATTTGATTTCTTTGCTGCCCCCGTTGCCATTGAGGGAAATGGTAAAGTCGAGAGGATAATTGTCGAACGCACCGAACTGGATAGCGAATTGCGCAGCCGGGGAACCGGCGAGACTTACGCGATCGACTGCTCGATGGTCGTAGCTTGTATCGGCTATCAGACGCCCTCAATCGAAGGCGTGCCCTATGAGCATGGCCGCGGTCGCTTTGCCAATGTCGAAGGCCGCATCCTTCCGGGGCTCTATTGCGTCGGTTGGGCCCGGCGTGGACCTTCAGGCACAATCGGTACCAACCGGCCCGATGGTTATATGATCATCGAAGCTGTTGCCGACGATATCGCAGACGGAGCAGGCAAGCAGGGGCGTGCTGCGCTCGATGAACTGCTCGAACAACGCGGCATTCAAATCGTCAAATTTTCCGATTGGAAGAAGATCGAGGAAGCCGAAATTGCCCGGGCCAGGGAAGGGGCTCCGCGCGAGAAGTTCGTTCGCATCGAAGATATGATCAAAGCGGCGAATTGAACGTCAGAGCAGTAGCGAAACGGCGTGGATAATGATCCCGGCCAGCCCGCCAACCAGCGTGCCGTTGATGCGGATGAATTGAAGATCGCTACCAACGGCATTTTCAACGCGGTCGGTGATTGTGCTCGCATTCCATCCGCCAATCGTATCTGAAACCAGGCTTACAATCTGGTCGCCATAATTTTCGGTTGTGCCGACGATGGCGCGGCGGGCGAAGCGGTTGATCTGACGTTTCAGCCTTTCATCATCCTGCAGAGTGGCGCCCAGCTTAGTTAGCGCCTCTCCAAAGCTTCCTGCCAATGCTGCGTCAGGATTGCGTGCGGCCTTGAGCAACGCATCCCGTCCCTGACCCCACAGTCCGTCGATCCATTTTGCGAAAGCCGGGTTCTTGAGCAGTTCCTGCTTCCAGTGATTGACCTTGGCCTGCAATTCCTTGTCGTGACGCAAACCATGCGCAAGTTTTTCCAGCCCTTCCTCGCCCTTTTCGCGCAAAGGATGGTCGGGGTCTTCGGCCATGTCGCCAAGCAGCTTTTCAAGGCCGCTGACAATCGCATTGGCTAGCCGGTCATCGAGCCCGGTCCAGCGCATTATCGTGCCAGCGCGCTCCTCGACCATCGCACGGATGATATGCTCATTGGCTTCGAGTGTCTTGGCGGCCCATGCAATGATGCCATCGAGCACGGGTAAATGCCGCCGTTCCTTGATCATCGCGGCCAGCAACTGTCCGAGTAGCGGCGCAATATCCAGTTTTTCAAGCTGGGTACGTACCGCGCCCTTGGCGATGCCGCCCAATCGTTCGTCATCGAGCGATTCGACGATATCGCCGAGCAGGCGAGAGGCCCCCATCCGCATCCGGCCTTCGCCGGACCCCGGCGTTGTCAGGAAACGGCCCATCGCGCCTGCAACATCCATCGTCTGCACTTTGCGTGCGACAATGCCAGTGCGCAGAAAATTGGTGCGCAGGAATCCCGCCAACGTTCTGCCGAGGCGCTCCTTGTTGTTCGGGATGATCGCCGTATGCGGGATTGGAATGCCCAACGGATGACGAAACAATGCGGTCACCGCAAACCAGTCTGCCAGACCGCCTACCATGCCAGCTTCGGCAAAGGCAGTTAAAAAGCCCCAGTGCGGATGCACATTGCGCTCGAGATGGATGCCAGCGACAAACAGCAGCGCCATCAGGATGAGCAACGCCGTAGCGATACGGCGCATCTTGCGCAGTTCGTCGTCGCGCCAAATATAGCGCTCGCGTTCTGCCTGATTAAGCTGACTGACCGATTTTACCATTCAAGCGACCGCTTAGCGTGCCATGACGGTAAAGTCACTCGGCAGGCTGCAATCCCGGTGCCATGCCTGTAGACGGACCACCTGATTTCGAACGGCTCTCTGGGTCGTCGGCATCGTCACCGGGTTTGAACGTCAACAACCGATCGCGCAACCAAGGTCCAGCGCGCTTTTCCAATCCATCGGCGAGACTGAACCCGGCCGGGACGATAAGCAACGTCAGCAACGTCGATACGATCAGGCCGCCAATCACCACGGTACCCATCGGCGCGCGCCATTGTCCGTCACCACCGAGTGACAGAGCAGTCGGGATCATACCTGCCGTCATCGCGACAGTCGTCATCACAATTGGCTGTGCACGCTTGTGGCCAGCTTCCATGATGGCCTGGAACTTGGGAACACCGCGCTCCATTTCTTCGATGGCAAAGTCGATGAGCAGAATCGAGTTTTTGGCGACAATACCAAAAAGCATCAGAACACCGATGAACACAGGCATCGAGATCGGCTGACCGACGATGGCCAGCGCGAGCATCCCGCCAAGCGGCGCCAGAAGCAGCGAGCCCATATTGACCAATGGTGACATGAAACGCCGATAGAGCAGTACAAGCACCGCAAACACCAGCAGTGTCCCTGAAATCAGCGCAATACCGAAATCGCGCTGCATTTCCTGTTCCCATTCCTGGCTGCCAAAGGGCGCTCGTGACACGCCTGTTGGAAGGTTCTTCATCACGGGAAGGTTGTTGATCTTGGCGTCGGCGTCGGACGAGACAATTCCCGGTGCAAAATCAGCACCCACAAAGATACGGAAATTCTGGTTCCGCCGTTGAATGGTGGTAGGGCCTGCACCAAAGGTGATTTCCGCGACGCGTTCCAACGGAACCGAACCGCCATTTGCCGTTGGCACAGGCAGATTGCGGATGTTTGCCATATTTTGACGCGATTCTTTGGCCAGCATGACGCGGATCGGAATTTGACGATCAGACAGCGAGAATTTGGCGCTATTCTGGTCAATATCGCCCAAAGTCGCGATGCGGATAGCCTGGCTGAGCGCGACGGTGGTGACACCCAATTGCGACGCAAGGTCGAGCCGTGGCGTGATAATCAACTCAGGGCGCTGCAAATCGGCTGCAATACGCGGTGCTCGAAGCTCTTTTAGAGTCTTCATTTCCTCGACAAGACGTTGTGCTGTCTGGTCGAGCTGGGCGGGGTCGGAGCCCGAAAGCATGACCGAAACATCACGTCCGGAGCCACCGCCGCCGGGGCCGAATGTCAAGAAGGTTACACGGGCGTCTGCGATCTTGGATAACACCGGTGTAAGTGCTTCTTCGAATTCCTGGCTGGTGCGGTCGCGGTCTTCGTGCAGCGTGATGAAAATATTCCCGTTGCCCTCACCAACGCGCTGCAATGCGGTTTTTACTTCCGGTTCCTTCCGCACAATCGCGACCACTTCATCAGAAACCTCTTTGGTGCGCTCCAGTGTCGTCCCAGGAACCATTTCGATGCGGATGCGGGTGAAATCCTGATTGCCGTCGGGGAAAAACTGTTTGGGCAGGACGACCATCAGAACAACGGTTAGCGCGAGCGCGAGCACACCAATGCCCATCATCCAGCGGCGATGGCCCAGTGACCAACGCAGGATCTTCATATAACGGTCCATCAATGGACCCTCGCCATGCTCTGCGATTCCGCCAGATTTCAGGAAATAGGCGGCGATCATCGGTGTGATCATGCGTGCGACGGCAAGGCTCATCAGTACCGAAGCAACAACCGTCAGGCCGAAATTCTTGAAAAACTGTCCAGCTACGCCGGGCATCAAGCCGACAGGAAGGAACACGGCAACGATTGAGAAGGTCGTGGCAACAACTGCAAGGCCGATTTCGTCGGCGGCGTCGATAGATGCCTGATAGGCGGATTTGCCCATGCGCATATGCCGCACGATATTTTCGATTTCCACAATCGCATCATCGACCAGCACACCCGCAACCAGACCCAGTGCCAAGAGCGACATGGTGTTTAAGGTGAAGCCCATCAGGTCGAGGAACCAGAATGTCGGAATGGCGCTCAACGGAATGGCAATTGCCGAAATGATGGTTGCGCGCCAATCGCGCAGGAACAGGAACACAACGACGATCGCGAGCAATGCGCCTTCAATCATTGCAGCCATCGAGCTTTTATATTGGGCCTTGGTGTAGGCGACGCTGTTGAACAGTGGGGTGAACTTGATGCCCGGATTTTCCTTGGCGATCTTTTCCATTTCAATGGTGGCATTGTCGAACACGGTAACGTCGGAAGCACCCTTGGCGCGCGACATGCCGAATGTGACAACTTGGCGTCCGCTTTCGAAGGCCATGGAGCGCTGCTCGCTATAGCCATCCGTCACCTCTGCAACATCTGCAAGCTTAACCGACCGTCCGCCACCAAGGCTGATGTTTCGCTGGCTAAGTTCATAGGCGTTGGCGGCATTGCCCAGAATGCGAACCGACTGGCGCGATCCTGCAATTTCCGATTGCCCGCCTGCGGCATTCAGATTCTGCTGCCGCAAAACCGAGTTGATCTGACTTGCGGTGACACCAAGCGACTGCATTTTGGCGGGATCGAGAATAACGCGGATTTCGCGATTGACGCCGCCATTGCGGCTAACCGATGCCATGCCTTCAACCGCCAGAAGGCGCCGTGAAACGGTGTCATCAACAAACCAGCTCAGCTGTTCGAGCGTCATGTCCGAAGCTTCAACCGCAAAATAGGCAATTGGATCGCTTGAGGTCGCTACCTTGAAAACTTGCGGTTCCAAAATGCCGTCCGGTAGATCGCCGCGAATCTGGTCAACCGCGTTTTTCACTTCGCTGACAGCCGCGTTGATATCGTCACCGATTTCAAATTCAGCGCTGACAGAAGTGTTACCTTCCGAGGCCGAGGCATCGATGTTGCGCACGCCCTGAACGCTTCGGATCGCAGATTCGACCTTTTGGGTGATTTGCGTTGTAATCTCTACCGGTGAGGCACCTGGTTGGGAAATGGCAACGACAACGACCGGGAATTCAATATCGGGGTCATTCTGCACATCCATGCGCGAGAAGGACATGATTCCCGCAAGTGTCAGGGCAATGAACAGGACGATCGGTACGACTGGGTTGCGTATCGACCATGCCGATATGTTGCGGAAGTTCATTTTGTTTTACCCTGCGACGCGGACTTGACGAGTTTGGGGGTGACGGTTTCGTCCGGATTCAGGAAACCGCCCGCATAGAGAACGACCCGTTCAGTGCCATCAAGCCCTTCGCTGATAGCTATGCCCTCTTGGGTGACGATGCCGGTCTTTACCGGGCGCCGCTGAACCTTATTCTGTGCTGTGACGATATACACAAAGCTGCCGTCGCGATCATTTTGGATTGCTGACTCTGGCAAAATCGCCGCAGTAACTGCCCCGGCCTTGATTTCCACCGAGGCAAAACCGCCCGGCTTGAGCGCGCGATCAAATGGCAGGGCAATGCGGGCAATACCCTGACGGGATTGAGCGTTGATTGTAGGCGAAATCTGCCAAATCGTGCCCGTAAACTGACGATCGCTGCCGACAGGCGTGACAGTTGCCGGAACGCCAACTGAGATTCCAGCCAGTTCGGCTTCACCCAGTTGTGCCTGCAATTCCAGTTCGCCGCCCTTCGCCATGCGGAACAGAACTCCGCTGCCTTGGGTTACAGTCTGCCCGGGTTCCACATTGCGTTCGAGAACAAATCCGCCAACCGGTGCCCGAATGTCGAGACGAGCGGTTCGCGCGCGCAACTCCCGTAGTTGCGCTTCTGCGATGCCCACACGTGCCCTTGCACTGTCGCGGGTTGCAGTTTTCCGATCGACATCGGCCTTCGAGATGAAACCACGATTGACCAACTGCATCGCACGGTCCAATTCGTTCTGCGCGAGTTGAAGGTCCGCACGTGCGGCTTTTATTTGCGCTTCCTGACCGATAATCTGTTGCGACTGGACAGAACGCTCAATGCTCGCAAGAACCTGTCCCTGCTGGACCCAGTCACCTGCATCGACAAATACCTGGGATACTTGGCCGCCTTCACCGACAACGCCGACCGGGATTTCGCGGCGCGCCGCCAATGTTCCGGTAGCCGAAATCGAACGCGCAATCGTCTCCCGCCCAGGAGCAATTACCGAAACGGTCTGGGCCTGACCTTGTTTGTCGGCCCCCGCTGCGGCACCGTCTTCGGAGCCAGTGCCGCCAAAAAAGAAATAGGCCGCTGCCAGAGCGGCCAACACCGCCAAAATGGCAACGATCCACATATTTCTCTTACGCCGACGTTGGACAGCACCGTCCGGATCGAGAAGGTCGGTATCGCTGGTTATGCTGGTTTCGAAATTCATGGTATTGTCCATTCGGGTGACCCCGTGGGGAGATTGTTGTAACTATTGGCGGGTGTATTATTGTAATAAATCACCGGGTGCAAGTCGGGATTATGTCGGTACTGGTCGACAAATACGGCCAAACTCCGCTGAAAACATCCAAAAAGGCACTTCTGCGACTATTTTCGACAAACGACGTCAAGAGATGGAAAACAAAAACGAAAAAGGTCGGAGCGATCCCGCCCCGACCTTGGAAAATTCAAGTCGTAAGACTTAACGGACTTTGCCGCGCTGTATCAGGTTCAGGATACCCAGCACGATTATCGCACCGACCAAAGCCACAAGAAGGCCAGTCAACGAAAACTCCTTCACGCTGCCGACGATTCCGAACTGGTTTGCGATAAGGTTACCAACAACCGATCCCACACAGCCAGCAACAACGTTCCAGACTATTCCCATGGAAGCGTCCCGGTTCATTACTTTGCTGGCGAGCCAGCCTGCAATGCCACCGACGATGATTGCAATAATCCAACCCATAGATTGTCCTCCTGCTCTAAAAAGGCATTTTCCTGCCTTGGTGCAGCATATCGCCTGACCATAGGAACGCAAATACTGATTTAGCCGACTAAAACAGTTTACACAGGGCAACAAAAAAGCCCGGGAATACCGGGCTTTTTTGCGCGATCACTTCACGCCGCGTCAGTATTTTTGCTGGCGCTCATACAGATCGCGGTAATGCTGGATCCGCGTCACCCGCAATCCCGGCATTCCCGAGCGATCAATGGCGCGTTGCCATGAAGCAAATTCCTCCAGTGTCAGCCCATAGCGCTCGCAAACCTCGCTAACCGACAAGAGACCGCCGTTAACAGCTGCGACCACTTCCGCCTTGCGACGGACTACCCATCGGGTGGTCTCTGGAGGCGGCAAACTGTCTATGGTAAGTGGCTCGCCGAGCGGGCCAATCACCTGTGCAGGCCGGATTTTCTGGTTTTCAATCATGCTATCCTCAATTTTCCATGCCCCGCAAAGCCGCCGGTTGCCCCGGCGAACTCTCAGTAAACAGATAGGGTTTTCCATTCGCTAAAGCGTCAGGGTAAATGTTTGCGTCGATTTTGTTTACTTTGGTTAGCCCGAACAATTCCGACGGCAAAAACGCGCCAGACGCCGCCTGTCTTTGCGAACCTTTAGGCGCTGCAAAAAAGCGCATCCGCTCGCTAATCGGATCGTTCGACACAAGGATGCCGTCCGGACCTGTTGCAGCAAATTGCGTGGTTATGCTCGCCATCTGGCGTGTCACAGCAGCAGCAACGAGTTCGGCAAATTTACCGCCTCGGTGCGGCTGCAATTGCCGACGCTTTGGATGGGGAAAGTTCATGTCCATGTCGATGCATTTACACCAACACACATAACGTCTGGTAAATTGGCCATTCACACGGCATTAGGTGAGGTTAACAGCAATTATCATTTGGGCGCCCCAGCTGTACCGAAACGAGAATTTTCGTCCGGCCAAGGGTTGTAGTGCGCTAAAACGACATAATCTTGGAACAATGGATAAGAATTTTTCCCTTCCCGATTTCCAGTTGGGTCAGAATCTGGCTGGCAAGCGAATCGTGGTCGCGATGTCGGGTGGGGTCGATTCGTCGGTCGTTGCTGCGCTTGCCGCGCGATCTGGCGCCGAGACAATCGGCGTCACGCTGCAGCTCTATGATCATGGCAGTGCGGTGAAGCGGGCCGGGAGCTGTTGCGCCGGTCAGGATATTAGAGATGCTCGCGCCGTCGCCGACCGTCTGGGAATCATGCACTATGTTTTCGATCATGAAAGCCGCTTTCGTGATTCAGTGATCGACCATTTCGCAGATGAATATATGCGGGGCCGCACCCCAATTCCGTGCGTGCGTTGTAATATGGGTGTGAAATTCACAGACCTGTTTCGTCTTGCCAAGGAGTTGGGTGCGGATTGCCTGGCGACCGGCCATTATGTCCGCCGTATCGAGGGTGCGTCAGGGCCAGAGCTGCACCGCGCGCTCGATCCGGCTCGAGACCAGAGCTATTTCCTCTTTGCAACAACCGGGGAGCAACTCGATTTCCTACGCTTCCCATTGGGCGGTATGCCCAAGCCTGCGGTGCGTGAAATCGCTCAGGACATGGGTTTGGTCGTCGCCAACAAGCCAGACAGCCAGGATATCTGCTTTGTACCTGAGGGGGACTATGCAGCGGTAGTCCGCAAAATTCGCCCCGAAGCGGATAGCGATGGCCCGATTGTCGATATGGAAGGGCGCGAACTCGGGCGGCACAAAGGGCTGATTCATTACACGGTGGGGCAGAGGCGCGGGCTGGAAATTGGTGGACTTTCGGAGCCGCTCTATGTCGTCCGGCTTGATCCGCAAACACAGGCGGTCGTTGTCGGGCCAAAGCGCGCCTTGGCTGTCAGTGCGGCGCGTATCGTTGAACCTAACTGGCTTGCGGATGTCCAAGATCGTCAGGTGATGGCGAAGGTGCGTTCGCTCGCCAAGCCCGTTCCAGCAACGATGGACGGCGAATGGTTGCGCTTTGCGTCAGACGAATATGGTGTGGCGCCTGGGCAGGCCGCTGTGCTGTATGAAGGCGATAGAGTGCTAGGCGGCGGCTGGATTGAAGAAACAGCGGGTGCCGAAGCTTGCTTGGTTTGATCCCACAGTCAGTGATTCACGAGGGGGAGTATCCTTGAATATTAAAGCTGCTCAGGAAGAACTGTGTTCATCCTATGCGAATGGCGCGATTGGCGTGGCAGTATCTGGCGTAGTTTGGTTGGCTTCCGGGATTGCGGCTCTCGGTCTGGATGCGCGTTTTGCCATGGCTTTGCTGTTTTTTGGTGGGATGGCGATCCACCCGCTATCCACGCTTATCGTTCGACAGATTTTGAAACGGCCGGCGGTCAGCGCTGATAACAGTCTTGAAATGATCGGGCTATTGACCGTGCCAATAATCCTTTTGGGACTCTTCGCCGGCTATCTTGTCAGCGGAAATAAGCCAGCCTGGTTTTTTGCGATCGCTTTGATGGCCGTTGGCGCGCGCTACCTAACATTCAAAACCATATATGGCCTTAGCCACTATATCGTTCTCGGCTTCGCATTGCTGGCAATCGGATTTGTTGGGATTTGGCTGGCATTTCCGTCGGGAGATTTGATCGCCATAGCTGGCGGCACTATTGAACTTATCGCGGCAGCAATTTTGTGGTCAGCTAGGCCCAAAGCCGCAGTTTAATCGAGTTCCGCTATTTCTTTGTCATTCAACTGAATACAGCCAAATTCTCGGCGTCGTTCGGCTACAGCCTCGGCAAGCAAAGGAACTGACGCGGTTACCCGTTTGTTGTCCGGATCGTCGCTCACCGAGACCAGTTCCATTCCCGGTTCGAAATCCTTTTCGCAAGACGCCAAAGGCCGACCCTCGATATAGCGGCATGAACAGGCGATATGCGCGCCATAGGACGCGCCAAGTTTCGCCTGCGCCTTGATGTCGGCAAAGTTGAAGACGAGCCAAAGGACAAGCAACGCGCCAATGGCAGCCGCACCATATTTGATTTTCTTAGCCAGCGGCCAGACGGCTTTTGCAGACGGCTTTGAAGTTGCGGTTGCCATGGCTTGCCTTCCTGGTGCATTCATCCGCGCCATGCCTAGATACAAATTGCCGCTTGGTGCAACCGCCATTTCATTGCTGCTCGCAAGTTGCGGGGGTGAAGTAGAGCCTAAGCCTGTTGAGACCGCGCCAGCAATAGAGAATATTGTAGACGATGCCGCCCCAGGAAAGGAACGCCTTGCTTCAACCATCGCTCCCTTTTTCGACGATCCAGCGTTGGAGGAAACCCGCGCGATCGTCGTCATGCACGGCGGCCGGGTGGTCGCAGAACGCTATGCCCCTGGTTATGGACCAGATAGTCGCCTGATCAGCTGGTCGATGGCCAAAAGCGTTACGGCAACACTTATTGGCATGATGGTGGCTGATGGTTTGCTGGTGCTCGACGATACCGCACCCGTTCCCGAATGGTCCAGTCCGGGCGACCCGCGGGCCAAGATTACTTTGCGCCATTTGCTGCACATGTCATCGGGCCTCGATCACACTGAAATGGCAGAGGGCGACAAAGCCATCTACGAGGCTGATACAACCCGTCTGCTGTTCCTTGATGGCCGAGAAAATGTCGCGCGCTATGCGGAAAAGCGCAATCTGGAAGCGGAACCCGGTCGCCATTTTGAATATTCCACCGCGACCAGCCACATATTGGCCGACATCATGACGCGGACATTGACTGACAGCAGCGATCCTGTTGTCCGGCGTAACGCAATGCTCGAATATGCGCGCGGACGGTTGTTCGAGCCGCTTGGCATGACCAGTGCGGTTCCCGAATTTGACCGCAGCGGTACGATGCTTGGTGGCAGCATGATCCATGCTACCGCGCGTGACTGGGCAAAATTCGGCGAATTCCTGCGCAACAATGGCTCGGTTCGCTCGGCGCAACTGCTGCCTACCAGCTGGACGCGATTCATGAAGACGTCGAGCGCGAACGATCCAGCCTATGGCGGGCATGTGTGGCTCAACAAAAGGCGGCCAGAGGGAAGGGATCAGGTGCTGTTCCCCGGAAAGGCGCCATCGGATGTATTCGCGGCGCTAGGCCATCTCGGCCAGTTCATTGTCGTTTCGCCGCAACATCGGTTGACGATCGTTCGCCTTGGCAAGACGCAGGATGATCAACTCGATCCGATCAACGACCAAATTGCCAAGCTTATCGCGATTTTCCCGAAAAGCTAGGCTTTGGCAACCGGCGCGTCGTCGCCCATATCCTCAAACCAGGCTTCGACCGGTCCTTTGAGGGTCAGTTGCATCGGGCGACCGTTGCGATCACGGCTCTTGCCTGCGGAAACCTTTATCCAGCCTTCGGAAATGCAATATTCCTCAACCGTCGTCTTCTGCTCGCCCTTGAAGCGGATGCCTATGCCGCGTGAAAGCGCGTCCTGATCGAAATATTCGCTGAAGGGGTGAATCGAAAGGCGGTCGGGCGGAAGATTATTGCTGTCAGTCATGGCCAGCGCCTTTGCCGCAAAGCCGCGCCGATGGCAATGGTTTAGCCGCTGCTATTCGCCGCCGGAATGATCCACATTATCGACAGCAGACCAATTGCCAGAAACAACGATATGCCGAGGACATAGCGCACACCATGTTCCTTCACACCGCCGCTGGCTTCGGTTTCCGTCAGTTCGTCATGATCTTCGAAACGTTGCATGGGCAAATTTCCTTTCCGGAAAGCCCCCCGTATTGAGACTCATAGCACAGCTAGGCAGCAGATGCGAAACATTCGCATCATTGGGCATTGGGGTCGTAAAACTCCGCAATTAGAATCTGGATGTCGCGCGTAGGCTCGAAGTTGGATTTGCGAACCTCAAAGCGCGTCGGGCTGATCTTTTTCACCCCATCCATGCAGAAGCTGAGCAGATTGCCGGGCTTTTCCTTGTCGACCACGAGGCGGAAGTCCTTGATCGGGCCTTTCCAGTTGGCCCCTGATTTCAACACATAGTCCAGCCAGTGTTCGACATAAGCGACTCCATATTCATCGCCGCGCGCGTTGGCCTTGGCACGCTCCGCATATATGCGCTTGTCAAAGCCTTTGAGGAATGCGCTGTCGATACAATAAGCGGCCTGATATTCGGCGAAATAATCACTTTCCTTGCGATATTCGGGCGACAGCATGCCGCCGACGCTCCCGCCTGCAATGGGCTTATAGCTATGTTCTACCGTGATCGTCTTGCCTGCAGGGAAGAGTTGTTTGCGCGTTACATGCGCCTGAATCTGCCAGTTGGGTGAATAATAGTCGCTGTCCGCCTCTTTGCGCAACAGCCCCTCGGCAACCAGTGAGTCCTTTTCGGCCTGTGTCAGCTTGTCGACATATTTCTCGCCAAATTCATAGTCATCCCAATGTTTTACTGGCCAGCCCAAGGCCTTCAGACGCGCCTCTACGCCTTTCGCCTCGGGTTTGCCGACCAGCGTTACCACCTCGTGATAGCCGAGCGCTGCCGACTTCCCGTCAACCAGCGTTTTGAATTCCAATTGCTCGCGCCAGTCGGAGAAGGAGGGGGCATCGATATATCCCTCTATCCCGTTCGGTAACGGTGGCAGGGGAAAGCTGACCAGCGTTTCGACATCCTTGGCGCTGCTGTTGGTAAAACGGTACTTCACCGTCACTAATTGGCGCGAAAGAAACAGGTCTTCGCTGTCCATACTGATCGCATCGTTGTGCGTTAGTTCAAGCCCACCCAAGCCGATGGCAGCGCTACTATCATTGGCAAAGGACGGGGCGGCAACGGCACTCAAAGCGAGCAAGGCGATAAATTTCTTCATGTTGCGGCTATGCCATGCCAAGGGCGTGCGATGAAAGCCGGAAATTACGACGCGATTATCTTGGGCGCTGGCGGGGCGGGGCTGATGGCTGCGCTGACGGCGGGGCAACACGGGCGACGCGTGCTGGTGATCGACCATGCCTCGGGGCCGGGCAAGAAAATCCTGATTTCAGGCGGCGGGCGGTGCAACTTCACCAATGTGAATGCGACAAGCCAGAATGCGCAGGAACGCTATATTTCCGCCAATCCGCATTTCGCCAAATCGGCGCTGGGGCGATATGAACCGCAGGATTTCATCGATCTGGTGACGTCGCACGGGATTGCATTCCATGAAAAAACGCTGGGGCAGTTGTTCTGCGATGGAAGTGCACGGCAGATCGTTTCGATGTTGATGGACGAATGCGATAAGGCTGTCGTTTATGGTGGCCGCGTCGATTTTGCCTTTGGGCTCGATGTGCGAGACGTCGCACACGACGGCGTCAGTTTCCGTGTCGCCTATGGAAAACTGGCGGCCAGCGCCCCGCGCCTGATCGTGGCAACCGGCGGACCGAGCATTCCCAAAATGGGCGCGACGGCTTTTGCTTATGATCTGGCCCGCCAGTTCGGACTGAAGGTGATCGAACCACGCCCGGCCTTGGTGCCGCTGACATTGGGTGGCGACGACGTGCTGTTCCGTGAATTGTCGGGCGTGTCTGCAGAAGTGATCGCGACTGCAGGCAAGGCCGCATTCCGAGAAGCTGCGTTGTTTACACACAAAGGTCTGTCGGGCCCCGCCATCCTGCAGGCCAGTAGCTATTGGTCCAATGGCGATCCGATCCAGATCGATTTCCTGCCCGAGGCCGATGCGGGCGCACTGCTCGCCGAAGCCAAACGCGCCAATCCGCGCGCGACCATGCGCTCAACACTGGAGAAGCATTTGCCGGGGCGACTTGCCGAAGCCTTGGCCGCACAATTAGCGCTAAACGGCAATCTCGCCGATCAATCCGACCGCAAACTGGCCGAAGCAGGCGCGCGGCTGGATAGCTGGATCTTCCACCCCAATGGCAGCGAAGGCTATGCCAAGGCCGAAGTCACGCGCGGCGGCGTTGCCACCGATGGCCTGTCGCAAAAGACTCTGGAGGCCAAAGCTGTCCCCTGCTTGCACTTCATCGGCGAAGCCGTCGATGTCACCGGATGGCTTGGCGGCTACAACTTCCAATGGGCCTGGGCGAGTGGTGTGGCGGCAGGGGAAGCGGTTTAAGGGGCTTCCCAAGGATTGATCAGGGCCAAGTCTGTAAAACGAAAGTCCTTGATGTTGCGTGTTGCAAGCTGGAGGCCGTTTTCGACTGCAATCGCCGCAATCTGACCATCGACAACATTCATATTATGCTTTGCTGTCAGTGCATCGAACATGATGTCGCCATATATGTTGGCGCTGTTTGCAGTGAATGGCAAAGACCGGTCGGCATAACGGACGCGCAAATCTGCAAGATCGGCTTCTAGCCCGCTACGCCTACGACCCTCAGGTAACCGAGCGATGCCAAAAGCTAACTCGCCAAGCGATGGCGCGCTAATTATCGTCTCGGCCTCGTGCAACAAATACCAAGCCGTAACCTGTTCATTGGCAGGCTTTTTCATCAGTTCTGAAATGACATTGGTATCGAGAAGGATCACAAATCGAGGCCGCGATGCGGTTTGCGGTTTTCTGCGATGAAAGCCTCAAGATCGGCCAAATCGTCATCGGCATCCTTGCCGCCAATCGCTCCCAGCCGCCGCAGGAACGCCTCTGCGCTCTCTTTTGGTTGCCGGTTTGCATAAGCAACTAGCGCATCCTCGACAATTGCATGGATGGGCCGCTTTTCCTTGGCCGAAAGCTGATGCGCCAAATCGCGTGCCTTGGCCGAACGGACGGAGAGTTGTGGGGCAGTCATGGAGAGGAGTTTATGCTTTTGATGGCATGATGGCAAGATGGGATGAATTGTTGCTTCGTATCTGCATTTATGCTGAATACTTTACGTAAATCAAGTTAAAGCGGGATACATGCAACAGCTAAATGACCGAATTAAGCAACGTTTGATAAGCGGAGCATACCCTAACGAGGCGTCCGTTTCACATGGCATTGTTATTCCGCTTCTAGGTTCGCTGGGTTGGGATACTTCTGATCCGGAATTAGTATTGCCTGAATTTACGAGCGGCAAAGGGAGAGTCGATTTTGCACTCTGCTGCCGACCTAACCGGCCAAATGCGTTCATTGAAGTCAAAGGCGTTGGACGTTCGCTTGATGGCGATCGGCAGCTTTTTGAGTATGCGTTCCATCAAGGTGTTCAGCTTTGTGTTTTGACGGACGGACGAGAATGGAGTTTTTATCTGCCCAGTGGGCAAGGAAGCTATGACGAGCGGCGGGTATATCGCTTGCAAATGGACGATCGGGACACCGATGAATCCGTTCGCATTTTTAAGCGCTACCTCTCGTTTGAGCGAGTTAAATCCGGTGAAGCATTGGAGGATGCTCAGCGCGACTACAAGGATGCGTCAGCTAGGCGTGAGGCAAAGCGGATAATCCCTGCCGCTTGGACCGATCTAGTCAGAGAGCGTGACGACCTGCTAATAGAGTTGTTAGCCGATAAAGCCGAAGCAAAGTCCGGGTTTAGGCCATCTAATGAGGAAATTGCCACATTTTTGGCTCGATTGGTGCCGGACGCATCGGCTGGAAAAACAACGATGTCGGTCGACTATGAATCAGTTCGTACTGAGATATCAAAACCTCAGAGACTGACAACGACCCGAGCGGTTTCTCGACGAGATTTGACCTTTACGATTTTTGGCAGTGAGCGCTCAGCACCGAACGCAAATCATGCACTCGTCGAAGTATTATCGACGATTGCGCAAACAAATCCATCACTTGTAGAACAGCTGTCGATCGCGGTTCAATCGCGTAGCCGGAACCATATTGCTCGAACCGTCGCTGAAATTTACCCTAGCCGCCCCGACCTTGCTCGAGCAGAAGAGTTTCACGACGGATGGTTGATCGGATTGAATATCGCCAATCGTGAGAAACTGAAAATTATCAAGCTGGCATGCGACGTGTACGGTTTGCGTTTTGGACAAGATCTAAAAATTGACCTCCCCAACGCTGAGTAGGACTTGAGGCTGTTGCCTCAAGCCGCCTCTTTCTTCCGGCTCGCCTTCTTCCGCTCATGCGGGTCGAGCAATGCCTTGCGGATGCGGATGTTTTTGGGCGTTACCTCGACCATTTCATCGTCATCGATATAGGCGATGGCCTGTTCGAGCGTCATGATCTTGGGTGGGGTCAGGCGGATGGCGTCGTCCTTGCCGGTCGAACGGAAGTTCGTCAGCTGCTTCGACTTCATCGGGTTGACTTCAAGATCTTCGGGCTTGGCATTTTCGCCGATGATCATGCCTTCATACAGCGCTTCGCCGGGCGAGACGAACAATATGCCGCGCTCTTCCAGAGGGCCGAGGGCGTAGGCAACTGCTTCGCCATTGCCGTTCGAGATCAGCACGCCATTCTTCCGGCCTTCGATCGGGCCGCGATAGGGGCCGTATTTTTCGAACAGGCGGTTCATGATGCCGGTGCCGCGGGTGTCGGACAGGAATTCGCCATGATAGCCGATCAGGCCGCGCGAAGGCGCGCTGAAGGTGATGCGGGTCTTGCCGCCGCCGGACGGGCGCATGTCGGTCATTTCGCCTTTGCGCAGCGCCATTTTTTCAACGACCGTGCCCGAATGTTCGTCATCCACGTCGATGACGACGGTTTCATAAGGCTCGGTGCGATTGCCGTTTTCGTCTTCGCGATACAGCACGCGCGGGCGGCTGATGCCGAGTTCGAAACCTTCGCGGCGCATCGTTTCGATGAGCACGCCAAGCTGGAGTTCGCCGCGGCCAGCGACTTCGAACGAATCCTTGTCTTCGCTTTCGGTTACCTTGATCGCGACATTCGATTCGGCTTCGCGCTCAAGGCGATCGCGGATCATGCGGCTGGTGACCTTGGTGCCTTCACGGCCCGCCATCGGCGAATCGTTCACGGAAAAACGCATCGACAGCGTCGGCGGATCGATCGGCTGCGCCTGAATTGCCTCGGTGACCGATGTGTCGGCAATGGTGTTCGAGACCGTCGCAACCGTCAAGCCAGCGATTGAAATGATGTCGCCTGCGCTGGCTTCGTCGGTCGGCACGCGATCAAGCCCTTGGAAAGTCATAATCTTTGAAGCGCGACCGGTTTCGATGACCTTGCCGTCCATGTCGAGCGCATGGATCGGCTGATTGACCTTGACCGTTCCCGACTGGACGCGACCGGTGAGGATGCGGCCAAGGAAATTGTCGCGGTCCAACAGGGTCACGAGGAAGGAGAACGGCGCGTCGACTTCAAGAGCCGGCGGCGGTACATGCTCGACGATCTTCTGGAAGAGCGGGGTCAGCGTGCCCTCGCGCAGGTCCGGATTTTCATTGGCATAACCGTTGCGGCCCGAGGCGTAGAGCACGGGGAAATCCAGCTGCTCGTCGGTCGCGTCGAGCGAGACGAACAGGTCGAACACTTCGTCGAGCACTTCCTGGATACGCTCGTCGGGACGGTCGATCTTGTTGACGACAACGATCGGGCGCAAGCCGAGTTTCAATGCCTTCCCGGTCACGAATTTCGTCTGCGGCATCGCGCCTTCGGACGAATCGACCAGCAGGATGACGCCGTCGACCATCGACAGGATACGCTCCACTTCGCCGCCAAAGTCGGCGTGGCCCGGGGTGTCGACAATGTTGATCCGCGTGCCTTCCCATTCGACCGAGGTCGGCTTGGCCAGAATCGTGATCCCGCGTTCCTTTTCAAGGTCGTTCGAATCCATCGCCCGCTCTTCGACGCGCTGGTTGTCGCGGAAGGTTCCGGACTGGCGGAAAAGCTGGTCAACAAGGGTGGTCTTGCCATGATCGACGTGCGCGATGATGGCGATATTGCGCAGGGACATTTATCTAGCCTTTTGGGAGTGCGGTGCACAGGCACCGTCAATTGCGGGCGCCCTTAGCTTAGTTTGTGCACTGCGGCAAGGATTGCTATGCGCATCGCCATGATTTCACGCCTGATCCCCGACCGCTTCGTGCTCCTTCTTCTGGCCGCGGTGCTGCTTGGCTGGCTGTTGCCGGTATCCGGGCAGGGGCTGGCGATTGCGCAGGACGTCAGTTTCGTCAGCATTTTTGCGCTGTTTTTCCTCCACGGATTGCGCCTGCCGCGTCAGGAAGTGGTAAAGGCGGCACGCAGCTGGAAAGTGCAGGGGGCGATGCTGGCCTTCAGTTTTGTTGCCCTGCCATTGGCGGGGTTGGCACTGGCAAAAGGGGCGGGGTGGATGCTGCCTGCTGCTTTGGCGACGGGATTGGTGTATTGCGCGATGCTGCCATCGACGGTGCAGTCGGCGATCAGTTACAGCTCTATGGGTGGCGGCAATGTGGCAGCGTCGGTAGTAGGCGCGGCGCTCTCTAACCTTTCGGGTATTATTTTGACACCGGCGCTGGTCGCTCTGATGCTGGGAGCAGCATCCGGCGTAACAATTGGAAGCGATACGATCATCCGCATCGCAACCATGTTGCTATTGCCCTTTGCCCTTGGCCAGATTGCGCAGTGCTGGCTGGGTGGTTGGGCGCAGCGGCAAAAGGCGATGTTGTCTTTCTTTGACAGACTGGTGATTTTGATTGCGGTTTATGTTGCCTTTGCCGGTGCGGTGAATTCGGGCAGCCTGTCTGCACTCGATCTGGGGACGATGGCGACGTTGTGTGCTTTGCTTGGCGTGCTGCTGGCTTTTGCCTTTGCAGGGGCGTGGTTCTTCGGAAGGCTATTGGGGCTGGACCGCGCGGACCGGATCAGCCTCGTCTTTGCCGGTGCGCAAAAAAGCATCGCAACGGGTGCGCCGATGGCGGCGATCCTTTTTGGAAGTTCGGCGGGGCTGATCGTGCTGCCCGCCATCATCTACCATATGGCGCAATTGCTGCTGTCTGCACCGCTGGCGGCGCGGTTTGCGCGATCCCACTAAAACCGTAGCCCTGAGCCTGTCGTGCCGAAGGCCACCGGAGGTGAACGGCGCTTGTCCGGTGAGGCGTGCTTCGACAGGCTCAGCACTACGGTGAAATTTAGAGGCTCCTGAGCGCCTCAGCCGGGCGCGCGGCCAATATAGGCAGCGATCCCAACATGCCGAGTGCAAAAGTCAATCCCGCGCCGCCGATCAGCGTCCACGCCAGTGTCGCCGGGTCCGGAGCGAAGGTGAAATCGAAGATTTGCACGATCACATACCAGCCTGCACCCAGCCCAAGCGCCAGCGCGACAAGACCAAGCACCGCCGCGCGAATTGCATATTCCAGCGCCTGCGCACCCAATATCTGCCGCCGCGTCGCGCCGAGCAGCTTCATAATGACGCTGTCGTAAACGCGGCTCTGCCGGGCTGCGGCAATTGCGCCGACGAGCACCGCAATGCCCGCAAGAATGGCGATCGAGGCCGCCGCAGCAATCGCCTGTGCCATTTGCTGCAGCAGAACCGTTACCTGGCTCACGACTTCGCCGACTTCAATCAGCGACGAGGACGGGAAGGCAGGCGGTATCGACTTTGCCAGTGCCCGTTCTGCTTCGGCTGGAACGGTTAGTGTTGCGACCATGCTGTGCGGGGCGGCGTCGAAGGTGCCGGGTGAGAAAACCAGCGCATAGTTGAGCCCGAAATTCTCCCACTTCACTTCGCGCAGCGAGCCGATTTTGGTGGGGATCTCGACGCCGAGAACACTGACGGTCAGGCTGTCGCCAACGCCTACGCCAAGCGACTCCGCGACACGGATATCGAGCGAGACAAGGGCAGGCCCTTTATAGTCGGCAGGCCACCATTCGCCTGCGATGACTTCGCTGCCTTCTGGCACCTGCGGGCTATAGGTCAAGCCCCGATCGCCATTGAGCACCCACGCGCCTTCCGGAAGTTCTTCCAACTGGTCAACGCGCTGGCCGCCAAATTCGACGATGGTGCCGCGCAAGGAGGGGATGAGGTTGATCTCGGCATCAGGCGCTTCCTTGCGGACCATCGCCGAGAATTCTTCCGTCTGCTCGCGCGGGATATCGAGCGCAAAAAAGCTCGGGGCGCGTTCGGGGACGCTGTTCTGGATTTCATTGTTGATGCTGGTCTGGATCGCCGCCAGCGTGACGAAAAGGGTTAGGCCAAGGCCCAGCGCGATCACCAGCGCCTGTGTGTGCGATCCTGGCCGATGCAAATTGGCAAGTGCAAGACGCGGCAGCGGGGCTTTGGGACGAGGCAGTCGCAAAGCTATCGCCCGCATACCCCATGCGATCAGGGCGAGTAGCACCAACAGGGCAAAAGCCGCGCCGATAAAGCCCAGCGAGAAGATCGGTTCGCGCGCAGTGCCGACCGCCAGCGCGACGATTGCGGCGATGCTGGCCGTTACCCATATTGCCGTGCGTCGGTCGACGCGGCTGCTGCCCTCGACAACCGAACGGTACAGCCCGGCAGCGGGCACCGTGCGTGCGCGGGCGAGGGGAGGCAGGGCGAAGGCGAAGGCAATGAGCAGTCCGTATACCGCGCTGACGATGAGGGGCAGCGGGTGCAGGGTGAAACCGGGCGCTACAGGCAAGATATCACCTGCGATCCAGCCTATCGCCATCGGCATCACACTGCCTACCGCAAGCCCTACCAGAATCGCTACCGCCGCAACTGCGAAAATCTGAAGCATGTAGATGCGGAAAATAATGCCGCTATCCGCGCCGGTCACTTTCAGCGTGGCGATCCCCGCACGCTTGCTTTCCAGATAGCTGCCCACGCCGTTGCCGACACCGATGCCGGCAATCACCAATGCAGCAAGCCCGACCAGCGTCAGGAATTGCCCCATGCGTTCAATGAAACGGCGCGTGCCGGGTGCGCCGTTCGAGCGATCAGTGATGTCCCATCCGGCAGAGGGAAATTGCTGTTCAAGCGATTTGGCGATAGCTTCGGGATCGGCGCTGGCGGGCAGTTTGATGCGATATTTGCTTTCAAACATGCTGCCCGGCTGGATCAGCTTTGTGCCATCCAATGAGGCGAGCGAAACCAAAGCCACCGGCCCAAGCGTGAAACCCTCGCCCAAGCGATCGGGTTCTTCGGCAATCACGCCCGCGACTTTGAAGGCCGCCTCACCAAATCGCACGGACCCGCCGGTCGCAAGGTTGAAACGGTCCGCCAGCGTCTGGCCGACATAGATTTCCCCGTCCTTGGGTGCCTTCGCAACTGTGCCGCCCTGCAGCAGCAATTTGCCATATAGCGGGTAAGTGCCGTCAATGGCTTTCAGTTCGGCCAATATGCTGTCGCTGCCGTCGGGGCCGATGGCCATGGCGCGCAGGCGTACGGTTTCCGAAACCGTACCCGCTGCAGCAAAGGCTTTCAGTTCGGCGTCGCTTGCCTCGCGCTGGGCGATACCGATTTCGATGTCACCGCCAAGGATGGTTTGGCCGCGACGCGACAATTCTTCAGTGATGCTGGCTGTCAGGCTGCCGATAGCCGCCAATGTGGCAACGCCCAGGAACAGGCAGACGACAAGCAGGCGCAGACCTCGAATGCGCGCGGAAAGATCGCGACGGGCAATGCGCCAGAGGGACCCCCAACCCATCAGTGTTCCACCTTCTCGTCACCCCCGCGAAGGCGGGGGTCCATCACCGGCGGGTTAAATTTCAACGGCGGGTGATGGATTCCCGCCTTCGCGGGAATGACGATGAAAGAGAAAGTGTGCATCGTCACGCTTCAACCACCAACCCATCCTGCATCGCAATCACGCGGTCACAGCGGGCAGCAAGAGTGGGATCATGGGTGATAATGAGCAGCGTCGCCCCCAATGCAGCACGCCGTTCGAACAACAGGTCTATAATCGACGATCCGGTCGAGCCATCCAGATTGCCCGTCGGTTCGTCGGCGAAGATGATCTTCGGGGCGGCCGCCATTGCGCGCGCTATCGCCACACGCTGCTGCTCGCCGCCGGAAAGTTGAGAGGGATAGTGGGTCAGACGATGAGCAAGGCCTACCGCTTCCAATTCCTTGGCAGCGCGTCCGAAGGGATCGTCGATGCCTGCCAGTTCCATCGGCACTGCGACATTTTCGAGCGCGGTCATTGTGGGCAGCAGGTGAAAAGCCTGCAACACGATGCCAATGCGTCCGCGCCGTGCGCGGGCTAAAGCATCCTCATCCAGTTCGGTAAAGTTCAAACCGTCGACCAACACCGAACCGCCGCTGGCCCGTTCCAAACCAGCCAACACAGCCATTAGGGAACTTTTGCCTGAACCCGAAGGCCCGAGCAGAGCTACACTGACCCCATAAGGCACCTCGAGATCGACGCCGCGCAAAATTGATACCTGCGCGTCGCTGGCCCCAAGCGTGAGGGTGACATTCGACGCCCGTATCGCCATATCGGGCGCCTCGGTTTGTGTGGCGGACAAGGAGAGTTCCTTATGAAGACGAATTTTACCTTATATGGTGCGGCTTTACTGCTTGTCCAAGCCCTTGCTGCATGCGGGTCTTCACCTGTAGCAACCCCCACAGAGGAAACGGCTCAAATTGCGCCTGCCAAGGTAGAGGCTGCACAATATGACAAGCTCGTCGTGGCATTTGGGGATAGCCTTTATGCGGGGTATCGTCTCGGTCCGACGGAAGGGCTCGCACCTCAGCTTCAGGGAGCGCTCGAAAATGCCGGCATAAAGGCGCGCGTGCACAATGCCGGGGTGTCGGGAGAAACAACTGCAGCGGGCAAGCAACGCCTGACCTTTGTGCTCGATAATCTGGAAAAGAAGCCCGATCTGGTTGTGTTGGGGCTGGGCGGAAACGATATGCTGCGCGGAATCCAGCCCAAGGAAACCGAGGCGAACCTCAAGGCGATGCTCGATGAACTCAAAAAGCGCGATATTGACGTTGTGCTTACGGGTATGTTGGCCGCGCCTAATCTCGGGCCAGACTATGCTGCTGCCTTCAACCCGATCTTTCCCAAACTGGCGAAGCAATATGATGCGCCGCTTTATCCCTTTTTCCTCGACGGTGTGGTTGCCGATCCAAAGCTGATGTTGCCCGATAATATTCATCCCAACGCGCAAGGTGTGGCGAAGGTCGTCGACGGCCTTGCGCCGCTTGTCGAAAAGGCGCTCCAGCCCTGAAACAGCAGGTGTATTAAAAAAATAACACACCAAAGACCGGATTTGCTTGAAATCGCACTGACTGCGTTCCATTTATTCCCTAATATCATTGCCTGAGGAGGATCGACCCGCATGTCGACCAATGAAACCCTGACTGCCACCGAAACCGAGCTGAAGCTCACCCCGCCCGATCCGGTGCCGCCGATTGCTGCCGAAAAGGCGGTCGGGCTGGTTCCCGTCGAGGATGAAGTGAAGGGCAAACTCGCCGAAAAGGTCGAAGGCTATATCGCCGACTTGCTGGCGCAGGATGTGAACAGCCCGGAATTTGGCAAGCGTGTTGACCAGCTAACCAATATGGGTCGCAAGGAAATCATGGAAGCGGCCGGCCAGTCGAACCGCTTTCTCGATAGGCCGATCCGCCAGATGGACGAAACGTCCGGCGTTGGTGCTGACCTTGCCGAACTGCGTCGTACCGTTGAGGATCTGGATCCGTCCAAACGCGGGAATTTGACGACCAAGCAGAAGCTGTTCGGTATCATCCCCTGGGGCAACAAGCTGCGCAACTATTTCGACAGCTATCAAAGCGCGCAGGGCCATATCAGCTCGATCCTCGGCCGCCTTGCCAATGGCAAGGATGAGTTGCTGATGGACAACGCCGCGATCGACGTTGAGCGCCAGAATCTGTGGAAGGCGATGGGCAAGCTTGAGCAGATGATCCTGATATCGAAGCAGCTCGACGGGCGGTTGGAGGAGAAGGCCGCCGAATTGGAGCTTTCCGATCCGGCCAAGGCAAAGGCGATCCGCGAAACCGCACTCTTTTATGTCCGCCAGCGCCATCAGGATTTGCTGACGCAAATGGCTGTGACGGTGCAGGGCTATCTGGCGATGGACCTGGTCAAGAAGAACAATGTCGAACTGGTAAAGGGCGTCGATCGCGCCTCGACCACCACTGTCGGCGCACTGCGCACTGCGGTTACCGTCGCGCAGGCGATGACCAACCAGCGTCTGGTTCTCGGCCAGATTACTGCCCTCAACACCACAACGGCCAATATCATCGATAGCACCGGAAAGTTGCTTCGCGAGAATACGGCAGCGATCCACGAACAGGCGGCGGCATCGACCATTCCGCTCGAAACGCTGAGCCGCGCGTTCCAGAATATCTATGACACGATGGACGCAATCGATACCTTCAAGGTCAAAGCTCTTGAAAGCATGAAGCAGACGTCGGAGGCGCTTGAAAAGGAAGTTGAAAAGTCGAAAGGCTATATTGCGCGTGCAGAAGGAGCGGCGCAGGCCAAATTGGGTGCGACCGAAACCAACCTGTTGAGCTCGCTGGAGGCGTAAGAACTTATTATGACTAAACCATTTTTCGTCATTCCCGCGAAGGCGGGAATCCATCACCTGCCGTTGAAACTTGTACCACCGGTGATGGACCCCCGCCTTCGCGGGGGTGACGAGTGAATTGATAGAGTATTGCTCGTGAACTCACCCGCCTCACAATCCGATGAAATCCTCGACAGTGCGCGCCGTTCGCTGAAACGTGTCCGCATGGGGCCACCCATCGGCACGAAATCGCGGGCACTGCGCCGGGCGCATTTCTTCGGCAAGCTTGCACGTACGGGCGTTGTGGTTGGCGGCTTGCTGATCGGGGCAGGGATAGTTGGCGCTATCATCGACGGCATCGGTTTCTGGGGCGTGATGATTACCGGCGTGCTGGGCGCGGCAGCGGTCTATGCGCTGATGCGCTATCCAGAAATGCCGATGCCCACCACCGAATCGTTGCGTCAGACCGATCTCGGTACGCTTGCGGGAAAAACCGAAATCTGGCTGGAGGCGCAGCGCCCTGCTTTGCCTGCTCCGGCCATTCCGGTTGTGCAGAATATTGGCTTGCGGCTCGATGCGTTGGCGCCGCAATTGCAGACATTGGCTGAAACCGACCCGGCTTCGCGCGAGGTGCGCAAGCTGGTCGGCGAGCATCTGCCCGAACTGATCAACGGCTATAAACGCATCCCCGAACCGTTGCGGCGGCAGGACAATGGCGGCAAGACGCCGGAACAGCAATTGGTCGACGGTCTGAAGCGGATTGATCGCGAAATCGAGACGATGACCGGCCAGATCGCGCGCGGCGAACTCGACAAGCTGGCGACCCGCGAACGCTTCCTTGAAATCCGTTACGACGGAGCGAGCGAAACCGCTTGATTCTGTAAGGAAAATGGTTCCCCGGTAAGGATTCGAACCTCAATAGACGGAGTCAGAGTCCGTAGTCTTACCGTTAGACGACCGGGGAATGTGGGGAGCGCCATTAGGCTGACGGTAGCTGGCTGTCAATCGGCTGGATGCCGCTTTTCGATGCATTCAGCCAATTCTCTTGAAAAATTAATCTGTTCGCGGTATTTCTGCCCTCAAGTACCGGGCGGCATTTCCCGCTTTCGGATAAAAGATAAGAGAAGAATCGGCCATGGGCGAGCAGATCGCACCATCGCCGCAAAAAGGCGGAAAGGGCAAAGGCGCCCGTAAAAAGGGGCCAAACCGTCGCAAATCCGCCGATGCGGCAACAGGAGGAGCCTCGCGTGAATCGAACGCGAAGGCAGATCCTGAATTTCCAAAGGAAAACCGTT
The DNA here is from genome assembly GCF_035329025.1 of Sphingorhabdus sp. Lineage (GTDB taxonomy): Bacteria > Pseudomonadota > Alphaproteobacteria > Sphingomonadales > Sphingomonadaceae > Sphingorhabdus_B. The sequence continues at coordinate 43,941 of NZ_DAOLHN010000007.1, read as the reverse complement.
TTGGTGATACATCCAATCGTGGCAGCTGGCTGGGCAAAACTGCCTATGCCGCACTCGATTTGGGTACCAACAACTGCCGCTTGTTGATCGCTCGCGCGGCGAACGACGGCTTTACCGTGGTCGACGCATTTTCGCGCGTAGTGCGCCTGGGTGAAGGGCTGAATTCGACTGGCAAGATGAGCGAAGCGGCGATGGACCGTGCGATTGAGGCGCTGTCGGTTTGCGCCGACAAGCTCAAGCGCCGCAATGTTGTGCTCGCCCGCTCTGTCGCCACCGAGGCGTGCCGCCAGGCTTTGAACGGTGTTGAATTTATCGAACGTGTGAAGCGTGAAACGGGCATCGTGTTGGATGTTATCAGCCCCAAGGAAGAGGCCCGCCTTGCGGTCATGGGATGCCACGCCTTGCTGGAAGAAGGCGAAGGGCCAGCGATGATTTTCGATATTGGTGGCGGTTCGACCGAACTGGTGCTGGTTTCGACCGATGGTGCAACACCTGAAATTCTTGACTGGGCCAGCGTGCCTTGGGGCGTTGTTTCGCTGACAGAAAGTGAGGCGCACCGGGGTGACGATGAGCATTCGCTGCAGGAAACCTATGCCGCCATGCGCGCCAAGGTGCGCGAGAGCTTCGCCGAATTCGCCTCGCGTCTGCCCGTGGGTCAGGGCGATCACCGTCTGATGGGCACATCGGGCACGGTCACGACGCTGGCGAGCGTTTATCTAAACCTGCCTAGCTATGACCGGCGGCAGATCGACGGCTTGCATTTGCCTACCTCAGCCATGCGCGAAATCAGCCAGACACTAGCCGCCCGCCCACCCAAAGGCCGAGCTGAATTCCCGACCATCGGACAGGAGCGGGCTGATTTGGTGGTAGCTGGGTGTGCGATATTGGAGACAATTTTTGATATCTGGCCGGGAGAACGTCTCGGAGTAGCCGATCGCGGCATCCGCGAAGGCATATTGCGCGCATTGATGGCCAGCGACGCCCGTCGGCGGAAACGGCGGTAGGCGGTGACAAAATTCACATTTGGCGGAAACCGTTCCGGTCGCAGCACAACGGGCAAGGAACGGGTAAAGACCGCGAAACGCCGCAGTCCGCAGTCGGCGCGCTGGCTCGAGCGTCAGCTCAACGATCCTTATGTCAAACGGGCCCAATCCGAAGGCTATCGCAGCCGGGCGGCCTATAAGCTGATCGAACTCGATGAGAAATTCGGTTTTTTGAGAGGCAAGAAGGCAGTTGTCGATCTGGGCATAGCACCGGGCGGTTGGGCGCAGGTAGTCCGTCGTCGGCTGCCAAAGGCGAAGGTATCAGGAATAGACTTGCTGCCAGTTGATCCGATCGAGGGCGTGACACTTTTCGAAATGGATTTCATGGATGATCGCGCGCCTGAGTTGCTGGTAGAGGCACTTGGGCAGGCGCCTGACCTGATCATATCCGATATGGCGGCCAACACCGTCGGTCATAAGCAGACCGACCATTTGCGCACCATGGGGCTGGTGGAGGCTGCTGCGCATTTCGCCGTTGAAGTGCTGCAACCAGGCGGCGATTTTGTTGCCAAGGTTTTTGCGGGCGGCACTGATCCCGAACTTCTGGCGTTGCTCAAATCGAACTTCGTCAGTGTGAAGCATGCGAAGCCACCAGCCAGCCGCAAAGGCTCGGTCGAATGGTATGTGGTGGCGCAGGGGAAGAAAGGCTAATTAGCCTTTTTTGCGAGCCTTTTCGACAGCAGCCTTCAACGCTTCATATCCTAGAGCGCCTTCGAGAATCTGGTCGCCGATGATGAAGGTTGGCGTGCCGTTGAAGCCGATCTGCTGCATCATCGCCAAGTTGCGTTCGATTTCGGCCTTCACCTCTGGAGAAGCTGCATCCTTTGCCGCCTGATCCATGTTCAGGCCAGCGCGCCGGGCAGCGGCGGTGATCGACTGTTCGTTGGCGGGGCCCGCCGCAAACATCGCGTCGTGGAACGCTTTGTGCTTGCCCTGTTTGGCTGCGGCCAGTGCCCAGCGTGCCGCATCGCGGCTGCTGGCGGCGAGGATCGGCAATTCACGGTAAACGATCTTCACGTCCTTTTCGCTGCCGATAAGGCGATTCAGATCGGCAACGCTCGAGCGGCAGAATCCGCAATTATAATCTGTAAATTCAACGACTGTGATCGTACCGTTCGGATTACCGCCGACTGCGCCCGGGAAAGGCTGGGTTATTGCACTGCCGGCAGCGTCCATCCTTTTGGCCAATTCGCGCTTTTGCAGGATTTCGACAGCCTCGGTTATAATCTCGGGGTTTTCAAGGATGTAAGCGCGCACAATAGCTTCGGTCGCCGCGCGTTCCTTGTCGTTGATCCCTGCGGCCGAAATGGCGCGATCTGCATCGGCCTTTGCGTAAGCGGTCGTGTCCCCGCGGACCATTTCTTCCTTGCTGGTGAAGAAATAGATGCCAGCAGCGATCAAGAGAGCTGCCCCCAGTAGAGCAAAGATCAGGGGAAGGCGGCGGTTGGTCTGTTGCTGGTCCATAAACAAATACCTAGCTTCTTTGCCGATGCCAGACCAGCGGATTAACCGAAATCAACGCTTTCGCTTTTCCATCTTCTGCACCTGCGCCTCTGCGACCAGCTTCACATCCTGTGCCCTGATCCAGTCGTGGGAATATTCTGCAAGGCCCGCCATCGCAGTTGCTGCATTGGGCAAGGCGAGTTGGGGGGCGCCTTCCATCAGATAGCGTTCCGCACTGGCCAAGGCTGCTCGGGGTTCATCGCCCAGCGCCTGATAGACGACGCCCAGTTGATACCAGGCGAAGGGATTGTTGTTATCCTTGGAGACAGCGGCCTTCAGGACACGTTCCGCCTCGGCTAAATTGTCCTTGTTCTCGGTGGCGATGAGGGCATGACCGAACACAGCGGCGATAAGCGGCTGATTTCCGGTCAAGTCGACAGCCTTGCGCAGCGAAGTCAGGGCCTCATTGGGTTTTCCGGATTCGAGCAGAATCTGGCCCTGCAATTCTAGGAAATAGGGGTCGCTAGGATTTTTGGCTATGAGGTTGTTTGCCTCGGAGAGGGCCTTTTCCGGATAGGCCGCTTTGTGCCACGCATAGGCCCTGGCGTAGAGCGCTGGCACGCTCTTGTCAGTCTCTGGATAGTCGCGCAAGGTTGTATTTGGGTCCGCTATATAGCCTTGCAGTTTTGCCTTAACGCGCTTGAAGTCGGCTTCCCACTTGGGGTTGAGCGGTGCATTCCAGGCAGGATCAGCTTTGTACGTATCTTCCAATACTGTGATGCGCTCGCCCGACAAAGGGTGGGTGCGATCATAGCTGTCGACTTGCGGGATACCGAGGCGAAACTCGTAATTCTGCAATTTTTTGAAAAAGTTGATCGAGCCGCGGCCCGTTATGCCTGCCGCCGAGAGATAACGGGCCCCCGATGAATCGGCAACGCTCTCCTGCACGCGGCTGAATGCCAGGAATTTGCCCAAGGCCGCCTGCTGGCCAGCCGCCATGATTCCCATGCCGGCCTCTCCAGCACCGGCGGCAATCGCGGCCGCCGCCAGAATGAGGCTGGCGATGGAAATATTGCCGGCCTTCTCCATGCCCTCGCTATAGCGAATGACGTGGCCGCCTTCGATATGGCCAAGTTCATGCGCGATAACACCCTGAACTTCATTGGCTGTGGTCGCAGCATGGATAAGACCACTATGCAGGTACACCGTCTGCCCACCCGCAACAAATGCGTTGATCGATTTGTCGTTGATGAGCACGACGTCGACATTGACCGGATTTAGCCCTGCTGCGCGGATCAGCGGTTCAGAGATTTCATCGAAAAAGGCTTCGGTTTCGGCATCGCGCAATACCGACTGGGCGTGGACTGGTTGCAGGCACAATGCCGTCGCGGCGATTGCCGCAAACAGCTTTGAAAAAACACGAAACAGCCGTTCGCCCTCAAACATGTTCATGATGTGCACGGGTGGCGATGAATGGCGGATGAAGCCGAAACCGCGCCGGCCCGATAAACGCATGCAACGTAATATCGGGCCGGGCAGCGCAAATCAGCCAAAAGTACGCTGCCACCATCCGCGGCGCGGTCCGTCACCGGATTCGTCCGATTCCCCGTCGGCAGAAGTTTCTACCTTGGGTTCGGCGTCCGCTTTCTTGCTGGTGCGGCGTGGTTTTTTGGTTGGAGCAGGGGCTGCTTCGTCTGTCGCTGCAGCTACAGTTTCTGCCTCGGCCTTGGCTCTCGCTTTTGGCGCGCGACGGACTTTGGGTTTTTCAGCAACTTCAGGCTCTTCGGCAGCAGCTTCCGCATCGGCCGCCACCTCGGCAACCTCTGCAGTTTTCGCCTTTCGGCTAGCCCGTTTGGGTTTTGACGGAGATTGAGGCTCGACCGGCTGGGCTACCTCGACGGGCGCCTCGTCGGTCGAAACTTCTTCAGCAGCTGTTTCTGGATCACTCGAAGTTTTCCGGCGACCGCCACGCGAACGGCGTGGTTTGCGCGCAGGTTCGGTTTCAGCCGTTTCTTCGCCACTGTCGTTTTCGGCAGGCTCAGGGACATCACCCTCGGCACCTTCCTCGGCCGAGGCAGATTGTTCGTCGCGCTCCCGATTGCGTCCACCGCGGCGTCCACGGCGGCGGCGTTTGCGCTTGCCATTGCGGTCTTCACGGCTGCTGTCTTCTGCTCGTTCCTCGACTTCGTCGGTTTCGACTTCATCCTCGATTTCTTCGATATCGTCATCATCGTCGTCAAAATCGACAATCGGTGCAGGAATAGCAGGGCGTTCAGGGCGTGGACCACTGGCGGTCACAACCATTTTTGCGCCTTCTACCTCGCCATTGGGAAGAACTTCGACGCGGACATGATAGCGATCCTCAATCTCGGCAAGCTCAGCCCGCTTGTTGTTGAGGATGTAGATGGTCGCCTCCTGGCTGGCCTGCAACGAAATCTGGCTGCCATGGCCACGAGCCGATTCTTCTTCGATCAGGCGAAGTGCCGAAAGGGCAGAGGAAGAAGCCGTGCGGACCAGTCCGGTGCCTTCGCAATGGGGGCAGACACGGGTGGAGGCTTCAAGCACGCCGGTGCGCAAACGCTGACGGCTCATTTCCATCAGGCCAAAGCTGGAGATGCGGCCCACCTGGATGCGCGCGCGGTCGTTTTTCAACGCTTCCTTCATCGCCCGCTCAACCTTGCGGGCGTTGGAATGGTGATCCATGTCGATAAAGTCGATCACAACCAGACCAGCCATATCGCGCAGGCGCAACTGGCGGGCGATTTCTCGTGCGGCTTCGAGATTGGTCGCTAGCGCCGTCTGCTCGATACCATGTTCCTTGGTCGAGCGGCCTGAGTTGATGTCGATCGAAACCAGCGCTTCGGTCGGGTTGATGACGATATAGCCGCCTGATTTCAGCTGCACGACCGGATTGTACATAGCGTTTAGCTGATCCTCGACGCCGTAGCGCTGGAAGAGCGAAACCGGATCGGCATAATGCTGCACCCGCTTGGCGTGGCTCGGCATCAGCAGCTTCATGAAGTCTTTCGCTGCCTTGTAGCCATCGGCACCTTCGACAAGCACGTCGTCGATATCTTTATTGTAGATATCGCGGATCGCGCGCTTGACGAGATCGCTGTCCGAATGGATCAGCATCGGCGCTGCGCCCTTCAATGTGCGCTCGCGAATTTCGTCCCACAGGCGAGCGAGGTAATCAAAGTCGCGTTTGATTTCAGGCTTCGTACGGGCGAGGCCTGCGGTGCGGATGATGCAGCCCATGGTGGCGGGCAGCTTCAGATCGGAAATGATCGATTTCAGCCGTTTTCGATCCGATGCGCTCGAAATTTTCCGGCTTATGCCGCCGCCATGGCTGGTGTTGGGCATCAACACGCAATAGCGTCCGGCGAGGCTGAGATAGGTGGTGAGGGCAGCGCCCTTGTTGCCGCGTTCTTCTTTCACGACTTGCACCAGCAGCACCTGGCGCCGATGAATTACGTCCTGAATTTTGTAGCGGCGACGCAGGTTCAGGCGCTTTGCTCGCGCTTCGTCGCTGGCGCGCGGGGCATTGCTTCTGCCGCCACGACCGCGGCGGCGGCGACCGCGCTGATCCTTGCGACCGTCATTGTCGTCATCCGGCGATGAATCGCGTTCAGGATAATCTTCGCCATTATCGTCGCCATTGGCTTCAAGATCGGGCTCTTCACCTTCGGTAATGTCGATCGTGTCGATGCGATCATCGCTTTCAACCTCGATGAAATCCGGATCTTCCTCGTCATGCGCTTCGGATCGCATGATGCCGGTGGGTTCGTCTTCTTCAGCCTCTTCCTGCTCACGAAGAGCAGCTTCTTCGGCAGCCGCAGCCGCCTCTTCCGCGAGCAGGCGTTCACGGTCCTCTTTAGGGATCTGATAATAGTCAGGGTGGATTTCGCTGAAAGCGAGAAAACCGTGCCGGTTGCCACCATAGTCGACAAATGCCGCTTGCAGCGACGGTTCGACCCTGGTGACCTTGGCTAGATAGATGTTTCCCTTGAGTTGCTTATGTTCAGCCGACTCAAAGTCGAATTCCTCAATCGTGTTCCCTTTTACGACGGCTACGCGGGTCTCCTCCCGGTGGCGCGCGTCGATGAGCATGCGCGTTTTCATTATAAATTCTCCGAGCCTCCCATTGCTCCGCCTTTAGCAGGAACCGGGGGGCCATATTTTCTGAAAGTGATCCGGCATCGTCCGCAGCAAAGACTTCATTGCCTGCTGTATTCAATGACGGGGAATGTACGAATGTGTCTGCTGCATAGGCACCGCGGGCGCAATTCGCGCGGGCGTAATTTGCCGCCAACGCACCGAACCCCGTGGGGACGGCGGAAGGGGAAATTTCATGCCACATGCAACATCAACCTGTTTTATACCGAAAAGTCAGTCTGTTCGGCGTCTTGGTGGACTAGACTTATCAAAGTCATAGCTCCAGCTTTATGTGCTAGCACCCCTATGTCTGGCGGGCAAGTGGCGGCGGCGAAAAATTCCCTCGACCGAATGTCCTATTTTGCGCAAAAGCCGTTTCAATGATGATCAGCGCTTTCCTTGCACTTCTGATTACGGCTGCGCAGCCAATGGCGACGTCATCCGCTGTTGATGCATGGATCCGCACAGTTTTCGGCAAGGTTGCTCAAGCATTCCGGTCGGAACCGCCCCGGCGACGCTATGAAGTCACTGCACCCATCGGAAAGGGAGTGGCACGTGGATTGCCCAAAATATACGGGCGGGCGGATGCCCGCCTGCCTTTGGTGGTCATCGATGCCGGGCATGGAGGCCACGATCCGGGTGCGATCAATTCGCTGTCCGGCGAGCGCGAGAAGGATGTGACGTTGGCAATTGCCCGCGGCATTAGAGACGAACTTGTCGACACAGGGCGCGTGCGCGTCGCACTCACACGCGAAGGGGATAGTTTCCTCATATTGCAATATCGCTATGGCATTGCCCGCAAAATGAAAGCGGATCTCTTTCTTTCAATTCATGCCGATGCGGCTGGCAATCCTGAGGCGAGGGGAGGAACGGTGTATACCTTGTCAGAGGTTGCCTCCGACCGCGAAGCACAGCGGCTGGCTGCGCGCGAAAATCGGGCTGATGTCCTAAATGGCGTCAATCTTGGCAGGCAGGATCAGGAAGTATCGTCAATCCTGATAGACCTGACCCAGCGCGAAACCATGAACATTTCTGCAAGTTTTGCCAAATTGCTGATCCGCGAAGCAAAACCCAATATGCTGCTGCGCGAAAAGCCCCATAAATTCGCATCATTCATTGTACTCAAGGCACCTGACACGCCCTCTGTACTTTTCGAAACCGGCTATATCAGCAATGTGGATGACGCTGTCTTCCTGTCTTCGCGTGAGGGCCAGCAAAAGGTTGCGCGTGCCGTGACCAGCGCGGTGCAGGCCCATTTTGCCCGCCGCTTGGCGCGCGACTGAAATAGCCCTTCGACAAAATAATCTGTCGGGCCTATCGGAACAATATGGACGATTCATCCTCATCTGCTCTCGACGAACCCCGCTTCGCCCTGCGCGAACCGGATATGCCCGAAGATGCGCTGGGGCTCGGTCTGCCTGAGGCGCCGAAAGCTGCTGCAGCATCGCCCTATCGGGTGCTTGCGCGCAAATATCGTCCGCAGAATTTCGCCGAACTGATCGGTCAGGATGCGATGGTGCAAACGCTGGGGAACGCGATCAAGCGCGGTCGTCTGGCGCATGCCTTCCTGATGACGGGTGTGCGTGGGGTCGGCAAAACCTCGACCGCGCGCCTCATCGCCAAGGCGCTGAACTGTATCGGGCCGGACGGGCACGGTGGCCCGACCATCGATCCGTGCGGGGTATGCGAGCCCTGTCGTGCGATTGCCGAAGGTCGCCATATCGACGTTATCGAGATGGACGCCGCAAGTCACACGGGTGTTGACGATGTCCGCGAGATTATTGAGGCGGTGCGCTACGCCGCCGTGTCGGCGCGCTACAAAATCTACATCATCGACGAAGTGCACATGCTGTCGAAAAATGCTTTCAATGCGTTGTTGAAGACGCTCGAGGAACCCCCGGCACATGTGAAGTTCCTGTTTGCGACGACCGAGGTGAACAAGGTTCCAATCACAGTGTTATCGCGGTGCCAGCGCTTTGATCTGAAACGTATCCCGGCGGAAATGCTGGCCGTACATTTCGAAGAAATCTGCGTAAAAGAAGGTGTTGCCGCCGAAGCAGAGGCGCTACGCCTAGTAGCGCAAGCGGCTGAGGGGTCGGTACGAGACGGCTTGTCCATCCTGGACCAGGCCATTGCACACGCCGATCTTGCCGCGGACGACAGCGGGGCAGAAGCGCGCGTCGAGGCTGCGCAGGTGCGCAATATGCTCGGCCTATCTGATCGGGCTGCCGTGCGCAGGCTGTTTGGCCTTTTGCTGGAAGGAAATTCGCAGGCAGTGCTTGATGAGGCGCGCAACCAGTATCAGTTGGGCGTCGAACCAGCTGCAACACTTGCCGGTCTTTTGCGAGAGGTTCATTTGGTGACTCTCGCCAAAATCGGCAGTCCATCGGACGCCGCTTTGCCCGAAGAGGCGCGCGCGCAGATCGACGAATGGGCAGGGCGTTTGTCTTTCCCGCTGCTCCACCGTCTCTGGCAATTGCTGCTGAAGGGGCATGAGGAGGTCCGTCAAGCAAGTCTGCCGCTCGAATGCTGCGACATGGCCCTGCTGCGTGTGCTTCATGGCGCGTCAATGCCAGATCCTGGTGAACTTGCACGGCTGTTACAACAGGGCGGAGTACCATTACAGACATCTGCAGCCAGCATTCCCTCTCCGGCTGCCGACAATGCTCCTAGTGTTCCGACTTCGGCTTTCCCTTCTGATTTCAAGGCACTCGTCGAAGCGCTCGATCGCGGAGGCCACCCCAATGTCGCGGCGACGTTGCATGATGTAGTGCGGCTGGTCAGCTATGCTCCGCCGCGCCTCCAGTTCCAGCTCGCTGGCCCGGTACATCAGGGATTTGGCGCTGATCTGAATGACGCGCTGTTCCGTCTGACGGGCACGCGCTGGGAAATTGCCGAAACCCCGGGCGATGCCCAGCCAAGTCTGTACGAACAGGAACAGGCCGTCCGCGCCGCGCAGGACACAGAAATTCTGGAATCCCCGCTCGTCAAGGCTGCACTCGCTGCCTTTCCCGAGGCCGAAGTGCATGTTGACGGGCGGACGATACACTCTCCCCACGAAGCAGAAATCCGGAGCTTAAGAGCATGAAAAGCATCGAAGAGATGATGAAAGCGGCGCAGGAAGCCGCGCAAACCATCCAGAAGCAGATGGAGGAAGCGCAGGGCAAGCTTGATACAATTGAGGTTGAAGGTGTTTCCGGTGGTGGACTGGTCAAGGTCCGCGCCAGCGCCAAAGGCCGGATCATATCGCTAGCCATCGATGACAGCCTGATGGTGCCCGCCGACAAACAGATGCTTGAAGACCTTGTTGTGGCCGCATTCAACGATGCGCGGGAAAAAGCCGACGCCGCCAGCAACAGCGAAATGGGCAAGATGACCAGCGGTTTGCCGCTGCCGCCGGGCTTCAAACTGCCTTTTTGAGGCGCTTTTCCCCAGCTTTTCTCGCTATTTCGCCGCTATGCCGTTGAACCGGGAAAAATCACGCTCATATTGATGCCAAGTTTCCGCACCGCCTTTCGGTGCGGGCCGGAGTGAATATGATGCAATCTCTTCCCCTTTTGCCCCTGCGCGACATCGTCGTGTTTCCGGGTATGGTCGTGCCGCTTTTCGTCGGCCGCGACAAATCAGTGATCGCACTTGAAAAGGCGATGGCGGCGGACAAGGAAATTTTCCTGGTCACGCAGCTCGACCCTGCCGAAGATGATCCGGACTATGACGATCTTTACACGGTAGGCGTGTCTGCGTCCGTGATGCAGTTGCTGAAACTTCCCGACGGCACCGTGCGCGTGCTCGTTGAAGGCAAGCAGCGGGCGAACCTTCTGCGCCTGCATCAGCGCGCGGCAGACTATGTCGAAGCCGAGGTCGAACTTATCGAGACAAAAGCCACCGAGGGTCCGGAAACAACGGCGCTGATGCGGTCTGTGGTTGAACAGTTCGAAAACTATTCGAAGCTCAACAAAAAGGTTCCTTCTGAAACTGCAGTGCAGCTCGCCGAAATCGAAGACGCTGCGCAGCTGGCCGACGCGGTGGCTGCGAACATCAACCTCAAGGTTTCGGACAAGCAAGCGCTACTTGTGGAAGCCGATCCGTTGAAGCGCCTCGAAATGTCCTTCGCCTTCATGGAAGGCGAATTGGGCGTGTTGCAGGTCGAAAAGAAGATCCGCGGCCGCGTGAAGCGTCAGATGGAGAAATCTCAGCGCGAATATTATCTCAACGAGCAGCTGAAAGCGATCCAGCGCGAGCTGGGCAATGGGGATGAAGAGGGCGGCGACGAGCTGGCCGAACTGCAGACCAAGATCGACACGCTGAAGCTATCGAAGGAAGCCAAAGCCAAGGCGCAGGCCGAAATGAAGAAGCTGCGCAGCATGGCGCCGATGTCGGCCGAAGCAACCGTTGTGCGCAACTATCTGGATTCGCTGCTCGGCATACCCTGGGGCAAGAAATCAAAGTTGAAGCGCGATATCGCCAAGGCACAGGACATTCTCGATGCCGATCACTTTGCGCTCGAGAAGGTCAAGGACCGCATTGTCGAGTATCTGGCGGTGCAAGCGCGCACCAACAAGCTGAAGGGTCCGATCCTCTGCCTCGTTGGCCCTCCGGGTGTCGGCAAAACCTCGCTTGGCAAGTCGATTGCCAAAGCGACCGGGCGCGAATTCATCCGTCAGTCGCTGGGTGGGGTTCGTGATGAAGCCGAAATCCGCGGGCACCGTCGCACCTATATCGGCTCAATGCCGGGCAAGATCGCTTCGAACCTGAAAAAGGCGGGGACGATGAACCCGCTGTTCCTGCTCGACGAAATTGACAAGCTTGGTCAGGATTTCCGCGGTGATCCGGCATCGGCGCTGCTCGAAGTGCTTGATCCCGAACAGAACAACAAGTTCAACGACCATTATCTGGAAATCGACCTTGATTTGTCGGACGTGATGTTCGTGACCACCGCGAACAGCATGAACCTGCCGCAGCCGTTGCTTGACCGAATGGAGATCATCCGGCTTGAGGGTTACACCGAGGATGAAAAGCTCGAAATCGCCAAGCGTCACTTGGTGGAAAAGCAGGTCGAGGCGCATGGCTTGAAAAAAGGCGAGTTTGAAGTCAGCGATGATGGGCTGCGCGACCTGATCCGGTACTACACGCGGGAGGCTGGCGTTCGTACGCTTGAGCGTGAGATTGCCAAGCTGGCCCGCAAGGCGCTGCGTCGCATCCTCGAAGGTAAGGCGAAGAGTGTTTCGATCACGCCGGAAAATCTGGCTGAATTTTCAGGTGTTCGCAAATATCGCCACGGTATCGGTGAGGATGAAAACCAGATTGGTGCGGTAACCGGGCTCGCTTGGACCGAGGTTGGTGGCGAGCTGCTGACCATCGAGGCAGTTACCGTTGGCGGTAAGGGCCAAATCAAGACGACCGGCAAGCTGGGCGAAGTAATGTCGGAGTCGATTCAGGCGGCGCTGAGCTACGTAAAGGCCCGTGCGCCGAGCTATGGCATCAAACCATCGATCTTCAATCGCAAGGATGTGCACATCCACTTGCCCGAGGGGGCCGTGCCCAAGGACGGCCCTTCGGCCGGTATAGGCATGGTTACGGCGATCGTCTCGACATTGACTGGCGTCGCCGTGCATCGCGATGTCGCCATGACAGGCGAAGTCACTTTGCGTGGACGAGTGTTGCCGATTGGCGGGTTGAAAGAGAAACTGCTTGCGGCATTGCGCGGCGGCATCAAGACGGTTCTGATCCCGCAGGAGAATGAAAAGGATCTTGCCGAGATACCAGCAAATATAAAGGAAGGTCTGGAGATCATCCCGGTAACCCATGTCGACCAGGTATTGGCGCGTGCATTGGTTTCGCCGCTTGATCCTGTGGAGTGGACCGAAGCAGACGAACTGGCGGCTTTGCAACCGCTCGCACCAACTGCTGCTCCGGGTTCAGCGGTCACTCACTGATCCATCAGACTGTGAATCGAGATGCGGGACGCGATGTTGAATGACGTTGCGTCTCGCTGCGTTTTTGCCCGTTACACAGTGATTTGACGTCAAGGCGCGATGGATTTTACGCGTTTCGTCTCACTTATCGACAGATTATCCGTCAATTCGCCGAAAAGCGCGGTTTTTTGCGGATATTTCCTTTGACAGAGGGCTGTTTCTACTCCTTATTCCCGCTCCGGCCCAGCCGCGATTCCTTCCCGGAATTGGTCCATAATATTCATTTGAGAGGGGGATCCCGATACTATGAACAAGAATGATCTCGTCGCAGCCGTTGCAGATGCAAGTGGCCTGAGCAAAACCGATGCAGGCAAGGCAGTGGAAGCTACCTTTGACGCCATCACAAAGGCGCTCAAAAAGGGTGGCGAAGTTCGCCTCGTAGGCTTTGGCACCTTTGCTGTAGCCAAGCGCAAGGCTTCGACCGGCCGCAACCCGCGCACCGGTGAAGAGATGAAGATCCCTGCCTCGAACCAGCCCAAGTTCAAGGCTGGCAAGGCACTCAAGGATGCCGTGAACTAAGTTTCACAAATCTTTTTGGAAATAGGAAAGGGCGGGGCTTCGGCACCGCCCTTTTTTACATCCATAGTTATATTCACCATATTGTGCTGTGCGCGATTGGTGCATATCGACGTGGAATGCAATTAAGCTGGGGAGTTTTATGCACAAATTAGTCAAAATGTCAGCGCTGGCATTGTTATTGTCCACATCATCGGCGGCATTTGCCGAATGGAAGGTGGCGACGTCGGGCTTGCTGACGGTTTACAGCGAAGAAGATGAAGCGTCGCTCAAGGAAACCGTCACCAACATCGAAGTGTATCACCGTTTGCTGAAGGCCTATTCGCAATCCAAAAAGGAAGGCAGCCCGTTGAGGCTGACCGTATTTTTGTTGCGCGATACGACTGCGCTGCAATCCTTCCTTCCGGGCGACAATCAGGGTCTGCTGGGATTCTACAGTGCAACCGAACGTGGACCTTATCTGGTTTCGGTGCGTCGATCGGTGCGCCCGACGGGAACGCGCAAGGCGGTCGCCGACAATTCCAAGGATGCGGCGCCAAAGATATTGCAGCATGAATATGGCCACCATTTCATGTACCAGTATTTTCCTGGCCTCTATCCGACATGGTATAGCGAAGGCTTTGCCGAATATTACGGATCGATGGATTTTCTGCCGAATAACGTGGTTGAAGTAGGACACGCGCCTTTTTATCGCATGGATGTCATCCGCAGCGGCTGGTACCCGATGCGCAAGCTTTTGACTGCAAAAAGCTATGCCGATGTCGGGGACAGTTTGCGCAACCTTTACGCCCAAGGATGGCTGCTGACCCATTATGCGGCTTCAAATCCGGAACGCGGTAAGCAGTTGAACCAGTATCTGGTGGCGATCACGCAAGGCGTCAAATATGACGAAGCTGCCAAGGCTGCTTTCGGTGCCGATATCGATAAGCTCGACGACGAGATGAAGGCGCATGCGAAGAATCTGACAGCCAAGCGCTTGTCGCTAAAACCAATGGATGTCGGTCCGATTACAATTCGATCGTTGACCAAGGGCGAAGCGGCGATGCTGCAGACGGAAATGCGCTTGAACTCGTCTTTTGAACGATCGGTATTGCCGCTCGTTGTGCGCACCGGTCGGCAAGTCATCAAGGACAACCCAACAGATTTAGGTGCGATGATGACCCAGTTGGAGGTTGAGCGTCTTGCGGAAAATTTCGACGAAGCGGTTGCTCTTGCCGACCGGATTCTTGCACTGTCCCCGAACAATGCAAAGGCGATGGCCATAAAGGGGATGGTGCAAGTTGACAAATTGCTTGCCGCCAAGTCGACCGATGACGCGGCATTTGCCGAAGCGCGCAAGCCTATCCGTGCCGCGATCAAGATCGATCCGAATCTGGCGACTGCGCATGTGGGGCTTTACAAAAGCTATTCGCTGCGCGGTATCCTGCCCCCGGCCGAGGCGCAAAATGGTTTGATGAAGGCGCATCAACTGATCCCGCGCGATCGGGACATCCGCTATATGCTCGCCAAGGACTTCGAAGATCGTGGATTTATCGAAGATGCCATTTTCATAATCGAACCGGATGCCTTTGGGGCACTGGACGGCGATGAGAAAAAGGATGAGCGTCAAAAGAAGAAGGATCGCAAGCGGCTGCAGTGGCTGGCGGACAATTATACGGGTGTTGTTGTCCGCGAAGACGCAAAGGACATGTACGAAAGGTTGATTGCCAAAAAGGCTGCGGCCGATGGGGAAGCGAAGCTGACAAGCTGAGGCTTGAATTGGCTATCAAGAAAAAGGCGGGGTGCATCCCCGCCTTTTTTCGTTGAACCCAATATTCTGCTGGAAGGTTCAGGCGGCGCACAGTCGGCCAAAAGTGAATGCCTGCTGTTCGGGCTGTGGCTCCAGCTCATTAACGACAACGAGGCGGACGCGCTGGCCTGTATAACGCACAGCGCCCAAGCGAATAATCCGCTCGACTGGCGTTCCGCGCATGGCAGCTACTTGGCCAATACGTTCCCATTTCTGTGCCAGCGTCGAGAGGATGGCATAAACTGCAAGCAGGAAAGCAGTGGCGAAAAATGCGGCAGCAATGAACGACATTTGAATCCTCCGAATCACCGTTATTTCCTTATATGTTCTATATTTGTTCTATATTGTCAATTGGAAAATTCGGCGATTGAAAACATCCGACGCGAACGATAGCCTGATTTCAATATCTAGGTAATTTGGGGGGAGCAGATGCTGCTTGGAAAATGGATGATTGCTGCGGGTTTTGCATCCTTGGCGACCGGGAGTGCGACGGCACAAACGTTGCGGCCCGATCAGGCCGCGTTCCGAGAACTTTATGCCGAACTGGTCAACACCAACACGGCCTATTCGAACGGCAGTTGCACCGTCGCTGCCGAACAATTGGCAAAGCGCATGTACGATGCCGGTTTCACCAAAGACGAGGCGCGGGTCATTGTTGTCCCAGGCTATGAACGTGAAGGCAACCTGGTTGCCGAGTACAAGGGCACATCGAAAACACTGAAGCCGATGTTGCTGCTGGCACATATTGATGTGGTCGAAGCAAAGCGAGAGGACTGGACGCGAGACCCATTCACCCTGGTAGAGGAGGATGGGTTTTTCTTCGCAAGGGGGGTGGCCGACGACAAGGTGCAAGCCGCTATCTGGGTCGATAGCCTGAACCGCTTCAAGCAAGCGGGCTATCGGCCCAAGCGCACCATCAAGGTGGCGGCAACCTGCGGCGAAGAAAGTTCAAGCAAGGCGCTGAACGGGGCGGAATGGCTTGCGCGCAACATGCCCGAAACTTTGTCTGCAGAATTCGCATTGAATGAAGGCGGCGGTGGCAGGCTCGACAAGAATGGCAAGCCACAATTTCTTGCGATCCAGGTCGGTGAAAAGGCCAACCGCATATTTGAGTTGGAGACCACCAATCCCGGCGGCCATAGCTCCGTACCGCGCCCGGACAACGCGGTTTACGACCTGGCAGAGGCTATTGTCGCCGTAAAGCGGCTGGGCTTTCCGGTGCAGTTGAACGATACAACGCGTGCATTTCTGAAACAGATGTCCCCAACCGCGCCAGCAGCGGGACAAAAGGCGATTGCGGATTTGCTGGCAGACGAAGGCAATGTGCAGGCGGCGGCAATCCTGTCGGCTGATCCTGTAATGAACTCGACCCTGCGCACAACATGTGTGGCGACAATGCTCGAAGCCGGGCACGCGCCCAATGCATTGCCGCAGCGGGCCAAAGGCGTTGTTAACTGCCGCATAGTTCCCACGATGACGACCGAAGCCACGCAGGCGGCCATTGAAGCAGCAATCGCCAACCCTCGTGTCAAGGTGACGCTGCGTAAACCCCATCGGCCGATGGCCGTGCCGCCGCCGCTCGACAAGCGCATTCTTGATCCGGCGATCAAGCTGGCGGAGGAAATTTTCCCAGGCGTGCCGTTGGTTCCGACGATGTCGACGGGGGCGACCGATGCGACGATGACGGCGCTGATCAATATCCCAACTTATGGGATTCCGGGTATCTTTTATGAAGCCGATGGTGGCGGGGTGCACGGGCTCAATGAGCGTCTGCGAGTCAAATCAGTTTATGACGGGCGCGATTATCTGCACCGGTTGGTGCAAATCTATGCAGACAAATAGCCGGCGTTAGTTGGCGTCGATCTTTCCGCGCCGAGCGGCGAACCATTCGCGTAACATCGCCTGGGTGCATCCGGTGAAGCCGCCTGTGCCCACGACCGAGCAGCTGTTCGGGCGCATGGGCCGTGCTTCTTCGTCCAGGCTTTCGACTGCTGACGTCCAGGATTGGCTGGCTGCGGCCTCTTCCTCGCCTTTGCGCAAGTCTTTGGGAATGCGATAACGATCGCTTTCGGGCGCTGTGGCGCAGACGACGATTTCGTCAGGATCAACAGCCTCAGGACATTTTTCTTCGCCAAAGGTAGCGAGGAACGAGATTTTCTCGGGCGGCTGGGTAGCACTGCCTCGAAGCATATCGTCGGCTTGCGCTGAAGGAGCTAATGCTGTTGCGAGGAGAGGAAGCAGGATGCGGGTCACAATTTTTCCAGGCGATCGATGTTGGGCGGATCGCTCTCTCCGCTCTTCCGCGTCATGAAGTGAACGATGGATTAATCCGGCCGGTATTGCAGAAATTCTGCAGCAGGCTTGACG
The DNA here is from genome assembly GCF_035329025.1 of Sphingorhabdus sp. GTDB lineage: Bacteria > Pseudomonadota > Alphaproteobacteria > Sphingomonadales > Sphingomonadaceae > Sphingorhabdus_B. Next base: position 26,653 of record NZ_DAOLHN010000007.1, on the reverse strand, counting down.
AATCCCAGCGTTGCAGCTAACGGCCCGCCCATTCCACATGGAAAGCGCACATCACCGGTGCCTTTGCCGTAACCAGCTTGCGGCCTTGGTTCTTGCTTTCCAGAGGTTCAACCGGAAGGAGAAAGACTATGGCGGCACCTGTCGTCACTATGCACCAATTGCTTGAGGCCGGAGCACATTTCGGCCACCAGACCCATCGTTGGAACCCGCGCATGAAGCCGTATATCTTCGGCGCACGCAACGGTGTTCACATTCTTGACCTCAGCCAAACTGTTCCGCTTTTTGCGCGTGCGCTCGACTTTGTTTCGTCGACCGTGCAGGCAGGCGGCAAGGTCCTGTTCGTCGGTACCAAGCGCCAGGCGCAGGGACCGATTGCTGATGCGGCGCGCGCTTCGGGCCAGCATTTCGTCAACCACCGCTGGCTGGGCGGCATGCTCACCAACTGGAAGACGGTTTCGAACTCGATCAAGAAGCTGAAGACGCTGGAAGAGCAGCTTTCGGGTGAAACTTCGGGTTTCACCAAGAAGGAAATCCTTCAGATGACCCGCGAACGCGACAAGCTGGAGCTTTCGCTCGGCGGCATCCGCGATATGGGCGGCATTCCGGACGTGATGTTCGTGATCGACGCCAACAAGGAAGAACTCGCCATCAAGGAAGCCAATGTTCTTGGTATTCCCGTCATTGCAATCCTCGATTCGAACGTATCGCCCGATGGCATTGCATTCCCGGTTCCGGCGAATGACGACGCAGCCCGCGCGATCCGCCTCTATTGCGAAGCTATCGCTACCGCATCGAGCAAGGGCAACACTGGCGCTGCTGTAGCACGCGGTGAAGATCTTGGCGCAATGGTAGAACCGCCGGTTGAAGCCGCGGTTGTCGAAGTTGCGGCTGAAGAAGCCTCCGCCGCCGAAGCCAGCGCAGAAGCTGCCCCGGAAGCGTAACAAAAATAGTGTCATTCCCGCGGGGCCGAAGGCGACCGGAGGTCAAAGCGGGAATCCACGGCCTGACATTCCGGTTTTAACCGAGGCTTTAGGTCATGGATCCCCGATGATTTCGGGGATGACATGTTTCTGGACCTGACTGGTCCTGCCAAACCAAAGTCGAAAGGACAAGATAATGTCTGCAATTACCGCTGCTGCCGTCAAGGATCTGCGCGAACGTTCGGGCGCTGGCATGATGGATGCCAAAAAGGCGCTGGAAGAAACCAATGGCGATATGGAAGCCGCCGTCGATTTGCTGCGCGCCAAGGGCCTGGCCACTGCCGCGAAGAAATCGAGCCGCACGGCTGCCGAAGGTCTTGTCGGCGTTGCTGTTGATGGCACCAAGGGTACCGCAGTCGAAGTCAACAGCCAGACTGACTTCGTTGCCAAAAACGAACAGTTCCAGGATTTCGTCCGCAAGGTGACCGGCGTTGCGCTTGGCGTTGGCGCCAATGATGCTGAAACCATCCTTGCTGCCGCTTATCCCGATGGTGGTTCGGTGCAGGAAGTGTTGACCAACAACATTGCAACCATCGGTGAAAATCAGGTCATCCGTCGTGCCCGCACCATTTCGGTGACCAACGGTCGCGTCGTTTCTTACGTCCACAATGCCGCCACCGCTGGCATGGGCGGTATCGGCGTTCTCGTCGCACTTGAAAGCGAAGCCGATGCGGCAACGCTCGACGGCCTCGGCAAGCAGCTGGCGATGCACATCGCAGCCGCTTTCCCGCTCGCGCTCGACGAATCCGGCCTCGATCAGGAAACGATGGACCGCGAAGCCGCGATTGCCCGTGAAAAGGCTGCTGAAAGCGGCAAGCCTGCTGAAATCGTCGAAAAGATGGTTGAAGGTGCGATGAAGAAGTTTGCGAAAGAAAACGCGCTTCTCTCACAGCTGTTCGTCATCGACAACAAGACACCGATTTCGGAAGTCGTTGCCCAGGCTGGCAAGGCTGCTGGCAAAGACATCAAGCTGGTCGACTATGTCCGTTACCAGCTTGGTGAGGGCATCGAAAAGGAAGTCTCTGACTTCGCCGCTGAAGTGGCTGCCGCCGTCGGCGCGTAAAAATCGGGCTATCCTCTGCAGGGCAGGGGATAAGGCCTTGGCGATATGGCGCTCCGCTCTTATAGCAGGGCGCCATTATTGCATCTGCAGTTGGGGAAAGAGGATTTTATGGCCGATGGCCGTTATCGCCGTGTGCTTTTGAAACTGTCCGGCGAAGTGCTGATGGGTGATCAGGCGTTCGGAATCGACCCCGATACCGTCGCCCGCGTTGCTGCTGAAGTGAAGGCGGCAAAGGATACCGGGCTTGAACTGTGTTTGGTCATCGGAGGCGGCAATATCTTCCGCGGTATGGCAGGTGCCGCCAAGGGTATGGATCGGGCCCAGGCCGATTATATGGGCATGCTCGCCACGGTTATGAATGCGTTGGCGATGCAGAATGCGCTTGAGCAACTGGGCGTGCAGACCCGCGTGCAGTCGGCGATTGAGATGGACAAGGTGTGCGAACCAGTGATCCGCAGGCGCGCCGAGCGGCATCTCGAAAAAGGCCGCATCGTGATCTTCGCGGCTGGCGTGGGCGCACCCTATTTCACGACAGACAGCGGTGCCGCACTTCGCGCCGCAGAAATGAAATGTGATGCGTTGCTCAAAGGAACCTCGGTCGACGGCGTCTATGACGCCGACCCGAAAAAGGTTGCGACAGCAAAGCGTTATGAAACATTAAGTTATGATCGTGTCCTTTCAGACAATCTGAAGGTGATGGATGCAAGCGCCGTGGCGCTATGCCGCGACAACTCAATCCCGATCGTGGTGTTTTCAATCCGCGAACAGGGCAATATCCTCAAGGTGCTTGATGGAAGCGGCACCTTCACCGTAGTCACTCAAGAAAAGGATTGAACCATGCCGCAATATGACAAGGCCGATGTCGAACGCCGCATGAAAGGCGCCGTTGAATCGCTCAAAGGCGATCTGTCGGGCCTGCGCACGGGGCGTGCCAATGTGACGCTGCTCGACCCGATTGTGGTTGAAGTGTACGGGTCTAATATGCCGCTGAACCAGGTCGCGACAGTCAGCGCTCCCGAACCGCGCATGCTTTCGGTGCAGGTATGGGATCGTTCGAACGTGACGCCGGTGGAAAAGGCGATCCGTTCGGCCGGATTGGGCCTCAATCCGATCACCGACGGCCAGACGCTGCGTCTGCCCATCCCCGATTTGACCGAAGAACGCCGCAAGGAATTGGCTAAGCTGGCTGGCCAATATGCCGAAAAGGCCAAAATCGCCGTCCGCAATGTCCGCCGCGATGCCAATGACGCGCTGAAGACCGATGAGAATAAAAAGGAAATCAGCGAAGACGATCGCAAGCGCCTGGAAACCGAAGTGCAGAAGATGACCGATGACACGATCAAGGCCATCGACGAAGCCGCGGTGCACAAAGAAAAGGAAATCATGAGCCAGTGAGTGCTCATACTTCATTTCCCCGTTTTATTGTCATTCCCGCGAAAGCGGGAATCCATCACCTGCCGTTGAAATTTATACCGCCGGTGATGAACTCCTGCCTCCGCGGGGGTGACGAAGTTCGGGGTATGGGGTGATGTTAGGTTTCGCGAAAAAAGCCCCGTCAACAAGCGGCGGCACCTCCCACGTACCCCGCCATGTTGCTATCATCATGGACGGCAATGGTCGCTGGGCGAAGAAAAAGCACCTGCCGCGCGCGCTCGGCCACAAGAAGGGGGTCGAGGTTGTTCGCGAAATTGTGCGCCGTGCCGCGACGACGGGGCTGGAGGCTTTGTCGCTTTATGCTTTCTCCAGCGAGAATTGGAAGCGTCCGGAGGATGAGGTTAATGATCTGATGGGGCTGCTGCGTGGCTTTATCAAATCGGACATCGACGAATTTGCCGCCAATGATGTTCGGCTCAAGATTATCGGCAATTACGAGGTTTTGGCTCCCGATATTGTCGACATGATCAACGATGCACTGGCCCGCACCGCGCACAACAAGCGGACCACGCTGGCCGTGGCACTGAACTATGGCTCGCAGGACGAGCTGGTCCGCGCGGCGCAATCAGCTTCGGGTGAGGGTGCGATTACGGCAGAAGCGATTGAACGCCATCTCGACACCGCCGACATGCCGCCCTTGGACCTGCTGATCCGCACTTCGGGCGAACAGCGTTTGTCCAATTTCATGCTGTGGCAAGCGGCCTATGCCGAGCTGTGGTTCACCGAAACACTGTGGCCTGATTTCACCCCGGCAGAGTTTGATGCCGCCCTATCCGAATTCGGCACGCGCGAAAGGCGCTATGGCGGGCGATGAGTGGCGACGAAGCACTACCGAAACCGCGCTCTGACCTTGGCTTGCGGACGCTGTCAGGCATAGCAATGCTGGCTCTGGCATTGGGAGCGATTTGGTTCGGAGGTTGGTTTTTTGGAGGTTTGATCGCCAGCGTAGCCGTTGGTGTTTTCTTTGAATGGATCAAGTTGGTTCGGGGTTTTGTAACGAACTCGGGCGGTAGAGGGCTGTGGTATCTGGGAGGCGCGGGTTATATCGGCATGGCTTGCTTTGCCTTGCTGACACTTGGCGGTGTTCTGCCATCTCATACAGAGCGCGGCATAATTCCAGCACTCAGTTTGATCGCAATGGTGATAGGTACAGACATCGGCGCGTATTTCGCCGGTCGTACATTTGGGGGCCCGAAAATTGCTCCTAGAATCAGCCCATCGAAAACTTGGTCTGGCTTATTTGGCGGCATGACAGGTGCCGCAGTGATGCTTGCGCTTACATCGTCCGAGCAGTTTTACCAGTTTTGGACGGACCAGAATGTCGATTTCCAACCCGTTGGAATTTTACCGACGGTTTTTGCGGGAGTAGTTGTTGCGGCAACGGCTCAAGCTGGAGACTTCTTCGAAAGCTGGATGAAGCGGCGGGCGGGCATGAAGGATTCTGGCAGTCTGATTCCGGGGCATGGCGGCTTATTCGACAGGGTCGATGGACTGCTGGGAGTAAGTTTTATTGCGGGTATTTTGATTTTGGCGGGCGTCGCATGACGCGCACCATCTCCATCTTCGGCGCAACTGGGTCGGTTGGGCTGTCGACGCTCGATCTTGTTCGGCAGCATCGAGACAAGTATCGCGTCCTTGCTTTGACCGCCAATGGCAATGCCGTCGACCTCGCCAAATTGGCGCGTGAGTTTGAGCCTGAGGTTGCTGTCGTTGCGGATCAAAGCGCCTATCCGCCGCTAAAGGAAGCGCTTGCCGACACTGCAACCAAAGCTGCCGCTGGCGATGCAGCGCTGGTCGAAGCCGCACAAATGGGTGCTGATTGGACGATGGCCGCTATTGTGGGCTGTGCAGGCCTGCCGCCTACCATGGCTGCGATAGAGGCGGGCAAGACCGTCGCTCTCGCCAATAAGGAAGCGCTGGTTTCAGCCGGCGATCTAATGATGGCGGCGGTCGAACGGTCGGGCGCGACATTGCTGCCCGTCGACAGCGAGCATAATGCGATCTTCCAATGCCTTGCAGGCGGACGCATCGATCAGGTTCGCAAAATCACGCTGACAGCAAGCGGTGGCCCCTTCCGTACCTTTTCGCTCGATCAAATGCGGGCTGTTACACCCGCCCAAGCAGTTGCCCACCCCAATTGGGATATGGGTGCGAAAATCAGCGTCGACAGCGCGACGATGTTCAACAAGGGCCTCGAACTGATCGAGGCGCATCATCTGTTCCCCGTCGGCCTCGACAAACTGGACATCGTCGTTCATCCGCAATCGGTGATCCATTCGATGGTCGAATATGTTGACCGCTCAACTCTCGCGCAGCTTGGGTCCCCCGACATGCGCATCCCGATTGCCAGTGCATTGGCTTGGCCGGAGCGGATCGAGACGAACAGCGCGCCGCTCGATCTGGCGCGGATTTCGAAATTAGAATTTGAAGCGCCGGACATTGCGCGCTTTCCTGCGCTGCGGCTGGCCCGATCGGCCGCAGAGCAGGGCGGTGCTGTCCCCGCGATCCTGAATGCCGCCAATGAAGTGGCTGTTGCAGCATTTCTGTCGGGTCAGATTGGTTTTCTCGATATTGCAAATGTCGTTTCGTCTACTCTTGACGGTTATTCGCCGAATGCGCCGCATTCGCTCGATCAATTGTTCAGCATTGATGCAGCCGCCCGCGCTTATGCCAAGGGCCTGATGGAAAAATTGCCACATGCAGCTTGAATCCCCGCACATTCTCGTCACCCTATTCGCGTTCCTGCTTTTGCTTGGTACGCTCGTGGTCGTGCACGAACTCGGCCATTATTCTGTCGGACGCTGGTTCGGCGTGAAGGCAGACAAATTCTCGATAGGATTCGGCCCGCAAATCTGGGGCAGGGTTGATAAGCGTGGGACGCTCTGGCGCGTGGGCGCTTTGCCGTTGGGCGGCTATGTGCAATTTGCAGGCGACATGAATCCTGCAAGCCAGCCTGACGAAAATTGGGAGAGGCTGTCGGCGGCAGAGCGTAACCAAACCTTTCAGTCAAAGGCCTTGTGGAAGCGCGCATTGATTGTTTTTGCCGGGCCGGCGGTGAACTTCCTCTTGGCCATTGCCATCCTATCCGGCTTCCTGATCCACTATGGGCAGGCCGTGAATCCGCCGGTGGTGCAGAGCGTTGCCGAAGGCACCGCTGCCGAAAAAATGGGTTTGAAACCCGGTGATCGCATCCTTGCGGTCAACGGCACTGCAGTCGACAGTTTTGGTAAGCTGGCTACCGAAATAGCCGTTCACCCCAATGAACGCATTCCCATCAGATATGAACGCGACGGTGCCATTCGCACCGAAATAGCCACGATTGGCGTACTCGAAGAGATGGACCGCTTCGGTAACAAATATAGCCGCGGCATATTGGGTCTGCCCATTCCGCGGGCCGAAATCCACGAAGTCAGTATATTGGAGGTGCCGTGGCTGGCGACCAAGGAAACCGCTAATATCGTACGCCTTACGATCAAAACCACTGGCCAGATCATTTCAGGACGCCGCCCGATATCCGAACTGGGCGGGCCATTGAAAATCGCCAAGGTTTCGGGTGAACAATTTGTGTTGGGTATGGCCGCCTTCCTTTGGCTGACGGCAATGATCTCGATTAACTTGGGGTTCATCAACCTCTTGCCAATTCCGATGCTCGATGGCGGACATTTACTTCTTTACGGGATTGAGGCGGTGCGCCGTCGGCCAGCGACGCCGGTTGTCCAGGAATGGGCGTTTCGTGCCGGCTTTGCGGTTTTGGTCAGCTTCATGCTGCTGGTGACGTTCAACGATCTCGCGTCGTTCGGGCTGTTCGGCAAATGAGGCGTGGATAGAATCGACAGATTGCTTGATTGAAACCGGCGCTTCGGGCAAGGGCGCAACAATATTTTTTCCGATAGCGGGGCCAGAGGAAGGTCGAGAATTTATGAGCAAAACTTCGGTTTCCGGCAAATGGATCGGCGCTTCTGTGCTGGCGGTGATGGTTTCGCTGTCGGCGGTACCGGTTGCCGCGCAAACAGGTGAAGCTTTAACAGCCGCTCCGCAAGACAATGTCATTCGCTCGATCAGCGTTGTCGGCACGCAGCGCCTCGAAGCCGATACCGTCCGTTCCTACATCCGGCTTCGTGTCGGCCAGCAATGGACCCAGGCCGCAGGCGACCAGGCGCTGAAGGATCTGTACGCAACCGAATTGTTTGCCGATGTCAGTGTACGCAACAATGCGGGCGACATAACCATTGAAGTGCGCGAAAACCCGGTCATCAACCGGATCATCCTTGAAGGCAACAAGCGCATCAAGAATGACAAGATTGAACCCGAAATCAAGCTCGCGCCCCGCCAGATCTATTCGCGGTCTAAGGTCCGCGCCGACGTTGCCCGAATCGTCGAACTTTACAAGCGTCAGGGGCGCTTTGCCGCGCAGGTTGAACCCAAGCTGGTTCAACTCGACCAGAACCGCGTCGATATCGTGTTCGAAATTACCGAAGGGCCGAAATCCAAGGTTCGCCAGATCAATATCATCGGCAATGACAAATTCTCGGACGGCAAGCTGCGTGGTGAAATGGTCACCAAACAAGCCCGTCTGACCAGCATCTTTAGCTCGGGCACCAGCTATGACCCTGACCGCCTGGCTTTCGACCAGCAGAAGCTACGCCAATTTTATCTGACTGAGGGCTATGCAGACTTCCGCGTTGTGTCTGCGGTGGCCGAACTGACGCCCGACAAAAAAGACTTCATCATCACCTATGTGGTTGAAGAAGGCGAACGTTACAAATTCGGTGATGTAAAGGTCGATAGCAAGATCCGCGACTTCAAATCGGACGCGCTGACTTCAACCTTGCGGATGAAGAATGGCGACTGGTACAATGCCAAGCTGGTCGAAGATACGGTTGAGGGATTGCAGGAAAGCGCCGGGCTGTTCGGCTACGCTTTTGCCGACGTGAACCCACAGTTTAATCGCGATAAAGAAGCGCTCACGATGAGCATCACCTTCGATATTGCGGAGGCACAGCGTGTTTTTGTCGAGCGTATCGACATCAACGGCAATACCATCACCCAGGATAAGGTTATACGCCGCGAATTTCGCCTGAACGAAGGGGATGCCTTCAACAGCATTGGCGTAAAACGCACCACAGATCGCATTAAATCGCTGGGCTATTTCCAGGAAGATCTTGAGGTTGAACAAGCGGAAGGAAGCACTCCCGATCGCATCGTCCTGACAACCAATGTGGAAGAAAAAGCCACTGGTGAGCTCTCGCTGTCGGCTGGTTTCTCGTCGATTGAGAATTTCATCTTCCAGGGTTCGATCACCCAGCGCAATTTCCGTGGCAAAGGTCAGGAACTGCGGACCAATATCTCCTATTCGAGTTATTCGAAATCGGCCGAAATCGGTTTTACCGAGCCCTATCTGTTTGACCGCTCGATAGCTCTTTCAGGTGACATATTCCGTCGGGACCTCAACAGCTTCAACTTCTTCAACAACAGTCGCAATACGACTTACGAGCAGGCAACCACGGGCTTCCAGCTGCGCACGGGCGTTCCGGTCAACGAGTTCCTCTATTTTCAGGCGGGCTATGGCTTAAGCCACGACGATATCTCGCTTGATCGCAATCTGTTCTTTACGGATCCGGATGGGACGGGCCCGTTGCCTGCGGCTTGCGACCCCGTGCTTGCCGGTCGTTTCCTTTGCGATGCCATCGGTAATCGTTTGACATCGACCTTGGGTTACACGCTGCTTTACGATACCCGTGACAATCGTATTCGTCCGACAAGAGGTCATAGTTTCAGCATAAGCCAGGATTTTGCAGGTCTTGGCGGTGATGTTCGCTATATCAGAACAAGACTGAATGCCGACAAGCACTTCAGAGTAACCGACAGCGGCTTCATTCTGTCATTTTCAGCCGAGGGTGGATATATCCATCCGCTGGAAAATCGCGGCTCGGCTGCGCAAGGTATCGATGATGTCCGGCTGACCGACCGCTTTTATCTTGGCGAACCGCAAATCCGCGGTTTCGACATTCGCGGTGTTGGTCCTCGAGTACAGCGCATCTTCTTTGATGGTGAGATCCAGAACGGTGTGGCGGTCAACGTTCCGCGGCTGGAACGCAAGCAAATCCAGGATGATGCCATTGGTGGCCGCGCCTATTATCTAGGCCGGGCAGAACTGCAGATTCCGCTCGGAAGCGGTGCAAAGGAACTCGGCCTAAGGCCGTCGATATTCATTGACGCCGGTGCTGTTTTCAACGTTACCACGCCACTTTTGCAGACTGTGCAGCAAAAATCGACCGCGACCACCACCACTCCCAGCCTGCCTCTATACTACAATGTGAATACGTCAGGCGCGACGCCAGTTTTGGAGACATCAACCGTAGCAACCAATGCCGATGGCTCTGCACGTGTCCCCGTATTGCAATTCGAAGAACGGTTTTTCGGTGACAGCTGGAAGCCGCGCGTATCGGTCGGTGTAGGCGTGAACTGGAACTCACCTTTTGGTCCGTTCAGAATCGATCTGGCGCGTGCGCTGCTAAAAGAGCCGGGCGACGATACCAAATTATTTACATTCAACGTAGGAACCCAATTCTGATGACAAAGTTTTCCAAGACCGCCTTTGCCGCTTTTATGGCAGGCACTGCGCTTTTTGCAGGTAGCGCGAGCGCTCAGGTCGCAGGCATTGCAACGCTCGATACGACCGATGCTATCATGCAGACCAAGGCATTTTCGCAGGCCTACCAGCAGATCGGTACGACCTATGCGAATAACAGTCAGATGATTCAGACGAAGCGCAAAGAGATTAATGATATCAATGCGCAGCTTGACACCAACAAGGACAAGAATCTGACTCAGGAAGAGCTGGATGCGGCAATTAAGGCGAAGAACCCGTTGCTGACACAGCTTGAGTCAAAAGAACGCGAAATCGCCCAGCTTCAACAGCCGATTGTGACAGCGCAGGCCTTCGCCGTCGAAAGCATCGCCGATCGCTATGCAGCGGCACAGCAACAAGTTGTTACGCAAAAGAAAATTAACATGATCCTGTCGCCCGATGCATTTATCTGGGCTCCGGATGCTGTTGACGTGACCAAAGCCGTCACAGCAGCCATCGATGTCGCGCTTCCGGCAGTCGCGATTACGCCGCCGGCAAACTGGCAGCCCAAGCAGTCGACAGGTGCGCTTTATGAACAAATTCAGCAGCGTCTGCTGACCGCCGCCCGTGTGCAGGCGATCCGCAATGCGCAGGCTCAACAAGCGGCCCAGCAGGGTGCCGCACCGGCAACTCCGGCGGCGACCACACCTGCAGCGCCCGCACAGCCCCAACCCGAAAGCCGCTAAATTCAATGAGCGACTTCACTAACTATGATGTCCGGCGCGTGATGGCGGTGCTTCCGCACCGCTATCCGATGCTGCTTGTCGATCGCGTCCAGGAACTGGTTGTGGATGAGCGGATCTCGGCCATCAAGGCGGTGACGATCAACGAAGGCTTTTTTCAGGGGCATTTTCCGGGCCGCCCGATCATGCCGGGTGTGCTGATTGTCGAAGCGCTGGCGCAAGCTGCCGGCGTTTTGGCTATGGAAAGCTTTGGGCTCGCTGGCTCGGGCAAACTGGTTTACTTCATGGCAATCGACAATGCCAAGTTCCGCGCTCCCGTGGAACCGGGCTGCCTGCTGACGCTGACCGTCCAGTTCACGCAAAAGCGGCCACGCGTATGCAAATTTGCCGGGCAGGCGCTGATTGGCGATCAGGTCGCCGCTGAGGCGGAATTCATGGCGATGATTGCTGACCCGCCAGCCTGACGCGACAGCTTCCAGAAGGCTTGCATTTGGATGAAGGCGTCGCTAAGGGCGGCGCTTCGCAAATCCTGGCTCCGGTCGGAAACCGGGCCGCAAAGGAGAAATGTTATGAAAAACGATATCCATCCCGATTATCACATGATCAAGGTGCAGATGACCGACGGCACCGTCTTCGAAACCCGCTCCACCTGGGGCAAGGAAGGCGATACGCTGCAGCTCGACATCGATCCGACGTCGCACCCCGCTTGGACCGGTGGTCGTGGCACCATGCTTGATTCGGGCGGTCGCGTTGCACAGTTCAACAAGCGTTTCGGTGGGCTTACGCTCAAGAAATAAGCCTTTTGGCCAATGGATTTGAAAGGTGCCGGGTTGACGCCCGGCATTCTTTGCACATAAGGACGCGCCTGCCTTTCTTCAGGCGCTGTGGCGATCGTAGCTCAGTTGGTTAGAGCGCTGGTTTGTGGTACCAGAGGTCGCGGGTTCGGATCCCGTCGATCGCCCCATTTTTTCCTGACATTTATAGCTGACAAAGTGGCTGAGTAATATTATTGCGCAGCTTCGTAATTTCTCGCGACTCGTTAGGAAGCTGTCATGCCTGCGCTCTGGGACTTGCCCGATTTTGACGCCCATGAATCGGTCCATCTGTTCGATGACCCAAAAACCGGCCTGCGCGCGGTGATTGCAATTCATTCAACACATTTAGGGCCGGCAGCAGGTGGCACGCGTTTCTGGCATTATGCTGACCAGCAGGCTGCACTGACCGACGCGTTGCGCCTATCGCGCGGAATGAGCTACAAAAACGCGATGGCGGGGCTGCCTGCAGGTGGCGGCAAAGCCGTCATCCTCGCCAATGCCAATCGCAGTAAGTCACGCGAACTGCTCGATGCCTTTGCGCGCGCGGTCGACTCGCTTGGCGGTCGCTACATCACCGCGCAGGATGTAGGCATGTCGGAAGCAGATGTGGTCACGTTGTCGCACACAACGAAGCACGTTGCGGGCCTGCCGGGGCAGGGTGGTGATCCGGGTCCCTATACCGCACGCGGTGTCTATTTGGGCGTCAAAGCTGCGGCAAAACGCGCGCTTGGAAGCGAAGACGTCAAGGGCATGCACTTCGCCATTCAGGGTGTCGGCAGCGTTGGTGGTGGCCTTGCGCGCTATCTGGCTGCGGAAGGCGCGAGGTTGACGCTGGCTGATGTGAATGCAGATCGTGCTGCGTCGTTAGCCGCCGAACTTGGTGCCGAAACGGTCGCAACAGACGCTATCATGGCGGTTGAGGCAGATGTTTTCAGTCCTTGCGCACTGGGAGCAATCCTGACTGAGACGAGCGTAACGAGCCTGAAGGTCAAGGCTGTCGCCGGGGGGGCAAACAACCAACTGGCCACTGCGAAACAGGGCCGCCAGCTGGCTGACCGGGGAATAGTCTACGCGCCTGACTATGTGATTAATGCGGGTGGTATCATCAATGTGTTGCGCCACATTGATCACGCCGACGATGCGGCCATCAACGCGCGTATCGATACCATTCCCGGCCGACTGCACCAGATATGGGATGAAAGCGAAGCGAGTGGCGATACCCCGGCTGAGGTGGCAGATCGCATTGCTCAGGGACTGATCGGCCGCTGATTTGCCGCCTTAAATGCGGCAAGGCCATAAACGCTTTACCGCATGTTACGCTCTTGTTACCCTCAGTATGCACGCTTTTTGGCGGATATTCATCTGCCAGCAAGGTTCGCCTGAACAGGCTTTTGATGCGTATAAAACGAAGGAGAATAAGATGCGTGTCGCTTCCAAAAGGGCGGGTGAACTGATCCTGCTCGCAACGCTTACGGTTCCCTTTTCAGGAAGCCTCAATGCACAACAACCCAGCTATGACCCTATAGTCGTCGAGGGCAGCCTGCCTGATCCCAGCACGATGGCCAAGGGGCCTGACATCAAAGGCGTGATCGTTGCGCGTACAGGCGAAAAATTGAAGGTCAAAACGGAAGACGGCAACAGTACGATCATTGCCATCACCGAAGCCACCAAAGTGAAGACCAGTTCGGGCCTTTTCGGTGGCCGCAGCAAATTGGGCAATGATGCATTGCTCAATGGCTTGCCAGTGACCGTGAAGACGCTGCAATGGGAAGGCGGGCTGGTCGCCAGCCAGGTCAGTTTCCGCAAAGGCGATTTCAAAACTGCCAACATGATCCGTAACGGCACCGAACAGCAATTTGCCGAACAGACTGCGGCAACAGAGGCGCTGCGCGGGCGCATGGGCGATATCGACAAATATAATATAAAGGGCACCACCAACGTCTATTTCGACACCGGCAGATGGCAATTGTCATCGCAGGCGAAGTCGGAATTATGCGCTGCGGCTTCGGAGGCCGAGGCGACTGACAATGCACTTATGCTGGTTGTCGGTTACACCGATTCGGTTGGCAGCGAGGAGTACAACCAGACATTAAGTGAAAAGCGTGCCAGCAGCGTTATCAATTATCTGCAGCAGGCCTGTCGCTGGAAACCCTATCGCATGCTGACGCCCACCGGGATGGCAGAGTCCGATCCGCTGGCCAGCAACGATACTGAGGAAGGCAAGGCGCAGAACCGCCGCGTTTCGGTCAACATCCTCGTCAGCAAGAGCGTCGACGGACTTTAAATTCTTCAGGGTGGGCTGTTGCCCACCCTGAGATGCCCGAATGAACGCAAGTTCGGGCCAACTTTGCGCCAAATCAATTGGCGCGCCCTTCAAGCAGTGCTAGAGGCGCGGGCGAGTCATATTATATGCATCGCTTTGCAAATCCCGCCCGCTTTCTCGGCATTGCCAAACCGCTGACGCCATTGCTTTTATGGCCCGGCATACTGCTTGTGTTGGGTGCCTGCTGGTGGGGGCTTACACAGGTTCCCGCCGAACGCCTTCAGGGTGAAACCGTCAAAATCCTGTTCGTCCATGTTCCCGCCGCATGGCTGGGGATGGGGGGCTGGACCGGCATTGCGATTGCCAGCATCGTGCAACTGGTTTGGAGGCATCCGCTTGCTGGGGTTTCGGCCAGGGCGATTGCCGTTCCTGGGGCGGTGTTTGCCGCACTTTGCCTGATCACCGGTTCGATCTGGGGGCGCCCCGCCTGGGGTGCCTGGTGGGTATGGGATGGTCGGCTGACTTCCATGCTGATCCTGTTCTTTCTCTATCTCGGCTATATCGCTCTCGCTAACGCATCGAGCGAGAAGGGCAGCGTCAGCCGCACGGCTGCAGTGTTTGGTATCATCGGCGCGGTCAACATTCCGATCATAAACCGTTCGGTGGTGTGGTGGGAAAGCCAGCACCAGAAGGCAAGCATCACGCTGGGCGGTTCGTCAATCGACGCAGCCTATTTATGGCCATTGTTCGCAAGCGCGCTTGGCTTTACTCTGATTTTTGGCGGAGTAGTGCTGATGCGGATGCGTGCGCAGCTTGCGCAAATCCGCATTGAGGCGCGCATGCGCAGGATGGCGGAGGACTGACGCCATGAATCACACACCCTTCATCATCGCCGCTTTCCTTGTCACCGCAATCGGCACATTGGCGCTGGTCGCGCACAGTTGGATTGTGATGCGCAAATCGGAAGCACTCGCCGACGATCTGAAGAGCCGGAAATGAAGCCCAAGCATCAACGTCTTGTCTTGGCTGTTGTCGCTTTGGTTGCCCTGATTGGTGCAGCATTGCTTGCGGCTTCGGCATTGCGTGAAGAAGCCAGCTATTTCTACACGCCGGCCACTTTGGCCAAAGCCGATGTCGAGCCGGGCAAGGCGATCCGCCTTGGCGGGATGGTGCAGCGTGGATCGATCAAACGTGATGCAGACGGCTTGACTGTGCGCTTCGTCGTTCAGGATCGCGATGCGACGCAGCCGGTTATGTACAAAGGCATTACACCCGACCTTTTTGTCGAAGGGTCGGGGGTGGTTGCCGATGGCCGGATGAACAAAAGCGGCATTTTTGTTGCTGAAAGCCTGTTGGCGAAGCATGATGAAAATTATGTGCCGCGCGAGTTGAAGGACATTGATATGTCCACTGCCGAGCACAGCAAGGATACACTCGCGGAATGATCGCTGAATTCGGACTTGCAGCGCTGTGGCTGGCAGCGGCATTCGCTTTGTTGCAGACCTTTGCTGGCATCGGCCATTGGCATGGTTTTTCACCCGCGCTGGCGTCATTGACCCGGCCGGTGGCGGTGGTGCAGGGATTGCTTTGCCTAATCGCCTTTGGCTGCCTGATCTGGCTTTTTGCCGTTACTGACCTCTCCGTTTTGCTGGTCGCTTCGAACAGCCATATCGACAAGCCGATGATTTTCAAGCTGGCGGGAAGCTGGGGCAATCACGAAGGCTCGATGCTGTTATGGGTGACGGTACTGTCGTTGGCTGGCGCGGCGATCGCGCTGTTTGAAAAACGGCTCGACCAGCAGACTTTGGGTGCAGCGCTTTTTGCGCAGTCACTGCTCGGCCTCGGTTTCTTTGCCTTCCTGTTGTTTTCATCGAACCCGTTTGAGCGGCTGGACCCAGCGCCTCCAGCGGGGGCGGGGCTGAACCCGTTACTCCAGGATATAGGTCTCGCCTTCCATCCGCCGACGCTTTACATCGGCTATGTCGGGCTTTCAGTGGCTTTTTCCTTTGCCGTGGCAGCACTTCTAACCGGTAAGGTCGGGCCGACTTTCGCTCGCGCCATGCGGCCGTGGGTTCTGCTCGCTTGGATATTCCTGACCATCGGGATTACCGCAGGCAGCTATTGGGCCTATTATGAATTGGGCTGGGGCGGCTGGTGGTTTTGGGACCCGGTCGAAAATGCCTCACTCATGCCCTGGCTCGCGGCAACGGCCTTGTTACACTCGGTAGCCGTATTGGCGACACGCGATGCATTGCGGGCCTGGACAATCATGCTGGCGCTGGTCGCGTTTGCGATGGCGATGGCGGGGACATTCCTTGTCCGTTCCGGCATCCTTACCAGCGTGCACGCCTTTGCGGTCGATCCGGAACGCGGGGCGTTCATCCTTGGCTTGCTGGCAATCTATGTTGGCGGTGCCTTTGCGTTATTTGGCCTGCGCATCGGCGTGGTGCGAGAGGGCAAAACCTTTGCATTGCTGAGCCGCGAAGGCGCGATTGTCGGCAACAATATTTTCCTCTCGGTTATTCTCGCTATCGTGCTGGTTGGCACTTTATGGCCGCTCGCAGCCGAAGCGATGGGAAACAAGATTTCGGTTGGCCCGCCTTATTTCAACCGCACCACGGTGCCGATTGGCTTATTGTTGATGCTTTTGCTGATTGTGGGCCCATTGTTGCGCTGGCGTGGTGATCTGCTCGCGCGGCACAAGGCTTTGTGGATCCCTGCCGGGATTTTCATCTTGTTGTTCGCCGTGCTGATGGCGACGCAGTCGCAGGCTGGTGTGTGGCCTATCCTGGCATTGTCGCTCGCCGTTGCGACTGCGCTCGGTTCGATCTTGCCACTGGTCGGGCGCAATCTGTTGCGCACCCCATTGTCTGTCTGGGGTATGGCACTGGCCCATTTCGGTTTTGCCGTCAGCGTCGCCGGAATGGCCGCAGAGTCTGGCTGGAAGAGCGAGAAACTTGCGGCAATGCGCGTCGGTGAGACTGCGGTTGTATCCGGTTGGGAGGTCAAGCTTGCTGATGTGCGCCCTGTCGTTGGCGACAATTGGGTAGCGCTCGAGGGACAGATGCAGGTTCGCCGAGGTGGTGACGTGGCCGAAATGCTGCCGCAATCGCGCCAGTTTTCGAGCCCTAAGCAGCAAACCAGTGAGGCGGCATTGCTCACCCGATGGGACGGGCAACTCTACACCGTTATTGCCGCCCCTGCGGAAGGCGACGCGACTGATCGCTGGCAGGTTCGTCTATGGTGGAAGCCGTTTGTAACTTTGATTTGGTATGGCGGCCTGTTGATCGCGCTCGGCGGAGTGCTTGCCTTGATTGGACGGATTGGCCTGTTCCGCCGCAAGCGTTCGCGCAACAACCCGTGGAGCGGCGCATGAGAAAGAACTGGCTGATCTGGGCGCCGTTGGCGCTGTTCGCCTTTCTTGGCGGCATATTCCTTTACGGCCTCGTCGAACCGAAAGACGAATATGTCCGGTCGAAACTGGTAGGCCAGCCTTTGCCCGAATTTTCTCTGCCTGCGGCAACCGTGGGGGTGCAAGGGCTTGCGAGCAAAGACTTCGCTGATGGTAAGCCGCGCATGCTCAATATCTTCGCCAGTTGGTGTCTGCCCTGCAAGGCAGAGGCACCATTCCTTGAGCAGATCAAGGAGGCGGGGGTTGAGATTCATGCCATCGCGATCAAGGACAAGCCTGAAGACGTTGCCGGATTTCTGGCTGAACATGGTAACCCGTTCGTTCGCATTGGTGCCGATATGGACATGCTGATTCAACTTAAGCT
Source organism: Sphingorhabdus sp. (assembly GCF_035329025.1). GTDB lineage: Bacteria > Pseudomonadota > Alphaproteobacteria > Sphingomonadales > Sphingomonadaceae > Sphingorhabdus_B. The sequence continues at coordinate 9,008 of NZ_DAOLHN010000007.1, read as the reverse complement.
GGGCTCGTCGGGTGTACCTGAGACCTATCTGATCGATGGCAAGGGCCGCATCATTCACCAGCATATCGGCGATATCCGAGCCGAACATGTCGCGCCGCTGCTCGAAAAGCTGAAGGAAGCGCGATGATGCGCTTGCTGCTCGCCTTTGCACTTGCGATTTCGCCGCTGCCGTTGTTCGCGCAGGAAGGAGCGCCCCCGCCGCTTGCCAACCAGCAGTTGGCTGATCCGGCGCAGGAGGCGCGCGCACTTGAGTTGATGCAGCGGCTGCGCTGCATCCAGTGCCAGGGCCAGTCCATCCATGACAGTGACGCGCCGATTGCGGCAGCCATGCGCCATGAGGTGCGCGAGCGGATCAAGGCCGGTCAAAGCGAGGCCGAGATCGAAAGCTGGCTGATAGAGCGTTATGGCGACTGGATCAGCTTTGCTCCACCTGCCAGCGGAGGCGGCTTGGTGCTTTGGCTATTGCCAGTGTTGTTACTCGGTGGTGCAGCGCTGGTAGCGCGCGGTCGTTTCAGCAAGGACAGGAAATGAGCGGCTGGATAGTCATGACCGGGATGGGGCTTGCGTCTGCGCTCGCCATTCTTGCCTTTGTCCAGGGGCGCCGACAATTGTGGCAGCCGATAATGGCTACGGTTATCCTCGCAATGGCAGGCTATGCCTGGCAGGGACGCCCGGAATTGCCATCGGCTCCAGCCCAACCAATTGCTGCGGAACAGGGTGCTGCCGAGGCGCTGCTCAAGATGCGCAGCGATATGGACCAGAATTATGGTGTCGCAAAAATGTGGCTGGTTACGGCTGACGGCTTTGCCCGGGACGGAAGCTATGCGGCTGCTTCAGGCTATATCCAGGCTGGGTTGCGTGAGCATCCCGAAAATGCAGATTTATGGTCTGCTCTGGGTTTGGTGCTTATGCTGGCGGCCGACGGTGAACTGACGCCGCCCGCAAAGCTTGCCTTTGACAAGGCCCGCCAGTTGGCTCCGAACCTGCCAGCGCCTGATTATTTTGAAGGATTGGCAGCCTTGTTTGACCGCAAACCAGATGTGACAATCGGCAAGTGGAAGCAGCTTCTCGAGCGTGCGACTCCCAACGCCAAATGGCGTCCGGCGGTTGAGTCGCAACTTTCTGGGCTTGAGTCGCTGCTCGCAGGTGCACCGCAAGCACCTGCTTCTCAAAAATAAGTATGTATAACAGATATTTATATCTGTCGAATTTACGCCGATAGTGCGTTGTTTGGGCTATGATGGCGTGCTATCGGCGCGCGCTGCGCTCCGAATAGAGTGGGATAGCCGATCAATTCGCCTTTGGGGGGCGCATGGCAAATAACGAAACCGAGATTTCCGAACATCAGCAGCAACATGTAGGGCATGGCCATAAAAAAGCTTCGCTCTTCACGCTGTGCGTCGGCACCGTTGGTGTGGTCTTCGGGGATATCGGTACCAGCCCGATTTACGCTTTCCGCGAAACATTTGCCGGTCACCATCCGATCGAGCCTGATCCGATGCATATTACCGGCGTGCTGAGCCTCGTCTTCTGGTCGATGATGCTGGTGGTGACCTTCAAATATGTCTTCACCATCATGAAGGCGGACAACAAAGGGGAGGGTGGTAGCCTCGCTCTGCTCGCGCTGATCAGCCGCAAGACGCAGGGCGAGAAATGGACCGCGCCGATCATCATGCTCGGCGTGTTCGCGACTGCACTATTTTACGGCGATTCCATGATTACGCCTGCCATGTCGGTGTTATCTGCAACCGAAGGTCTCAACTATGTCCACCCTGGCTTCAAAAGTTGGGTGATACCGATCGCGCTTGCAATTCTGGTAGGCTTGTTTGCGATACAGGCGCGCGGAACGGCGAAGGTTGGTGCGCTCTTCGGCCCGATTATGGTTCTCTATTTTCTGACCTTGTCGGGGCTCGGCCTGATGTATCTGGTCGAGATGCCGGAAATCGTGTTGCACACGCTCAATCCTTGGAATGCGATAAACTTCTTCTACGTTGACGGATTTAGAGCCTTTGTGTCGCTGGGCGCAGTCGTTCTTGCGGTGACGGGCGCGGAGGCGCTTTATGCCGATATGGGGCATTTCGGGCGGCGGCCGATCAAATTCTCGTGGCTGTGGTTTGTGCTGCCTGCGCTGATGCTCAATTATATGGGGCAGGGCGCCATGATCCTGTCGATGAGCCCAGTTGAGGCTCAGGCAGCGATCAAGGATCCGTTTTTCCTGATGCTGCCTGACGCCCTGCGCCTGCCCATCGTCTTCCTTGTTATCCTAGCGACGATCATCGCAAGCCAGGCGGTAATATCGGGCGCCTTCTCGCTGACCCAGCAAGCGATCCAGCTTGGCTTCATGCCGCGGTTGCGAATCCTGCACACTAGCGAGAGCGAAGCAGGGCAGATCTATATCCCGGCGATCAACTGGGGCCTGATGATCATGGTCATCGTCCTCGTTCTCTTCTTCCGTTCGTCGAGCAATCTCGCGGCCGCTTACGGTATCGCTGTGACGGGCGCGATGTTCATCGATACCTGCCTGATATCGGTTGTTCTGCTGAGCCTGTGGCAATGGCCGAAATGGAAGGCGCTCCCGATCCTTGCTGTCTTCTTCATCGTCGACATCGCCTATTTTGGCGCCAATCTTCTCAAGGTGCCGCAGGGCGGCTATTTTCCGCTGCTGATCGGCCTCGTCATATTCACGCTGTTGACCACCTGGTCGCGCGGTCGCGCACTGATGCGTGAACGCATGGCCGAAAGCACGATGCCGATGGAAATCTTTATCAAGTCGGCGAGTGGCAGCGCCCAGCGGGTGCCTGGAACCGCAATTTTCATGGCTTCGACCAGCGCAGGTGTGCCGTCCGCGCTGCTGCATAACATCAAGCACAACCGCATTCTGCACGAACGCGTCATCATCCTCACGGTGGACATTGCCGAAATGCCCTATGTCGAAGACGACAAGCGCGTCGCTTGCAAGCCTTTGGGAGAGGGCTTTTTCCGCGTAATCCTGCGTTATGGCTTCCTTGAGGAAACCGATGTGCCTGCAGCGCTGGCCAAGGTCGATCTCTGTGGCCCGCCGTTCGACATGATGCAGACCAGCTTCTTCCTTTCACGACAAACGCTGATTGCATCCAAGGTGCCTGGAATGGCGATCTGGCGAGAAAAGGTTTTTGCCTGGATGCTGCGCAACGCGGCGAACGCAATGGAGTTTTTCAAACTGCCGTCGAACCGTGTGGTCGAACTGGGCAGTCAGGTAGAAATTTAGTCCATATCGGAGCTTCGCTTTAAAGCAGGTTGCTTCGTCGGGAAAATACAACTAGAACAAAAAAGGAACTAGGGAATCTAGAACTTTGGAACTAAGTCCGCCTTTGCTGCTCTTGTTTGGTATTTCGCAATCTGAAGTGCGATCAAAGTTCGATGCTCTTCTTGCCGATAGTGCGGATATTGTCGTTGACGGGCTTGGCCAAGCCGAAAGATCACAGAAAACGCTGGTTTGCGATGGCGTTACTGTTGTTTGCGACTGGAATGTTGGGCAAGGAAATGTGGCTAGTAGGAAGAAGATATTTTCTACGATCAACGACGATATGGTGCGCAGCGCCATGGCGATTTCCTTGCATCCTCATGTAGGCGATGGGCTTAAGATACCGGCAATCGGAAAGATGTTTCTGTCGCTGGGCGCTTCATTCGCCAGACAACTCAGCGCGATTGCTGTTGTCTGGCAACCATCGGCGCTTCAGACCGACACCGACTATTTTGTAGAAGTTGTCGATTCCTACCTATCGGGTGGCGTGTTTCCGGTATTACCGGTTGTCGACTTTGAGTTCGACGATGTCGATAACATGCTGCGATCGAATGGCCTTGGTCTCTTTTGCGGACAGGAGTTTGAGTTCAGGTCAGATCAACTGGAACGCCCGGATTTGGTCCGTAGGGCAATCCGTCTTGCGCACGATCTGGCGATTAATGGCGCTGTTGAGGATGAACAAGATGTGCCAGATATTGAACCTGAATCCGTTATCCATCTCGCGCCCAGTGTTGATGGCACCGTGCTGCATTGCCGGATTAAATCCAATGCGGAGCAAATTGTAACGCTTGGTTGATTGCTTTTCGCACCGCCTGCAATAGCTTGGGATTGCAACAGGGGGTGAGCGCCTATGCCATCGTTTCGTGAAGTGAAAAGACGCGTCAGGGTTCCGGGCTTTCACTGTCACCATATCATTCCGGTCGAAGTTATTGAAAAGCGCGCATTTCGAACTCTTTTTGGCAATGTGCGTGCGATGGGTTTCGACTTTGACGATTTCCATCGGAATGGCCTTTACCTTCCATGCACTGAACAAAATGCCGCAGCCTTCGGCTTGCCGCTGCACCGAGGGCCACATCCAGTTTACAACCAACTCGTCAGCGAGTGCATAGCCGCGCTGGAAAAGTTGACTCGTCACGCCCAACTGCTCGAACTGCATAATCTGCAAGATACGCTGAAATCAGCATTGCGAAATAACGAAGTTCCGCTCCGAAAGGGCAGACGCAATCCGGCGAACTCTGATCTGGATTTCGAGTCGGTCGAGATCGCTGCCTATCGTCTCTGGAACCTGCTTCCGTCGCATTGAGGCACCTTCTGTTGCGCTTTTTTCTGGACGTTTGAAATTTTGTGTGAAAAGGCGCGGGCATCATGAAAGCTCGTTCGCTCTCGCTTCTTCTTCGACTTACGCGCCCTTAGGCGCGTGAATGCATCCGGCTGTGTCCGGAGCCGCCCGGCCTAAGGGTTACAACGAAAACCAGAACCGGAACATGAGGTGCCACTGCGCGCCCAATATATTGAGAAATAAGATGCTGAACGATCCTTCCCGCAAATACCGCGCATTTCCGCAAATCGATTTGCCTGATCGCCAATGGCCCAGCCGAACGATCGACAAGGCACCGCGCTGGCTCTCGACAGACCTTCGTGACGGCAATCAGGCGCTCATCGACCCGATGGGCGCGGAGAAGAAGAACCGCTTTTTCGATCTGCTGGTCAAGGTTGGCATCAAGGAAATCGAGGTCGGCTTCCCGTCCTCGGGTGCCACCGATTTCGATTTCATCCGTGAACTGGTCGACGGAGGTCGTATTCCGGACGATGTGGCGATCCAGAGCCTGACGCAGTCACGCCGCGATCTGATTGAAAAGACGTTCGAGGCGATGGCCGGTGCCAAGACAGCGATCGTTCACCTGTACAACGCAGTCTCGCCGGCTTGGCGCAATATCGTGTTCAATCTCGACAAGCCGGGTGTGAAAGCCATCGCTATCGAAGGCGCGCAGATCCTAGCCGAACAGGCAGCGAAATATCCGCAGACCGATTGGCATTTTGAATATTCGCCCGAAACCTTCTCGACCGCCGAACTCGATTTCAGCCTCGAGGTGTGCTCGGCCGTGATGGATATATTGAAGCCGACAGTTGACAAGCCAATCATCTTCAACCTGCCAGCGACGGTCGAGGCGGCGATGCCCAATATCTATGCCGACCAGATCGAATATTTTGGGCGCCATATTCCGAACCGCGATGCAGTGGTAATCAGCCTGCATACCCACAACGACCGCGGTACCGGCATAGCGGCTACCGAGCTCGGCCTGCTTGCGGGAGGCGACCGAGTTGAGGGTTGCCTGTTCGGTAATGGTGAACGCACCGGCAATGTCGATCTGGTTACCGTCGCGCTGAACATGTACACGCAAGGGCTGCATCCCGGCCTCGATTTCTCGGATATCGACGAAGTCATCCAGACGGTAGAATATTGCAACCAACTGCCTGTCCATCCGCGCCATCCCTATGCGGGCGAGCTTGTGTTCACAGCTTTCTCGGGCAGCCATCAGGATGCGATCAAAAAGGGCTTTGCGCATCAGGCAAAGCGCAATGACGAGATATGGGAAGTGCCCTATCTGCCGATCGATCCTGCCGACCTTGGACGCAGTTACGAAGCTGTCATTCGTGTCAACTCGCAGTCAGGCAAGGGTGGCGTCGCTTGGGTGCTCGAGCAGGATTATGGTCTGAAGCTTCCCAAGAAGATGCAAGCCGATTTCTCGCGTACCGTGCAGGAGCTTTCGGACACGACCGGTCGTGAACTGACCTCAGCGGATATCTGGGGTGCATTTCAGGATCGCTATTTCATCACCAAATCAGGGCGTTTCGAGCTGTTCGACTATGCCGAAAACCATTCCGGGACGGACCGGATTTTTGTTGGCAAATTGAAGGTGGACGGGGAGTTCCGAAGCCTTTCCGGACGCGGTAATGGCCTGATGTCGAGTGTGATTGCAGCGCTCGCTGATCATGGCGGGCCGGAAATGGATATTGTCGATTATAACGAGCATGCCATTGGCCATGGTGCAGGAGCGCAGGCGGCGGCCTATGTAGAATGCCGTACAGCGGATGGACGCAGCCTTTTCGGAGCAGGCATTGACACCGATGTCGCTACGGCAACCGTGCGTGCGCTGTTGAGTGCTGCAAACGGCATTTGACAAGGGCAGGGCGTTACGCTCTTTACGGCTTAAACAAGTGATTAAGCCTTAGGAGTTGCCGATGTCTTTGCCTGCCATTTTTGATAATCTCCGCTTGCCGGTGATCGGTTCGCCGCTTTTCATCGTATCCGGACCCGAGCTGGTGATTGCGCAGTGCAAAGCGGGCGTTGTCGGCAGCTTCCCGGCGCTCAACGCACGTCCGGCGAGCCAGCTGGACGAATGGCTGCACCAGATCACCGAAGAATTGGCGGCGCATAACCGCGACAATCCGGATCGCCTCGCGGCGCCTTATGCCGTCAACCAGATCGTGCACCGTTCAAACAACCGGTTGGAAGAGGATATTTCGATCTGCGCCAAATGGCAGGTGCCCGTGACTATCACCTCGCTCGGCGCGCGCGAGGATCTGAACCAGGCAGTCCATGCGTGGGGTGGTATCACGCTGCACGATGTGATCGATGATCGCTTCGCGCACAAGGCCATCGAAAAGGGCGCAGATGGCCTTATTCCGGTAGCCGCTGGCGCTGGCGGTCATGCAGGCACAACTTCGCCCTTTGCTCTGATGCAGGAAATCCGCGAGTGGTTTGATGGCCCCGTCGCGCTGTCGGGTTCGATTGCACACGGCCAATCGATCCTCGCTGCACAGGCGATGGGCGCCGATTTCGCCTATATCGGCAGTGCGTTTATTGCGACCAAGGAAGCCAATGCGGTTGAGGGCTATAAGGAAAACATCGTCGAAGCGAAGGCGAGTGATATTGTTTACTCAGACCTCTTCACCGGCGTGCATGGAAACTATCTGCGCCAGTCGATCGTCAAGGCTGGCATGGATCCGGACAACCTGCCCAAGGGCGATATCAGCACGATGAACTTCGGTTCGGGCGGCAACACCGAAGCCAAGGCCTGGAAGGATATCTGGGGTTCCGGTCAGGGCATCGGTGCGGTCAAGGAAGTTCAGTCGGTAGGGGACATGGTCGACCGTCTGGAGCGCGAATATCGCGCTGCTAAGGAGCGGCTCGATGGAGCCTATCGCAAAGGCTGGTGATGCTGCGTATCGTCGAATTTCGGGACGATCTTGCGCCGCTGTTCCACGACATCAACGAAGAATGGATCAGCAGCATGTTCGAGATGGAGGATGTGGATCGCCACGTCCTCCAGAATCCCCGTGCGACGATCATCGACAAAGATGGCGACATATTATTTGTCGAGGTTGAGGGCAGGGGGATTGTTGGTGCCGGAGCGCTTAAATGGTCTGGCCCCGGCCAACTCGAATTGACCAAAATGGGTGTGCGATCGGACCTGCGAGGATTGAAAGCGGGTGAGTTTCTGCTCAACGCCCTCGTAGAACGGGCTGCTACGATGGCACCCGAACGGCTCTATTTGCTTACTAACAAAAAATGCGAAGCCGCTATTCATCTGTATGAAAAATGCGGCTTCGAACATGATGCGGCGTTGCTTGCCGAAGCGCAGCACCATTATGCGCGCTGCGATGTTGCGATGACTTATCGAGGCTGATCAGCCTTCCTTTTCAAACGCCACGCTGATCCGCAGTTTCACATCGTCGCCGACCATCGGGACATATTTGGTCATGCCCCATTCGCTGCGTTTGATCGTCGTCGCGGCATGAAAGCCGACAGTTGCCTTCTTGCTCATTGGGTTGTTGCCTGCGCCTTCGAAACGGGCTTCAAGTTCGACCGGCTTGGTAACGCCCAGCATGGTGAGATCGCCCTTGATGACGGCCTTTTGCCCGTCGACAGTGACGCTGGTTGAAACAAAGCGCGCGCTCTCAAATTTCGCGACGTCGAAGAAATCGGCGGTTTTAAGATGGTCGGTCAAGCCTTGGCTCGATGTTGCCACCGATGCGATCGGGATGGTGACATCCACCTTTGCCGCTGATGGATTGGCGGGGGCGATCTGCAACGTGCCTTTGATGTCGCCAAACAAACCAAAATAGTCGTTGAAACCGAAATGGTTGACCTGCCAGTTGACCTGCGTGTGCCGGCTGTCGACAACATAGGTTCCGGCGGCGACGCGTGCAGCATCAGCAACCCCCGGAAGCTGCGGAGCGGCATCCTGCTGCGCCAACAGCGGTGCCGCGAAAATGAGGGGCAGGGCGATCAGGAATTTGCGCATTTTAGGCTCCAGTAAAAAGGGGATGAGGCATTTGCTGCCCCATCCCCCAAAAATGTCAATTGCTAAGCGGCAAAGCGCTTAGTTCTTGGCTTTGTCGACCAGCTTGTTCTTGGCGATCCACGGCATCATCGCGCGCAGGCGGGCACCCGTTTCCTCGATCGGATGCGCCGCTGCGGCCTTGCGCGCAGCCTTCAGTTCAGGCTGGCCGGCACGGTTGTCGAGCACGAAGTTCTTCACGAAACGGCCTGATTGAATGTCTTCCAGCACCCGCTTCATTTCCCACTTGGTTTCTTCGGTGATGATACGCGGACCCGTGGTGATGTCGCCATATTCGGCGGTGTTCGAGATCGAATAGCGCATATTGGCGATGCCGCCTTCATAGAGCAGGTCGACGATCAGCTTGGTTTCGTGGAGGC